>NZ_JALPRX010000229.1 GCF_023223525.1 Roseomonas acroporae | reverse complement strand
TCCACCGGCTGTACGGCAGGCTGGTGGAGCCCCGCCAGTGATGCCGCGCAGTCCCCAAACGAACAGCGCCCGAGCCCCTGGCAGGGGGATCGGGCGCCTATCCGAGCATGGAGAGATCAGCCCCATGGACGGCTCCCGACAGGGTACGCCAAGTGCCAACGGCACCGCAACCATCCAGCCGGTGCGGAGGCAGCGCCGGTGAGCCTCCACCCCGATCTCGAGCGGCTCGCCCTCATCGGCTGGCGCCTCGTGCCGCAGACGCCCAAAACCCGGAAGGGCTACTGGCGTGGCTACCGCGACGATGCCACCCACGACCTCGATACGCTCGAGCGGTGGCAGCGCGAGTACCCCCACGCCAACTGGTGCGTCGAGACCGGCCCGGCGTCGCGCATGTGGGTGCTGGATGTGGACGTGCCATCGGCTGGGCACGCGGCCGATGGCATCGCCGCGCTTCGGCGCCTGATCGAGCAGCACGGCCCCCTGCCCGATCGGCCAACCGGCCGCAGCGGCAGCGGCGGCTACGCCCTGGTCTTCCGCTGGACTGACGACGCCCCCACCCGGAGCCGCACCGGTTGGCCCGTCGCGGGCCTGGACGTGCGCAGCCATCGCGTGGTGCAGACCATCGCGCCCAGCATCCATCGCCACACCGGCAAGCCCTACAAGTGGGCCATCGCCCCTTGGGAAATGGCTGCGCCGCCGGCCCCGAAGTGGTTGCTCGAGGCCTGCGCGCCACCGCCAGAGCCCAAGCTGCCGCCGCGCCCCATGCTGCCCACCACCGACAAGGCGATGCGCCGCCTCGACCGCGCCTGCGTCGAGGTGGTGGGCGCCGTGTCCGGCACCCGCAACGCCACCCTCAACAAGCAGGCCTTCGCGGTCGGCCGCTGGCTCGGCGCCGGTCTGCTGGGCGAGCATGAGGCGGTCGGCGCCCTCTACGCCGCAGCGCGCCACGCTGGGCTCGAGGACCTCGAGGCGCGGGACACCATCCGGTCAGGCCTGACCGCCGGCGCCGCCCGGCCGGTCGAGGCGCGGTTCGCATGAACCACCAGCGCCCCATTCCAGAGCGGATCGACGCCGCCGTGAACCTGGCGCGGCTGGACGACACCGCCCGCCTTCACCTCGAGCTGATGCGGGACGACAACCGGCGCGTCCTGCCGGCCCTTTCCAACGCCCTGCTCATCCTGGCCCTCGACCCGATCCTGGCCGGCATCGTCGGCCGCGACGACTTCAAGGCCGAGTTCGTGCTGCGCTTCG
>NZ_JALPRX010000228.1 GCF_023223525.1 Roseomonas acroporae | reverse complement strand
TCGTCGGCCGCGACGACTTCAAGGCCGAGTTCGTGCTGCGCTTCGCACCGCCCCCAGCCCGCGACGGCGACATGCCCTTGCCCGGCCCCTACCCCCGAGCCTGGGGGCCGGAAGACCTGGCGCTAGTCCAGGCGCACATGCAGCGCATCTGGACGCACCGCTTCACCAAGCAGACCGTCGAGGACGCCATGGTGGCCGAGGCGGCGCGCCATCGGTTCCATCCCGTCGAGGACTGGCTCGCATCCTTGGTGTGGGACGGGGTACCTCGGGTCGATGGCTGGCTGCACCGCGGCTTCGGCTGCCCCGGCGACGACTACCACGCCGCCGCCGGCGCCAAGATGCTGATCGCCAGCGTCAAGCGCATCCGCCAGCCGGGCGTGAAGTTCGACCACACGCCCGTCTTCGAGGGCGGCCAGGGCCTCGGCAAGTCCACCGCCCTCCGCGCCCTCTACGGCGACGACTGGTTCTCCGACAGCTTGCCCGAGGATCTGGCATCGAAGGACGCCGCCATGGGTCTGCTCGGGGTCTGGTGCCTCGAGCTGGCCGAGCTTCAGCAGCTCATTCGCGCCGAGGCCGAGACGGTGAAGGCCTTCATGTCTCGCCAGGTGGACCGCTTCCGCCCGCCCTACGGCAAGGCCTACGTCAACCGGCCGAGGCAGTGCATCCTTGTAGGCACCACCAACGCCGAGGAATGGCTGAGCGACACCACCGGCAACCGCCGGTTC
>NZ_JALPRX010000227.1 GCF_023223525.1 Roseomonas acroporae | reverse complement strand
CATTCGCGCCGAGGCCGAGACGGTGAAGGCCTTCATGTCTCGCCAGGTGGACCGCTTCCGCCCGCCCTACGGCAAGGCCTACGTCAACCGGCCGAGGCAGTGCATCCTTGTAGGCACCACCAACGCCGAGGAATGGCTGAGCGACACCACCGGCAACCGCCGGTTCTGGCCACTCGCCTGTCGCCATGCCGACGTGCCCTGGATCCGCGAGCATCGCGACCAGCTATGGGCCGAGGCGGCAGCCCGAGAGGCAGCGGGG
>NZ_JALPRX010000226.1 GCF_023223525.1 Roseomonas acroporae | reverse complement strand
CGGTTCTGGCCACTCGCCTGTCGCCATGCCGACGTGCCCTGGATCCGCGAGTGGCGAAACCAGCTATGGGCCGAGGCGGCAGCCCGTGAGGCGGCAGGCGAAGCGTGGTGGCTCAGCGAGGAGCCGGCGCAGCAGGGAGCCGCGACCGAACAGGCCGCCCGCCTGATCGTGGACGCCTGGGGCGACAAGGTGCGCGGCTCCATCCTCGGGCGAAGCCGCGTCACCACCGCGGAACTGCTCGGCCACGTCCTCGAGATCCCCATCGCCCAGCAGAACAAGGCAGCGCAGATGCGCGTCGCCGGGATCCTCAAGGGCGAGGGCTGGAAACGCGAACGCACCGCCGGCAGCCGCTACTGGATCAAGGAGGCGCAGGAATGACGACCTCGGCAGGAATGACCACCTCGCCCGTGACCACCTCACGAAATGACCACCTGTGCCCGCAGAGGTGGTCACGCGGAAAGGCGCGGAAATCAGCCGTTTTTCCCACCTCGGCCACCTCGACCACCGTTCCCTATAACTCCTACCACACACACACGGGGGGTATAGGAAAGGGGGGTAAGGTGGGCGAGGTGGTCGTCATCCCCACCCCGCCGGCCGGGATGCGGGAGGGGCGGCGGTGAGCGGGCCCGTGGAGCTGCGGGTCGGGCAGGTGTGGGTGCCCCGCCGTGGCTACTCCAGCCGACGCGTCACGGCCATTGGCTGTCTGCCGTACGCCTGGAGCCCTGTGGCCGTTGAGTGGGTCAACGCGGATGACACGCATGGCGCCCGCGGCGAATGGCGCGTGGAGATCCGCTC
>NZ_JALPRX010000225.1 GCF_023223525.1 Roseomonas acroporae | reverse complement strand
GAGCCTGATCCCCGTCATCGTCCACCCGCTCGACGTCGCCGGCCGGCTGCGCAGCGCCGTGCGCGCCGCCGGCAGCCAGAAGGCCTTCGCGGCGCAGGTCGGCATCAGTCAGCAATACCTCTGCGACGTGCTGGCCGCGCGGCGCGAGCCCGGCCCAACGCTGCTGGCCGCGGTCGGTGTGCGGCGCGTCGTGCAGTACGTCGAAAAGGGTACTGGCGAGGTTCAGGGCTGATGCGCCGCACGGGGTGGGAATGTGCCGCGTCGCTGCTGTCGGACTTCACCGACCGCCTGACGCCGCGCGCCTACTCCGTGTGCCTCGCCGCCTTCCGCGCCGGCCCCGACGCCATCTGCGTACGCCGGGCCAGGCGTGTCCATCGGCTCTATCGGCGACTGGTGGAGATCCGCCAGTGACGCCGCGAATC
>NZ_JALPRX010000224.1 GCF_023223525.1 Roseomonas acroporae | reverse complement strand
CCCCGACGCCATCTGCGTACGCCGGGCCAGGCGTGTCCATCGGCTCTATCGGCGACTGGTGGAGATCCGCCAGTGACGCCGCGAATCCCCCAAACGAACAGCGCCCGAGCCCCTGGCAGGGGGATCGGGCGCCTATCCGAGCATGGAGAGATCACCCCCATGGACGGCTCCCGACAGGGTACGCCAGGTGCCAGCGGCACCGCAACCATTCAGCCGGTGCAGTATGCCGGCCTCGCCATTCCCACGAAGTACCAAGGCCGCCTGTTCCGCAGCCGCCTCGGCAACCGCGTCCAGTACAAGCGGGGGCGGCGCCGGTGAGCCTCAATCCCGACCTCGAGCGCCTCGCCCTCATCGGCTGGCGCCTCGTGCCCCAGACGCCAAAGACCCGGAAGGGCTATTGGGCCGGCTACCGCGGCGACGCCACGCACGACCTCGACACGATCGAGCGGTGGCAGCACGACTATCCGCGTGCCAACTGGTGCGTCGCCACCGGCCCTGTCTCGCGCGTGTGGGTGCTGGACGTGGATGTGCCATCCGCCGGGCACGCGGCCGACGGCGTCGCCGCGCTCCGATCCCTGATCGAGAAGCATGGCCCGTTGCCGGAGCGACCCACCGGCCGCAGCGGCAGCGGCGGCTACGCCCTGGTGTTCCGGTGGACCGATGACGCCCCCACCCGGAGCCGCACCGGCTGGCCTGCCGCAGGCCTGGACGTGCGCAGCCATCGCGTGGTGCAGACCATCGCGCCCAGCATCCACCGCCACACCGGCAGGCCATACAAGTGGGTCGTCGCCCCTTGGGAGATGGCGGCCCCGCCGGCGCCGCGCTGGTTGCTCGAGGCATGCGCGCCCCCGCCAGAGCCAAAGTTGCCGCCTCGTCCCATGCTCCCCACCACCGACAAGGCCATGCGCCGCCTCGACCGCGCCTGCGTCGAGGTGGTCGGCGCCGTATCCGGCACCCGCAACGCCACCCTCAACAAGCAGGCTTTCGCGGTCGGCCGCTGGCTCGGCGCCGGGCTGCTCGGAGAGCATGAGGTGGTGGGCGCCCTCTACGCCGCGGCCCGCCATGCCGGGCTCGAGGATCTCGAGGCGCGCGATACCATCCGCTCCGGCCTGACCGCCGGGGCCGCCCGGCCCGTCGAGGCGCGGTTCGCATGAACCATCAGCGCCCCATGCCGGAGCGGATCGACGCCGCCGTGAACCTGGCGCGGCTGGACGACACCGCCCGCCTGCACCTTGAGCTGATGCGGGACGACAACCGGCGCGTCCTGCCGACCCTCTCCAACGCCCTGCTGATCCTGGCCCTCGACCCTATCCTCGCCGGCCTCGTCGGCCGCGACGACTTCAAGGCCGAGTTCGTGCTGCGCTTCG
>NZ_JALPRX010000223.1 GCF_023223525.1 Roseomonas acroporae | reverse complement strand
GAGCTTCGTCGCGGTCGCGTCGGCGATGGCCTGTCGGATCACGGCCAGTGCCAGGGCGCGGTCGCGGATCGCGGCCTCGGCCTGTTCGCCGGCGGTGGTGGGCGGCGGGGCAGTATGGGCATCCTCTGCCCCTACTGCCGGCGCAGGCAGTGACCCGGGATTTCCGGGTAACTGCGCCGGGGTCGCCGCCTCCGCCGACGAGTGATTCCGATGCTTGCTGCAAGACGTTGATATTCCAGCAGCACCCACGATTCGGAATCGCTCGTCGGTGGTGGGCACTCCCGGATTTCCGGGAGTGGAAGGCATGC
>NZ_JALPRX010000222.1 GCF_023223525.1 Roseomonas acroporae | reverse complement strand
TCGCCGCCTCCGCCGACGAGTGATTCCGATGCTTGCTGCAAGACGTTGATATTCCAGCAGCACCCACGATTCGGAATCGCTCGTCGGTGGTGGGCACTCCCGGATTTCCGGGAGTGGAAGGCATGCCGCCGCTGCGCCGGTGGGGCGCGTGCATGCTCATGCCGCCGCCCTCCGCGCGATCCGCCGCGCCGGCACCAGCTCGACGCACAGCACGGGCGGCTGCGCCCACGCCTCGCCGGGCTCCTCCTCGCCGTCGTGGTCCGGCTCGGCCTCCACGTCGCCATCCATGCGGTCGAGCAGGTCGATCAGCCACGCAGCCAGGGCCTCGATGCGGGCGCGCTGGCACAGCGCCGGGGCGAGGCGGCGCAGCTCGAGCGGGAGAGACGCGCCGTCGCGGCGCGCCTCCCCGTGGTGCTGGCGGGTGCTCACGGCGTCACCGGCGGCCGGAGCCGCAGCGCGTCACCGATGATGCCAATCGTCAGGCGCTCGTTGGTCGCCATGTCGGGCGTGACCGGCGGTACCTCGAAGCTGCCGCACCAGGCCAGCGCACGGGCCTTGACCAGGATGCCAGCCGCTGTGGTAGCGGCGCGGCCCTCGATGGCCCGCACCACCATGCTGGTCCGCGCCTGCGCTTCCTCGGCGGCAGCGTCGCAGGCGGCCTCGCCGGCCGTGCCCGCCGCCGCGTCCGCCAGATCCCAGGCGCGCCGTTCGGCGGCAGCAAGGCGCTCGAACTCGGCACCGAGCCGAAGCAGTTCGGCATCGGCGCTCGGTGCCGCGACGGCACGCGCCGCCGCCAGCGCCATGGCCGCACCGCGCAGCGCGCCGCGGCGGGGGAGGATCGCGCTCATGTCGCGTCTCCTGCCGCCTGCTGCCACGCCGCACGGATCTGTGCCGTCGCCCAGCGTTGCGCCTCGCCGCGCGTCTTGAAGGCGCGGGCCGGCTCCGTGCAGCTTTCCGGCGGGATCACCAGCCAGTTGCGCCGGCCCCAGGTGAGGCCGCGCACGCCCTCGAACCAGGCAGTGACCACCTTCGCGATCGGCACGAAGCGCCAGCCGGCGGCGAGCAGTTCCGGCAGCGGTCGCATGTCGTGCGCGTAGGCCCGCGCCACCGGCAGCGGCGCGATGGCACGCGGATCGGGCATCTCGTCGCAGTCGCCGGGCCAGGTCACCGCCTCCTCGTAGGAGCGCTTCGCACGCGCGATGTGCGCCTGTGACGCGCGGCGTTTGCGGACGGCGCCGGCCAGCTCGGCCACGGCGGGGAAGGAGCGCGGGGTCACGTCCGGTCCTCCAGCGCCAGGAAGCCGCGGAGCGCCGCATAGGCGGGGGCGTCGGGGGCCCCGCCGCGGCGATCACGCAGGGCGTAGCGCGCCAGGGCGACCAACCCCGCCCGCGTCGCGGGCACGGCCTTCCCGATGCGGTCGTGCAGACGGGCGAACTCCTGGGCATGCTCGCGCAGCCACGCCTTGTACGCGGCATCGTCGCCGTTGCGGCGGTAGTCGGTGAGCAGCACGTTGG
>NZ_JALPRX010000221.1 GCF_023223525.1 Roseomonas acroporae | reverse complement strand
TCCAGGAGGGCCTCGCCCTCCTGGCGGATGGGTTCCAGGGAAGGCGGCGCCTTCCCTGGTGGATGGGGTCCGGGGAAGGCAACGCCTTCCCCGCTGCCTCAGGCCGCCGCCGGCATCCGCTCGCCCGTGACGCTCAGCGCGACGGCTTCGGCGACGCGGATGCCGTCCACGCCGGCCGAGAGGATGCCGCCCGCGTAGCCCGCGCCCTCGCCGGCCGGGAAGAGGCCGCGCGTGTTGACGCTCTGGCAGTCCTCGCCGCGCCGGATGCGGATGGGCGAGGAGGTGCGGGTCTCGACGCCGGTCAGCACCGCGTCCGCCATGGCGAAGCCGCGTATCTGGCGGTCGAAGGCGGGCAGGGCCTCGCGGATCGCGGCGATGGCGTAGTCGGGCAGGGTGGTGGCGAGGTCGGTGGGCGTGACGCCGGGGCGGTAGGAGGGGATCACCTCGCCGAGCGCCGTGGAGGGCCGGCCGGCCAGGAAGTCGCCCACGCGCTGCGCCGGGGCGCGGTAGTCGCCGCCGCCGGCCGCGAAGGCGGCGGATTCCCAGCGGCGCTGGAAGTCGATGCCGGCCAGCGGCCCGCCCGGGTAGTCGGCGGGGGTGATGCCGACGACGATGCCGGCATTCGCGTTGCGCTCGGCGCGCGAGTACTGGCTCATGCCGTTGGTGACGACGCGGCCGGGCTCCGAGGTGGCGGCGACCACCGTGCCGCCGGGGCACATGCAGAAGCTGTACACCGAGCGGCCGCCGGCGCCGTGATGGACCAGCTTGTAGTCGGCAGCACCCAGCAGCGGGTGGCCGGCGCTCTCGCCGAAGCGGGCGCGGTCGATCAGCCCCTGCGGGTGCTCGATGCGGAAGCCGATGGAGAAGGGCTTGGCCTCGACGAACACGCCCGCGTCGAGCAGCGCGGCGAAGGTGTCGCGCGCGCTGTGGCCGATGGCGAGGACGACGCGGTCGGTGGCGATGTGTTCGCCATCCGCGAGATGCACGCCGCGCACGGCGCGCGTGCCGTCCGGGGCGGTCGCGACGTCGAGAGATTCGACGCGCGTGCCGAAGCGGTACTCGCCGCCCAGCGCCTCGATCTGCGCGCGGATGCCTTCCACGACGGTGACGAGCCGGAAGGTGCCGATATGCGGCTTGGAGACGAAGAGAATTTCCTCCGGCGCGCCGGCCTTGACGAACTCCTCCAGCACCTTGCGGCCGTGGTGGTGCGGGTCCTTGATGCCGCTGTAGAGCTTGCCGTCGGAGAAGGTGCCGGCGCCGCCCTCGCCGAACTGCACGTTGGATTCCGGCGTGAGGACGGAGCGGCGCCAGAGCGCCCAGGTGTCCTTGGTGCGCTCGCGCACCACCTTGCCGCGTTCGAGGACGATGGGGCGGAAGCCCATCTGCGCGAGGGTGAGGGCGGCGAGCAGGCCGCAGGGGCCGGCGCCGATCACCACCGGGCGGCTGGCCAGCGTCTCCGGCGCGCGGGCGACGAAGCGGTAGCGCGTGTCGGGGGCGGGGCCGATATGCGGGTCCCGCGCGAGGCGGCGCAGCAGTTCGGCCTCGCGCCGCACGGAGACGTCCACCGTGTAGATCAGGGCGATCGCCGACCGGCGGCGCGCGTCGTAGCCGCGCCGCGCCACCTTGAGGTCGAGCAGGTCGGCAGCGGGGATGCCGAGGCGGGCGAGCGCGGCGGCGCGCAGGGCCGGCTCGGGGTGGTCGAGCGGCAGCTTGATCTCGGTGATACGCAGCATGAACGGGTTCCGGCGGGCGAGGTCGGTCGGTGCCCAGCATATGGGATCGGCCGCGCCGCGTGCCACGCAACGGCGCGGGGAGGCGTGCGAGCGGGGCGCGGGACTGCGCAGCGTGGCGCAGCGTGCGATAAACCGGCGGGGAGGGCTCCGCCCTCCCCGAACCCCTCCGGCGAGGGGCGCCGCCCCCCAATCTCCCTTGGCGATCCCCGCCGGGGGCGAAGCCCCCCGG
>NZ_JALPRX010000220.1 GCF_023223525.1 Roseomonas acroporae | reverse complement strand
TGCGTATTCCGGTGATCGCGATCGGCTGTTCCGGTGGATCCTGATCACCGATTCCGGTGATCGTGATCACCCGCGGCCTAGCGGGCCATTGATGTCGCGGAGCGGTACTGCCAGCGGTTGAGATCTGTCACCCGGCCGGGTCGGTGGTCAAGGCTTCCGGCACTGCCTTTCGCTTGCGCAGGCTGGCACCCTTGAGCTCGAGGCGATGGGCACGGTGGATGATGCGGTCAATGATGGCATCCCCGATCGTCAAATCGCCCACCAGATCGTGCCATCGGTTCAGCGGCAGCTGACTCGTCACGAGCAGCGAGCCGCGATCGTCGCGGTCATCGACGATCTCGAGCAGGTCGCGGCGCTGCTCGGCGGTGAGCGGCTCCGGCCCCCAGTCGTCGATGATCAGCAGCCGGACGCGCTCGAGGGCGGCCAGCAGCCGTGGCAGCCGGCCCTCGCCGCGGGCGGTGGCAAGATCGGCGAACAGCCGCGGGGCACGCTTGTAGAGCACGGAGTAGCCCTCCCGGCAGGCCTTCTGCCCGAGCGCGCAGGCCAGCCAGCTCTTGCCCACCCCGGTCGGGCCGCTGATCACCACGTGGCTGTGCTCGCGGATCCAGCCGCAGCCGCCGAGCTTTAGGAACAGCGCGCGGTCGAGGCCGCGCGGGCTGCGGAAGTCGGTGTCCTCGATCACCGCCGCCTGGCGCAACCTTGCCTCGCGCAGCCGGCGGGTGAGGCGCTTGTTGTCGCGGCTCGTCGCCTCGCGGTCGACCAGCAGCCCCAGCCAGTCCTCGCGCGACAGCTCGGCCGCCGCGGCGGTGCTCTGCAGCTCGAGGAAGGCCTCGGCCATGGCGGTCAGGCCGAGGGCGCGCAGGCGCTCGGCGGTGGGATGGGTCAGCATCGGCGCGCTCCCTAGTGGTAGTAGCCGGGGCCACGGATGTTCTCGTGCGCCGGCAAGGCCGGCCGCTCATCGGGAGCGACGCCTCGCTCCCGGCGATTAGCCAGGATCGCCGCCACCGAGGTGTAGGAGCGGGTGCCGAGCGCCAGCGCCCGGGCACAGGCGGCGTCCACGCGCTCGGCACCATGGCGCGGCACCAGGCCGAGGATGCCGATGCAGGAGCGGAACCCCTGCTCGGGATGCGGCCGGGTGCGCAGGATCACCTCGACCAGCGCCGCCGCGTCCTCGCCGATCGCCCCCGCCTCGCGCCGCAGCCGCTCCGGGGTCCATTCCCGGTAGCGCCGGTGCGCGCTCGGCATATGCTCGGCCAGCGTACTCGGCGGCTGCCGGCGCAGGCTGCGCGGATGGCTGGCCACTCGCCGGCCATGATGGAAGATCTCCACCACGCCCGCGGTGATCCGCGCCTCCACCTCCTGGCGCACCAGCGCGTGCGGCACCGAGTAGTGGTGCCGCTCGATCTCGACATGGTAGTCGAGCCCGACCCGGCAGCGTTTCCAGGCCGCGTACTCGTAGGGCATCGCCGGCAGCGGCAGCAGCGCCGGGCGGTCCAGCGCCTCGAACAGGGCCCGCCGCGTCGTACCCAGACCGCGCATCGGTCGGTCGTTGAGCTGCACCACCAACGCCCCGATCGCCGCGTTGAGCGCGGCCAGCGAGAAGAACCGCTGCCGCCGCAGCCGGGCCAGGATCCAGCGCTGCACCACCTGCACGCCGACCTCTGCCTTGGCCTTGTCGCGCGGCTTATAGGGC
Organism: Roseomonas acroporae; assembly: GCF_023223525.1. Taxonomy (GTDB): domain Bacteria; phylum Pseudomonadota; class Alphaproteobacteria; order Acetobacterales; family Acetobacteraceae; genus Roseomonas_E; species Roseomonas_E acroporae. The sequence continues at coordinate 277 of NZ_JALPRX010000220.1, read as the reverse complement.
CGCGCCGGCAACACGGCAGTGCCGTAGTGCGCCGCCATCTCGGCATAGGTCCGGTTCACCGCCGGCTCGTGAAAGCAGGCCCGGCTGACGCCCGAGCGCAGGTTGTCGCTGACCAGTTGCCGTGTCACCCCGCCGAGATGCTCGAATGCCCGGACGTGGCAGCCGACCCACTCCGCCAGCCCCTGGCCCCAGGCCGCGCAGGCGAAGGTGTAACTCGACGCCCCCAGCACCGCGACGAAGATCGCCGCCTGCCGCTCCTCGCCGCTCGCCCCGTCGA
>NZ_JALPRX010000022.1 GCF_023223525.1 Roseomonas acroporae | reverse complement strand
CCGCCCGGCCGGGAGCCGGTCGGCGGCCGGCCGGTCCGGAACAGCCGGTCCGACCGGCCGGGCGCGGCCATCGGGGAACGGGCCGGGGTAGCCCCAAGCGGCCGTGGCAGCGGGGCGGCGGGGCGGGTGGCCGCGCCCTACTCCACCCGCAGCGCCGCCCGCAGCTCGGCGCTGCCGGCGGGATCGGCCAGGGCGGCGAGGCGTGAGGCGGCAAGCACGGCGTAGCGGTGCAGCAAGGCACGGCGCCGGGCCGGGGCGAGCGGGTGCGCCGGGGCCTCGCGCAGCAGCGCCGCCTCCGGGCCGTCGGCGACGATCAGCCCGGCATCCTCGGGCAGCAGGTGCTGCGGGAAGTCGAGGTCGACGGCGAAGTAGAGCCGGTCGGCGTAGTCGCGGTATTCCGGCCACTTGCCGTCCGAGAGGAAGTCGCGGGCGCAGGACTTCACCTCGATCGCGGCGAAGCCGCCATCCGGCAGCAGCGCCAGGATGTCGGCGCGGCGGCCGTTGGGCAGCGGCACCTCGGCGACCGGCGCCCAGCGGCGCAGGGCGCAGAAGCGCATGGCGGCCCGGCAGACGGCGGCGGTGCGCTCGGGGATGCTGGGGAGGCCGGGGGAGCTGCCTGGGGAGCTGCCTGGGGAAAGGATGGGGGCGGTGGCGGGAATCACGCCGACAGCATCCGCGCCCGGCGGAAGCGGCGTCAAGCCGCACCGGCGGGAGCGGCGCCGCATCGGCCAAAGACCTCGTCGATGGCAGCCGCCGCGCAAGTTACCGGCCGTCCGTCGTCGGCCGGGAACCTTGCCCCCCTCTCGCGCGTCCCGAACGGCCATGGTCGCCACGAGATTCGCAGTCGCGGTCCACATCCTTCTGCTGGTCGCCACCGAGACGCCCGGGCAGGCGACGAGCGTGCGGATGGCGGGCAGCGTCAACACCAACCCGGTGGTGGTGCGCCGCATCGCCGCCCAGCTCGCCCGCGCCGGGCTGATCCGCGTGCGCCGGGGTCCGGGCGGCGCCGAGCTGGCGCGGTCGGCCGAGGCCATCACCCTGCGCGACGTGTGGAAGGCCGTTCATCCCTCGCCGCAGCCACTCGTCCCGATCCACCCGCACCCGAACCGGGCGAGCGCGGTCGGGCGGGCCATCCCCGGCCTGCTGCGGGCGCGCTTCGCCGATGCCGAGGACGCCTTCCAGGAGGCGCTCGGCCACATCACCCTGGCGGCACTGGCCGACGGCCTGGAGCGGGAGATGGCGCACGGCCCCGGCCTGTCGATGGCGCTGGAGCAGCACGGCCCGCGCACTGCCTGAGCGTCGCGGACGGCGAACGGGCGAGGCGCCCGACCGCCGGGGCCGGGTGCGCCCGCGATTCCCCACGGATGGCGGCGACGGGCAGCAGGCCGGAACCCCGCATCGGCTCATCCGACCGCCGGCCTCCGCCGCAGCCCCGACCGGGGTCCCGCATCGGGACCCGGCTCATTCCAGGGTCAGCCGTGCCTCGCGTACAACCCGGCCGGTCTTCTCGACCTCGTCGGCCAGGAAGCGGCCGAACTCGGCGGGCGTGCCGCCTGCCACCTCGGCCCCGATCTCGATCAGCCGGGCGCGCTCGGCGGCATCGGACAGGATCTCCATCATGGCGCCGTTCAACCTCGCCGCGATCTCGGCAGGCATCTGGGCCGGACCGATGCAGGCGAACCACTCCTCGGACGCGAAGCCGGGCAGCCCGCTCTCGGCGAGCGTCGGCACCTCCGGGAGGTAGGGGACACGGGCGGGCGAGGTCACCGCCAGCGCCCGGATCGCGCCCTGGCGTATGAAAGGCAGCGCCGAGCTGGCATTCGCGAACGCGGCCGGCAGGGAGCCCGCCACGAGGTCCGCCACCGCGGGGCCGCCGCCGCGATACGGGACGTGGACCAGGCTGGTTCCCGTCGCCAGCTTGAACATCTCGCCGGCGATGTGCATCGCTGAGCCGATCCCGGCCGAGCCGAAGGACAGCCCACCGGGCCGGCTCTTCGCCAGCGCGACGAATTCGGCCACCGAGTGCGCCGGCAGCGACGGATGCACCACCAGCATGTTGGCCGCGCGGGAGTGCAGCAGGATCGGCGAGAAGCTGTCGATCGGGTGGTAGGCGGTCCGTTGCAGCAGCGCCATCGAGATCAGCGTGCTGGTCACCATGCCGAAGGTGTAGCCGTTCGGCGCGGCGCGGGCGATCTCGGTGGCGCCGATGACGCCGGAAGCGCCGCCGCGGTTGTCGATCACCACCGGCTGGCCGAGGGCCGCGCTGAGCTGCGGCTGCATCTGGCGCGCGAGGATGTCGGTGGTGCCGCCGGGCGGCCAGGCGACGACCAGCCGGACCGGCTTCGCCGGCCAGGTTTCCGCCCGCGCCACCAAGGGCGCGGCGAGCAGGCCGGCGATGAAGCCCCTTCTGCGCATCGTGACGTTCCTCCTGGACGATGATGGACCCTTGGCACCGGCATGTCCCCGGCATGTCCCGGGCATGTCCCGGGCACATCCCGGCCGCCTGGGCCGTTCCCTTCTTCCGGCGCCGCATGTCCTGCCCGAGCCGGCCCCGGCCCGCCACCCGGCCGGCGCGCTTCCGTCCCTGGGGAGCGCCGGCCGGCGCGAGCGGCGGTCGCGGCGGTTCCGGGCGGCGCCGATGCCGATCCGGCGGGCCAGCGAATCAGTGATCGATATCACACCAGAACACAAGCTAATATCCTGGCATCAAACGGCAAAAAATATTCTCCCTTGCATCAACCCACGGTAAATGTTATCGATCACAGAAACGCATTAGGGAGGACTGCGATGAAGGCGTTGACGAAGGAGCAGGTGGCGGCCTGGCGCCGCGACGGTTTCCTGTTCCCCTTCCCCTGCCTCACGGAAGGCGAGCGGCAGGATTGCCTGGCCGGACTGGCGCGGTTCGAGGCGTGGCTCGGCGCGCCGGTGAACGCCTCCAAGGATCTCAGCTACCGCACCATGCCGCACCTCCTCCTGCCCTGGGTCATGCGCCTGGCAACCGATGCGCGCATCCTCGACAAGGTGGAGGACCTGCTCGGCCCGGACCTCATGATCTGGACCAGCACCTTCTTCATCAAGGAGCCGAACTCGCCGACGATTTCGGCGTGGCACCAGGATTCCACCTATTACGGGCTGGAGCCGGTCGAGGAGATCACCGTCTGGGTCGCGCTGACCGAGGCCAGCCACGCGGCCGGCTGCATGGATGCCGTCTCCTACCGCGGCGAGCCGCGACAGATGCAGCACATCGCCAACGCCGTGGAGAACAGCGTCAACCGGGCGGGGCAGGTCATCTCGGAGCCGTTCGACGACAGCGACCCCGTCACCATGCAGCTCCGGGCCGGGGAGTTCTCGATGCACCACGGCCTCTGCCCGCACCGTTCCGGCCCGAACAGCGCCGGCCATCGCCGGATCGGCCTCGGCCTCAACTTCATCCCCGCTTCCGCCCGTCCCACGGGCGCGCATCGGACCGCCGCCATCCTCGTGCGCGGTGAGGACCGCTTCGGCAATTTCATGCCGGTCTCCCCACCCAGGGCCGAATTCGACGCGGACGCCCTCGCGAACCACCGGCGGGCCGTGGCAGCCTATGGCGCGACCTACCGTGAGCAGGAGGAGCTGCACCTGCGCCGTTACGGCTGAGCGCGCGGACCGGGGTGCCGCGCACGCGCAGCACGACCCGTCTCCGCCCGGCGCTCTGGAGCGTTCCGGCCTGACCGTATCAGGCCGGAACGGCTCCAGCCTTTTGGTTTTTCGCATTTTCCGAGTCGCCGGGTGAGTACACCCAGCTCGAAAATGCTTCAGCCGGCCCGCCAACCCGGCACGCGATGCCGCCTCGCCCGGTCGGGCCGGGTGCGGGACGGCATCCGGGAGGAGCCGTCGGGCGCCGGGCGGACAGCCCCACGGCAAGACCCCTCCACATGGCGAGCCCCCCCACGTGGCATCTACGGTCGTCGGAGCGGCCGGTCTGCGCGATCCATCATGGGTGGCCACCGGCCGCCACGGTCGATGTGCGCGGGCAGAATCGGGCGCGGGAGCGGCATTCCGTCACCCGGCCATCAGCCGTCAATCTTTTTCTCTTAACAATTAAGCCCTTTCCAGCAGACCTTATTGTTCCTAAGTCGGCTGGATGCGCGATCCCATCCTCGAAGAGCTTCTCGCCCGCCGCGGCGTCGCCACGCGGATCGCCACGGAGCTGGGCATCAGCACGGCCGCCGTATCGCAGTGGCGGCGCGTGCCCGACGACCGCGTCGAGGTTGTCGCGCGCATCGTCAACGTGCCGGCAGAGCGCCTGCGCCCCGACCTGTTCGTCCCCGACCAGTCCGCCTCCTCCGGAGTCGTCCCCCGCATGGCCCGAATCCCCCTGCGCCGCCGACGGCGGACCAAGATCGTCGCGACGCTCGGCCCCGCCTCCGCCTCGGCCGAGGTGATCGCCAAGCTGTTCCATGCCGGCGCCGACGTGTTCCGCCTGAATTTCAGCCACGGCAGCCACGAGGACCATGCCGCCCGCATCGCCACCATCCGCGAGCTGGAGCGGCGCACCGGCCGGCCGATCGGCATCCTGGCCGACGTGCAGGGGCCGAAGCTGCGGGTCGGCCGCTTCGCCGCCGGGCGAGTCTCGCTGCAGACCGGGCAGACCTTCCGCCTCGACCTCAACCCGACGCCGGGCGACGCGCGGCGCGTGCAGCTCCCCCACCCCGAGATCCTCGCCGCCGCCGGCATCGGCACCACCCTGCTGCTCGACGACGGCAAGCTGCGCCTGCGCGTGACCCACCGGCGCGACGACCACCTGGAGACCGAGGTGGTGGTGGGCGGCCCGCTCTCGGACCGCAAGGGCGTCAACGTGCCCGACGTGGTGCTGCCGATCCCGGCGCTGACCGCGAAGGACCGCGACGACCTCGCCTTCGTGCTGGAGAAGGGCATCGAGTACATCGGCCTCTCCTTCGTGCAGCGGCCCGAGGACGTGGCCGAGGCGCGCGAGATCGCGGCCGGGCGCGCGCTCATCATGGTCAAGATGGAGAAGCCGCAGGCGGTCGAGAACCTCGACGCGATCATGGCGCTGACCGACTGCGTGATGGTGGCGCGCGGCGACCTCGGCGTGGAGCTGCCGCCCGAGGAGGTGCCGCTGATCCAGAAGCGGATCGTCCGCGCCGCCCGCGCCGCCGGCAAGCCGGTGGTGGTGGCGACCCAGATGCTGGAGAGCATGATCACCGCCCCGAGCCCGACCCGCGCCGAGGCCTCGGACGTGGCGACGGCGGTGTTCGACGGCGCCGACGCGGTGATGCTCTCGGCCGAGACCGCCGCCGGCCAGTACCCCTACGAGGCGGTGAACATGATGGACCGCATCGTGGCCCGGGTGGAGCAGGATGGCGGCTGGCGCCAGCTCACCGACAATTCCCGCCCCCCGCCGGAGCCGACCAGCGCCGGCGCCATCGCCGCCGCCGCCCGGCAGGTGGCCAGCACCATCCACGCCAAGGCGATCTGCACCTTCACCTCCACCGGCTCCACCACGCTGCGCGTGGCGCGCGAGCGGCCGGACTGCCCGATCATCGGCCTGACCGCCAGCGCCGAGACGGCGCGGCGCATGGCGGTGGTCTGGGGCGTGCACCCGCTGGTGGCGAGCGAGCCGCACTCGATGAGCGACATGGTCACCAAGGCGCAGCGCGTGGCGCTGACGGAAGGCTTCGCCAATTCGGGCGACGAGGTGGTAGTGACCGCCGGGGTGCCGTTCGGCACCCCCGGCACCACCAACGCGCTGCGCGTCGCGGCGCTGAAGTGAGCCGGCCAACCCTCCTCCCGGGCCTTCGCCCCCGGCCCGGCGTCGGGCCGCGCCCGACTGGAAGCACGATGATCCGCCGATCCGCCGCCCTCTTCCGGGCCTTCCGCGGGGCCTTCCGCGGGGCCTGCCGTGGCGCCGCCGTTCCGGCCGCGGCGCTGGGCGCCTTCCTGGGCGTGCTCGCCGGCCTGCCCGGCCAGGCCGAGGCGCAGCGGGCCGGCCGCTACGAGGTCACCGGGACCAACCCGGACGGCAGCGCCTATGGCGGCGTGCTGGTGATGCAGCCCACCGGCACCGGCGCCTGGCGCGTGGTCTGGCAGGTCGGCGGCGAGCCGATCGAGGGGATCGGCCTGTCCAACGGCAGCAGCTTCGCCGCCGCCTACCAGGTGGAGGGCAGGGCCGGGCTGGTGCTGTACCAGGTGCAGGGGAACGGTATCCTGACCGGGCAGTGGAGCATCTCCGGCCTGGGCGCCATCGGCACCGAGACGCTCACGCCGCGCTGACCCCTGCCCGCCATCCCCGCCGCGGCAGGGCGGGACCGGCCGGAACGCGAAGCAGGAAGCCAGGGAGATCCGCATGTCCGAGCGTGCCAGGCCGCCGGCCGCCACGGGAGCCATGGGCAGGGGGACGGAGGGCAGCCGGGCGCGGGGCCGCCCGGCGGGTGGACGGGTGGCCGCCTGCCGGATCGCGCTGGCGCTGCTCGCCCTGCTGGCCGGGGCCTCCGCCGTTCCCGCGCAGGCGCAGCAGCGCGGCTACCAGGGCGCCGCCGGGTGGCTCTGGTTCGCGTCCAACGCCGATCTCGGAACCTGTCTGCAGACCGTGGCCGGCCTGCTGCGCCAGGGCGGCTACGTCGTCGACGAGATCGGGCCCAACGAGAACGCGGTGGTCGCCGGCAAGGCGGGCGACTTCTTCATCGTGACCTGCATCCCGCAGCGGCAGGCCATCAGCATCGCCTGGAACGGCCGGCAGGTGGAGGACCACCGCGCGATGGTCAGCCGCATCAGCGGCGCGCTGCGGGCCGGCGGGGCGCCGGGCGGCGCGCCGCAGCCCTACGCGCCGCCCCAGGGGCAGCTTCAGGGGCAGCCCCAGGGGCAACCCCAGGGACCATCGCAGGGCATGCCGCTGCCGACCAAGCCGGGCCGCTGAGCGCCGCCCCGTCCCGCCCTCCCCGGTGCCGCGCCGCCTCCGGGGCGGCGTCCCGCGGCAGGCGGGAGGTCCGCCCCGGCGCCCGAGGCCGGCACCCCGTCGCCGCTGCCGGCGCGAACCGCGCCGGTGACGGCGCGAACCGTCGCCGGTGACGGCGCGAACCATGGCGATGCTGGGGCGTAGACATCCCCGAAGGCTACCGGCGCCATGCCGGGCCGCCATGGCGGGGAGAGGACGATGCCCGGACCGCGCCTGCCACGCTGGCTCGGCTGGGTCGGCGTACCGCTGCTGGCACTCCTGGTGCTGGCGCTGCTGTTCCGCTGGGACTGGCTGATCCCGATCGTCGAATCGCGGGCCTCGGCCCAGCTCGGCCGGCCCGTGCACATCCAGCACCTGCACGTCAGCCCCGGGCGCGTCACCGAGGTCTCCGCCGACGGGGTGCGGGTGGACAATCCCGAGGGCTTCCCCGCCGAGCCGCCCTTCGCGCAGGCGGAGCGGCTGACGGTGCGCCTCGACGTCATGGCGTTCTGGCGCGACCGCAGCATCGTCATCCCGCGCATCGAGGTCGAGAAGCCGCGCCTCGAGGTGCTGGCGGACGCGCAGGGCCGGAACAACTACACCTTCCCCTTCGCCTCCGCCCCGGCCGAGCCGGCACCCGCCGGCCAGCAGCCGGCACCGGGGCCGCAGATCGGCGACCTCGTCATCAACGACGGGCGGGCGCACGTGGCGCTGGCCGGCATGCGCTCCGATTTCAACGTGACGATGAACACGCGGCAGGAGCCGGGCCGCGAGGCGCAGATCGTCGCCGAGGCGCGCGGCACCTACGCGGCGCAGCCGATCACCGGCCGTCTGGTCGGCGGGGCGCTGCTCTCGCTGCGCGACGCGGAAAGGCCCTGGCCGGTGCAGATGCAGCTCGCCAACGGGCCGACCCGGGTCTCGCTGGAGGGCACGCTGGAGGACCCGCTCGCCTTCCGCGGCGCCAGGCTGCGGCTGGAGCTGAGCGGGCCCGACATGGGGCTGCTGCTGCCGCTGACCGGCGTGCCGATCCCGAAGACGCCGCCCTACCGCATCGCCGGCCGGCTCGACTACGCCGAGGGACGGGTGCGCTTCACCGACTTCGAGGGGCGGCTCGGCAGCAGCGACCTCGCCGGCACCATCACGGTGAGCACGGCGGGCGAGCGGCCGGACGTGACGGCGGATCTGCGCTCCAACCGCGTCGACCTCGCCGATCTCGGCGGCTTCATCGGCAGCGAGCCGGGACGCGTCACGACGCCGGGCCAGACGGCGCAGCAGCGCCAGCAGGTGGCGCGCGCCGAGGCGAGCCCGCGCCTGCTGCCGGACACGCCGATCAACCTGCCGAAATTCCGCGCCGCCGACGTCCACCTGCGGTACCGCGCGGCCAGCATACGCGGCGAGAACGTGCCGTTCGACAACATCGCGGCGAACCTCGACCTGGTGGACGGGGCGATCCGGGTGCACCCGGTCAGCTTCTCGGTCGGCCAGGGGGCGATGACCGGCACCTTCAGCCTGGAGCCGGGCGCGAACGACGTGTTCCGCACCCAGGGCGAGGTGCAGCTGCGCCGCCTCGACGTCGGCCGGCTGATGCGCGCGACCGGCGTGTTCGGCGGCGCGGGGACGATCAGCGGCACGGCGCGGATCGACACGACCGGCAACTCGCTCGGCCAGATGCTCGGGCGCGGCAATGGCGGCCTCACCATGACCATGGCGGGCGGCGACCTGTCCTCGCTGCTGCTCGACCTGTCGGGCCTGCGCTTCGGCAGCGCCATCCTCTCGGCGCTCGGCATCCCGACGCGCTCGCGGGTCGAGTGCATGGTGGCGGATTTCGCGCTGCAGCGGGGCGTGCTGCAGACGCGCACCCTGCTGCTGGAGACCGAGGACCACCGGCTGACCGGGCGCGGCAGCATCGATCTCGGCCAGGAGCGGATCAACTACGAGCTGCGGACGGACGCCAAGCACTTCACGGTCGGCTCGCTGCCCGGCCCGATCGAGCTGGGCGGCACATTCAAGGACCCGAGCATCATGCCCGGCGCCGAGGCGGCCGTGCGCGGGGGCGCCGCGGCCGGGCTCGGCCTCCTGGCGGCCCCGCTGGCGCTGCTGCCGACCATCCAGTTCGGCGTCGGCGACGACGACGACTGCGCCCGGCAGCTGCGGCGGGCGCAGCAGCCGGCCGGCGCCACCGGCCGGACGCCGGCGCGGCGCGGCAGCCGCCGCTGAGACGCCCCGGATCGGCGGTCCGGGACGGCGGGAGGCGAACGACGGACCGGCTGCGGCGTTGCCACGCGGGAACGGGAGCGACGCGATGCCGGATCGGGACAGGGAAGCGACGGCCTCGGAGGCGGGGTTGCTGCGGCACGGCGCCGCCAGCCTGCCACCGGTCACGATCGACGACTACAACGCCGAGCTGCGCGACGAGGAGGGCTTCATCGGCGACCGCGCCAGCAACCGCGCCTTCCGCACCATCCTGGAGGAGTGGCGGGAGAAGCTGCGCAGGCTGGGCGAGGACCCGCTCGGTGACGAGGATAGCCGCGAGATCAGCAAGAGGAAGCTCGACGCGGTGCTGGCGGAGGGCGCCCCCGAGGCGGCCGGGCTGGTGCACGGCGCGATCGAGGAATTCGCGCAGGAATTCGTCACCGTCGCGCAGCGCCTGCTGAAGCTGAAGTCCTGGCGCGGCACGGAGCGGATCGTGGTGGGCGGCGGCCTGCGCGACAGCCGCGTCGGCGAGCTGGCGATCGGCCGCGCCGCCGTGCTGCTGCGCGCGGGCGGGCACGACATCTCGCTGATGCCGATCCGCCACCATCCGGACGAGGCGGGGCTGATCGGCACGGCGCACCTGGCGCCGAGCTGGCTGTTCGCCGGCCACGGCGCGATCCTCGGCGTGGACATCGGCGGCACCAACATGCGCGCGGGCATCGTCAAGCTGAACCTGAAGAAGTCGCCCGACCTCGCCGCGGCCTGCGTCGAGGAGGCGGTGCTGTGGAAGCACCGCGACGACAGGCCGAGCCGCACGGAGGCGGTGGAGCGGCTGGTGGAGATGCTGCGCGGGCTGATGAAGCACGCGGCGAAGGAGAAGCTGCGGCTGGCGCCCTTCATCGGCATCGGCTGCCCCGGCCTGATCGGGGCGGACGGCGCGATCGAGCGCGGCGGGCAGAACCTGCCGGGCGGCAACTGGGAGAGCAGCCGGTTCAACCTGTGCGAGACGCTGCGCGAGGCGATCCCGGAGATGGACGGGCACGACACGGTGGCGCTGATGCACAACGACGCCGTGGTGCAGGGGCTGAGCGAGGCGCCCTTCATGCGGGACGTGCGGCGCTGGGGCGTGCTGACCATCGGCACGGGGCTCGGCAACGCGCGGTTCACCAACCGGAAGTCGGAGGAGGCGGCGGACTGAGCGCCGCCCGCCCCCGGCCCTTCCGCCCATTCCTGCCGCCCATCCCTGCCGCCGGGAGCGGCGGCGGGGACGCGGCCCCCCGCCCGGGGCTCAGCCCGCCTTCGGCGCCGGCCGGCCCAGCAGCTCCTCGTTGTGCTCGCCGAGCGACGGCGCGCCGCGCTTCGAGAGCGGCCGCTGCCGGTTGAAGGAGAGCGGCACGCCGATGACCTTCAACCCGTTGTCCGGCAGGGTCTCGACGATCTCCACCGCCTTGAACTGCTCGCTCGCCACCAGCTCGGCCACGTCGTTCACGGGCGCCGAGGGCACGCCGACGCGCTCCAGCGCGTCGATCCACTCGGCGCGCGGCCTGGTCAGCAGCACGGGGCGCATCAGCGCGATCAGCGCCGGCCGGTTCTGCACGCGGTGGCGCGGCGTGTCGAAGCGCGGGTCGGCGGCCCATTCGGCGTGGCCCATCACCTCGGCCAGGCGCGCGAAGTGGCGGTTGTTGGCGGCGGCGATCACCATCGGACGGTCGGCCGTCTCGAAGGACTGGTAGGGGGTGATGACGGCCGCCGCCGTGCCGTGGCGCTTCGGCACCACCCCGTCGGCGAGGTAGCCGTTGATCTGGCCTTCCACCCAGAAGGAGGCGATCTCCAGCAGCGAGGTGTCGACGATGCTGCCCTGGCCGGTGCGGTCGCGGTGGCGCAGCGCGGCCAGGGCGCCCACCACGGTGAACAGGCCGGTCGCCTTGTCGTTGATCGAGGCGCCGCAGAAGGTGGGCGGGTCGTCGGGCCGGCCGGTGAGCGACATCATCGCGCCGAAGGCCTGGAGCAGCGGGTCGAAGCCCGGCTTCATGCGCATCGGCCCCTGGTAGCCGAAGGCCCAGATCGAGCAGTAGACGAGGCGCGGGTGGCGCGCGAGCATCGCCTCCGGCCCGATCCCGAGATCCTCCACCACGCCGGGGCGCAGGTTCTGGATCAGGATGTCGGCGTCCTCGCACAGCCTGTGCAGCAGCTCGACGTCGCCGGGGTCCTTGATGTCGAGCGTGACCGAGCGCTTGTCGCGGTTCTGGCCGTGGAAGTAGAGCGAGGTGTCGCCGTGGAAGGGCGGGCCCCAGGCGCGCGCGTCGTCGCCGCCGTCCGGCTTCTCCACCTTGATCACGTCGGCGCCGAGATTGGCCATGATGACGCCGGCGAGCGGCCCGGCCAGCGCCTGGCCCACCTCGACGACGCGCACCCCTGCCAGCGGCCGCGTCGCGGGATCGGCGCCGCCCGTTGCCTGCCCTGCCGACGTCGCGTTCATGCCTCGATCCTCGCTGCCGTTGTCGGAAATGCGTTCGGTTCAGCCGGGCTGGATGCCGGCGTCGCGCACCACGCGCGCCCAGAGCGCGATGTCGCCGCGCAGGCGCTCGCGCAGCGCGTCCGCGTCGCCGCGCATCAGCACCACGCCTTCCGAGGCGACGCGCGCGGCGAGGTCGGGCTGGGCGAGCACCAAGCGCACCGCCTCGTCGAGCCGCGCCAGCACCGGCGCCGGCGTGCCGGGCGGCGCGAACAGCCCCTGCCACAGCACGCCCTCGCAGCCGGGATGCGTCTCGGCGACGGAGGGCACGTCGGGCAGCGAATCGAGGCGCTCGGGCGAGGAGATGGCGACGGCGCGCGCCGAGCCCTCGGCCAGCAGCGGCCGCGCGTCCAGCGGCGTGGCGTAGAACACGCCGATGCGGCCGGCGCGCAGGTCGAGCAGCGCCGGCGCGGCGCCCCGGTAGGGGACGTGGTTCATCCGCGCGCCGGCGCGCTGGAGCAGCAGCGCCGTCAGCAGGTGGTTCACCGAGCCGGAGCCGGAGGAGCCGTAGTCGATCGCGTCCGGGGCGCGGCGCGCCGCCTCGATCAGCCCTGGCAGGGTGCGGGCGGGGATGTCGCGGTGCACGAGGAGCAGGAAGGGCGTGTGGTAGACCTCGCGGACCGGCACGAGCTCGCGCAGCGGATCGCGCGGCGTGGCGCCGGGCGTCAGCGCGAGGTTGATGGCGAGGCTGTTGGTGCCGATCAGCAGGGTCTGCCCGTCCGGCCTGGCGTTGGCGACGGCGGTGTTGGCGAGCGCCGTGGCGGCGCCGGTGCGGTTCTCCACCACGACGGGCTGGCCGAGCTCGCGCGACAGACGCTCGGCGATCAGGCGCACCATCACGTCGGTGAGGCCGCCCGGGGCGTAGCCGATGGTCAGGGTGACGGGGCGCGTGGGCCAGGCGCGGTCGGGCGCGGCGCCGGGGGCGCTCCGGTCGACGCTGCCGGAGTCGAGGCGGGCAGGGTCGGCACGATTGGAGGCGGCGCAGTTGGAGTCGGGGCAGCCGGCAGCGGCTTCCCGGGCCGGCGCCGCCCGGGCGAGCAGCGACACCGGCAGGGTGGCGGACAGGGCGGCGACGAGGTGACGGCGTGGCAGGCGCGGCGACGAGGCGGCCAACGGACGGTTCCCGGTGTGTGGCGCGCGCTGCGACGCCCTTCATTGCCACGCCTTTACAGGCCCTCGATCCGGGGGTGTCAACGCCCGATCCGGTCCCGTGCCGGCGGCCCGTTCCGACGGGCGGCGGGGCCTCGGGGCGTTCCCGCGCGCGGCGGGCCGCGCCCGTGTCGCCCGCAGGGCGCCGCGGAGAATGCGTCCCGCAGGACGCCCCGGAGATCGAACCGCAGGGCGCCCGGGAGATCGTCCGGCCGGGCGCCCGGCCAGAGGTCGCTCGGCAGGGGCGCCGCTCAGTAGGGATAGAAGGGCCGGTACGCGTAGGCGTAGGGGCGGTAGTAGGGCCGCGGCACGTAGACCTGCGGGCGCACGTAGTAGGTGCGCGGGCGGTACACGTAGTAGCGCGGCCCGTAGTAGCGGTAGACGTAGTACTGCACCGGCTGCGCCTCGCCCACCGCGGGGGCGGCGGAGGCCGGCACCGGCATGGCGGCGCCGGCGGACTGCGTGGCGGCCAGGCCGCACAGCGCGGCGGCGGTGAGGCCGGCGACGACGGCGGCACGGCGCAGGCGGGACCGCATGGCGGGGAAATCGGCGAGGGTGGCGGACATGGCTCGGTCTCCTTCGGGGGAACGGGAGGCGGGGCGATGGCCGGCGGCCCGATCCGTCTCCGCCGACGACGCCATTGGGGCCCGGCGGGCGGCCCGCGGCGCTGAAGCGCTTCAGAGGGCGACGCATGCCCGGCCGCGCCTACCGTCGCCGGCAGCGGCAGGCCGGGATTGCGTCGCACGGGTCCGGCGGGCGACCCTGCCGCCTTTGCGGGGAGGGAACGATGGACGGCGGGGCGGAGAGTTACGACGCGGCCTATGCGGCCTGGCGGCGCGACCCGGAGGCGTACTGGGCGGCGGCGGCGAGGGGCATCGACTGGGAGCGCGAACCGGCGCGGATCCTTGCGCCGGAACTCGGCGCCTACGGGCGCTGGTTCCCGGACGGGCGGCTGAGCCTCTGCCACAACGCGCTGGACCGGCACGTCGCCGCCGGGCGCGGCGGGCAGGCGGCGATCATCCACGACAGCCCGATGACCGGCACCTGCACCACCCTCACCTACGCGGCGCTGCTCGCACGCGTGGAACGGGTCGCCGGGGCGCTGGCGGCGCTCGGCGTCGGGGCCGGGGACCGCGTGGTGGTCTACATGCCGATGGTGCCGGAGGCGGCGGTCGCGATGCTCGCCTGCGCGCGGCTCGGCGCCGTGCATTCCGTGGTGTTCGGCGGCTTCGCGGCGCCCGAGCTGGCGGCGCGCATCGCCGACGCGAAGCCGCGCGTCGTGGTGGCCGCCTCCTGCGGGCTGGAGCCGGGGCGCGTCGTCGCCTACAAGCCGATGCTGGACGCGGCGATCGAGCTTTCGCCGCACAAGCCGGATGCCTGCCTGATCCTGCAGCGGCCGCAGGCCGTGGCCGAGCTGGTGCCGGGCCGCGACCACGACTTCCTGGCGGCCGAGGCGGCGGCCGCGCCGCACCCCTGCGTGACGGTGGCGGCCACCGATCCGCTCTACATCCTCTACACCTCCGGCACGACCGGCAAGCCCAAGGGCATCGTGCGCGACACGGGCGGGCACGCCGTCGCGCTGCACCACTCGATGTCGATGGTCTACGGCCTCTCGCCCGGCGAGGTGATGTTCACCGCCTCCGACGTGGGCTGGGTGGTCGGGCATTCCTACATCGTCTACGCGCCGCTGCTGGCGGGCTGCACCTCGGTGCTGTTCGAGGGCAAGCCCGTGGGCACGCCGGATGCCGGCACCTTCTGGCGCGTCTGCGCCGACCACCGGGCGCGCGTGCTGTTCACGGCGCCGACCGCGATGCGCGCGATCAAGAAGGAGGACCCGCGCGGCGAGCTGCCGGCGCGGTACGACCTCTCGAACCTCGCCGCGCTGTTCCTGGCCGGCGAGCGCTGCGACCCGGACACGGCGGTGTGGGCGGAGCGGCTGCTCGGCAAGCCGGTCATCGACCACTGGTGGCAGACCGAGACGGGCTGGACCATCACCGGCAATTTCCGCGGCCTCGGCCTGTTCCCGTCGCGCCCCGGCTCGGGCGGCAAGCCGGCGCCGGGCTATCACGTCGCGGCGCTGGACGAGGCGGGGCAGCCCGTGGCGCCGGGGCAGATCGGCACGCTGGCGATCCGCCTGCCGCTGCCGCCCTCCTGCCTGCCGACGCTCTGGCAGGCCGACGACCGTTTCCGCGCGGCGTACCTCGAAGCCTTCCCCGGCTGGTACAACACCAGCGACGCCGGGATGGTGGACGCGGAAGGCTACGTCTGGGTGATGAGCCGCACCGACGACATCATCAACGTCGCCGGCCACCGGCTCTCCACCGGCGCGATGGAGGAGGTGCTGGCGAGCCACCCGGACGTCGCCGAATGCGCCGTGGTGGGCGTGAAGGACATGCTGAAGGGGCAGGCGCCGCTCGGCCTCGTGGTGCTGAAGTCGGGCGTGGCGCGGCCGGAGAGCGAGATCGTGCGCGAGCTGGTGGCGCTGGTGCGCGAGCGCATCGGGCCGGTGGCCGCCTTCCGCGAGGCGCGGGTGGTGGAGCGGCTGCCCAAGACGCGCTCGGGCAAGATCCTGCGCGCCACCATCCGCGCCATCGCGGATGGCGACCGCTACAACGTGCCGCCCACCATCGACGACCCGGCGATCCTGACGGAACTGGGCGAGACGCTGGGACCGGCGGGGCGGTAGGGCCTCTTCAAGCCGGGCGTCCACGCCCGGTGGTCCGGAAAGGGCGCCGGATCAAAAGGACCGGGGCCGTTCCGGCCCGCCCGTATCGGCCCGGAAGGGCGCCAGAGACCCGGGAACGCTCCAGGCCCGGCGGGGCGGCTGCCAGGCAGGCCGCCTCCGCCGGCCCCCCTGCCCCGTCGGCCCGGCGCCGGGCCGGCGGACCGCGCCGGGCATTGACCGGCCGGCGGCCGGGTGGCCTCCTCGTCCCCGGCGGCGACGGAGCCGGCCGGGGGCGGCGATCGGGCGGCGATCGGGCGCCGCCGGCCTGGCCCGGCGCCCGTCCGGCATACCGAAGGAGAGCACATGGCAGGCATTCCGCGGCGGTCCTGGCTCGCCCTGACCAATGCCACGCTGCTCGCGGGCGGCGCCGGGCCGGCACTGGGCCAGGGGCAGCGCCAGCGTCAGGGCCGCCCGGCCGAGCCGACCACCTTCTCGCTCTCGGCCGAGAGCGACACGCTGCGCGACCGCGGCGCGGTGAATTTCTGGCTGCGCCGCAGCGGCGCGCCGATCGCGCCCGGCCGGAAGGCGACGCTGCGCATCGGCCTCGGCGGCGGCGCCACCGACGCCGACCTGCGCCAGCCGGCGCCGGCGCTGATCTTCCAGTCCCTGGCCCTGACGCGCGGCGTCGCCGTGGATGCGCGCGCCGGCACCGTGACCATCGGGCCGGAGGCGCCCGAGGTGCTGTCCTGGGCGCTGATCGGCCGCACCCTGTCGGCGGAGGACGCCGCGGCGACGCTGGTCACCACCCTGTCGGACCCGGAGGGCTGCCGCCTCGGCACGGCCAGCCACACGCTGCGGATCGAGCACGCGCCCGTCCCGATCCCGAAGCCGGCCTTCGCCTGGGACGCGGACCGCCTCGGCGACCGCAACACGCTCGACGCCGAGGGCCGCATCACCCGCTACACCGACCCGGCGAGCGGGCGCGTCGCCACGGCGCGGCCGGGCACGGCCGGGCCACGTCCGGTCACGGTGGACGGCGTGCGCTACCTGCGGGTGCGCGGCAGCTCGATGCGCTGCGTCGATCCCGCCCTGCTCGCCCTGCTCGGCAAGGTGCCGCGCGACTACACCATCCTGGTCGCCGGCAGGCTGCGCGCGGCGGGCGACGCGGTGCTGCTGGACGTGGGCACGCCGGACAGCAACCCCTCCCCCGGCACGCGCAGCTTCGCGCTGGCGACGGCGGGCGAGCGCCGGGCGGGGCTGAACCTGCGTTTCCGCTCGCATTTCGGGCAGCTCACCCCGACGCCGGACGTGACCCCCGGGGAGGAGCACGTCTGGACCGCGCAGATGCCCGCCGACGAGCGCGCCGCCGGGATGCGGCTGGACGACGGCCCGAGCCTCGGCGTCGAGGGCTGGATGAGCCGGGAGCGGTCCGACTTCTCCGTGGGCGCGGTGGACTTCTTCGCGGGGCTGGCCGGCGGCAACCCCTGCGACGCGGATCTGCGCGCCTTCGAGCTCTACGTGCCTTCGCTCGACGAGATCCAGTTGCAGGCGCGGCAGCGGGCGCTGCTGGCGCGCATCGGCCGGCGCGAGACGCGGCCGGCCTCGATCGACGCGATGCTCGCCGGCACCGAGCTGCGCTTCGCCGACGACTTCGACGAGATGCTGTTCGGCAACGTCGACTTCGCCGAGCAGACGCGCGACGGCCGCCCCGCGCTCTGGCAGAGCGTCGTCAAGGGGATGACGGAGCGCGACGCCCGCGGCGACAACACCGGCAAGTACTACTACGTCATCAACCGCGAGGAGCAGTACTACGGCGAGCCCGGGCGCGGCGTCGACCCGTTCTCGCTGCCGATGCCGAGCGTGCTCGGCATCACCGCCTCGCGCGCCTCCGTGACGGGCGCCAACCCGCTCGGCAAGCCCTACAATTCGGGCCACATCTGCACGCGCCGTGCCTCGATCGAGCAGCGCCTGCTGCACGGCTTCTTCGAGGTGCGCGCGCGCCAGCCGACCGGACTCTCCCCGGCCGAGGCGCAGGGGCTGTGGCCCGCCTTCTGGGACATGCCGGTGGGCTACGACAATTCCAACGAGATCGACATGGTGGAGTCGGTCAACGTCATCCGCGACGCCACCAACATGGGCTGGATACAGGGGATCGCGCAGAACTACAGCGAGAAGCAGGGCGGCGGCGGCTTCACCGGCCTCGCCGACCTGTCGGACGGGAAGTTCCACAACCACGGCAGGCTGTGGGACGCCAACGGCAACATCTGGTTCACCTGCGACGGCGTCATCGTCCGCCACGGCGTGATCGGGGCGCAGTTCATCTGGCTCTACAACCAGATCTACCGCAGCCTGATCCTCAACATGGCGATCGGCGGCACCTTCCCGGGCGATCCGACCCCCGCCACCAAGCTGCCGCAGACCCTGCTGATCGACTGGGTGCGCTACTGGTGCGACGACCGGGCGGTGGGCACCATCGTGCACGGCCGCATCGGCGGCTGGAATCCCGCCTCGCGCTGGCTCGCGGAAGTGCCGCCGGCCCGGGTCGGCATCCAGCTTCCCTTCCCCTACGAGGTGCTGAACGCCACCCGCGGCAGCCTGACCGTGCAGCTCCAGAAGGGCGGCGTCACCGACGGCAAGGTCCAGCTGGCGCCGGAAGGCCCGGCCGTGCTGCTCGGCAACACCTCGGGCGTGCTGTCCGTCCGCCCGCTCACCACCGGGCGGCACGTCGTGCAGATCCTCGACAACAACGACAACGGCAAGGTGGTGGCCGAGAGCCGCTACTTCACCGTGACCTAGAGCCGATCCAGCCTGACTGTATCAGGCCGGAACGGCGCTACAGCGAACCGCAGTCCGGTTGGGACTGCGGTTCGCTGTCGCTCGTTGTTCTCGGCGCGGATCCACGCCGCCGGGCGTGTCCGCCCGCCGGCGATCCGCTCTAGCCTTTGATCCGGCGCATTTTCCGAGTTGAACCGGCGCATCTTCCGGGCCACCGGGCGCGTGCGCTCAGTCGGCCCGTCCCGGGCGCCACCGGGTCTCGAAGGGGGGCCGCTCCCTCGGATCCGGGAGGCGGCGGGAGGAAGCCGGCGTCAGCGCACCAGCGCGCCGTGCCGGGTCTCCGTCGGCAGGCACAGCGCCGCCAGCGCCGCCGCCCGCTCGGCAGGGGCGACCGGGGCGGCCGGGTCGTCGCCCGGGAAGGCGGCGCGGCGCAGGCGGGTGCGCATCGGGCCGGGGGCGAACAGGTTGACACGCAGGCCGCTGCCGGCGACCTCGGCCGCCCAGGTGCGCGCCAGATGCTCCATCCCCGCCTTGCCGGCACCGTACAGGCCCCAGTAGGCGGCGGGCTCGGCCGCCACGGCGTCGGTCACGAACACGGCGCGGCCGGCCGGCGCGGCGCGCAGCGGCGGGTCGCAGGCGCGGATCAGGCGCCAGGCGGCGGCAAGGTTCACGCCGATCGCCTCGGCCCAGTCCTTCGGCTGGATATGCCCGACCGGTGTCAGCCTCGGCAGCGCGCCCGCCGCATGCACCAGGATGTCGAGCCGCCCGAAGCGTCCGACCACCGAGGGGCCGATCATGTCGATCCGCTCCGCCTCGCGCACGAGGTCGAGCGGCAGCAGGGTGGCGCCGCCCTCCTCGGTGATGCCTGCCTCGGCGCGGGCCCGGCGGATGGCGTCGTCGGTCTCCTCCAGCCCGCCCTGGGTGCGCGCCACCAGCACGCAGTGCGCGCCGAGACGCGCCAACTCGACCGCCGCCGCGGCGCCGAGGCCGCGCGAGGCGCCGGTGACCAGCGCGACTCTGCCGGCCAAGGGGGCGGCCAAGGGGGCGGCCAAGGGAGTAGCCAGGGAGCCGGCCGGGGGCGCGACGCTCACGAGACGGCGTGCAGCAGGGAGAGCTGGCGCTCGTTGTTGTCCTGCTGGTCGGTCAGCGGGATGGCGTAGTCGCCGGTGAAGCAGGCGTCGCAGTAGGCGGGCTTCAGCGGGTCGCGCGCCGGCTTGCCCAGCGCCCGGTACAGGCCGTCGAGCGAGATGAAGGCCAGGCTGTCCACGCCGATGATCCGGGCCATCTCGGCGGTGTCGTGCTGGGCAGCCATCAGCTTGCCGCGCTCGGGCGTGTCGATGCCGTAGTAGCAGGAGTGGGTGGTGGGCGGGGAGGAGATGCGCATGTGCACCTCCGAGGCCCCGGCGGCGCGCACCATCTCGACGATCTTCTTGCTGGTGGTGCCGCGGACGATGGAATCGTCCACCAGGATCACCCGCTTGCCCTCGATCATCGCGCGGTTGGCGCTGTGCTTGAGCTTCACGCCGAGGTGGCGGATCTGGTCGGTCGGCTCGATGAAGGTGCGGCCGACATAGTGGTTGCGGATGATGCCGAGCTCGAACGGGATGCCGGACTCCGTCGCGTAGCCCATGGCGGCGGGGACGCCGGAATCGGGCACCGGCACGATCACGTCGGCCGCGACGCCGCTCTCGCGCGCGAGCTCCGCGCCGATGCGCTTGCGCGTCTCGTAGACCGGCGTGCCCTCGACCACGGAGTCCGGGCGGGCGAAGTAGATGTACTCGAAGATGCAGAAGCGGCTGGGCTGGCGGCCGAAGGGCTTGATCGAGCGCACGCCCTGGTCGTCCACCACGACGATCTCGCCCGGCTCCACGTCGCGCACGAACTCGGCGCCGACGATGTCGAGGGCGCAGGTCTCGCTGGTCAGCACCCCGCCGCCGGCGGCGCGGCCGGTCTCGGCGCCGAGCCGGCCCAGCACCAGCGGGCGCACGCCCAGCGGGTCGCGCGCGCCGATCAGCGCGCCGTTGTGCAGCGCGACGAGGGAGTAGGCGCCCTGCACCTGCTTGATCGCGTCGATGAGGCGGTCCACCACGGTGGAGTAGAGGCTGATCGCGACGAGGTGGACGAACACCTCGGAATCGGTGGTGCTCTGGAACAGGCAGCCGCGGCGGACCAGGGCGCGGCGGAGCTGGTGCGCGTTGGTCAGGTTGCCGTTGTGCGCGACGGCGAAGCCGCCGAACTCGAAGTCGGCGTAGAGGGGCTGCACGTTGCGCAGCGCCGTCTCGCCGGTCGTGGCGTAGCGGTTGTGGCCGATCGAGGCGCGGCCGGGCAGGCCGGCCATCACCTTGGCGTTGCCGAAATTCTCGCCCACCAGCCCGAGGCCCTTGTGGGCGTGGAAGATGCCGGCCTCGTCGAGGCTGACGATGCCCGCCGCCTCCTGGCCGCGGTGCTGCAGCGCGTGCAGGCCGAGCGCCGTGAGCGCCGCGGCGTCCACCGACTGCCAGACGCCGAAGACGCCGCATTCCTCGTGGAACTTGTCGTCGTCCGGTCCCCCGGCCGTGGCAGCCTCGACCGGGGACCAGGGATGGGTCGTGACCATGGGCGCACTCACAGCCGGTTGCGGGCGGGGGGACGGAACAGGTCGTCCGCGGAGGGAGCCTGCCCGCCGGGCGGGGCGCCCGGGGCGCTGCCGGGCGGCAGGCCGAGCTGCGGGCGGATGTCGGGGGGAAGCTGGGCGACCAGCCAGGACGCGCCATCCGCCGCCAGGGGCAGCGAGCGCGATTGCAGCACCGCCTCGGGCCAGCGTTCGGTGGCGGGGATGAAATGCACGGCCGCAATATAGGCCACCACCACGAGCAGCGCACCCCGCGCGATGCCGAAAACCAGGCCGAGCGCCCGGTCCGGGCCGCCAAGCACCGAATCCTGCACCAGCCCGGCAACGACGCTGATGATGACCTTGAGCACCACCAGCACCACCAGGAAGACGATGGCGCCGGCCACGACGCCGGCCAGCCAGGGCGGGTCGATGTAGGGCTCCAGGCGCGGCTGGAGCGAGGGGCGCGCGGCGAGGCCCGCCAGCGCCGCGCCGACCCAGGCGCCGATCCCCAGCACCTCGGACACGAAGCCGCGCAGGAAGGCTAGCAGCGCCGAGACGGCGAGAACGGCCAGGACGGCCCCATCAACCCAGGTCATGGTGCGCGGGATATAGCGGCGACGGTGCGCCGCGTCATCGACGAAGCCCCGCGCCGACGATGTTGCCGCTGCATGTCAGGGCAGCGCCGCCGCGGCCGGCCCGGCGGCCGGCGTCCCGGGATGACCGGTCCGGACATGGTCGGCACATGGTCGGCCGGGGCTGCCGGCGAACAGGGCATTGCCCCATGGGGCCACTGGTATCGCGGTCCCATGGGGCAAGCGCCCCGGGCGGGTCCGCCCGGGGCGTCGGCGCGCCGTCCCCCTCCCGCGCCCCTCCACGCGGAGGAGGGAACGGCGCGCCGGATCAGCCGCCGAAGGCGGACGACCCGGTCGGGCCGGAGGCCGGCGCCCCGACCGGCACGCCGCGCGGCGCCTCCGGCGCGCGGGTGCTGTCGGCGAGGCGGCAATTGCCGGGGGCGTAGCGGATCACGAGGTTCTCGCCGCCGCCTTCCATGACGGCGCCGGGGCAGCCGGCGCCCTGGCCGGCACCGCCCTGCGCACGGGTGGCGAGATTGGCCGAGGCGCTGCCGGCGGCGGCAACCGTCAGGGCAAGGACGGCGACGGCCAGAGCGGAACGGGCTAGCATTAAAATTTCTCCACTTTTCGACCCGCCCTACATGGCCGTCGAGCGCGCCGGTTCAATGGACCGGCAGCGGGAATGCGGGCGACGGTCGTTCAAACAAATATTACACGCATTTAATCAGATTCCGCTTCCATCGTCGCCGGCCTGCTTCCGGTGCGCGGCCGCTCCCGCCGCACCGTCGCCGCCGCGAAGCCCGCGACGAGGTCGGCCAAGTGCCCGATCTCGTTGAGCCGCAGCCCGTCGGGCGCCGCCTTGCCGCGCCCGCCGCGCGCCACGCGCCGCGGCAGGGTGGCGGCGGCGAAGCCCAGCTTGGCCGCCTCGCGCAGCCGCGCCTCGGCCTGCGACACCTGCCGCACCTCGCCGGAAAGCCCGACCTCCCCGAAGAACACCGAATCCGCGTCGGTCGGCTGGTCGGTGGCGGCCGAGACCAGGGCGGCCGCCACGGCGAGGTCCGCCGCCGGCTCGGCGATGCGCAGGCCGCCGGCGATGTTCAGGTACACGTCGTTCTGGCCGAGGCTGACGCCGCAGCGCGCCTCCAGCACCGCCATCAGCATGGCGAGGCGCCCGGAATCCCAGCCCACCACCTGCCGGCGCGGCGAGCCGCCCGGGCTCGGCGCCAGCAGCGCCTGCACCTCCACCAGCACGGGGCGCGTGCCCTCCAGCCCCGCGAACACCGCCGAGCCGGAGACGTTGCCGCGTCGCTCGGCCAGGAACAGCGCCGAGGGGTTGGCGACCTCCACCAGCCCGTGCTCGGTCATCTCGAACACGCCGATCTCGTCCGTCGCGCCGAAGCGGTTCTTCACCGCGCGCAGGATGCGGAACTGGTGGCCGCGATCGCCCTCGAAGTAGAGCGTGGCGTCGACCATGTGCTCCAGCACGCGCGGCCCGGCCAGCGTGCCCTCCTTGGTCACGTGCCCGACCAGCACCAGCGCGAAGCCGCGCGACTTGGCGAGGCGGATCAGCTCGGCGGCGCAGGCGCGCACCTGCGAGACGGTGCCGGGGGCGGAGTCGAGCGTGTCCAGCCAGACGGTCTGGATCGAGTCGATCACGGCGAGCGCCGCCTCGCCCTCGGCTTCCAGGCTGGCGCCGATGTCGCGCATCGAGGTGGCCGAGGCGAGCGCCAGCGGCGAGCCGGCGAGGCCGAGCCGGCGCGCCCGCATGCGCACCTGGTCCACCGCCTCCTCGCCCGAGACGTAGAGCGCCCGCCGCCCCGCCGCCGCGATGCGCGAGGCCGCCTGCAGCAGGATGGTGGACTTGCCGATCCCGGGGTCGCCCCCCACCAGCACCGCCGAGCCGGGCACCAGCCCGCCGCCCAGCACGCGGTCCAGCTCGGCGATGCCGGTCAGGATGCGCGGCGGCGGCGCGGCGCGGCCTTCGAGACCGACGAATTCCAGCCGCCGCCCGCCGGCGGCCTTCTGCGTCGGCCCGGCGGGGCGGGCCTCCGGCGCCTCCTCGGCGATGGTGTCCCAGTTGCCGCAGGCGTCGCACCTGCCCTGCCATTTCGGGTAGGCGGCGCCGCAGCCCTGGCAGACGAAGCGGGTCCGTTCCTTGGCCATGGGTCGCGTGCCTCGTCGTCGATTCCGGGGAATGGCTATAAGAACAAATAGAGTACACAGCTTGGCGGCCGGGTCCAGCGGCGCAAGGCCCGCGCGTCACGTGCCGCGCGCGGCCGGCTGGCGCCTAGAGCATTTTCAAGCTGAGCGTCCTCGCTCAGCGGCTCAGAAAATGCGAAAAATCAAAGGCTAGAGCCGTTCCGGCCTGATACAGTCAGGCTGGATCGGCTCTAGCGGGCACGATGCCTGCACCCGCTGACCTGGGCGTGACGCCCGGCCGGTCGGGGGCTGCCCGTGCCGCCTCGCCCGACAGATGGCGGGAGGACCGCGCGCCGGCCCCGGCCGGGGCGAGGCGCCCTACGAGGCCCCGGCCCCGCCGGCCTCCGCCTCCGCGAGGCCCCAGCCCAGCAGCAGGATGAACAGCCCGGCGATCGGCAGGGCGGTGAAGCCGCTGCTGCTGGTCAGCGGCCAGAGCTGCACCAGCGCCGCCACCAGCAGCCCGATCCGCACCGGGCGTGGCGAACGCCACAGCCCGCGCGCCAGCGGCCGGACCCAGGCGAGCGCGGCCGCGGCGAACAGCAGCAGCCCCGGCACGCCGGCATTCACCAGCGCCTCCAGATACGGGTTGTGCGGGTGCTGCACGCAGATGCCGGCGCCGCCGCCATCGTCGCCCGGGCCCCAGCCTTGGAAGTAGCGCGGGTCGGCGCAATGGTCGCGGAAGCTGTCCTCGCCCAGCCCGAGCAGCGGGTGCTGGCGCGCCATCTCCAGCGCGCGGCCGAGGATGCGGCCGTAATGGCTTTCCGGGAACCCCGCGAGCTGCTCGGCGAAGCGCACCACGAGGTAGTGGAACGCGTCCGGCGCCACCAGCGAGGACAGCGCCAGCGCCAGCGCCGCCGCCCCCAGCGCCAGCAGCGCCGGCAGGCGCAGCGCGGGCAGCAGCAGCATCGCCAGCCCCATCCCGGCCAGCCCGTACACCACGGCGAGGCGCTGGCCGATGAAGACCAGCGTCGCCAGCGCCCCCGCCACCAGCGCGAAGCCGCCGACGCGGCGCCAGAACCCGCCCGCCAGCAGCGTCGCGGCGGCGTGCAGCAGCGGCGGCCACATGAGCCGCACCATGAAGCCGCCGGCGCGCGGCCGGGTGAAGGGTCCCGGCAACTGCCCGGCCGGCCAGCGCCGCTGCCCGGTGATGCCGCGCCCGAAGAGCAGCTCCAGCCACACCTCCAGCGCGATCCAGCTCGCGGCGAGGCCGGTGGACCAGAGCAGCAGCCGGCGCGCCCTGGCCGGCGGCAGCACCCAGAGCGCCAGCGCCATCACGGAAAGCGGGATGCGGCCCCAGGCCAGCGCCTCCAGCAGGCGCGGCCAGGCGGCGCCGGAAAGCAGCGTCGCCACCACCAGCCAGGCCCAGTAGAGCAGCGCCGGCACCGCCCAGGGGCGCCGGAAGCCGGACCAGTCGCGGCGGATCAGGCAGCGCAGCACGAAACCCACCGCGAGCGCCACCACCAGCCCCTCGCCGATGCCGCGCGCGTGGATCAGGATGAAGGGCATGGCCAGCGCCGCGCCGAGCGCCGCCGGGTAGGCCCGCGCCTCGAACAGCGCAGCACCGCGCCTCGTCCGCACCGTCTCGCTCAAACCCAAACTCCCCCGCCCGGCCGGGCGGGACTACGGCGGACCGCAGTCCGGTCGGGACTGCGGTTCGCCGTAGCTCGTTGTTCTCGGCGCGGATTCACGCCGCCGGGCTGTCCGCCCGCCGGCGATCCGCTCTAGCGGGCCGCGCGGCGGCGGACAAGCCGGGCTGCGGAGCGCCGGCCCGGACGCCGCCGGAGGGCCTTGCCCCGGACCCCGCCGAAGGGCGAAGCCCCTCCGGAAACCCCGTGCCGATGAGGGGGGGCCGGTCGCTGCGACGCCCCACCCGCGAACGGACGGCAGTGCGGGCGGAGTTCGCCCTCCTGCCGGATCGGGCCCGGGGAAGGCGACGCCTTCCCCGGAGGCGGGCCGCGGCCCTGCCCTGCCGCGCCTCAGCCCCGGCGCCGGAGCACCAGCGTGGTCCACGCCCCCTGGTCCAGCCGGCGCTCCAGCACCAGCCCCTGGCGGCGGTGCGCCGCGAGCACCATGCGCGCCTGGGTGCCGAGCAGCCCGGCCAGGATCGCCGTGCCGCCGGGCGCCAGGTGGTCGGCGAGGTCGCGCGCCATGGCGCAGAGCGGGCGGGCCAGGATGTTGGCGAAGACGAGGTCGTAGGGGCCGCCGCCGCGCACCGCCGGGTCGCGCCAGCCATCGGCCTGCCAGACGCGCACGAGATGGGCGAGGCCGTTCATCGCCGCGTTCTGCCCGGCGACGCGTACCGACCAGGGCTCGATGTCGGTGGCGAGCACGCGCCGGTGCAGCAGCCGCGCCGCCGCCATGGCCAGGATGCCGGAGCCGGTGCCGAGGTCGAGGATGCGCCGGGGCCTGCGGTACAGCACGTCCTGCAGCGCGATCAGGCAGCCGCGGGTGGAGCCGTGCTCGCCGGTGCCGAAGGCGAGGCCGGCATCGAGGCGCAGCACGGCGCGGCCATGGGTGACCGGGTTGGGCAGGTGCGTCGGGCGGATCAGCAGGCGGCGGCCGATCGCCTGCTCCGGGAAGCCCTGCAGCGAGCGCTCCAGCCAGCCGCCGGCCTCGACCGGGCTGGCCTGCACCGTCGCCTCGACGCCGGTGACGGCGGCGGCGAGCGCCAGGGCGGCGGCCAGCTCCTGCTCCCCGGCGCCGGCCTCCCGCACGCCCTCGAGGCGCCAGATCTCGGCATCCTCGTCGCGGAAGAAGGCGACGGTGGTGCAGACCCGCATCAGCGCCGCCTCGTAGGCGGGCACCGCCGCCTCCGGCAGGCCGTCGATGGCGAGCGTCTCCAGCGGCTCGGCGCGGCGGCCGGCCAGCGGGGCGAGACGGGAAGCGGCCAGGGGAACGGCCGGAGGAGCGGCCGAGGGGATGGGCGGGGATGCCGCCGTCGCGTTGGCGGTCATCACGCCTTCTCCACGAAGCTGTCCAGCACGCGCTTGCGGCCGGCCTTCTCGAAGGCGACCTCCAGCCGGTTGTCGTCCACGCTCAGCACCGTCCCGTAGCCGAATTTCTGGTGGAACACGCGCTCGCCCGCCTTCAGCCCGCCGGGCTGGGCGGGGCGTTCCGTCACCTCCCAGGCGTCGATCACCTTCGGCTTGCGGGCGGTGAGGCCGTAGGGCGAGGTGAAGACGGAAGGCGCCTCCACCATGCGGTTGCGCTGCATCGCGGCCGAGCCCTCGCGCTCGACATGCTCGGGCGGCAGCTCGTCGATGAAGCGGCTGGGGATGGCGGCGGACCAGTTGGCGTAGACGCGGCGGTTGGCGGCGAAGGAGATGATCGCCGTCCGGCGCGCCCGCGTGATGCCGACATAGGCGAGGCGCCGCTCCTCCTCCAGCCCCTTGGTGCCGCCCTCGTCCAGCGCGCGCTGGTGCGGGAACAGCCCCTCCTCCCAGCCGGGCAGGAACACCGTGTCGAATTCGAGGCCCTTGGCGGCGTGCAGCGTCATCAGCGAGAGACGGTCGCCCTCGGCGTTCTCGTCGTTCTCCATGACCAGGGCGACGTGCTCCAGGAAGCCGGCCAGGGTCTCGAACTCGCCGATGGCGCGCAGCAGCTCCTTGAGGTTCTCCAGGCGCCCCGGGGCTTCCGGCGACTTGTCCTGCTTCCACATCTCCGTGTAGCCGCTCTCGTCGAGCATGGTGGCGACGGTGGCGACGTGCCCCTCCTTCGGCAGCATCTCCCGCCAGCGCGCGAAGTCACGGTCGAGCTGGGCGAGCGCCTGGCGCGGCTTCGGGCGCAGCGCGGCGGACTGGCCCATGCGGCCGGCGGCGGCGGCGAGCGGGATCTCCTCGTGGCGCGCCACCTCGTGCAGCGCGCGCAGCGCGGAATCGCCGAGGCCGCGCTTGGGCACGTTGACGATGCGCTCGAAGGCGAGGTCGTCGGCGGGCTGGGCGAGGACGCGCATGTAGGCCATCGCGTCGCGTATCTCGGCGCGCTCGTAGAATTTGAGGCCGCCGACGACGCGGTAGGGCACGCCGAGGGTGATCAGCCGCTCCTCGAAGGCGCGGGTCTGGAAGCCGGCGCGGACCAGGATGGCGATCTCGGCGAGGCGGTGGCCGCTGCGCTGGAACGCCTCGATGCGCTCGCCCACCATGCGTGCCTCCTCCTCGGAATCCCAGAGGGAGACGAGCTTCACCTTCTCGCCGTCGGCGTCGTTGCGCCCCGGGCGCAGCGTCTTGCCGAGGCGGCCGGTGTTGTGCGCGATCAGCCCGGAGGCGGCGGCGAGGATCGGGCGGGTGGAGCGGTAGTTGGATTCGAGGCGGACGATGCGCGCGCCGGGGAAGTCCTTCTCGAAGCGGAGGATGTTCTCGATCTCGGCGCCGCGCCAGGAATAGATCGAATTGTGGGTGACGAGGCCGTTGGCGACGAAATTATGCGTGCCGGCGACATCGATGTCGTGGACCGTGACCGGCTCCTCCACGCTCTCCACCGCCACCACCGGGTCGTGTGACCCGTCGGCGGCGGCCAGCACCATGCCGGGGCGTATCTGCGCGGCGGGGCGCAGGGTCAGCGCCTTGCCGAGCAGGTTCGCCTTGCGCACCAGGGTGACGTCGAGCCGTTCGGACAGGCGGGCGCGGATCGACTCCACCTGCGCCATGTCGCGGAACAGCGATTCGTAGCGCCAGTTGGCCGGATTGCGCCTGTAGGCGCGGGTGTTGAGTCCCGCTGCCAGAACGGCCTCGCGCCCCGCCGCGTCGTTGCCACTGAGGGCGACGCGGTGCATCGGCGTCGGGCCGCGATGCTCGGCGTAGAGCGTCACGATCAGGTTTCGGCGTCGGCCGGAAAAGGTCTGGGGACGGTGGTGCGGGTGGTCGGGATCGAGGCCGTAGGCCGTCATCAGCCGCCCTGCGCCGTCCTCGCCGGCGGCGGCGTGGATGCGGTCGAGCCGCGCCTGGTCGTGGACCAGGCCGTTCTCCGAGCCGCCCTTGCGGGCGACGAAAGGTAGGGTGCTGACGCCGTAGCGCAGGCTGAGCAGATGCTCGCACTCCCGCGCGTCGTTCTCGGCCGCGAAGGCATCCACCAGCCAGAGCGCGTCGGCGTGTTCCTGCAGGCAGCGCTGCTTGAAGCCGAGCATCGGCCTCGCCTGCCCGGCCGTATAGACCTGCGAGGTGCCGAGCCGGTAGCCGACGCCCTGCTTGTGCATCAGGTAGGTGAAGAAGCGCTGCGGGCTGTCGCCCAACATCAGGTCGGCGAAGTGGACATGCTCGGGCGTGCTGACCAGCTCGCGCCCGGCGGCGGTGCGCAGGCGGACGAGGCGGCGGTTGACGCGGCGCTCGAACACCGCGGTGACGGGGGCGGGGCGGAAGCTGCCGGCGCCGTAGCAGGAGAGGACCCTGTCGCCGGGGCGGACCTGCTCGATCGGCCGCTCGGTGCCGTCCGCCATGGCGATGCGGGTGCCGGCCGCGAGGCACTGATCGTCGTCGCCGACGCAGCAGATGTTGCGATGGCCCTGCGCCAGCAGCCGCAGCCACAGATACTGCACGAGGTTGGTGTCCTGGTACTCGTCCACCAGGATGTAGCGGAACATGCGGTGGTACTGCGCCAGCACGCTCTCCTCGGTACGCAGGATCTCCGTCATGTGCAGCAGCAGGTCGCCAAAATCGGCGGCGTTGAGGTCGCGCAGGCGGGACTGGTAGTCGCCGTAGATCGCCAGCGCCCGGCCGTTGGCGAAATCCGTGTCCTCGGCCGGCGTCACGCGGGCCGGAGTCAGGCCGCGATCCTTCCACTTCTGGATCTGCGCCATCATGCCCTGGGCCGGCCAGCGCTTCAGGTCGATGCCCGCCGCCTCCATCACCTGCTTGAGCAGGCGCATCTGGTCGTCGGCATCGAGGATGGTGAAGTTGGACTTCAGCCCGACATACTCGGCGTGCCGGCGCAGCATGCGGGCGCAGAGGGCGTGGAAGGTGCCGAGCCAGAGCCCCTCCGCCGGCCGTTCGAGGATGGCCCCCACCCGCTCGCGCATCTCCCGCGCCGCCTTGTTGGTGAAGGTGACGGCGAGCACCTGCCCCGGATAGGCGCGCCCGGTCATCAGCAGGTGGGCAAAGCGGGTGGTCAGCACGCGGGTCTTGCCGGTGCCGGCGCCGGCCAGCACCAGCAGCGGGCCGTCCAGCGTCTCGACCGCCGCGCGCTGCTCCGGGTTCAGCCGGGCGAGGTAGTCGGGGGCCTCGGCGCCGCCGGGCGCGAGCGGCAGCGGGTCGGACAGGCGGCGGGGCGGGAGGGAGGAGGACACGGGTCCGGTATAGGACGCCGGGCCGCTCCGCTCCACCCGTCCGGCGGGCCCGCCGGGAAACGGCGCCCCCGCATTCCCGGGGGCGGCCGCCTCACATGCAGCCGTACTGGACCAGGCACATGGTGTAGCGGTTGTTGCAGCGCGCGAGGCAGGCCGGGCGGTCCTCGGTCCAGGCGGCGGTGGGGCCGCCCCAGGTGGTGGGGCAGGCCATCTGGCAGGAGGCCTGCATGCCCATGCAGCCCTGCTGGAGCGGCGGGGCGCAGCGACGCGGGGCGGTGCCCGGCGCGCCGGCCTGGGCGGCGGGCGGGGCCGGCGGCGCGGCCTGGGAGGGCGGGTTCGGAGGCGGCAAGGCCTGGGACGGTCCCGCCGAGGGTGGGGCGGGCATGGCCGCACCGCCCGACAGCGCCTGGGGCTTGCCGCCCGGCGTGGCCTGCGGCGGGGCGCCCGCCGGCGAATCGAGCGCGGGCGGCTTGCCGGGCAGGCCCTGCGCCTGCGCCGCGACGGCGAACACGATCAGGCCGCTCAGCAGCCAGGCAGGCAACGGACGCACACGCCCCTCCCTCCGGCCGGGAAACGGCCGGGCGGCATGGAAGCACGCGGAGCTTACGGAACGGAATCCCGGCGGGCGGCCCCAGGGAGAGCTACCCGGGGAGAGCTACCCGGGGAGAGCCACCCGGGCGCTCGCTCAGCCCGCCTCGGCGGGGCGCGGCCGGACGCCCAGGATGTGGGCGATGGAGTAGGTCAGGTCCGGCCGGTTCAGCGTGTAGAAGTGGAACTCGTCCACGCCGTTGGCCTGCAGCAGCCGCACCTGCTCGGCCGCCACCACGGCGGCCACCATCCGGCGGGTTTCCGGGTCGTCGTCCAGCCCCTCGAACATCCGGGCCAGCCAGTCCGGCACGGCGGTGCCGCACACGCCGCAGAACTTCGCCACCTGCCTGAAATTCGTCACGGGCAGGATGCCGGGCACGATCGGCACGGTGATGCCGGCCGCGCCGCAGCGGTCGAGGAAGCGGAGGAACAGGTCGGTGTCGAAGAAGTACTGGGTGATGGCCCGCGTCGCGCCGGCGTCGATCTTGCGCTTGAGGTTGTCGATGTCGTGGTCGGCGGACAGGGCGGCCGGGTGAGTCTCCGGATAGGCGGCGACGCTGATCTCGAAGTCGCCGATCCGGCGCAGCCCGGCCACGAGGTCGGCCGCGTAGGCGTAGCCGCCGGGGTGGGGCTGGTAGACCGGCTGGTCGGCCGGGGCGTCGCCGCGCAGCGCCACGATGTGGCGCACCCCCGCCTCCCAGTACCGCTGCGCCACCGCATCCACCTCCTCGCGCGTCGCGCCGACGCAGGTCAGGTGGGCGGCGGGGGTGAGCGAGGTCTCGCGTACCAGGCGGGAGACCGTCTCGTGCGTGCGGGCCTGGGTGGTGCCGCCGGCCCCGTAGGTGACGGAGACGAAGCGCGGCTGCAGCGGCTCCAGCCGCCGGACGCAGGCCCAGAGCTGCTGCTCCAGCGCCTCGGTCCTGGGGGGGAAGAATTCGAAGGACAGCTTGGGCGCCGGCTGTGCCAGTGTGGTGGGCAGACCGGCGAATCGGGGGCCGGTCAGCCAGCGTTGCAGCGTGCCCGCCTCCCGCGCGGGGGCGCCGGGCTCGGTGTTCGCGGTGGGAGGCATGTCCATGCGGCCAAGTTGCCGGTTCGCCGTAGTGCTGACAAGCTTCCTGCCTGTCCCGGGGCGGGATTCGGGCCTGCGGACCGGACGGAGCCCGGCCGGCCGGCCGGACCCGGGCGCGGAAACCCCGTCCCGCGAACGCGGTTAACGGTACGATCACGCCCGCGTCACTATTCGCCATCCGGGTCGTGGCCCGGCCTCGGGCCAGAGAGGAGTGAGTTCCCCCCCATGCTCCGCAACTACCGCTTCATGCTGCTGGCCGCGCTGCTGGCCCTGCCGGCCTGCGCCACCCCGCCGCCGGCCGACGATCCGGATGCCGTGGCCGAGTTCCGCCAGAACAACGACCCTTGGGAGCCCGCCAACCGGGCGATGTTCGCGGTGCACAACGCCATCGACCGGGCCGTGCTGCGCCCGGTGGCGATCGGCTACCGGGACGTGGTGCCGCAGCCGGTGCGCACCGGCCTGCGCAACTTCCTGCGCAACCTGCGCACGCCGGTGGTGCTGGTCAACGACATGCTCCAGGGCAACCCGCGCCGCGCCGGCGACACGCTCGGCCGCTTCTTCGTCAACACCACGGTGGGCCTCGGCGGGCTGATCGACGTCGCCAACAACCGGCTGAACGTGCCGCCGCACTCCGAGGACTGGGGCCAGACCCTGGCCGTCTGGGGCGTGGGCGACGGGCCCTACATGTTCATCCCCATCCTCGGCCCCTCCAACGTGCGCGACACGGCCGGCTTCGGCATGGACCTCGCGATCGACCCGCTCTTCTGGTTCGGCCAGGGCGTGGCGGTGGAGGTGCTGCGCTACAGCCGCGGCGCCGTCACGGCGATCGACACGCGCGAGAGCCTGATCGAGACCGTCGACGCCGTGAACCAGACCTCGCTCGATCCCTATGCCACCTTCCGCAGCGCCTACCGGCAGCGGCGGCAGGCCGAGATCAGCAACCGCAGCGGCGGCGGCGGCGGCCCCCTCGGCCGCTTCGAGCCGATGCCGGGCGTCACGCCGGGGACGGCGCCGAACGCCACGCCGGTCACCACCCAGGGCGGCGCCGGCGGCGTGCCGGGCGTGAGCAGCAGCCCCACCGGCGCGCCCTGACAACCGGCCCGCGCAGGTTCCGGCCCGCACGGGCCGGCATCGCGCGCGGGGTTCGCCGGGAGGCTCGGGAGCCGCCGCCCGCGGGACCGAGGAAACACGCCGGCCCGAAGGCGGACCGGCAGGAGACGACGCGTGGCCGACGGCGCCGCCCGGCACGTGCCGGGGCCGCCATCCACCCCGGCCAGGCCGCGCCCGGCGACAGGCATTTGCCGCCGCCGGGTGCGGCCTGTATGTCGGCGGTCACCGGGCAGGAATCAGGAGACCGCATGCTGTCCCGACCCACGCTACTGGCCGCGCTCGCCCTGCCGGCCCTGTTCCTGGCCCTGCCCGCCATCGACCCGGCCACCGGCCATGTCGGGGCGCGACGCGCCTTCGCCCAGGCTGCCGTGGACATCGGCCGCGCCTCCGGCTTCATCCAGAGCACCGGCCAGGAGCTGGCGGCGGCGATCAACACCCCCGGCAGCACGGCGGCGCGGCGGGACCGCGTGGCGGCGATCGTGCGCCGCACGGTGGACGTGCCGGGCATCGCCCGCTTCATCCTCGGGCGCTGGTGGCGCGTCGCCACCCCAGCGGAGCAGCAGGAATACCTGCGCCTGTTCGAGGAGACGCTGGTGCGCAACGTCTCCGCCCGCTTCGGCGAGTACCAGGGCGTGTCCTTCACCCTCGGCCGTTCGCAGCAGCGCACGGAGTCCGACGCGCTGGTCAACACGGTGATCCAGCGCCCCGGCCAGCCCGCCTTCTCGCTCGACTGGCGCGTCGCCGAGGTGAACGGCCAGCTCAAGGTCGTCGACGTGATCGCCGAGGGCACCTCGCTGCGGCTGACCCAGCGCAGCGAGTATTCCTCGGTGATCCAGCGCAACAACGGCAGCATCGCCGCCCTGCTCGCGGCCATGCGCAACCAGGTGTCCCAGCTCTCCAGCCGCGAAAGCCGCTGAACGGCGGATCCGCCCGGTGGGTGGCCGCGCGGCGCGGTCGCGCGCCGTTCAGGCGCGGCCGAGCAGCAGGCGCGACAGGGCGGCCGCCGGCCGGACGACGAGGTTGCGGACCAGGAACCGCAGGGCCGGGCGCGGCCGTATCCAGCGCGCGACATGGGCGCCGCGGTGGTAGTAGGCGTGCACGAGGCGCCGGCCGGGCCCGGTGCGCAGCAGCACGCGGTCACGCAGCCGGCGCAGGTCGTCGAGGTCCGGGTGGCGCGGATCGCCGAGCGTCGCCGTCGCGACGAAGCAGTCAGGGGTGATCGCCGCCTCGGCGAGGCAGCAGCCGCCCTCGAACAGGCCCCCGGCGGCCTCCACGATGGCCGGTCCGCCCTCCACGGCCACCTCGGCCAGATCGGCGGCGGCCTCCACCCCGTCGAGGACCTTGCCGAGCACCGATTCCTGCTCCGCGGGCGGTGCCGCCCGCGCCGCCCGGGGCTCGGCCGCGTCGGCCGTCCGGGCCTCCGCCGCCGCGCCCGGTCGCGGCCGGGCCTCATCCTGTCCGTCCATCGCCGGAATCGTCCCCCGTCCCGGGCCGTGCCCGGAACGCCGGGCGCCATGTTTCGCCGACGCTACGGCCGCAGCCGGCGGCCGGCGCTGCAGCGCTTCACAGCCGGTCGGCGGCGGGCCGACAGGCCGGCGGGAACGGAGCGCGTGGCCGTTCGCCCGGGACGATGGCGCGGCTGCCCAAAATCGCGCCATGGCGATGGTCCCTCTCGGGCCCGGCCGGGTCGTCGGGAGGCGCGACACCCCTGGCACGGGCCTTGCTCCCCGCCTCCCGTGCCATCAACGCAACGATGCCGGCCGCGCATCGGTGCCGGGCGGGAGCCGACGCTGATCGAGAGACGATGCCGATCGGGAGCCGACGCCGGGTGGGGAGGCGAAGCCGGCCGCCCCTCCCCGCCCGCGGCCTGCCGACCGAAGCCCGCCCGCGGCCCGTCCGCCTCTCCCTCCTCCGGGGGGCGTGGCGGCGGGACGGTTGACCGGCGGGCCGACGGGCCGGAAAGCGCCGCCCCGCCCGCCGGCTCGCCTTGCCGCCCGTACCGGCCCGCCCCGCCGCCCCGCAGAGAGGAATCGCCGCTTGCCGCATGATGTCGAGCTGGTGAACGTCACCAAGCGCTACGGCAGCGGCGCCGTCGCCGTGAAGGGCATCTCGCTGCGCATCCCCGCCGCCACCTATTGCTGCCTGCTCGGGCCGAGCGGCTGCGGCAAGACCAGCACGCTGCGCATGATCGCGGGGCACGAGAGCGTCTCCTCCGGCAGCGTGCTGCTGGCCGGGCGGGAGGTGACGGACCTGCCGCCGGCGAAGCGCGGCACGGCGATGATGTTCCAGAGCTACGCGCTGTTCCCGCATCTCGACTGCCTCGACAACGTGGCCTTCAGCCTGAAGATGCGCGGCGTGCCGAAGGCGGAGCGGCGGGCGCGGGCGCTGCACTTCCTCAAGCTCGTGGACTTGGAGCGCTACGCGTCGCGCCTGCCGGCGCAGCTTTCCGGCGGCCAGCAGCAGCGCGTGGCGCTCGCCCGCGCCCTCATCACCGAGCCGCGCGTGCTGCTGCTCGACGAGCCGCTCTCGGCGCTCGACCCGTTCCTGCGCGGCCGCATGCGCGAGGAGCTGAAGCGGCTGCAGCGCGAGCTCGGCATCTCCTTCGTCCACGTCACCCACAGCCAGGAGGAGGCGATGGCGCTCTCCGACCTCGTGGTGGTGATGGAGGGCGGCGAGATCGTGCAGGCGGCGAGCCCGCGCGACGTGTTCGAGCGCCCGGCCACCGCCTTCGTCGCGCGCTTCATCGGCGGCCACAACGTGCTGCCGGCGCCCGCCGGTGACGGTACCGTGGCGGTGCGGGCCGACCGCTGCCGGCTGCGGCCGCCCGACGCCGAGACCTACGGCCCGCACCTGCCCGGCACGGTCTCGGCGGTGGAGTATCAGGGGCCGGTGGTGCGCGTGGCCCTGGCCACGGCGGCGGGCGAGGCGGTGGCGATGCTGCCCGACGACGTGTTCCACGCCGCCCCCGTCGCCCCCGGCGACGCGGCGGTGCTGGCCTGGAGCGAGGACGACATGCACGCCCTCGCCCCCTCGCCTTCCGACGCCGCGGCGGCGACGCTCACCGATCCCCTCGCCGCCGCCTGAACGACCAGCCTCCCGCACGACCAGACGATGCCGGCCTACGCCGCCGCACACGGAGACGCGCCATGACGGACGACCACGCCGACCGCCCCGCCCGACCCGCCTCGGCCACCCGCCGGCGCCTCCTCGGCGCCGCCGCCGGCGCCGCGCTGGGATCGGGCGCCGTCACCGGCTTCCCGACCCTCTGGGCGCAGAACATCCGCAACGTCACGCTGCGGCAGTTCGGCACCGGCGTCTCGGCGCTGAACCCGATCGCCGAGCAGGTGAAGAAGGATCTGGGCTTCACCCTGAGCATGACCGCGCTCGACACCGACGCGGTGACGCAGCGCGCGGTGACGCAGCCGCGCTCCTACGACATCGCCGACATCGAGTACTTCGTCTGCAAGAAGGTCTGGCCGGCCGGCGTGCTGCAGCCGCTGGAGGTGAAGAAGATCGCGCTCTACGACAAGATCGTGCCGATCTTCACCACCGGCAAGCTGACGCCGGAGAGCCCGATCGCGCAGGGCACGGCGCCGCACACGGTGAGCTTCGTCGAGAGCAAGGGCGCCACCGCCTTCGCCCCGCATCCCACCGAGTGGATGACGCTGATCCCCACCATCTACAACGCCGACACGCTGGGCATCCGCCCCGACCTGGTCGGCCGGCCCATCCGCAACTGGAAGGACCTGGTGGACCCGGCCTTCAAGGGCAAGGCGTCGATCCTGAACATCCCGGGCATCGGCATCATGGACGCGGCCATGGTGATGGAGAGCCTCGGCACGCTGCGCTACGGCGACAAGGGCAACATGACCCGCGCCGAGATCGACAGGACCATCGCCTTCCTGATCGAGCAGAAGCGCGCCGGCCAGTTCCGCGCCTTCTGGAAGACCTTCGACGAGAGCGTGAACCTGATGGCCTCGGGCGAGGTGGTGATCCAGTCCATGTGGTCGCCGGCGGTGACGGCGGTGAAGACGCGCGGCATCCCCTGCGTCTACCAGCCGCTCGCCGAGGGCTACCGCGCCTGGGGCGGCGGGCTGGGCGTGGCCAAGCACCTCTCCGGGCTGCAGCTCGACGCGGCCTACGAGTACATCAACTGGTACCTCTCCGGCTGGTGCGGCGCCTACCTCAACCGGCAGGGCTACTACTCGGCGGTGCTGGACACGGCGAAGCGGCACATGAGCGAGAACGAGTGGGGCTACTGGATGGAGGGCAAGCCCGCCGCCGCCGACATCATGGGCCCGGACGGCAAGCTGCTCGACAAGGCGGGCTCGGTGCGCGACGGCGGCTCCTTCACCGACCGGATGGGCAAGGTGGCCTGCTGGAACTCGGTGATGAACGAGGACCGCTACATGGTCCAGAAATGGAACGAGTTCATCGCGGCCTGAACGGCGGCGGGCGGGTCTGACGGCGGCACGGGCGGGGGCGGCGGCATGAGCGACCGGATGGCGGGCAGCGGCACGGCCGCGCGGCTGCTGCCCTACCTTCAGGTGGCGCCGCTGGCGCTGATCCTCGGCGTGTTCCTGGTGGTGCCGATCCTCACCCTCGTCGTCGTCTCCTTCTTCGACTACGACAGCGTGCGGATCATCCCGGACTTCGTCTGGACCAACTACGCCGAGGTGCTGCTCTCCGCCGTCACCTGGCGCACCTACGCCAAGACGGTGTGGTTCGCGGCCCTGGTCTGGGCGATCACGCTGTTCATCGGCTTCTGGGTGGCCTACTTCCTGGCCTTCCACGTCCGCAGCCGGACGGTGCAGACGGCGCTGTTCCTGCTCTGCACCATCCCCTTCTGGACCTCCAACATCATCCGCATGATCTCCTGGGTGCCCTTCCTCGGGCGCAACGGGCTGCTGAACCAGGCGCTGCTCGGGCTCGGCGCGATCGACCGGCCGCTGGAATTCCTGCTCTTCTCGGACTTCGCGGTCGTGCTCGCCTTCGTCCACCTCTACACGCTGTTCATGGTGGTGCCGATCTTCAACACCATGATGCGCATCGACCGGCGACTGGTGGAGGCGGCGGTGGATGCCGGCGCCAATGCCTGGCAGGTGCTGACCAACGTCATCATCCCGCTCTCTAAGCCCGGCATCGCCATCGGCAGCATCTTCGTGGTGGTGCTGGTGATGGGCGACTTCATCACGGTGCGGCTGATGAGCGGCGGCCAGAGCGCCTCGGTGGGGCTGATGATCTACAACCAGATCTCGCTGCTGCAGTATCCCGCCGCCGCGGCCAACGCCGTGGTGCTGC
Source organism: Roseomonas acroporae (assembly GCF_023223525.1). Lineage (GTDB taxonomy): Bacteria > Pseudomonadota > Alphaproteobacteria > Acetobacterales > Acetobacteraceae > Roseomonas_E > Roseomonas_E acroporae. The sequence goes on along the minus strand of NZ_JALPRX010000022.1, from coordinate 87,216 downwards.
TGGCCATCGTGCTGCTGATGGTGGGCGCAATCCTGCGCGTGGTCGACATCAGGCGGGAGCTGTAGGGCGATGGAGAAGGCCGGCTTCGGCAAATGGGTGCTCGGCGCCTTCTTCGTGCTGTTCGTGCTGTTCCTCTACGGGCCCACCCTCACCATCCTGATCCTCTCCTTCCAGGGGCCGGAGGGCGGGCTGACCTTCCCGATGCGCGGCGTCTCGCTGGTCTGGTTCCGGCGCCTGTTCGAGACCCAGGCGGTGGGCGACTTCGGCGGCTCGCTGACCCGCTCCCTGCTGCTCGCCTTCCTGGTGATGATGGCGACCGTGGTGGTCTCGCTCGCCGCCGGCCTCGCCTTCCGGCGGCGCTTCGCGGGCTCGGGCGCGCTGTTCTACCTCACCGTGGCCAGCCTGATCGTGCCCTCCATCCTGGTCAGCCTCGGCATCGGCATCCTGTTCAACCAGCTCGGCCTCGACACCGCCTGGTACAGCTCCGGCCTCGGCGCGCAGCTCACCTGGACGCTGCCCTTCGGCCTTCTTATCATGTTCGCCATCTTCAACCGCTTCGACGCCTCCTGGGAGGAGGCGGCGCGCGACCTCGGCGCGACCTCGTGGCAGACCTTCTCGCACGTCGTGCTGCCGATCATCCTGCCCAGCGTGGTCGGCGTCGCGCTGTTCGGCTTCACCCTCTCCTACGACGAGTTCGCCCGCACCCTGCTCACCGCCGGGGTGGACAACACCCTGCCGCTGGAGGTGTTCGGCATGACCACCAACATCACCACGCCCGTGCTCTACGCGCTCGGCACGCTCAGCACGGCGCTGAGCTTCGCGGTGATCGGGCTGGCGCTCGGGGCGGTGGCGGTGCTGCAACGGCGCCGCGCCAGGCGGCTCTCCGGCTGAGGCAGGCGCGATGAGGATCCCCACCCTCCCCTTCACCGTCACCGACTGGGACGCGATGGTGCCCACGGTGCATCCCGGCGAGACCGGCCACGCCCTGTGGCGGACGCTGGAGATCGGCGACCTGCGCGTGCGCATGGTGGAGTACTCGCCCGGCTACCTCGCCGACCACTGGTGCGACCGCGGCCACGTCCTGCTGGTGCTGGAAGGCGAGCTGGAATCGGAACTGCGCGACGGGCGCCGCTTCGTGCTCAAGCCGGGGATGAGCTACGAGGTCTCGGATCACGGCGACGCCGCCCACCGCTCCTCGACCCGGATCGGCGCGAAGCTGTTCATCGTGGACTGAAGGCGGCGCCGTGGCGCCGCCCCGGCCGGGAAGCGCCCGGCCGCTTCGCCCTATGCCGGCAGCGCCACGGCCTGGCGCGCCAGCAGGCGCCAGTGCCCGGCCTGCTTCTGCCAGACCATCAGCACCCCGATCCGCACCGGGACGCGGCGGCCGCCGCTCTCCGTGTCGCCGACCAGGACGTGCCGCACCACGGCCGCGTCGCCGGACAGGGCGATGCTCTGGTCGGACAGGGTGATGGCGTGGAAGATGCTGGTGCGGTTCACCAGCGCGTCGATGAACTGCGCCTTGTTCTCGACCCGGCCGGCGGAATGGCCGTAGCTGAGATGGTCCGAGACGAGCGCCGCGAGCCTGGCGCGGTCCGGCGCCAGCATGGCCTCGCGCAGCGCCTCGACGGCGTGCGCGACCGCCGCCTCGTCACTCCCCTGCGCGCGCAGCGGCGCGGCGGCAAGCAGCACGGCGCCACCGGCGGCCGCGAGCCCGAATCGACGACGTGTTGCGGACATCGCCTCTCCTCCCCTTCTTTCGCCGCCGCGCCGGGACGCGGCGGCTCGTTGCAGCCGCATCATAAGCCGTCTCCGGCCGGAACGCCCATGCCCCCACGTCGCGGCCGGAGGTTGGGACCGGGGAGCGATCGCCGGGGGGCCGGGCCCTCGGCGGCCGGCGGTCAGTGCGCCCGCAGCGCGAGGCTCGCGACCAGCGCCAGCGCCAGCAGCGCCGAGACCAGCTTCCAGGCCAGCAGCGGGTCGCGCTCGTAGAGCGGGCGGCGGCGGGCCGGCGCGGGCGCGCCGCGCGCCATGCCGGTCTCCAGCTCCAGCACCAGCTCCAGCGCGTCACCCTGCCGCTCGCGCGGGTCCGCGGCGACGGCGCGGGCCAGCGTCTCGTCCAGCCAGGCCGGCAGGTCGGGGCGCTTCGCGAGCAGCGAGCCCGGGCGGCCGAAGCGCGGGCGCGAGAAGGCCTCGACCTCGCCGTAGGGGTAGGCGCCGCCGCTCCACATCCGCCAGAGCGTGACGCCGAGCGCGAAGATGTCGGAACGCTCGTCGCCCGGCCTGCCGTCGAACAGCTCGGGGGCCATGTAGCTCGGCGTGCCGGGCGCGGCATCGGCGGCGAAGTCCTCCAGATGCGGCAGCCGGGCGACGCCGAGGTCGATCAGCTTGAGCCCGGCGGGCTGGCCGCGCGGCCCCTGCTCCCGGCTCGCCCGGGGGCCGCGCAGCAGCAGCACGTTGTCGGGCTTGATGTCGCGGTGCACGACGCCGGCCCGGTGCAGCGCCGCCACCGCCTTGCCGAGTTGCGTCGCGATGGCGATGCCCTCGGCCAGCCGCACCGGCGGCGGCCGCAGCAGGCGCCGCTCCAGCGTCTCGTCGCCGTAGTCCGGCATCACGGCGTAGAGCTGCGTGGCGCGGCCGGCGGGCGGCTCCAGCACCTCGCCCACGAAGGGGCTGCGGATGCGCGCGGCGATCCAGCTCTCGCGCAGGAAGGACTGGCGGAACGTCACCTCGGCGGTGGCGCCGGCCTTGGGGAACTTCACCACCACGGCGCGGCCGTCCGTCGTGTCGCGGCCGCGGAAGACGCGGCTGTAGCGGGCATCGGCGAGCAGCGTGTCCAGCGCGTAGCCGTCCACGACCGCGCCCGCGCGCGGCGGCGGCAGGATCGGCAGCGCCGCCATGGCGGATTCGAGGTCGGCCTGGTCGGGCGGCGGCAGGTCGAGGATGTCGAGCAGCAGCGCCGTGGCGTTGTCGCCGACGCGCGCGTCCAGCGCCTGGTCGACGAGGCGCCGCGCCGCCTCCTCGGTCCCGGCGCGCCGGTTCAGCTCGGCGGCGATCCGCGCATCGCTCAGGCCGCCGTGCACGCCGTCGCTGACGAGCAGCAGCCGGTCGTGCGCGCGCAGATCGTGCTCCGCGTAGTCGACGCGCACCCATTCGGCGGCGCCCACCGCGCGCAGCAGGGTGTGCGAGGTGCCGGGCCGGCCGGGCGTGTGATCGGTGGTGAGCTGCTGCAGCGCCCCGTCGCGCAGCCGGTAGAGGCGCGTGTCGCCGACATGAAGAATGTGCAACCGGCGGCCGCGCAGCACCGCCGCGGTGAGGGTGCAGGCCATGCCTTCGAGCGCCGGGTCGGTGCGGCCCTTGCTGTGGATCCAGCGGTTCACCGCCTCGATGGCGCGCGCGCCGGTGCGCCGCACGCCGAGCGCCGGGCTCTGGCCGAGCATGCCGTCGATGAAGCCGCGCACCGCGGTCTCGGCGGCGACGCGTCCCCCCTTGGCGCCGCCGACGCCGTCGGCGACCACGGCGATCACGCCCTGCAACGCGCGCCGCCGCGGCTCGCCGAGCCAGGCAGCGGCATAGTCCTCGTTGCGTGGGCGCATGCCCTGCTCGCTGACGAAGGCGAGGCGCACCTCCAGCCGTCCGTGCGGGCGGGCGGCGGTAAGGCCCTGCGTCGCCGTCCCCGGCTTCGTCTCCCCCCGGGCCTCCCTCGGGGCCTCCTTCTGGCTGTCGGGCAGGGTTCGGCCTCCTCTCGGCGAAGGGCGCGGCGGGCGGCGGAACGCACGCTGGGCGGGAGAACGGGCGATTTTGCGAAAGAGTGATCGTCACCGACACAAGCACCCTTGTCGAGAACGGTTCTGTGCTCATAGCTTTTCCGTACCGACGCCCCGCCGGGGGCGGCGCGAGGCAAGCCGAGGCCCGGCATCGGGACCCGCAGAGGCGGTCCCGATGTTAACTCGCCGCAAGATCAGCGCGGCGGCCCCCTGGCTTGACGAACGCCTCCCTGGTAGGACGCCGGCCACGCGCCACGACGGGCAAGGCCGAAGCCTTGCCGGGATACGTGGACGCAAAAGGGATGCGCCTGATCCAGTCACCACGGCGGTGCGCCGCACCGCGTGGCGGAGCCTTGCCCTGAAGGGCCCGGCACCACCGTTCCGCGTCGCGACGCCCGGCGAACGGACCTGCGCGCCTGCTGGCGCGCCAACGGGGTGATCGGCAGGGCATGGTCAGTCGGGCGTTCTTCCAGGCGGGACATCCGCCGACGCTGTTCGCGGCTTTCTTCTACTTCGACATGAGCTTCATGGTCTGGGTGATGCTGGGACCGCTCGGCGTCCAGATCGCCCAGGACCTGCACCTCGATGCCGGTCAGCGCGGCCTGATGGTGGCCGTGCCGCTGCTCTCCGGCGCGCTGCTGCGCGTGGTGAACGGTTTCCTAGTCGACCGCATCGGGCCGCTGCGCACGGGCATCATCGGGCAGGTGATCGTGCTGCTGGGGCTGCTGGTGGCGTGGTGGTTCGGCGTGCACAGCTTCGCCCAGGTGCTGCTGCTCGGCGTGGTGCTGGGCGTGGCCGGCGCCTCCTTCGCGGTGGCGCTGCCGCTGGCCTCGCGCTGGTACCCGCCGGAGTTGCAGGGCATCGCGCTCGGAATCGCGGGGGCGGGCAATTCCGGCGTGGTGTTCGCGGCGCTGTTCGCGCCCGGCCTCGCCGCCGCCTTCGGCTGGACCAACGTGTTCGGGCTGGCCTGCATCCCGCTCGGAATCGCCTTCATCACCTACCTGCTGCTCGCGCGCGAGAGCCCGGAGCGGCCGCCGCCCAAGACCTTCGCCGAGTACATGCAGGTGTTCCGCATCGGCGACGCGTGGTGGTTCATGTTCTTCTACGGCGTCACCTTCGGCGGCTTCTCCGGCCTCGCCTCCTCCCTGCCCTCCTACTTCCACGACCAGTACGGGCTGGACCCGAAGGTGGCCGGCTACTTCGCCGCCGCCTGCGTCTTCGCGGGCTCGCTGGTGCGGCCGATCGGCGGCACGCTGGCCGACCGGATCGGCGGCATCAAGGCGCTGAGCTTCATGTACGCGGTGGCGGCGATCGCGATCGCGGTGGTCAGCTTCGGCCTGCCCACGGCGGGCATGGCGCTCACCGTGTTCATCGTCGGCATGCTGGCCTTCGGCATGGGCAACGGCGCGGTGTTCCAGCTCGTGCCGCAGCGCTTCCGGCGCGAGATCGGCATCATGACCGGCCTCGTCGGCATGACCGGCGGCGTCGGCGGGTTCTGGCTCGCCTCCTCGCTCGGCTACTCGAAGCAGCTCACCGGCTCCTACCAGCTCGGCTTCCTGGTCTTCGCCGCGCTGGCGGCGATCGCGCTGGCCGGGCTGACCACGGTGAAGACCCGCTGGCGCACCACCTGGGGCGCGGCCCCGGGCGTCGGGCGGATCTGAACCGATGACGGGCGCGCTGGCCCTGCCCGAGGCGGCGCTCGGCTCGCACTGCCCCTATTGCGCCCTGCAATGCGCGATGCGGCTGGTGCCGGACGAGCAGGACCCGACGCGCCTCGCCGCCAGCGCGCGCGACTTCCCGAGCAACCGCGGCGGGATGTGCCGCAAGGGCTGGACCGCGGCCGAGCCGCTCCAGTCGCCCGACCGGCTGACCACGCCGCTGCTGCGCGACCGCAAGGGCGCGACGCTGCGGCCGGCAAGCTGGGACGAGGCGCTGGACCGGGTCGTCGCCGGCCTGCGCGACGCGCAGGCGAAGGGCGGGCCGGACGCGGCCGCCATCTTCGGCGGCGGCGGGCTGACCAACGAGAAGGCCTACCTGCTCGGCAAGTTCGCGCGAATCGGCCTCGGCACGCGCAACATCGACTACAACGGCCGCTTCTGCATGGCCTCGGCGGCGGCGGCGGGCACGCGCGCCCTCGGGCTGGACCGCGGCTTCCCCTTCCCGCTCTCGGATCTGCCCGAGGCGGATGCGATCCTGATCGTCGGCGGCAACCCGGCCGAGACCATGCCGCCGATCATGCAGTACTTCGACGCGCTGAAGGCGAAGGGCGGCAGGCTGATCGTCTCCGACCCGCGGCGCACCGCGACCGCCGAGGCGGCGACGCTGCACCTGCAGCCGACGCCCGGCACCGACGCGGCGCTGGCCAACGGGCTGCTGCACGTCGCCGTGCGCGACCGGCTGATCGACGAGGGCTACATCGCCGCCCGCACCGAGGGGTTCGAGGCGGTGCGCCGGCTGGTGGCCTCCTGGTGGCCGGACCGGACGGAGCGCGTGACCGGCGTGCCGGCACGGCTGATCGAGCAGGCCGCGCACATGCTGGGCGAGGCGCCCAACGCCTACGTCCTGACCGGGCGCGGGCCGGAGCAGCAGAGCCACGGCGTGGACAACGTGCTGGCCTTCATCAACCTGGCGCTGGCGCTGGGCAAGGTGGGGAAGCTGCATTCCGGCTGGGGCACCTTCACCGGCCAGGGCAACGGCCAGGGCGGGCGCGAGCACGGCCAGAAGGCGGACCAGCTTCCCGGCTACCGGATGCTCGCCAACCCCGAGCACCGGCGCCACGTCGCCGCCGTGTGGGGCGTCGATCCGGACAGCCTGCCGCCGCCCGGCCCTTCCGCCATGGAGCTGCTGGCGCAATGCGGCGCCGAGGGCGGCATCCGCGCGCTGATCGTGCTCGGCGCCAACCTGCTGGTCTCGGCGCCCGCCGTCGGGCAGCTGCGCGAGCGGCTGGAGTCGCTCGACCTGCTCGTCGTCGGCGACCCGTTCCTCTCCGAGACCGCCGCGATCGCCGACGTGGTGCTGCCCGTGGCGCAATGGGCCGAGGAGGAGGGCACCATGACCAACCTGGAGGGCCGCATCATCCTGCGCCGGCGCATGGTGCAGCCGGCGCCGGGGGTGCGGACCGACGCCGAGATCGTCAAGGCGCTGGCCGACCGGCTGGGCCATGGCGACCGCTTCACCGCCGAGCCGCGCGCCATCTTCGAGGAGCTGCGCCGCGCCAGCGCCGGCGGGCTCGCCGACTATTCCGGCGTGACCTGGGAACGGATCGCCGCCGAGGACGGCGTGTTCTGGCCCTGCCCCGAGGGCGAGGCCGGCACGCCGCGCCCCTTCCTCGACCGCTTCCCGACCGCGAGCGGGCGGGCGAAATTCCACCGCGTCGATCACCGCGTGACGGCGGAGGAGCCGGATTCCGACTACCCGCTCTTCCTCACCACCGGCCGGGTGATGGCGCAGTACCAGTCCGGCACGCAGACGCGCCGCGTCGCCGCGCTGAACGAGGCCGAGCCCGCCGCCTTCTGCGAGATCCATGCCGAGATGGCGCGGACGCTCGGCATCCGCGAGGGCGAGCCGGTGCGGCTGACCAGCCGGCGCGGCACCGCCCTGGTGCGCGCCCGCTTCTCCCGCTCCATCCGCATGGACACGGTGTTCGTGCCCTTCCACTGGGGCGGCGAGGCCTGCGCCAACCTGCTCACCAGCACCTATCTCGACCCGGTCTCGCGCATACCGGAGTTCAAGGTCTGCGCCGTCCGCGTCGAGCCGGCCGGCGCCATGCCGGCGACGGCCGACGCGGCGATGCTGCCGGCCGGCACGGCGCCGGCCTGACGACTTCCGCCGCCACCCACCACGCCAAGGGATGACCATGGAAACCACCTCGCACTTCATCAACGGCATCTTCCCGTTCAGCGGCACGGGCCTCGCGAAGCCGGCGATGCTCGATGCCGCCACGGCCTACACCGTGCCGTCGGACAAGCGCGCGCAGCTCATCTACTTCCGGGCCGGCAATTCGGCGGACGCGCTGGTCTCGGTCAGCCTGACGAAGGACGGCAAGCCGATGCGCATGTTCCCGATCGGCGCCAAGTCCGCCGTCCACGTGCCGCTCGCCGTGGTCGAGGACATCTTCCCCGAGAGCCGGATCGAGGTGCTCGTCGCGGCGCCAGAGGGCGTCTCGGGCGAGATCGTGCTCGACATCGGCCTGCTCGAAGTCTGAACCGCGAGACCCAGGGAGCCACGCGCATGGCCAAGCAGAAGCTGGTCGTCATCGGCAACGGCATGGCGGGCGCGCGTGCGGTCGAGGAAGTGCTCGCCCGCGGCGGCGCCGAGATGTTCGACATCGTCATGTTCGGCGACGAGCCGCACGGCAACTACAACCGCATCATGCTGTCCAACATCCTGAGCGGGCAGCAGACCTACGACGAGATCTTCCTCAACCCGCTCCCCTGGTACGCGGAGAACGGGATCACGCTGCATGCCGGCGAGCGGGTGACCGAGATCGACCGCTTCGCCAAGGTCGTCACCTCGGCCGGCGGCGTGAAGGAGCACTACGACGTGCTGCTGATCTCGACCGGCAGCCGCGCCTTCATGCCGCCCATCCCCGGCCTGCACACCGCCGGCGGCACGCTCAAGCCCGGCGTGTTCGGCTTCCGCACCATCGAGGACACCAACGGCATGGTGGCCGCCGCCGCCCCCGGCGTGAAGGCGGTGGTGATCGGCGGCGGCCTGCTCGGGCTGGAAGCGGCGCGCGGCCTGCTGAACCACGGCTGCGATTCGACCGTGGTGCATCTCGGCGGCCACCTGATGGACGCGCAGCTCGACGCCACGGGCGGCGCCATGCTGCGCACCGCCATGGAGCGGATGGGCGTCAGGGTCCTGCTGTCGAAGTCCACCACCGAGGTGCTGGGCGAGGACAAGGTCACCGGCCTCACCTTCAAGGACGGCGAGACCATCGACTGCGACCTGCTGGTGGTCGCGGCCGGCATCCGGCCCAACGCCGAGATCGGCACGCGGGCGGGCCTCACCGTCGAGCGGGCCATCGTGGTGGACAACCACATGCGCTCCGTGGACGACCCGAGCGTCTACGTGGTGGGCGAGTGCGCGCAGCACCGCGGCATGGTGTACGGCCTGGTCGCGCCGCTCTGGGACCAGGCCAAGGTTTTCGCCGACCACGTCACCGGCCGCAACCGGGATGCCGCCTATCACGGCTCCAAGCTCGCGACCAAGCTGAAGGTGATGGGCGTCGAGCTGGCCTCCATGGGCATCACCATGCCCAAGGAGGAGCGCGACGAGGTCATCCAGTTCATGGAGCCGAAGAAGGGCACCTACAAGAAGCTGATCGTGCGCGAGGGGCGGCTGGTCGGCGGCATCCTGATGGGCGACATCTCCAAGGCCGCCTTCCTGATGCAGGCCTTCGACCGGGATTCGCCGCTGCCGGACGAGCGGCTCTCGCTGCTGTTCGACCTCGGCGCGCCGCCGCAGAAGGTGACGCTCGACGAGATGCCGGCCGAGGCGCAGGTGTGCAACTGCAACGGCGTCTCCAAGGCCGCGATCGGCACGGCCGTGGCCGGCGGCTGCAAGACCGTGACGGCGGTGATGAACGCCACGCGCGCCGGCAAGGGCTGCGGCTCCTGCAAGGGCCTCGTCGGCGACGTGGTGGCGTGGTTCCTCGGCGGCGCGGTGGAGGAGGATCCTTCCGTCCACTGGTACGTGCCCTGCATCCCGATGAAGAAGCAGGAGCTGGTGGCGGCGATCCGCGAGCAGGAGCTGAAGTCCGTCTCCGCCGTGTTCCGCGCCCTGGCCGGCGGCGTCGAGGACCCGGCGAGCAAGATCCCGCTCGCCTCGCTGCTCAACACCATCTGGCCCGGCGAGTACGTGGACGAGCGCGACGCGCGCTTCATCAACGACCGCGTGCACGGCAACATCCAGAAGGACGGCACCTTCTCCGTGGTGCCGGAGATGGCGGGCGGGCTCTGCACGCCGGAGGAGCTGGTGCGCATCGCCAACGCGGCGGTGAAGTACAAGGTGCCGCTGGTGAAGCTGACCGGCGGCCAGCGCATCGACCTCGTCGGCGTGAAGAAGGAGGACCTGCCGGGCATCTGGCGCGACATCGGCATGCCGGCCGGCCACGCCTGGGGCAAGAGCTACCGCACCTGCAAGAGCTGCATCGGCATCGACTACTGCCGCTTCGGCCTCGGCGACAGCATGGGGCTGGCGACCCGCATCGAGAAGACCTTCCGCGCGCTTTCCGACAGCCCGGGCAAGATGAAGCTCGGCACCACCGGCTGCCCGCGCAACTGCTCCGAGGCGCTGATCAAGGATGTCGGCATGGTCGCGGTGGGCGACGGCAAGTGGGAGATCTACATCGGCGGCGCCGGCGGCGCGCATGTCCGCAAGGGCGACCTGCTCTGCACGGTGGAGGGCGAGGACGAGGTGATGAAGGTCATCGGCCGCTTCATGCAGTTCTACCGCGAGGACGCGAAGTACAAGGAGCGCACCTACACCTGGGTGCCGCGCATCGGCCTGGAGCGCATACGCGCCGTGGTGGTGGACGATTCGGAGGGCTGGTGCGAGCGCTTCGACCGCGAGATCGAGGCGGCGATCGCGGCCTATCGCGACCCGTGGCTGGACCGCGACGCGCCGAAGACGGCGAACCAGTTCGCCTCTCTGATCCCGGCGGAGGGCTGAGCGATGCCGGGAGATACGCTCACCAGGGAACACGTGCTCGGCAACGTCGACGAGATACCGGTCGGCGAGGGGCGGAATTTCGAGGTCGCCGGCCGCACCGTCGCGGTGTTCCGCAACCATGCGGGCGAGGTGTTCGCCTCGCAGGCGGATTGCCCGCATCTCGGCGGGCCGCTGGCGGACGGCATGCTGGGGGGCAGCACCATCATGTGCCCCCTGCACGACCGCATGTTCGACCTGCGCACCGGCAGCGTGCTGGTGGGGGAATGCGGCATCACCGTCTACCCGATCCGCAAGGCCGAGGACGGGACGCTGCTGCTGAGCCTGGACGGCTGAAGCCGCGCGGGCGAACGGAAGGAGGGGCCTCGCGGACGCGTCCCGCGAGGCCCCTCCTCCTTCCCTGGGCCGTGTCGCCTACACGGCGGCCGGCTGCGGCAGCATCGGCCCGGCGGGCTGGCGCGGCAGCATGAAGTGGATCGCCACCACCGCCAGGACGTAGGCGCTGGCACCGACGAAGAAGATCAGCGTGTAGTTGTTGCCGGTGGCATCGAGCAGGTGGCCTATCACCACCGCCGAGAAGCCGCTGAAGATCGAGCTGATGCCGCCGCCCAGGCCGACCGCGCCGGCCACCGCCCCCTTCGGCATGGTGTCCGAGACCAGCGTGAACAGGTTCGCCGAGAAGCCCTGGTGCGCCGCCATGGCGAGGCCGATCAGCGGCACCGCCAACCACAGGTCGCTCACCATCGGCGCCAGGAAGACGGGAACGGTGCAGGCGGCGCAGCACAGCAGCGCCAGCTTGCGCGCATGGAACACGTCCATGCCGGCGCGCATGAAGCGCCCGGAAAGCCAGCCGCCGCCGACCGAGCCGATATCGGTCATCAGGTAGATCACCACCAGCGGCATGCCGAGCGCCATCAGGTTGACGTGGAATTTCGAGAACAGGAAGCTCGGCACCCAGTTGTTGTAGAACCACCAGACCGGGTTGGTCAGCACGCCGCCGACGATGTAGACCCAGGTGCCGGAATAGCGCAGCAGCCGGCTCCACGGCACGTGCTGCACCGTCGGCACCGGATCGCTCTGGATGTAGGCCAGCTCGCTCCGGGAGACCTTCGGATGCTCCTCGGGCGCGCGGTACAGGACGAGCCACGCCACCACCCACAGCAGCCCGACGATGCCGGTGACGTAGAAGGCCATCTGCCAGCCGAAATGCACCGTGACGAAGGCGGCGATCAGCGGCGCGAGCAGGCCGCCGATGTTGCTGCCCGAGTTGAACACGCCCGTCGCCAGGGCGCGGTCGCGCCTCGGGAACCAGGTCGCCACGGACTTGATGCAGGTCGGGAAGTTGCCGCCCTCGCCGAGCCCGAGCAGCACGCGCGCCAGCATGAACCCGCCCACCGAGGTGACGAAGCCGTGCGCGGTCGAGGCCGCCGACCAGATGATCGCGGCGATGGCGAGGCCGTAGCGTATCCCGACGCGGTCGGTGAAGGCGCCCATGCTGGCGTAGCCCGCCGCGTAGGCCATGCTGAAGGCGAAGACGATGTTGCCGTATTCGCTCTCGCTGAAGTGCAGTTCGCCCTGGATCGTCGGCTTGAGCACGCCGAGAAGGTTGCGGTCCATGTAGTTGACGGTCGTGATGACGAAGAGCAGGGCGACCACGACCCAGCGGTAATTGCTGGCCGGTTTCGCCGCCATGCCCGGCACCGTGCTTGCCGACATCGCTCCCTCCCCGCGCGCCGGTCCCTGTCTCGGGTGCGCCGGTCCGTTACCGGCACTTGTCCTGGCGACCCTGCTATCTGCCATTGCAGATGGCGGGGTTGCAACCGACACCAACCCGTCTCAACAAAACTTAACGTGGCGCACGCAATCCGCGCCCGGGCCGCATCCGTGGTGTCGGGCGATGGCGACCGTGCCGCCGGCAACGGCGCCGTCCGGCCGGCGCCGTTGCCGGCAAGACCGCCCCGTCACCCCATGCGCGGCGGTGCCGCGCACGGGCCTGGGTTCCGACGAAGGCGGGCTACCGCCCCCTCTCCTTCCGCCACTCGGCGAAGACGGCGAGGTTGCTCTCGTCGGTGGGCGGGTAGAGGCCGAGGATGGACTGGCCGCCGCGCACCTTCTCGGTGACGAAGTCCTCGTAGGCGGTCATCTCGACGGCCTCGGCCGCGATCTCGTCGGCCAGGTGCGCGGGAATGACGATCACCCCGTCCGCGTCGCCCACGATCACGTCGCCCGGGAACACCGGCGCGTCGCCGCAGCCGATCGGGCCGTTGATCTCGATCGCCTCGTGCAGCGTCAGGTTGGTGGGCGCCGAGGGGCGGGAGTGGAAGGCCGGCATGGCGAGGCCGGCGATCTCGGCGGAATCGCGGAAGCCGCCATCGGTCACCACGCCGGCGACGCCGCGCTGCATCAGCCGCGTCACCAGGATGCCGCCCGCGGAGGCGGCGCGCGCATCCTTGCGGCTGTCGATCACGAACACCGCGCCGGGCGGGCACTCCTCCACCGCCTTGCGCTGCGGGTGGGCACGGTCGCGGAAGGCGGTGAGCGGGTTGCGGTCCTCGCGCGCGGGCATGTAGCGCAGCGTGAACGCCTCGCCCACCATGCTCTCCTTCGGCGCGCTCAGCGGCCGCACGTCCTGGATCATCTGGTTGCGCAGGCCGCGCTTGAAGAGCGCGGTGGCGAGCGTCGCGGTGCTGACGCCCTTCAGCTTGTCGCGGGTTTCCGGGCTCAGGGCCATGGGTCGGGTCTCCTCCTGGTGGGCGGGCGGGGCTCGGTCAGTAGATCACCGGCTCGGGCACGGGGGCGCCGAACTCGGTGCGCAGGAAGTCGAAGTCGCAGCCCTCGTCCGCCTGCTGGATGTGCTTCGTGAACATGAAGCCGTAGCCGCGCTCGAAGCGGGCCGGCGGCGGCGCCCAGGCGGCGCGCCGCCGCTCCAGCTCCTCGTCGGAGACCTCCATGTCGATCGTGCGCGCCTCGACGTCGATCGAGACGATGTCGCCGGTCCTGAGCAGTGCCAGCGGCCCGCCGATGTAGCTCTCGGGCGCGACGTGCAGCACGCAGGCGCCGTAGCTCGTGCCGCTCATGCGCGCATCCGAGAGGCGCAGCATGTCGCGCAGCCCCATCTTCAGCAGCTTCTTGGGCATCGGCAGCATGCCCCATTCCGGCATGCCCGGCCCGCCCTGCGGCCCGGCGTTGCGCAGCACCAGCACGCTGTCCGGCGTGAAGGGGTAGCTCTCGTCGTCCACCGCCTTCTTCATCGAGGGGTAGTCGTCGAACACCACCGCCGGACCGGAATGCTTGAGGAATTTCTGGTCCATCGCCGCGGGCTTGATGACGCAGCCGGAGGGCGCGAGGTTGCCCTTCAGCACGGCGAGCGAGCCCTGCCCGTAGATCGGGTTCGAGAGCGGGCGGATCACGTCGTCGTTGTAGACCTTCGCCCCCTCGATGTTCTCGCCCACCGTGCGGCCGGAGACGGTGAGGCAGTCGAGGTGCAGGTGCTCGCGGATGTTGTTCATCAGTCCGCGGATGCCGCCGGCGTAGAAGAAGTCCTCCATCAGGTACTGGTTGCCCGAGGGGCGCACGTTGCCGATCACCGGCACGCGGCGGGAATAGCGCTCGAAGTCGTCGAGGCCGATATCCTGCCCGGCGCGGCGCGCCATCGCGATCAGGTGGATGATCGCGTTGGTCGAGCAGCCCATCGCCATGGCGACGGCGATCGCGTTCTCGTACGCCTTGCGCGACTGGATCTTCTGCGGCGTGAGGTCCTCCCACACCATCTCGACGATCCGCCGCCCGCTCTCGGAGGCCAGCCGGATATGCCCCGCATCCGCCGCCAGCACCGAGGAGCCGCCCGGCAGCACCATGCCGCACGCCTCGGCGATCGCGGTCATGGTGGAGGCGGTGCCCATGGTCATGCAGGTGCCGTAGGAGCGCGCGATGCCGCCCTCGACGCCGAGCCAGTCCTGGTCCGTGATCTTGCCCGCGCGCAGCTCGTCCCAGTACTTCCAGCTATCCGAGCCCGAGCCCAGCGTCTTGCCCTGCCAGTTGCCGCGCAGCATCGGCCCCGCCGGCAGGTAGATCGCCGGGATGTTCATCGAGGTCGCGCCCAGCAGCAGCCCCGGCGTCGACTTGTCGCAGCCGCCCATCAGCACCGCGCCGTCGACGGGATGCGAGCGCAGCAGCTCCTCCGTCTCCATCGCCAGCATGTTGCGGTACATCATCGTGGTCGGCTTGACGAAGCTCTCGGAGACCGAGATCGCCGGCAGCTCCACCGGGAAGCCGCCCGCCATCAGGATGCCGCGCTTGACGTCCTCGACCCGCGTCTTGAAGTGCGCGTGGCAGGGCTGGAGATCGGACCAGGTGTTGACGATCGCGATCACCGGCCTGCCTGTCCACTCCTCCGGGCTGTAGCCCATCTGCATCGCGCGGCTGCGGTGGCCGAAGGAGCGCAGATCCGCCGGGCCGAACCAGCGGCGCGACCGCAGCTCCTCCGCCGAGCGGCGCTTCGGCTGCGCCGAATGCTCCCCGGGGTCGGCTTCCAGCGCGGTGGGCGGCAGGTCGGGGGTTTCGGGCATCGGCGCATCTCCTGGGCGGCCGGCGGGGTTTGCCGGCGTTTGGGTGTCATCGCTCCGGCGACACCTGAGCCGGCAGCAAACTAATATATGAGATTTCGACAGGCAAGGCTGTTATGCTGCCGGCCATGGACAGCATCGCCTCAACCCGGCCCGCCGAGGCGCTCGCCAGCTTCGACCGTGGCCCCTCGGCCACGGAATTCGCCTATCGCAGCCTGCGGGCGGCCATCCTCTCGCTCTCCCTGCCGCCGCGCACGGTGATCTCGCGCGGCACGCTGGCGGCCGAGCTCGGCGTGAGCCAGACGCCGGTACGCGAGGCGCTGATCCGCCTGCAGGAGGAGACCCTGATCGAGGTGGTGCCGCACTCCGCGACGCGCGTCGCCCGCATCGACCTCGACAATGCGCGGCAGGCGCACTTCCTGCGCCTCTCGGTGGAAC
The DNA here is from genome assembly GCF_023223525.1 of Roseomonas acroporae. GTDB lineage: Bacteria > Pseudomonadota > Alphaproteobacteria > Acetobacterales > Acetobacteraceae > Roseomonas_E > Roseomonas_E acroporae. The sequence goes on along the minus strand of NZ_JALPRX010000022.1, from coordinate 71,777 downwards.
TGGAGGCGGTGCGGGTGGTGGCCGCGCGGCAGGACGACACGGCAGCCGCGCTGGAGGACGAGATCGGGCGGCAACGGGCGCTGCTGGCGCAGGGCGACGCGGCCGGCTTCGCGGCGGCGGATACCGCCTTCCACGGCCTGCTCTACAATGCCGGCGGCGTGGCGGGGCTGTGGGAGCTGATCCGCAGCCGCAGCGGCCATCTCGACCGGCTGCGGCGCCTGCACCTGCCCTCCCCCGGCAAGGGCGAGATGATCCTGCGGGAGCACGGCGCGATCGCCGCCGCGATCCGGCAGCACGCACCGGAGGCGGCGGCGCAGGCGCTGCGGCGCCACCTCTCCCATACCTTCGGCGAGCTCGACTCGGTCCGCGCGGTGCACCCGGACTACTTCTGACGCCGCCCCGCGTCGTTGCCGACCTGCCTCGGTGAACCGGCTACAGCGAACCGCAGTCCGGTTGGGACAGCGTTCCGCTCCCTCCCATTGTTTTCCGAGCGGATTCACGCCCCCGGGCGCCGCCGCCCGCCGGCGATCCGCTCCATCCCGGAATCAGGGGGGGTCTCGAAGGGGGCTTCGCCCCTTCGCGGGGTCCGGGGCAGAGCCCCGGGCGGGTCAGCGGACGCCGCCGCGGGCATCGGGCCGGCCGGCCGCCGCGGCGCGAATCAGGCGGCGAAGACCTGCGCCGACACCACCTGCACGCCACAGGCCGCGCCGCGTTGCGGCGCCGGCCAGTCCGACGCCGCCACCGCCTCCAGCTCCGCCGGGCCGACCGCGACCACCACGCGCAGCCCGCGCGCATCCGGCCGCACCGTGACCACGCGCCCGTTGCTGCCCGCCGGCGAGGCCAGCACCTCGACGGGGCGGGCGAAGGCGAGACCGGGCCCGTCCGGCACGCCCGGCGCCGGCAACGGCGAGAGCCCCGGCAGCGCGAAGCGCGCCATGCCGCCGGCCACGGCGCATTCCAGCCGGTTCGCATCCCCGAGGAAGCCGGCCACGAAGGGATCGGCCGGCCGTGCCAGCACCGCGGCGGGCGTGTCGAACTGCGCCACGCGCCCGTCGCGCATCACCGCGATCCGGTCGGCCATCTCCATCGCCTCGTCCTGGTCGTGGGTGACGAAGAGCGAGGTGATGCCGAGCTGGTCGTGCAGCGCGCGCAGCCAGCGGCGCAGCCCCTTGCGCACCTGCGCGTCCAGCGCGCCGAAGGGCTCGTCGAGCAGCAGCAGCGGCGGCTCGATCGCCAGCGCGCGGGCCAGCGCCACGCGCTGCTGCTGCCCGCCCGAGATCTGGCCCGGATAGCGCCGCTCCAGCTCCGGGATCTGCACCAGCGCCAGCAGCCGGCGCACCCGCTCGCGGATCGCGGCCTGGCTGGGGCGGCGGGCACGCGGCAGCATGCGCAGGCCGAAGGCCACGTTGTCGAACACGTTCATGTGGCGGAACAGCGCGTAGTGCTGGAACACGAAGCCGACGCCGCGCTGGCGCGCCGGCACCGAGGCGACGTCGCGCCCGCCGATCCGCACCACCCCCGAATCGGGGAAGTCGAGTCCGGCCAGGATGCGCAGCAGCGTCGTCTTGCCCGAGCCCGAGGGGCCGAGCAGCGCCACGAACTCGCCGGGCGCCACCGCGAGGTCCACCGCGCACAGCGCCGCCGCCGCGCCGAACTGCCGGGTGAGGCCCGACACCTCGACGGCGACGCCGCGCCGCGGCGCGCCGGATTCCGGCTGCTGCGTGAAACCGAGCGCAGGGCCGGGCACGTGGTCCCCCATCCCAGTGTCCCTCACGGCGTCTCCACACCCTGCCGACGGCCCGTCAGCCATTCCAGCGCCCCCTTGGCGAGCAGCGTCACCAGGGCCAGCAGCGCCAGCAGCGCCGCCACGGCGAAGGCACCGACGAACTGGTACTCGTTGTACAGGATCTCGACATGCAGCGGCATCGTGTTGGTCTCGCCACGGATATGGCCGGACACCACGGCCACCGCGCCGAACTCCCCCATCGCCCGCGCATTGCACAGCAGCACGCCGGCGAGCAAGGCCCACTTGATGTTGGGCAGGGTGACATGGCGGAAGGTCTGCAGGCCGGAGGCGCCGAGGGTCGCCGCCGCCTCCTCCTCGGCGCGCCCCTGCTCCTGCATCAGCGGCAGCAGGGTGCGGGCGACGAAGGGGAAGGTGACGAACAGCGTCGCCAGCACGAGTCCCGGCAGGGCGAAGACGATCCGCACGTCGCGCGCCTCCAGCCACGGCCCGAACCAGCCCTGGCTGCCGAACAGCAGCACCCAGACCAGGCCCGAGATCACCGGCGAGACGGAGAAGGGCAGCTCGATCAGCGTCACCAGGACGCGCCTGCCGGGAAAGTCGAACTTGCTGATCGCCCAGGCCGCGGCGATGCCGCCCAGCGTGTTCACCGGCACGGCGATGGCGGCCACCAGCAGCGTCAGGCGCACCGCCGCGAGCGCGTCCGGCTCGACGATCGCCGCCAGCGCGGGGGCGAGGCCGCGGCGCAGCGCCTCGGTGAAGACGGCCAGCAGCGGCAGCAGCAGCAGCAGCGCGAGCGACAGCACCGCGGCGCCGATCACGAATCGGCGCACCCAGGGCGCCTCGGCGACCGCCGGACGGATGGCGACGCTCACGCCGTCCTCGGACGCAGCCGGCGGCCGAACAGGTTGAGCAGCAGCAGCAGCAGGAAGGAGCAGGCGAGCATGGTCAGCCCGATCGCGGCGGCGCCGGCGTAGTCGTACTGCTCCAGCCGGGTGACGATGACCAGCGGCGCGATCTCGCTCACCATCGGCGTGTTGCCGGCGATGAAGATCACCGAGCCGTACTCGCCCACGGCGCGCGCGAAGGCGAGCGAGAAGCCGGTCAGCAGCGCCGGCGCCACGGCCGGCAGCACGACGTGGCGCAGCGTCTGCAGGCGCGTCGCGCCGAGCGTCGCCGCCGCCTCCTCGGCCTCGCCGGGCAGGTCGAGCAGCACCGGCTCCAGCGTGCGCACCACGAAGGGCAGGCCGACGAAGATCAGCGCCATCACCACCCCCGCGCGCGAATACGCCACCTGCACCCCGATCGCCGAAAGCGGCGCGCCGAGCCAGCCGTTCGGCGCGTAGAGCGCCACCAGCGCCAGCCCCGCGACCGCGGTGGGCAGGGCGAAGGGCAGGTCCACCATCGCGTCCAGCAGCCGCCGCCCGGGAAAGCGGTAGCGCACCAGCGCCCAGGCTACCAGCAGCCCGAGCGGCAGGTCGATCAGCGCGGCCAGGATCGCGGCGCCGAAGGAGAGCCGGAGCGCCGCCAGGGCGCGCGGCTCCGTCACCACGCGCCAGACGCCGTCGAGGCCGATCTCCCAGGGCCGCAGCAGCAGCCCGGTCAGCGGCAGCAGCACCAGCAGGGAGAGCCAGAGCAGCGTCAGCCCCAGGGTCGGCCGCAGCCCCGGCAGGGCCGAGCGCGGCCAGGCGCGGCGCCGCCCTGCCGGGACGGCGGCCGGCGACAGGCCGGCGATTCCGGCGGTGCTCATCTGGGCCGGTACAGGCGGTCGAAGGAGCCGCCATCGCCGAAATGGGTGCGCTGCGCCGTGGCCCAGCCGCCGAAGGCCTCGTCGATGGTGACGAGGCGCAGCTCTGGGAACAGCGCCCGGTTGGCGGCGACGAGGTCGGCCTCGCGCGGGCGGTAGAAGCGCTTCGCCGCGATCTCCTGCACCGGGCGGGTGAAGAGGAAGCGCAGGAAGGCCTCGGCCGGGGCGCGGCTGCCCTTGCGGTCCACGTTGCGGTCCACCACCGCCACCGGCGGCTCGGCCAGGATCGAGAGCGAGGGATGCACGATGTCGAACCTGTCCTCGCCGAACTCGGCGCGGGCGAGGTGCGCCTCGTTCTCCCAGGCCAGCAGCACGTCGCCCTGGCCGCGCTGCACGAAGCTCGTGGTCGAGCCGCGCGCGCCGGTGTCGAGCACGGGGACGTGGCGGAACAGCTCGGTGATGAAGCGCTCGGCCGCGGCGTCGGAGCCGCCCGGCTGCTCGCGCGCCCAGGCCCAGGCGGCGAGGTAGTTCCAGCGCGCCCCGCCCGAGGTCTTGGGGTTGGGCGTGACCACCGCCACCCCGTCCTTCACCAGGTCGCCCCAGTCGCGGATGCCTTTCGGGTTGCCCTTGCGCACCAGGAACACGATGGTCGAGGTGTAGGGCGTGCTGTTGTGCGGCAGGCGCTGCTGCCAGTCCTTCGCGATCAGCCCGCGCTCGGCGATGGCGTCGATGTCGTAGGCGAGCGCCAGCGTCACCACGTCGGCCGGCAGCCCGTCGATCACCGCCCGCGCCTGCGCGCCGGAGCCGCCGTGCGAGCTGTTCACCCGCACCGCGGGCGGCCCCTGCCACTGCGCGGCGAAGGCGGCCGAGACGTCGCGGTACAGTTCGCGCGTCGGGTCGTAGGAGGCGTTGAGCAGGGTGAGCGTGGCGCCCTGCGCGGCGGCGGGACGCGGCTGCGCCAGGGCCACCGGAACGCTGCCCGCGGCGGGCAGGGCGGCGAGCAGGCTGCGTCGGGTCATGCGCATCACAGGCGTCCTCCGTGTCGGATGGTGGGGGAAGGCCGGGCCCGGCCGCAAGGGTACGCAGCCGATGGCGGCGCCGGGCACGCCGTGCCCGGCCGCCCGGATGCGGCGCGGACCGGGCACCGCCCATTATTATCAATTCTTCATCGTGTTTTTCAAATATCAACGAACCAGGATGGTTTGAGGACGCTTTCTCCCAGAATCCTGCCACGCCGCGGTCGCGCCCCGCCACGGAACGGGCCAGCCGCAGGCGGCCCCCCCCCCGGCGCTTTCCCTGGCGCTTTCCCCGGCACTTCCCATCCCGCAGCCACCTCGGGCCATGCAGGGAGCCATGCGGGTTTCGGATGCGGGACGGCGCATCTCGCGATATCGTGTGTCCGCACCGACAGGTGGGAGGCGCGACCGTGTCCCAGGACAGAACTCGGCCCCCACGGGGCGTGGCCGGCTGGCGACCCGTTCTCGTCCAGGATCCGTCCTGGCCGGGCGGCCCGCGGCCACGCGCCGTCGCCCATCTGCCAGGCCGCGCCGTGGCCATGGCCCTTCCCACCCCGCCGCCGCTGCGCGGCAGCCGCGACTGGGCGCTCTGGCTGGCGGTGACGATGCTGTCCTACCCGCTGGTGGTGGCGCTCGGCGCCATCGCCGCGCGCGTGCTGGAGCGGCTGCACCTGGTCAGCCTGAGCGACCCGGCGCTGGACGCGCTGCCCTGGGTGGCGCTGCCCCTCTGGTGCGCCCTCTGCCTGCTGCTGCAGTGGCTGCGCGTCTGGCCCGCCCCGGCGCGCTGGGCACCGCTGGCGCGCGGCGTGCTGGAGCGCGGCGCGGCGGTGCTGCTGACCGGCCTCGCCGCGCTGCTCGGCGGGCTGCTGGCGGTGGGGGCGGTGCTGAGCGTGCTGGGCGGCGGCGCGGGGCTGCTCTGGTACGGGCTGCGGCAGCTCTTCTGAGCGCGGCACGACGGGCGGCAGCGGCCCGGCAGGGGCAGCAGCAGCGGCCAGGGAGCGGCGGCGCCGCTCCGATCACGATCCGGCCGCGGCCTTCCGGCGGCAGGGCGCCGGCGCTTCGGGCCGCCACGCCCGATCCCCGGGCCCGGCGCGGCGCCCAAGGGACTCCGCGCTACTCGTTGCGCAGCAGCGGCGCCGGCCGCGCCCGCAGCGCCAGCGCCGTGCCGACATAGCCGAAGGCCAGCGTCAGCACCGTGCACAGCGCCACCGTGGCCAGCAGCGTGCCGGGCAGGAAGGTCCAGTCCAGCCGCATCACGTGGCGCAGCACGCCCCAGGAGGCCGCCGTGCCCGCCGCCGCCGCCAGCACCCCCGCCGTCACCCCGAGCAGCCCGAACTCCACGAGGTAGGCGGCGCGCAATTGCGCGCGCGTGGCACCCAGCGTCTTGAGCACCACCGCGTCGCGCACCCGCCGCCGCTGCCCCGCCGCCACCGCGCCGGCCAGCACCAGCCCGCCCGCCAGCAGAGTCACCCCGGCCACCGCCGAGAGCGCCGTGCCGACCCGCCCGAGCAGCGCCGCCACCTGCTCGATGGCGTCGCGCACGCGGATCATGGAGATGTTGGGGAAGGCGTCGGTCAGCGCCCGCAGCACGGCGGCGTCCTCGGCGGGCGCGTTGCGCAGGGTCGCGATGTGGGTGTGCGGCGCGCGCTCCAGCAGGCCGGGCGAGGCGACCAGCGCGAAGTTCAGCCCGAGGCCGCGCCAGTTGATCTCGCGCAGGCTGGCGATGCGCAGCTCGATGTCGCGGCCCAGCACGTTCACCGTCACCGTGTCGCCCACGCCCACGCCCCAGCCGCGCGCCAGGTTGGCGTCGAGCGAGACGAGCGGCGGCCCGGCGTAGTCGGCCGGCCACCAGCCCCCGGCGACGAGATGCGTCCCCTCGGGCGGCGTCGCCGCGTAGGTCAGGCCGCGATCGCCGCGCAGCGCCCAGGCGCTGTCCTCGCTGACCCGCACCCGCTCCACCGGCACGCCGCCGATGGCGACGATGCGCGCGCGCAGCGAGGGCACGCGGCGCACCTCGGTCACGCCCGGCAGGCGCGCCGCCAGTGCGTCGAAGGCCGCCGCCTGATCGGATTGCAGGTCGATCGCGTAGAAGCTCGGCGCGTTGCCGGGCAGCTGGCTGCCGAGGTCGCGCTCCAGGTTGCCGCGGATCAGCGCGATGGCGGCCAGCGTGGTCAGCCCGATACCCAGCGAGACCAGCACCAGCGGCGTCGGCGCCCCCGGCCGGTGCAGGTTGGCGAGGCCGAGGCGCAGCGCCGGCCGACGGGGCCGCCAGGGGGAACCGGCGCCGGCGCCGGGCGGCCGTTCCCAGCGCCGCGCCAGCGCCATCAGCGCGGCGGCGCCGAGCCGGAACAGCAGCAGCGTCGCCGCCGAGGCGGCGCAGAACCACAGGGCGAAGCGGCGGTCCTCGGCGGTGGCGACCACCAGCGCGACCAGCAGCAGCGCGACGGCGGCGTTGGCCAGCAGCAGGCCGAGGCGGGGCCAGGGGAAGGCCGCATCGCGCCGCCCGGGTGCCGCCGGCGCCGCGCCGCGCCCGGCCTGCCGCGACACGAGGCGCGACCACCGGCCGCGCCATGCCGCGCCGGCCGGCACCGGACCCACCCGCGCCTGCGGCGCGATGCTCCCCCGGAACAGCGCCGCCCCCGGGATCTCGCGCGCCCGGCCGAGCGGCCAGAGCGCGAAGGTGAGCGCGGTCAGCAGCCCGTACAGCGCCGCCAGCGCCAGCGGCGCCGGGTAGAAGCCCAGGCGCGGCGGCACCGGCAGCGCCCCGGCCAGCAGGTTCGCCGCCGCGAAGCAGGCGCCGACGCCGAGCACGAGGCCGATCGCCGTCCCCGCCACCGCCAGCGCCGCGAGCTGGATCAGGTAGGTCCAGAAGATCGCGGCGGCCGGGGCGCCGAGGCAGCGCAGCGTGGCGATGGTGCGCGCGCGCTGGTCCAGCCAGGCGCGCACCCCGGTCGCGACGCCGATGCCGCCCACCAGCAGCGCGGTCAGCCCGGCCAGGGTCAGGAAGGCGGCGGCGCTGTCGAGGAAGCGGCCGACGCCCGGCGCCGCCTCGCTGGCGCCGCGCAGCCGCCAGCCGCCATCGGGGAAGGCGGCGCGCAGCGCGGCGGCGAAGCGGTCCGGGTCCGTCCCCGGCGGCAGGCGCAGCCGGTAGTGGTACTGGATCAGGCTGCCCGGCTGCACCAGCGCGGTGGCGGGCAGCGTATCGAGCCCGATCAGCACGCGCGGGCCGAAGATGGCGGCGGTCGCCACCCGGTCCGGCTCGTCGGCGATCAGCGCCCGCACCGGCAGCCGCGCCTCGCCGAGCCGGACCGTGTCGCCGGGGCGCAGGCCCAGGCGCTCGGCCAGCAGCGGGTCGAGCGCCGCGCCGCCGGCCAGCGGCACCGCCGGGTCGAGCCGCAGCGTGCCGTAGAGCGGGTAGGCGGCGTCCACCGCCTTCAGCTCCACCAGGGCGCGGTCGGGCCGCGCGGCCGGGGCGCCGTCGGCGGCCGGTTCGCCGCCTGATCCGGCGCCCGATCCACCGCTGGCACCGGCTGTGGCGCCGCCGCCGGGTGCCGGCGCGGCCGGATGCCCCGGCGCCGCGGCATCGCGCGCGCCGCCCGCCACCCCGGCGGCCACAACGCCATCGGCCGCACCCGCCGGCGGCACCACCACCGCCATGGCGCGCATCTGCACCACCTCGGACACCGTGGCGCCGCGCGACGCGATCCAGGCGCGCGCGGCATCCGGGATCGGCCGTTGGCTGACCTGGATCTCCAGGTCGCCGCCCAGCAGCCGCGTGCCGTCGGCGCGCAGCCCCGCCTCGGTGGCGGCGCGCAGCGTGCCGACCGCCGCGATGGCGGCGACGCCGAGGGCGAGGCAGGCCAGCACCAGCCGCAGCCCGCGCGCGCCGCCGCGCAATTCCCGCCGCGCGAAGCGCAGCCCGATGCGCCAGGACGCGGCGCCGACCGGCGGCGCGGCCGGCAGCCGGCTCAGCCCCTCCATGCGCCGCCCCTTCCCCGGCTGCCCTTCCCGGCCCCGGCATCCGGCACGGCGGCTGCCGCCCCCGGCGCCCCCGCCGGGCCGCCATCCCGCGGGGCCCGCCCCGTATCCGCGACGATACGCCCATCCTCGATCCGCACCTGCCGGTCGCAGCGCGCGGCCAGCGCCTCGTCATGGGTGATGAGCAGCAGGGTGGTGCGCCCCCCTTCCCTGGCCTCGCCGCGCAGGCCGAACAGCAGCTCCATCACCTGGGCGCCGGTGGCGCGGTCGAGGTTGCCGGTGGGCTCGTCGGCGAGCAGCAGCGGCGGGCGGGCGACGCAGGCGCGGGCCAGCGCGACGCGCTGCTGCTCGCCGCCCGAGAGCTGCCCGGGATAATGCGCGAGGCGGTGCCCCAGCCCGACCGCCCGCAGCGCCAGCTCCGCCGCCGCGAAGGCGTCCGGCCGGCCCGCGAACTCCAGCGGCACCGCCACGTTCTCCAGCGCCGTCATGGTGGGGACGAGGTGGAAGGCCTGGAACACGATGCCCACCCGGTCCCGCCGGAAACGTGCCAGCGCGTCCTCGTCCATCGCGGCGAGGTCGTGGCCGGCGACCCGCAGCACCCCGCTCGTGGGCCGCTCCAGCCCGGCCAGCAGCATCAGCAGCGAGGTCTTGCCGGAGCCGGAAGGGCCGACGATGCCCACCGCCTCCCCCGCCGCCACGCCCAGGTCGAGGCCCCGGAGAATGTTGACCTCCCCCGCCGCCGCCCCCACCCTCAACGTCAGCCCGCGCACCTGGATGAGCGAATCCGTGGCGCCGGGCACGGGGTCGTCGGGCGGGGTGCGGGGGGTGATGGCATCCATCAGGGCGATCGTCTCCGGGTCTGGACGGGAAGCATCCGGCGAGGACAACGCGGCCGGCCGCGGGACCAGCCGCGACACCAACCGCGACACCAACCATGGGGCGCCGCCGGCCGGGGCCTCGGGATATGGGCGCCGTGCTGCGCTGCGCAAAGCCGGCCTCGCCCTCGTTGCGCTGGCCGCCGCGCCCCGCGCCGGCCAGGCCGCCGACCCGGCGCCCCCGAGCGGCGCGGGAAGCGTCGCGGGCGGCGGCAGCGACTGGGCCCGCTCCCTGCCCGGCCGCTGCGCCTGCGAGGCGCCGACGCCGGCCGCGAACCCCACCCCGGTCGACCCTGCCCCGGCCGGCCGGACGCCACGCCGGCTGCTCATGCTGGGCGACAGCATCACCGCCGCCTACGGCCTGCCGCGCGGCGAGGGCCTGCCCGCCCGGCTGGAGGCGGCGCTGCGGGCCGAGGGAAGGCCGGTCACCGTGCTCGATGCCGGCGTCTCGGGCGACACCACCGCCGGCGGCCGCGCCCGGCTCGACTGGGCGCTGGCCGACCGGCCGGACGCCGCCATCGTGGCGCTCGGCGGCAATGACGGGCTGCGCGGCCTCGACCCGCGCGCCACCCGCGCCAACCTCGCCGCGATCCTGGACGGGCTGGCGGCGCGGCGCATCCCGACGCTGCTCGCCGGCATGCTCGCCCCGCCCAATCTCGGCGCCGACTACGGCCGCGAGTTCGCGGCCACCTTCGCCGACCTCGCGCGCGCGCACCCGCAGGTGGTGTTCTATCCCTTCCTGCTGGACGGCGTGGCCGGCGACGCCGCGCTGAACCAGCCGGACGGCATCCACCCCAACGCACGCGGCGTCGCGGTGATGGTGCAGCGGATGCTGCCCGCCGTGCGCGCGCTGCTGGACCGGCCCGTGGACCGCGCCATGCCCGCCGGGTGAAGCGCCGGGCCGCCGTGCCGGTCCGGGCGCGGCGGCCCACGGTCCCGGGAAGGGCGGCGCCGTCGCGGGCCGCCGCGCGCGGGGGCACGCCCCCGCCCCGGGATTTCCGCGCCCGGCCGAATCCCGCCCCGCCCGACCGGCGGCAGGCGGCCTGCGAGGAGACCCCGATGCCACGCCTCTTCGTCGCCTTGAGCCTTCCCACCGAGGTCAAGACCCAGCTCGCCGCCCTGGTCGGCGGCATCCAGGGCGTCCGCTGGGTGCCGCCCGAGAACTACCACCTGACGCTGCGCTTCATCGGCGAGGTGCCGGGCTGGCAGGCGCAGGAGGTGGACGACGCGCTCTCCGCCATCCGCGCCCGCCCCTTCGAGCTGCGCCTGCGCGGCGTCGGCACCTTCGAGAAGGCGGGGCGGATCAGCGCCCTCTGGGTCGGCGCCGAGCGCACCGAGGGGCTCGCGCACCTGCAGAACAAGGTGGAGACGGCGCTGCAGCGCATCGGGCTGGAGCCGGAGCGGCGGCGCTTCGCCCCGCACGTCTCGCTCGCCCGCAGCACCGAGCGCGCGGCGCCCGAGAAGCTGATCGCCTTCGTGCAGGCCACCAACCTGTTCCGCGCCCCGCCGCTGATGGTGGAGCACTTCACCCTGTTCTCCTCGCTGCTGGGCAAGGAGCAGGCGGTCTACACGCCGGAGGTGGACTACGCCCTGGTGGCCTGACAACCCGGCCCCGGCGGGCGAACAGGCGCCGGGGAGGCGAGCGACGGGCGGCCAGTCTCCGGGTGGCCAGTCTCCGGGTGGCCAGTCTCCGGGCGGTTGGGTGCCGGCCTTTCCCGCGCGCCCGCCGGCCCGCCTTCGTCGCCCGGCCGCGCCAAGACGTCGTGCCGCCGGCGCGACGCCTCGATCTCGCCGACATGCGCCTCGGCCCAGCGCGCGATCCGGGCGAGGATGTCGATCAGCCCCTCGGCCAGCGGCGCCAGCGCGTATTCCACCGTGACCGGCACGGTCGGGAAGGCGGTGCGCGTCACCAGCCCGTCCCGCTCCAGGCTCTTCAGCGTCTGCGACAGCATCTTCTGCGAGATGCCGCCGATGCGCCGGCGCAGCGCGCTGAAGCGCAGCGGCCCGGCCTCCAGGCTCAGCAGGATCAGCGTCGCCCACCTGTCGCCGATCCGGTCGAGGACCTGGCGCGTCGGGCAGTCGGGGTTGAAGGCGTCGCCGCTCATCCGGCCTCCGGTCGTGCTGCTCCCGCGCTTCCCGCGCGGCCTCCCGGGAGCGCCGCCCGCCGGGCCTCCGCCGAGGACATGGTTTCCCCGGGGTGACTTCGTGACGGCAAGGTGCGTCCTTCACGGCAGATACCCGGACTGCTAGCTGGTTTCCATCGGAAACCGCCAAGGGGAACCCCCATGAGGATCGCCGTCATCGGCGCCACCGGCCGCGCCGGCCGCGAGATCACCGCCGAGCTGGCCCGCCGCGGCCACCACGTCACCGCCATCTCGCGCCACCCGGAGAAGACCCCGGCCGATCCCAACGTCACGCCGCGCGCCGGCGACGCGACGGATGCGGCCGGGCTGCCGGCGCTGCTCGCCGGCCACGACGCGGTGGTCAGCGCCGTCATGTTCAAGGACACCGACCCGGCCACGCTGGTCGGCGCCGTGCGGGCGGCGAAGGTGCCGCGCTACCTCGTGGTCGGCGGCGCCGGCAGCCTGGAGGTGGCCCCCGGCCAGCGCCTGGTGGACCAGCCGGACTTCCCGGCGGCCTACAGGGCGGAAGCCACGCGCGGCGCGGCGTTCCTCGACCACCTGAAGCAGGTGGACGACCTGGACTGGACCTTCCTCTCCCCCTCCGCCCTGTTCTTCGAGGGACCGCGCACCGGCCGCTTCCGCCTCGGCGACGACCAGCTGCTGAGCAACGACCAGGGCAGCTCGATCTCCTTCGCCGACTACGCCATCGCGATGGCGGACGAGATCGAGGCGCCCCGGCACGCGCGCCGCCGCTTCACCGTCGGCTACTGACGCCGCGGCGGCAGGGCAGCGCCGGCGCGGGTGCCGCCGGGACCTCGCGCGGCGCGCCCGCGCCGGGGATCGTGGCCGCGCCGCGCACCGGGGACGGGACGATGCCGGCCGGCCCGCATGCCCGCCGCCGGGCCCGCCGATCCCCGGCGCGGGCGGACGGGATTGACCCGCCCCGCCGCCTGCGCCCTGATCGCGGCATGGCCGTTCCCCCTGCCGGCTCCCCCGGCGCCCCGCCCGCCATCGTGGTGCTCACCGGTGCCGGCATCTCGCGCGAATCCGGCCTCGACACCTTCCGCGACGCCGGCGGCGTCTGGCAGCGCGTGCGGCTGGAGGACGTCGCGACCCCCGAGGCCTTCGCGCGCGACCCGGCCCGCGTGCACGGCTTCTACAACGCCCGCCGCGCCCAGCTCGCCGACCCGGCGGTGCGGCCCAACGCCGCGCACCTCGCCCTCGCCGCGCTGGAACGGCACTGGGAGCGCCTCGGCGCTCCTTTCCTGCTGGTGACGCAGAACGTGGACGACCTGCACGAGCGCGCCGGCTCCCGCCGGCTGCTGCACATGCACGGCGCGTTGCGCCGGGTGCGCTGCCTCGGCTGCGCGGCGGAGGCGGACTGGTCGGAACCGCTCTCCACCGCGACCCCCTGCCCCGCCTGCGGCGCCAGGGGCGGCATGCGGCCCGACATCGTCTGGTTCGGCGAGATCCCGATGCACATGGAGGGGATCGAGGCGGCGCTGGCCGGCTGCGGCCTGTTCGTCTCGATCGGCACGTCGGGCAGCGTCTATCCGGCGGCGGGCTTCGTGGAGCTGGCGCGCCGCCATGCCCGCACGATCGAGCTGAACCTGGAGCCCTCGCACGGCGCCAGCCGCTTCGGCGAGGCCCGGCACGGCCCCGCCACCGCGCTGGTGCCCGCCTTCGTGGACGAACTCCTCTCCGCGTGGGGCTGACGCCGGGGCGCGGGCGGGCGGGCGCGAAGCCCGCCGGGGCGGCCGGAGCCCCGGCCGGGACCCCGGCCGGGGCCACGGAGCCCGGCGGCGCGGGGCCGGCCGCGCCATCGGGCGCCTCGCCGCCACCGCGGGCCCGCCGGGCGGCAACGCCGCCGGCGGGCGCCGCCCCGCCTCTCGCCGCCCTGGCCGCCGAGGCGCGCGCCTGCACGGTCTGCGCGCCGCGCCTGCCGCTTGGCCCGCGGCCGATCCTGCGTGTCTCGGAGACGGCGCGGATCCTGATCGCCAGCCAGGCGCCCGGCACCCGCGCGCACGAGAGCGGCATCCCCTTCGAGGACGCCTCCGGCGCCCGGCTGCGCGACTGGCTGGGCCTGGACCGCGACGTGTTCCACGACGAATCCCGCGTCGCCATCCTGCCGCAGGGCTTCTGCTACCCGGGCCGGCTGCCGCGTGGCGGCGACGCGCCGCCCCGGCCGGAATGCGCGCCGCTCTGGCAGGCCAGGCTGCTCGCGCCGATGCGCGGGCTGCGGCTGATCCTGCCGATCGGGGCGCACGCGATCCGCTACCACCTCGGGGCGCGGGCGAAGCCCACCCTGGCGGCGACGGTGGCCGGGTTCCGCGACTACCTGCCGCGCCACCTGCCGCTGCCCCACCCCTCCTGGCGCACGCTGGCCTGGGCGGGTCGCAACCCTTGGTTCGAGGCGGAGGTGATCCCGGCGCTGCGCGCGGCGGTGGCGGCGGCGCTGCGGGAGGAGACCTGAGAGCTTGTGAAAGAATGCCCGTCAGCGTTGAAACCGGCCGAAAAAGACGGGTCTTTTCAACGGGCATTCTTTCGCAAGTTCGATTTCTTCACACACGCCGGGCCGGCGCCGGCCCGCGTTCGCGTCAGCCCTCGCTTTCCAGCCGCTCGATGTCCTCGTCCGAGAGGCCGAAATGGTGGCCGATCTCGTGGATCAGCACGTTGCGGACGAGTCGGAACAGGTCCTCGCCGGTCTCGATCCACTCCAGCAGGATCGGCTCGCGGTACAGCATCACCGTGTCGGGCAGCAGCGGCACGTCGGCGACGCTCTTGCGGGTCAGCGGCACGCCCCGGTAGAGGCCGGTCAGCTCCCAGGGGCTGTCGAGCCCGAGTTCCTCCAGGGTTTCGTCGTCGGCCGCGTCCTCCACCATGATGGCGGCCCCGCGCACCATGTCGCGCAGCGGGACGGGCATGGCGGCGAGCGCGGCCTCGGCCATCTCGATGATGTCCTCGGCGGAGGGCGGGGCGGTATGACGCATGGCGGAGCACATGATGCGCCCAACGGACGCCGCCCGAGGGTCACAGTCAAGCACGCAACCGCCGCCCCACGCAGGTGTCACCTCGGTGTAAGGCAGACCCCTAAACCCCGGAAGGGATTACGTAATGCAACAATTGGACGCAGCCGCCCGCGAGGCCTTGCCGACGCTCCTGCCCGATTGGTCGCCCGCGGCGGACGGCCGGTCGATCCGGCGCGAGTTCCGCTTCGCCGATTTCGGCGCGGCCTGGGGCTTCATGAGCCGGGTCGCCCTGCTCGCCGAGAGGCAGGACCACCATCCGGACTGGCGCAACGTCTGGAACCGGGTCGAGATCACCCTGACCACGCACGATGCCGGGGGCCTGAGCGAGCGCGACGTGACCCTGGCCAGGGCCATCGACGCGCTGCTCTGATCGGAGGCCGGGCGGACCGCCCCTGCGCGGGCCGGCCGGGCCTCCGGCCCGAGGGGGGAAAGGGCAGGCCGCCACGGCGCGTGATGGCGGAACTGTACGTCACGCCCGGCATTTGGTTTGCTCTCGCCACGACAGCACCAAGACAGCGCCACGACAACGAAAGTTGGGAGAACGCAGCATGGCCATCAAGGATGCGGCGCCGAGGAGCCGGCGTTCGGCGAGGGCGGGAGTGTCGGAGGCGGAACCCGGCGCGCCCGCGCCGCAGCAGGCCGGCGACCCGCGGGCGGAGGACGGCCCGGCACAGGCCGACGGGGCGCAGGCCGGCGTGGCGCAGGCCGACGAGACACAGACCGGCGGGACACAGACCAGCGGGGCACAGGCCGGCGGGGCGGCGACCGAAGCGATGGCCGATCCGGCACCGGCGGCGTCGCAGCAGCCGCCCGGCTCGATGCTGGGCCTCTGGACCTCCTGGCTGGACCTGATGCGGGGACAGGTCCTCTCCGCCGGCCAGGCCGTGCCGGAGGGCCAGCCCTGGCAGGTCCGCGCCGACGAGGTGGCCGGCCGCGTGCTGGCCGACAGCGTCCGCAAGGTCAACGACGCCCTGCTGCAGGACCCGAACCTGCGCACGCTCGACCGGCTGCTGAACGCCAACCCGCTGCGCGAGGTGATCCCGGTCGACTGGGCCGAGGTGGCGCGGGCGCTGCGCACCGTGTGGCTGCGCAACCTGGGCCGGCCGGGGTCGGCGGTGCAGTCGGCGCTGGACCTGAACCTGCGCCTGTGGCGTTCGGCGCTCGATGCCTGGAGCGAGGCCGGGCGGCGCTGGCTCGGCGAGGAGACGGCCGCCCCGGCCACCCCCGGCGGCAAGGCGCCGCCGGTGGCCGACAAGCGCTTCGCCGCGCCGGAATGGCAGTCCAACCCGCTGTTCCGCACGCTGCGCGATTCCTACCTGATCGCCTCGGAGTGGCTGCTCAAGCAGGGCGACGCGCCGGACCTCGACGAGGCGGAGCGCCTGCGGCTGAACTTCCACCTGCGCCAGTTCATCGACGCGACCAGCCCGACGCTCGCCCTCGCCTCCAACCCCGCCGCGCTGCGCCGCGCCATGGAGACGGGCGGCGCCAGCATCGCCAGCGGCATCCGCAACCTGCTGGCCGACGTCAAGGCCGGCCGGCTCTCCATGGTGGACGCGACCGCCTTCGCGCCGGGGCGCAACCTCGCCCTCTCGGAAGGCAAGGTGGTGTACCGCAACCGGCTGATCGAGCTGATCCAGTACGCGCCGCGCACGGAGACGACGCACGCCGTGCCGCTGCTGATGCTGCCGCCCTGGATCAACAAGTTCTACATCCTCGACCTCCAGGCGAAGAACAGCATGGTCCGCCACCTCCTGGACCGCGGCTTCACCGTGTTCATGGTCTCCTGGAAGAACCCCGACGCCTCGATGGATTCGATCGGCATCGAGGACTACATGGAGCTGGGCCCGCTGGCCGCGAGCGAGGTGGTGGGCGAGATCACGGGCGCGCGGCAGGTCAACGTGATGGGCTACTGCATCGGCGGCACGCTGCTGGCGATGACTCTGGCCTGGCTGGCCGCGAAGGGCGACGACCGCTTCAACTCGGCCACCTTCATGGTCTCGCTGCAGGACTTCTCGCGCGTCGGCGACACGGCCGTGTTCATGGACGAGGACACCGTCGACCTCGTCGAGCAGCAGATGCTGGAGCGCGGCTACCTCGACAGCCGCGACATGGCCAACATGTTCAACCTGTTGCGGCCGAACGACCTGATCTGGGTCAACGTCGTCAACAACTACCTGATGGGCGACAAGCCGGCGGCCTTCGACATCCTTTACTGGAACAGCGATTCCACCCGCATGGCGCGCGCCGCGCACAGCTGGTACCTGCGCAACACCTACCGCGAGAACAACCTGATCGTGCCCGGCAGGGTGACGCTGAAGGGCGAGCCGATCGACCTCGGCAGGATCACGCTCGACACCTACGCGGTGGGCGCCGAGAAGGACCACATCGTCCCCTGGGACGCCGCCTGGCACATCACCCACCTGTTCGGCGGCGATGTCCGCTACGTGCTCGCCTCCAGCGGCCATGTCGCCGGCATCATCAACCCGCCGGGCGGCAAGGGCAGCTACCTCGTCAACGAATCCGGCACGCCCGCCGGGACGCCCACCCTCTGGCGCCAGACCGCGAGCAAGCGCGAGGGAAGCTGGTGGACCGACTGGTTCGACTGGCTGGGCGCGCATGCCGGCGCGCGCGGCGCGCCGCCGCCGATGGGCCGCCCCGGCGAGGCGCCGCTGGCCGACGCGCCCGGCACCTACGTGCTGGAGCGCTGATCCCGGCACAGGCGGCGCCCCCGGCGGGCGCCGCCGACGCGCCGGTGGAGAGGCGCGCGCCGCGCGGATGCCGTATCAGGCTCGCATCATCCCTTCCGGAGCCGGTACCGCCGCATGCAAGACGCGCACACGCCAGAAACCCTCGCCGCCGCCGGCTGGGTCCCGAGCCACGAACCCGGCCTTTCCGACACGCTCGGCGGCCCGCTGTGGAGCCGGCCGGACGAGGGGCTGACGGACGGCCTGCCCTGCTTCGGCTTCCGGACCGCGCCGCACCACGCCAACGGCCACGGGATGGTGCATGGCGGCGTGCTGCTGACCGTGATCGACCACTCGCTCGGCATGTTCGTGCGCGCGGCGACCGGCGGCCAGGGCGGCGTGACGATGCAGCTCGACACGCAATTCGTGGGCGCCGTGACGCCGGGCGCCTTCGTGGTGCTGCACGGGCGGCTGGTCCGCGCCGCGCGCAGCGTGGTGTTCGTGCAGGGCCGGCTGCTGGCGGGCACGCAGGAGGCGGCCTCGGCGAGCGGCATCTGGAAGCTGCGGCGCGCCACGCCGGCGGGCTGAGCGACTCGCCGGCGGGCGGAGCCGCCCGGGAGAGGCAGCTCACGCAGCGTTTGCGGCCGCGCCCCCGGCGCGGGGCCCGCCCGATTCCCTCGTGCCCGCCTTCCCCGTGCCCACCTTCCTCGTCCCCGTCCCCCGCTCAGGCCGCCGGCAGCACCGCGACGCGCCAGCCGAGCGCGCGCGACTCGCCGGGAGGGATCAGCATCAGCCCCGGCTTGGTGGCGAATTCGCCGTCGAAGCCCTCCTCGCTCGCCATGCCGCACCAGGGCTCGATGCACAGGAAGTCGCCGCCCGCGCGGGTCCAGAGGCCGAGTTCCCGGAAGCCGTGCCAGGAGAAGTCCAGCGTGGGCGCGCCCGGCGCCGTGAAGCGGAGCGAGCGGCTGCGCGGCCGGTCCAGGATCAGCGCGTCGGCTTCGAACAGCGAGGAATCGAGCGGCAGGGTGGCGCCCCGGATCGGCGTCGGCTCCGGCTCGCGGCGCAGCAGCCCGCCGGCCAGACGGCGCACCGGCTCCGGCTCGGCCTCGGCGAATTCCAGCCGGTGCGCCTCGCGCGGCACGCCCGGCGCCAGCGGCCAGCGGAAGGCCGGATGGGCCCCCAGCGAGGCCGGCAGCGTCACCTCCCCGGTGTTGGTCACCCGGTACTCCACCGAGAGCGCCCCGGCGGCCAGCGCGTATTCGACCTCCAGCCGGAAGGCGAAGGGGTAGAGGGCGCGCGTCGCGTCGTCGTCCTCCAGCACCAGCCGGCAGCGGTCGGGCGCGCGCTCGGCCCAGGCGAAGCGGCGGTCGCGGCCGAAGCCGTGCTGGGTCAGGCGGTAGGTACGCCCCTCGTGGCGCAGCGTGTCGCCCGCCAGGCGGCCGACGATCGGGAACAGGATGGGCGAGTGCCGCGGCCAGGCCGGCTCCGCCAGCCACAGCACCTCGCCCGCCGCCGCCTCCCGCAGCGAGCACAGCTCGGCGCCCTGCGCGAGCACGGCGGCGGCGAGGCGGCCCTCGGCGAATTCGTGGCGGTCCTGCTCGGCCATGCGCGGTTCTCCTGTGACGCCTACAGCGAAACGCAGTCCGATCGGGACTGCGGTTCGCCGTAGCTCGTTGTTCTCGGCGCGGATTCACGCCGCCGGGCGTGTCCGCCCGCCGGCGATCCGCTCTAGAGCCGATCCAGCCTGACTGTATCAGGCCGGAACGGCTCTAGCCTTTTGATTTTTCGCATTTTCCGAGCCGCTGAGCGAGGACGCTCAGCTTGAAAATGCTCTAAGGGTGGGCGGCGGACGGGCAACGATGCCGGCTTCCCGCCGGGCCGTCGAGCGCGGCCAGCGGGTTGGCGCGGCGGGCGGGCGATCCCGCCCCGATGCGGCGGGCGTCAGCCGGCGCCGCCGAGCAGCCGGCGCAGGCGGATCTCCTCGGCGTCCAGCTCGCCCTCCAGGTCCGAGAGCAGCGACGCGTCCATCTCGCCCTCCCGGAAATGGTGCAGCAGCCGGTCGCGGCCCGCGCGCACCGCCGCGAGGCGCAGCGCGAGCCGCGCCTGCAGCTCGGCCGCCGCCCCGCCATGCGCCGCGACGCGGTGATAGACCCCCGCCTTGTCCCGGTACTCCGACACGAGGTCGGCGGCGATGGCGCCCTCCAGCGGGTCGCCGGCGCGGCGCTCCAGCTCCTCCAGCATGGCGTCGGAGAGCACGCGGCGCGCCGCGGCCTCCTGCGGCGGCAGGCCGCGCAGCGCCGGCTCCTCGATGCCGAGGCGCCGGATCACCCATTCGAGGCTGGTGCCCTGCAGCACCAGCGTCGCCAGGATGGCGGTGAAGGCGAGGAAGACGATCAGGTCCCGCTGGGGGAAGTCCTCCGGCAGGCCGATCGCGGCGGCGAGGCTGACGACGCCGCGCATGCCCGCCCAGGCGATCACGGCCACGTGCCGGGACGAGGGCTGCGGCCGGCGGCGCGAGCCGGGTCCGGAAGCGGGATCGGGGCCGGCCTTGGCCGCGGGGCGCGACGCCTCGTCGCGGGCGTCCCGCAGCCCGTCCGCCAGCCGCGACAGCCAGTCCGTCCCGAACACCCAGACGAAGCGCGAGACGATCAGCACGGCCGAGAGCAGCAGCGCCGCCCGCGCCAGCGCCCAGCCATCGTCCCCCGCCAGCCGGCCGAGGATGGCGTTGAGCTGCAGCCCGATCAGGATGAACACGAGGCTGTTGAGCACGAACTCCACGAAGGCCCAGACCGCCCGGCCGTCCTGGCGGGTGCGGGCGGAGAAGACGGCGTGCTGCCGCACGCCGAGCACCATGCCGCAGGCGACGACCCCGAGCACGCCCGAGACGCCCGCCGCGTCGGCCAGCATGTAGGCGGCGTAGCCGGCGAGGAAGCCGACGCAGGTCTCCAGCAGGCTGTCGTGCAGCCGGCCGATCATCCAGATCGTGACCCGCCCGACCGCGTAGCCGATCGCGACACCCCCCGCCGCCAGCACCAGGAACGACGCGGCGGCCTCCAGCGGGTGGACGCCGCCGAGGGCGAAGGCGGCGACGGCGAGGCGGTAGACCACCAGCGAGGAGGCGTCGTTGATCAGGCTCTCGCCCTCCAGCACCGTGACCATGCGGCGCGGCAGGCGCAGCTTGCGCAGCACGGCGCCGGCCGCCACGGCGTCTGGCGGCGCGACGATGGCGCCGAGCGCGATGGCCGCCGCCCAGGGCAGGTCCGGCAGCAGCCAGCGCGCCGCCACGGCGATGCAGAGGGTGGTGAACAGCACCGCCCCCAGCGCCAGCGCCAGGATCGGCCGCAGGTCCTGGCGGAAGGCGCGCCAGTCCGTCCGGTAAGCGCTCACCTGCAGCAGCGGCGGCAGGAAGAAGGCGAGCGCGAAATCGGGATCGAGGTGCGGGGCCGGCAGGCCCGGGATCAGCGCCGCCGCCATGCCGCCGATCACCAGGATCACGGCGTAGGGCACGCGGATGGTGCGGGCGAGCACCGCGAACACGATGCAGGCCGCCATCATGGCCAGCGTGGCCTGGACGATCTCCATGCTGCTCCTCGGCCGGTGGCGGCGCCTCGCCGCCGGGAAGTCCGATACCCGCCCTGAGCGCGCCGGCGGGGTCCGCCCGCGCGCCGTTCCGGGCCCTCGGCGGGATAGCCGACCCGGCCCCGCAGGGCCGGGACCGGGATGGGCGCGGGGTTCGGCCGCGCGTCGGACCCCGGGGAGGTCAGGCCCGTCGCGGCCGGCCGGGCGGGACGCCGCGCCGGCGCGGGATCAGCGGTAGCAGCGCTGCTGGTTGCCGGAGACGCCGGTGTCGAAGCAGATCTCGGGCGTGTCGTTCTGGCCGGCGGCGGGGCGCAGCGGCCCGCAGGCGGCCACCAGCAGGATCATGGCGAGCAGGCAGAGGCGCATGGTCGTTCCTCGGGGCTGGGTCGGGCGCGTCGCCGGCCGTTCCGGACGCCGCGCGCCCCGCTGCCGGACACCCTTCGCCACCGCACCATGGCGGAGTCGCGGGATGCGGGGCGGCCCTCCATCGCATGCGGGACATGGCCCGGCAACCGAACCCCGGCCGCGGCGCGGCGACAACCCCGGCCGCGGCGCGGCCGTCGCGCCCGCCTCCCCGTCCGGCCACCCGCCGGGCGGAACCGGCCCGGCCGGCTCAGTTGCAGATGGGCTGGGCGTTGGCCGAGGTGCGCACGCAATGCAGCCCGGTCGGATTCTCGGCCATGTTGTCGCGCAGCGTCTGGCAGCCGGCCACGGCCAGCAGGGACAGGAAGATGAGGATGGTGCGCATTGTCGCTCCCGCGATGGCCGGGCCTCTCCGCCGCGGCGCCTGCTCGATGTCCACTTCCCCGGGCCGGCGGCGGCGGGGGCCTCGCCCCGCCGGCGCCCGGCCCGGTGATCCGGATCCGCCGCGCCGTCACCGCCGACCGGCGGGCCGCCCTTATCCGCGTGGCAGGCTGAATCGGCAACTTACCCCGGCTTAATTGTTCGGCGGCGCCCGGCCGGCCCCCACCGCGCCGGGCACGCGGCGCGCTGGCCGGCATGTCCCGCCGCCCCGGCCACATGGAGGCGGACGTAACTTGCGCGATTCCAGTTCCTGGAATACGCACCGCGACATCGTGCCAGAACCGAACCGGATGGCCCGTGGCGGCGGACCGCCGATGCGGCACGCCGGCGCCCGACCGAACAGAGAATTCCGATCCGGCGGCCCCGGCCAAGGGGGTTCCGGCCAGGGGATTCAGCCAGAGGACTTGCGATGCCGAAACCCATCTCCCGGCGGAGCCTCGTGCGCCTCGCGCCCCTTGCCCTCCTGCCGGCCGCCGCCTGTACCAGCGACGCCCGGGTCGGCGCCAGCGCGCTCGCCGATCAGGTCCCCGACGCGACGGTGGAGATGCGGCAGGCGCAGGCCGCGTTCATCGGCAGCGCCGGCGGCGGCAGCGGCGTGCTCACCTTCCGCGGTCAGCGCTACCCCTTCACCGTGGCCGGCGCCGGCATCGGCGGCATCGGCGCCTCCACCATCGAGGCGCAGGGCGACGTGTTCAGCCTTCGCGACATCTCGCAGTTCCCGGGCGCCTACGGCCAGGTGCGCCACGGTCTGGCGGTCGGCCAGATGAGCTCGGGCGAGCTGTGGCTGCAGAACCGGAACGGCGTCATCATGCGCCTGCGGGCCCGTCGGACCGGGCTGATGCTCTCCCTGGGCGGCGACGCCGTCATCATTACCATGCGCTGAGCGGCGGCCGCTCCGCGCGGCCGCCGCCCCCTGCCCCGCCCCGCCGGTGCGCCGGCATCCGGCCGGAGACGCCGGGACGGGTTCCTCGATACCCCCCCGGCCGGCGGGCGGCCCGTGCCCCCGACCGGCATCCCGCCGCCCGACGGCGCCGCAGGCATCCCCTGCCCCGCGCCGGCCGCGAGGCCGCGTCCCTTGGCCGGCGGCCTCGCGCGCGGGGGCG
The DNA here is from genome assembly GCF_023223525.1 of Roseomonas acroporae. Taxonomy (GTDB): domain Bacteria; phylum Pseudomonadota; class Alphaproteobacteria; order Acetobacterales; family Acetobacteraceae; genus Roseomonas_E; species Roseomonas_E acroporae. The sequence continues at coordinate 49,095 of NZ_JALPRX010000022.1, read as the reverse complement.
CGACGGGCGCCGAACGGTGCGTGGCGCGGCCGGATCTGCTCCAGGCTTTTGATCCGGTGCATTTTCCGAGCCGCCGGGCGAGTACGCCCGGCTTGAAAATGCTCTAACGTCCCGCGCGCGGCCGGCTCTCGCGGGCAGGGCGGGAATCGGCGGGCTGCCCGGTGGCGCCGCCGGCCGGGCCGCCCGCCGACCGCCCTCTGGCCACCCGCCGTCCTGCTCGGGAGAACGTCATGCAACGTCGCACGCTGCTCGCCGCCCCTGTGGCGGCCCCCCTTGCCGCCCCGCTCATTTCTCCCATGGCGGCTCCCCTGGTCGCGGCGGCGCTGGCCGGTGCCGCCGAACCGGCGGCAGCCCAGGGGGCGCCCCAGGGAACGGAGAGCCAGGACGCGGTGCCCTCCCTTGCCAGCGACGAGTATTTCGTGCCGGCGCGTGACGCCGGCATCGAGCTCTACGTGCGCAACAAGCGGCCCGAGGGCCTGGCGGCGCGGCCGGACCGCACCGTGCTGTTCGTCCACGGCGCCACCTACCCGGCCGAGACCGCCTTCGACCTGCCGCTCGGCGACATCTCCTGGATGGACTACATCGCCGCCCGCGGCTTCGACGTGTGGTGCATGGATGTGCGCGGCTACGGCCGCTCCACCCGCCCGCCGGAGATGGCCCGGCCCGCCGCCGAGAACCCGCCGCTCGTGCGCGGCGAGACGGCCGTGGCCGACATCGCCGCCGTCGCCGACTTCATCCGCGAGCGGCGCGGGCTGCCCCGGCTCGTGGTGATGGGCTGGTCCTGGGGCACGGCGCTGATGGGCCGCTACGCCGCCGACAACCCTTCTCTGGTCGAGCGCGTGGTGCTCTACGCGCCGGTATGGCTGCGCAACACGCCGAGCCTCGTGCAGGCCGGGCCGGGCCCGCTCGGCGCCTACCGGACGGTGACGCGCCAGCAGGCGCGCGAACGCTGGCTCGCCGGCGTGCCGGAGGAGAAGAAGGCCGCGCTGATCCCGGCCGGCTGGTTCGACTACTGGGCCAACCTGACCTTCGCCACCGATCCCGAGGGCCAGCGCCTGCGCCCGCCCGTCCTGCGCGCGCCGAACGGGGTGGTGCTGGACGGGCAGGAGTACTGGAGCGCCGGGCGCCCCTTCTACGACCCCGCGAAGATCACCGCGCCGACCCTGCTGGTGCTGGCGGAGTGGGACCGCGACACGCCGCTCTACATGGCGACGACGCTGTTCCCGCTGCTGACGAACGCGCCGGGCAAGCGGCTGGTGGTCCTGGCCGAGGGCACGCACTCGATCCTGATGGAGCGCAACCGCGGCGCGCTGTTCCAGGCCGTGCAGGTGTTCCTGGAGGAGGCGCCGGCGGGCTGAGCCGGGGCCGGACGGGCCGGGGCCCCCGTCAGCCGGGGCCCGTCTTGCGCCATGGCGGCGCGCGGCGGCGGGCAGGCGGCCGGCACGGTCGGGCGGGAGCCGCGACATCGTCCTGGAGCCCGGCCGGGTCTTCGCCTATCGCTGGTGCAGGAGCGACGTGGGACCGTGGGACAAGCGATGCGCGATTCACGCCGCGGCACGAGGATGCCGGCCGGGCCGGCCGCCGTGGCGCACCGCCCCGCCGCCGCCGGGGGCGCCGACCCCGCAGGTCGCGGCGCCGCGGGCCGGAACGCGCCGAAGCGGGGCCGGCGGGGACGATGGCCGGGCGCCGGACTCGCGCGGCTGCTGGCCGGCGTGCTGCTGGCCGTGGCGCCCCAGGCGGGCGGGGCGCGGGCGCAGGCAAGCCTCGACCCGCGCGTGTTCACGGACCCGCTGCCCGGCACGCCGCGCGGCGGCAACCCGCTGTTCGGCAACGGGACGGACCCGTTCGGGCCTCGGCCGGGCGGGCGCGACTGGCCGGGTGCGCCGGGGACGGCAGAGCCGGGGTCGGGCATGCCCGGTCCCGGCGGTGGATCGCCGGGGGCGAGGCCCGGCGCCGCGGGCCTGTTCCCGAACCCCGGCGGCGGCCCGCCTGACGAGGCTTCCGAGCCGGGCAGCCTGCTGGTGGTCAACGGTGACTACGAGGCGGTCGTCGCGCTCTACGTGTCGATGCCGGGCACGGGAAGCTGGTCGGAGCTGCTGCACGGCAACGCCCTGCCGCCACGGCAGGCGCGGCGCGTGACGCTGCCGCGCGGGCGCTGCCAGAACGACGTGCGCGCCGTGTTCCCGGACGGCACCACCCGCGAGGCGCGCAGCCTGCCGACCTGCGGCCTCGCCCGGCTGGTGCTCCCGCGCGACCTGTCCGGGCTGGCGGCGCAGCGCGGCACGGTGCCGGCGGCACCGGGCGAATCCGGGGGGCTCGGATCGAGCGATTCCGGCGTCGGCAGCCCGCTCTCGCAACGCTGAGCCGGCGCGGCGCCGAGCCGATCGTCGGGAGCCGGCCGCGGGGAGCCGCGGCCGGTGCCGGGCGGGCGCGGCCCACCCCCGGCCCGGAAACGAGGGGCCGGGAAGGCGGAGCGGCGCCGCATCCGGGGGGCGCCGTGCCCCCCGGTCCGGGATCAGAGCCCGGCGGTCGCCGCGACCTCGGCCGCGAAGTCGCCCTGCGGCTTGTCGATGCCCTCGCCCAGCTTGAAGCGGGCGAAGCCCGCCAGCTCGGCGCCGGCCTTCTTCACCACGGCCTTCACGCGGCTCTCGCCGTCATGCACCCAGACCTGCTCCAGCAGCACCACCTCCTCGTAGTACTTGCGGATGCGGCCCTCGACCATCTTCTCGATGATGTTCTCGGGCTTGCCGGAGGCGCGGGCCTGCTCGGACAGCACGTTCTTCTCGCGCTCCAGCGCCGCCGGGTCGACGGCGGTGATGTCGAGCGCCTCGGGCATGGTCGCGGCGACGTGCATGCCGACCTGCCGGCCGAGCGTCTCCAGCGCGTCCAGCTCGCCCGCGCCCTTCACCGCCACGATCACGCCGATCTTGCCCAGGCCCGGCTTCAGCGCCTGGTGGACGTAGGTCGCCACCACGCCCTGGTCGACCGTCAGCACCTTCGCGCGGCGGATCGTCATGTTCTCGCCGATCGTCGCGACCATGTGCGTGAGCTGGTCGGCGACGGTCCGGTCGGCGCCCGGGAACTGGGCGGCCTTCAGCGCCTCCACGTCGTCGCCGACGGTGAGCGCGATCTTCGCCAGCTCCTCGACGAAGTTCTGGAAGGTCTCGTTGCGCGCCACGAAGTCGGTCTCGGCGTTCACCTCGACCATGGCGGCGACCTGCGGCGCGGTGGCGACGCCGACCAGCCCCTCGGCGGCGACGCGGCCGGACTTCTTGGCGGCGGCGGAGAGGCCCTTCTTGCGCAGCCAGTCGACCGCGGCCTCCATGTCGCCGCCGGCTTCGACGAGGGCCTTCTTGCAGTCCATCATGCCGGCGCCGGTCTTCTCGCGAAGGTCCTTCACGAGGGCTGCGGTGATCTCGGCCATGTTCTCAGTCTCCCACGGATCGGTCAGGGATGTCGGTATTCGTCGGGGGAAGCGCGGGGGCGGAAACGCAGACGGGCCGGGGCGCTGCGAGCGGCCCCGGCCCGGTCGCGTCCCGCGAGCGCGCTCAGTTGGCGGTGGGGGCCTCGTCCTGGCCCATCTGCTCCACCGCGGCGGCGTCGAGGCCGACGGTCGGGCTGGCCTGGGCGTCGTCCAGGAGCGGCTCCCCGGCCAGGATCTCGCCGGTCAGCGTCTCGTCGGCCAGCGGCTCGATCTCCTCGTCCGGCAGCTCCTCGCGGGCGCCGAGATCCATGCCGGAGGCGCCCAGCTCGGCGCTGATGCCGTCCAGCACCGCCGACGCGACCATGTCGCAGTAGAGGGTGATGGCGCGGATCGCATCGTCGTTGCCGGGGATCGGGAAGGCGACGCCCGAGGGATCAGCGTTGCTGTCCACCACGGCGACGACCGGGATGTTCAGCTTGTTGGCCTCCTCGATCGCCAGCTTCTCCTTCACCACGTCGATGATGAAGATGATGTCCGGCAGGCCGCCCATCTCCTTGATGCCGCCGAGGGAGCGGTCCAGCTTCTCCTTCTCGCGCGTCAGCATCAGGGTCTCCTTCTTGGTGAGGCCCTGCACGCCGGCGCCGAGCTGCTCCTCCATCTGGCGGAGGCGCTTGATCGAGCCGGTGATCGTCTTCCAGTTGGTCAGCATGCCGCCGAGCCAGCGGTGGTTGACGTAGTACTGGCCGCAGCGCTGGGCGCTCTCGGCCACGTAGTCGGCGGCGGACTTCTTGGTGCCGACGAACAGCACGCGCCCGCCCGCGGCCACCACGTCGCGGATGGCGCGCAGCGCGCGGTCCATCATCGGGACGGTCTGCTGCAGGTCGAGGATGTGGACCTGGTTGCGGACGCCGAAGATGTACGGCGCCATCTTCGGGTTCCAGCGGCGGGTGTGGTGGCCGAAGTGAACGCCGGCCTCGAGCAGCGGGCGCAGCGCGACCTGGGGCATCGCCATGGGCGAGATCCTTCCTGGTGTCCGGTTGGGCCTCCGCGGCGCTAAGCCCGGGATGTCTCCCCGGGACCGGACCCTGCCGGATGGTAGGGCGCGCCGCGTGCGGATTGGCAGGCCGCGGGGCCGCGCGCGGGGAAATGCCCGCCGGCGCGAATCCGGGTCCTGACGGCGCGCATATGGCACGCGGGCGCCGCGCGGACAACCCCGCGCGGGGCGCGCGGAACGCGGGGCGAGCCCGGTGGCGCCGCATGGGGACCGGGGCCGGGCGGGCCGTCCGGCGCCGCGGCGCGTTGCCGCTTATGGCCTTCGGACGCGGAATCCGACATGTCCCATGCCGACATGCCGCATCGCGCCGCCCGCCCGATCCTCGCCGCCCTGCTCCTGCTGCTCACCCCGTCGCCGGGGTGGACGCAGCGGCTCGACCATGCGCCCAACCCGTTCGCCGGCGGCGCGCCCGGCGGCACCGCGCCGACGACGCCGTCCCACCCCGCCCCCACCGCTCCGGCCACGGCGGTGCCGGCACCGGCAGATACGCCCGCGCGGCGGTTCACCTCGCTTCGCGCGGCCCGGCGCGCCTGCGGGGAGGATCCGGTGGTCTGGGCCAACCTGAATTCGCGCGCCCTGCACGAGGCAGGCAGCCCCTATTTCGGCAGGACGCGGCGCGGCGCCTATCTCTGCCGCTCGGAGGCGGAGCGCGACGGCTTCCGCCTGCCCGAGCGCGACGGCGGCCGCGCAACGGGGACGGGCGGGCGGGATGGCGGTGCCCGTCGGGGCGATGCCTCCCAGCCGGCGGAGCGTGCCGCCCCTCGGCACGACGGGTCGTGACGCTCCCCGCGCGCCCGGATGCACTAGCTCCCGTGCGCCCTGGATCTCCCATTTGCCCTGGCGTGACACCCCCGCGCGCCCTGGCGCGATACCCCCGCGCGCCCTGGCGCGACACCTCTGCTCCTGCGCACCCGGGACGACTGACCGCGCCGGAGCCGGCGCCCGGCGGCCTCAGCCGGCGCCGAACCGGTCCTGCCAGCAGGGCTGCGCTCCCGGCACCGGCAGCGCCTCGGCATGGAACACGCCGCGCGCGATCGCCCGCGCCATGACCAGCGTGGCGGCATGGCCGAGCAGCGTCAGTTCGGCGACCGGGTCGCGCAGCGGCACCTTCCCGGTGGCGGCGGCGAAGATCGTGTCGCCATCGTTCGGCGCGTGCGCCGGCAGCACGGCGCGTGCCAGCCCGTCATGCGCCATGACGGCCAGCCGCTTCGCCTGCGCCTTGGTCAGCGTGGCGTCGGTGGCGACCAGCCCGATGGTGGTGGCGGTCGGGTCCACGCCCTTCAGCCGGGGACGGAGCAGATCGGGCGTGAAGGCGGCGGGCAGGCCGCGGCCACCGAATTCGCCCTCCCGCTCGTAGGGCGCGGCCCAGAACCAGGGCCCCTCCCCCACCAGCGGCGAGCCCACCGCGTTCACCGCCACCAGCGCCGCCACGGTGTGCCCGGCCGCCGTCACGGCGCTCGCCGAACCCAGGCCGCCCTTCACCGTGGCCGTGGTCGCCCCCGTGCCGGCGCCCACGCTGCCCAGTGCGAACGCCCCCGGCGCGGCCGCCAGCGCCGCCCGGTGGCCCAACTCCCGGTAGGGCGGGAAGCGGCCCCATTCCTTGTCGCCGCCGTTGAGCAGATCGAACAGGATCGCCTGCGGCGCCAGCGGGATGCGGATGCCGGCGAAGCGCTGCCCGATCCCGGCCTCGCGCAGCGCCGCCTGCACGCCGCCGCCGGCATCGAGGCCGAAGGTGGAGCCGCCGGAGAGCACGATCGCGTCCACCCGCTCCAGCGTCGCATCGCCGTCGAGCAGCGCGGTGTCGCGCGTGCCGGGCGCGCCGCCCTGGATGCTGACGGCGGCGACCGCACCGCCCTCGAACAGCACGGCGGTGACGCCGGAGCCGAGCGCCAGGTCGGTGGCGTGCCCGACGCGAAGGCCGGGGATGTCGGTGAGGAGGTTCAGGGGCATGGCGCGGGCAGCATAGGACGGTTCCCTCGCCGGCGCCGGGCGGATCGGCCTCGGGCCGGGCGGATCGGGGAGGACAGGCCGGGGAACGGGGCTCCGACGAAGCGCCCGGGACCCGTGGCGAGGCGCCGCGCCCTTCGCCCCCCCGGCCTTCACCTCCCGGCCTTCACGCCCCTGGCCTTCGCGCCCGGCCGCAGACAACCCGGCCCGGCTGCCGTAAGGTGCCGCCGTGCCCGCCGACCCGCCCTTCTGGAAGCGCAAGACGCTCGACGCGCTGAGCCGCGCCGAGTGGGAATCCCTCTGCGACGGCTGCGGCCGCTGCTGCCTGCACAAGCTGCGCGACGAGGACACGGAGGAGCTGGCCTTCACCAACGTCGCCTGCCGGCTGCTCGACCTCGATTCGTGCCGCTGCTCGGACTACGCCAACCGGCGCGCCACCGTGCCCGACTGCATCAAGCTCACGGTGCGCCGGGTGATGACGATCGACTGGCTGCCGCCCTCCTGCGGCTACCGGCTGGTGGCGGAAGGCAAGGACCTGCCCTGGTGGCACCCGCTGGTCTCGGGCAGCGCCGAGACGGTGCACGAGGCCGGCATTTCCGTGCGCGGCCGCGCCGTGTCGGAGCGTCGCGCGGGGCCGCTGGAGGACCATGTGGTCGAGTGGCCCGGCGTGGCGCCGCCCGGCGCCCTGTCGCCGACGCCGCCGGAGGGCGGCGCCCGATCGGCAGGGCCGGGATCCGGCGACGCGACGGCAGCAAGCGACGCGACGGCAGCAAGCGACGCGACAGCAGCAAGCGACGCGCCGGCAGCACAGGCCGGGAGCGACGCGCCGGCAGCGCCGGAAGGGACCGCGCACGGACGGCCCGCCGGCCGGAAGGCGGCGGCCATGGCGATGACGGGAGAGGCGCCGGCGGCCGTCCGGAACGACCGTCGCGCCAGGAAGGGAGCGAGCTGATGCCGGAGGCCCTGTTCGGCGGCGTCAACGCCGCGGTGCTGACGCCGATGCGCGACGACCTCAGTCCCGATCCCGTCCGCCTCGCCGCGCGCTGCCGCTGGCTGCTGGCCAATGGCTGCGACGGCATCGGCCTGCTCGGCACCACGGGCGAGGCCAACAGCCTGGGCCTCGACGAGCGCCGCGCCGTGCTGGAGGGCGTGGTGGCGCAAGGCATCGACCCGGCCCGGCTGCTGCCCGGCACCGCCACCCCGGCGCTGACCGACACGGTGACGCTGACGCGGCACGCCGCGGCCCAGGGCTGCCGCGGCGTGCTGCTGCTGCCGCCCTTCTACTACAAGGGACCGAGCGAGGACGGGCTGTTCGCCTGGTTCTCGGAGGTGATCAACCGCACCGGCGGCGGCACGGCGATCTACCTCTACCACTTCCCGCAGCAATCGGCGGTGCCCTTCACCCTGCCCCTGGTCGAGCGGCTGCTGCGCGCCTTCCCCGGCACGGTGCGCGGCATGAAGGACAGCAGCGGCGACTGGGACAACACCGCCGCCATGATCGCGAATTTCGCCGCCGAGGGCTTCGAGGTCTATTCCGGCGCCGACGAGCACCTGCAGCGCAATCTCGCCGCCGGCGGCGCGGGCTGCATCACCGCCACCAGCAACATCAGCGCGCCCTGGGCCCAGCTCGTGTACGCGCACCGCGACGGGCCGGAGGCGGCGGCGGCGCAGGCGCGGATGGTGGCGCTGCGCGGCGTCGTCGCCGGGCCGCAGCTGATCCCGAACCTGCACGAGATCGTGGCGCGAAGCACCGGCGATGCCGCCTGGCGCACGCCCCGTCCGCCCTTCCTGCCGCTGCCGGCCGAGGCCGCCGGGTCGCTCTGGGCGCGGTACCAGGCGGCATTGCCCGAGGGCTGGCAGGCCAGCCAGGCGACGGCATGAACGGAGAGCGATGAGATGAGCGGTTTCGGCGAGAAGGCCATCGTGCCGCCGCTGACCTGCCGGGAGCCGGCGGTGCCCACCCTGCAGGTGGAGAACGAGCATGTGCGCGTGACGCGCTGGGACTTCCCGCCCGGCTCGGAGACCGGCTGGCACCGGCACGGCTTCAGCTACGTGGTGGTGCCGGTGATCGCCGGCACGATGCACGTGGAATTGCCGGGCGGCGGGACCACGACGGTCGAGATCACCCCCGGCGTCAGCTACGCGCGCGACTTCGGCGTGGAGCACAACGTGGTCAATGCCGGCACGGCGCCCTTCGCCTTCGTCGAGGTGGAGCTGAAGGCGCTGGCGGGGTAGGACGTCGCGAGGGAAGAGGGAAACGCCAGCCATGGCCATCCAGTACAAGTCGGACCACATCCACCTGCGCAGCCCGGACCCGGTCGCCGCGGCGCGCTTCTACGTCGAGGCGCTGGGCGCGCGCGAGGTGACGCGGCTCGACAACAACGGCGCGCTGCGAATCGTGCTCGACCTCGGCGGCCTCAGCGTCTTCGTCGAGCAGGTGCCCGCCACGACGCACCGCGCACCCGAGCCGCCCTATGTCGGCATCGAGCATATCGGCCTCGGCGTGAACGACATGGACGCGGCGGTGGCCGACCTGCGCACGCGCGGCGTGCATTTCGTGGTGGAGCCGAAGGAGGCGCGCCCCGGCGTGCGCATCGCCTTCCTCGAAGGCCCCGACAAGGTGCGCATCGAGCTGATCGAGCGCCGCCCCGCCTGAGCGGCAGGGCTGCGGCGGCCCGGCCTTCAGGGCCGCCAGCCGCCCTCGTTGCGCCCGTCCAGCTCGCGGTCGAGGTAGTAGGCGGCGCTGATGAGCGCGAGATGCGTGAAGGCCTGCGGGTAGTTGCCGAGGTAGCCGGCCTTCATGCTGAACTCCTCGGCGTAGAGCTGCAGGTGGTTGCCGTAGCGCAGCACCTTCTCGAAGATGTGGCGCGCCTCCTTCACCCGCCCCGCGCGCGCCAGGCACTCGACGTACCAGAAGGAGCAGGCGGCGAAGGCGCCCTCCTTTCCCCGTAGCCCGTCATCGCCGCGGTAGCGGTGGATCAGCCCGTCATCGGCCAGCTCCCGCCCGATCGCGTCCAGAGTCGCGAGCCAGCGCGGATCGGTGGCGCCGACGAAGCGCACCAGCGGCATCATCAGCAGCGAGGCGTCGAGCGCGGTGCCGCCCTTGCTCTGCACGAAATGGCCGCGCTCCTCGTTCCAGAAATTCGCCCAGATGTCGTCGTGGATCGCGTTGCGCGTCGCGACCCAGCGCTCGAAGGGCGCGGCGAGCGAACGCTTGCTGGCCAGGCGCACGGCACGGTCCACCGCCACCCAGCACATCAGCCGCGAGTGCAGGAATTCGCGCGGCGCGCTGCGCATCTCCCAGATGCCGGCATCCGCCTCCTGCCAGCATTCGCAGACATGGTCGACCACGCGCACCACGCCCATCCACTCGTCGTGCCAGATCGCCGGGCCGTACTTGTTGGCGAGGTAGATGGAATCCAGCAGCTCGCCGTAGATGTCGAGCTGGGTCTGGTGCCAGGCGTCGTTGCCGATGCGCACGGGGCGCGCCCCGCCATAGCCGGAAAGATGGTCGAGCGAGACCTCCTCCAGGCTGCCATCGCCGCTGATCGGGTACATGATGCGCAGCCGGCCGCCGGAATCGGTCCGCCGCGCCCGCTCGTCGACCCAGCGGGTGAAGGCCTGCGCCTCCTTCTGGTAGCCGAGGCGCATCAGCGCGTACATGGTGAAGGAGGCGTCGCGGACCCAGGTCGCGCGGTAGTCCCAGTTGCGCTCGCCGCCCGGCGCCTCCGGCAGGCCGAAGGTCGCGGCCGCGACCATCGAGCCGTGATGGCGCGAGGTCAGCAGCTTCAGCACCAGCGCCGAGCGCGTCACCACCTCGCGCCAGCGACCGCGATAGGTGGACTGCCCGGCCCAGCCCTGCCAGAACGCGACGGTGCGGTGGATGACGCCTTCCACGTCGGGCAGCGGCAGCGGATCGTCGCGGCCGGAATCGAGCACGATGTCGACCTGCTCGCCGGCCTGCAGCGTGAAGCACGCCACCACGTCGCCATCCTCGATGCCGAGCGGCGCGGTGGCGCGGAGGCGCAGCGCCGGCCCGCGCTCCGGCCGGAACCAGGCCGCGTCCGGCTCCAGCGTGGCCGGGACGCGCTCGCGCGCATAGTCGAAGCGCGGGGCGCAGCGCAGGCGCACCGTCACCGCGCCGCGCGTCGCGCGGACGCGGCGGATCAGCCGCGTCGCCTCGTCGCGTTCCGCCTCGGCGAGCGGCATCAGGTCGAGCACCTCGGCGCTCCACTCCTCGCCCAGCCAGCGCGTCATCAGCACGTTGGTGGCGGGCAGGTACATCTGCACGATGCGCGGCTCGGGGATCTCTGGGGCGAGCTCGAAGCAGCCGCCCTTCTCCGGGTCGAGCAGCGCCGCGAAGATGCTCGGGCTGTCGAAGTAGGGCCAGCAGAGGAAGTCGATCGTGCCGTCGGTCGCGACCAGCGCCACGGTGGAGAGGTCGCCGATCGCGCCGTGATCCTCGATCGGCCGCGGGATGCCCGGGCGCGGCTCGCGCTGCGCGCCGGCGGGGGAATGCTCAGCCATTGTCGCGGAAGCCCGGGTAGAGCGCCATGCCGCCATCGACGAACAGCGTGGCGCCGGTGACGTAGTCCGCCATGTCGGAGACCAGGAACAGCGCCGCCCGCGCCACGTCCTCGGGCTCGCCGACGCGGCCGTAGGGGATCAGCGCCAGCAGCCGCTTCGCGCCGTCGCCGTCCGTCACCTTCTCGTTGATCCGGGTGTGGATGGCGCCAGGGGCGATGGCGTTGACGCGGATGCGCTCGCCCGCCACCTCCTGCGCCAGGGTCTGCATCAGCAGGTGGATGCCGCCCTTGGAGGCGGCGTAGTTCGCGTGCCCCGCCCAGGGGATCACCTGGTGCACCGAGCTCATGCAGAGGATCTTGCCGCGCGCGCGGGAGACGCCGCGCTCGCCCTGGGCGCGGAACCGCTTCAGCGCCTCGCGGGCGCAGAGGAACTGCCCGGTCAGGTTGACCGAGATCACCTTGTCCCATTGCGCCAGCGTCATCTCGGCGAAGGCGGCGTCCTGCTGCAGGCCGGAATTGGCCACCAGCACGTCCACCGCGCCGTAGCGCGCCACCGTCTCCGTGAAGAGCCGCTCCACCGAGGCCTCGTCCGACACGTCCGCCTGCGCGGCGAAGGCGCGGCCGCCTTCCGCCTCGATCTCGCGCACCACCGCCTCGGCCGCCTCGGCGCCCGAATTGTAGTTCACCGCCACCGCCGCCCCGGCCCGCGCGAAAAGCAGCGCGATGCCGCGCCCGAGGCCGGAGCTTGCCCCGGTCACGATCGCCACCTGCCCGTCCAGCCTGCATTCCACGGCCCGTACTCCCACCAACGATCCAACGCGAAGCGTGGTGACGGGGCCGTGGGTTCCGCCCGCGCCGCCCGGCGGGATGCCGCCTTGTCTGGGCGGCGGGCTCAGGGCAGCAGGTGGTAGAGCGCCGTCCGGGCTGCCGCGATGCCCGTGGTGAACGGGGACGTGGCAGCGATCAGCCCGCCCCGGCGCGCCACCACGCCACGGTCTCCCGCAGCCCCGCCGCCAGTTCGATGCGTGGCGACCACAGCGCGCGCGGCGGCTGCGCGCCCGGCGTGGAGCCCCAGTCGCGGTGCAGGATCTCGCGGGCCTTGCCGTGGCCGAAGATGGTGCGCGGCAGGCCCAGCGCCGCCAGCGCGTCGTTGGCCGCGCCGGCGGCCAGCAGCAGCGCGTCCGGCACCGGCACGAAGCGCGGCGCGCGCCCCAGCGCCGCGCCGGTCAGGCGCAGGATGTCGCGCCAGGGGTGGCCCTCGGTGCGGACATCGGTGATCTCGAAGGTGGCGCCGGCCGGGCCCTCCCGGCACAGCGCGGCGATGGCGGCGGCCGCATCGGCGACGTGGATCATGCCGAGGCGCGGCGCGGGCGCCGTCGGCACCGGGGTGAGCGGCAGCCGGGCGAGGCGCAGCAGCGAGAGGCCGTCCACGTCCCACGGGCCGTAGATCACGCAGGGTCGCAGCACCACCCAGGGCGCCCCGCCGAGCGCCGCCACCGCCGCCGCCTCCCCGGCGCGCTTGCTGGCGGCGTAGGCGGAAAGCGAGGGCTCCCGCGCCGCCTGCGAGGAGACCAGCACGCAGCGCGCCGCCGGGGCATGCGCCGCGACGGCGGCGCCCAGCCGCCCGCTGCCGTCACGGTTGGCGGCCATGAATTCGGCCGCGCCGCGCGCCTTCACCAGCCCGGCCGCATGCACCACGGCATCGGCGCCGCGCACCAGCCGGGCCAGGGCGTCCGGGTCGGCGAGATCGCCGGGCACCGTCTCGAAGGGCAGGCCGGCGAGTTGCGGGTGCGCGGGCGCGCGGCGCGCCAGCAGGCGGACGCGCCAGCCGGCGGCGAGCAGCGCGGCGACGGCGTGGCGGCCGAGGAAGCCGGTGCCGCCGGTGAGGGCGGCGAGCGGAGAGGTCATCCGGTCGGGGGCGTCCGGCAGGGAAGGCCGCGCCTTTCCCGGGCCCCTACCGCCTGGGGAGGGCTCTGCCCTCCCCAGACCCCGCCCGCCAGGAACCTCAGGTTCCTGGACCTCCGCCGGCGTTCGGCCCTGGGCGGTGCAACCTGCGAATTCCGAAACGAACGGGGTATCCAAGGGGGCTTCGCCCCTTGGCGGGAGGATGCAAGGAGGGCGGCGCCCTCCTTGCCGGGGTCCGGGGCGGAGCCCCGAAACCGCCTCACCGCCCGCCCGGCGCCTTCCGCCGCCGCAGCAGCAGATGCACCGCACCCGTGTTCGCCGCGTGCGGGTGCGCCGCCCCCAGCAGCAGCGGCCGCAGGTCCGGCGCGTTCAGCCAGTGCAGGAATTCCCGCCGGATCACCCCGCCCCCGGAGGAGCCCTTCCCCGTCACCACCGCCACGCAGCGCAGCCCCTCCGCCTGGGCCAGCGCCAGGAAGCTGCGCACGGCGTGGTGCGCCTCGGCGGCGGTGCGTCCGTGCAGGTCCAGCGTGCGCTCCGGCCGCAGCCGGCCGCGCCGCAGGTCGCGCCAGCGCTGCGCGTCCAGCCCGCCCGGCGCCTCGCCGATGCTGATCGGCGCCTCCCCCATGCCGCCGCGCCGCTTCGGCGCCACGGCCGGCGCGGCGGGGGTCGGCCCGGGAGCCGGCGCCGGGGCCGGCGCCTCGGGCGCGGCCGGCGGCGCGGCGGGGGCGGGCGGCGGGGCACGGCCGCGCAGGGGCGTGACGCGGCTGGCATAGGCCAGCCACAGCGCCCGGTCCGCCTCGCTCAGCCCACGCGCGCGACGCGGCTTTCCCGTTGCTGCCATGCCGCGCGCGTCGTCAGTCGCCGGGAACCGCCGGCTCGCCCGGCTGCGCCACGGCCTCGGCCCGCGGATCTCCCGGCGCTTCGGCGGGGGCATCGCCCTCGTCGTCCACCAGCACGACGTGCAGCCGGCGCGGGCCGTGCGCGCCGAGCTCCAGCGTGGACTCGATGTCGGCCGAGCGCGAGGGGCCGGTGACCAGCATCACGTTGCGCGGCATGAAGCCGCCGGTCATGGGGTCGCGCCGCTCGGCGCGCAGCAGGTCCCACGCCTCCTCCAGCGCGCCGACGACGCGGCTGGCGTGCAGCACCACGATGGCGTGCTCGGGCAGCAGGTTCAGCGTGGTCGGGCGCGTCGGATCGGCCGGGAACATCAGCGTGCCGGTCTCGGCGATCGCGGCGAAGGCATGCTGCACCGTCACCTCGTCGGTCGGCATGGCGCGGCGCGCCTCGAAGCGCAGCAGCGGCCGCGCCGACCAGTCGATCCCCAGCAGCACCGGGTGCGGCGCCATGCCGAATTGCGGCGGCAGGTTGTGGGCGGCGAGGTAGTCGGCCACCGCCTCCGGCACGGCGGCGAGGTCGGGCACGCGCTCGAAGCTGCCGAACTCCTTCTCCAGGTTGCGCAGGAACAGCGCGAGCTGCTCCGGGCGCGGCAGGCGCGAGCGTGCGGGGATGAGCTGGCGCGGGTGCCGCGCCAGCCGCCCGCGCAGCATCGCCGCCTGGTCCTCCGGCAGCGGGCCGCGGCGCAGGCCGCGACGGATGGAGTCGAGGATGGCTTCCCTGCTCATGCGCGTGCCCCTGCCCTCGCCCTCACCGACCGCGCTGCCGCTTGCGGTACTCGGCCATGAAGGTGCCGCCCTCCGGCACCGGCAGGTCGCGCCCCCCGGTCCAGCCGCCGGCCAGCGGCAGCGCGCGGAAGGCGCCCCGCCCGCGCCCGAGCAGCCGCAGCGTCCCGGCGGCGAGGCGCGTCGCCGCGCGGTACATCGCCGGCCGCCGCGCGAACCACGCCCAGAGGCCGAGGCCGCGCCGCACCGTGGCGGGAGTCAGGTGGCGCTCGAACTCGCGCTCGCGCCAGTGGCGCATCAGCCCGGGCAGCGGGATCCTGACCGGGCAGACGCTCTCGCAGCGGCCGCAGAAGGTGGAGGCGTTGGGCAGGTGCCCGGCCTTGTCCACGCCCACCAGGGTCGGCGTCAGCACGCTGCCCATCGGGCCCGGGTACACCCAGCCGTAGCTGTGCCCGCCCACCGCGCCGTAGACCGGGCAGTGGTTCATGCAGGCGGCGCAGCGGATGCAGCGCAGCATGTCCTGGAACTCGGAGCCGATCATGTTGGAGCGGCCGCCGTCGATCAGCACGACGTGGTACTCCTCCGGCCCGTCCAGGTCCCCCTCGCGCCGCACGCCGGTGGAGAAGGTGGTGTAGACCGACATGTCCTGCCCCGTGGCCGAGCGCGCCAGCAGGCGCAGCAGGGTGCAGGCATCCTCCAGCGTCGGCACCGCCTTCTCGATGCTGGCGAGCGCCACGTGCACGCGCGGCAGCGTCTGCGTTAGGTCGCCGTTGCCCTCGTTGGTGACGATGACGGTGCTGCCGGTCTCGGCGATCAGGAAGTTGGCGCCGGTGATGCCCACGTCGGCGGCCAGGAAGCGCGCGCGCAGCCTGGTGCGCGCCTCGTCCATGAGCTGGCGCCGCTCGCCGAGCGGCCGGTCCGCCGGCAGGTCGGTGTGCGAGCGGCGGAAGCTCTCCTCCCAGTCCTCGCGGTTGAGGTGGAAGGCCGGGCCGATGATGTGCGAGGGCGGCTCGTCGCGCAATTGCAGGATGTACTCGCCGAGGTCGGTCTCGACCGGGGTGATGCCGTGCCGCTCCAGGTGCTCGTTGATGCCGAGTTCCTCGGAGATCATCGACTTGCCCTTGGTGACGGTGCGTGCCCCCGCCTCCCGGCAGATCCGCAGCACCGCCTCGCGCGCCTCGTCCGCCGTCGAGCACCAGTGCACCCGGCCGCCCGCCTTCTCGACGTTGGCGGCGAAGGTCTCAAGGTAGAAGTCGAGGTTCGCCAGCGTGTGGTTCTTGATGTCGCGCGCCACGTCGCGCAGCCGCTCGAATTCCGGCAGCGCGGCCCTGGCCGCGGCGCGCTTGGCGTGCATCTGCGGCGTGGTGGTGCCGAGCGCCTTCTGCAGCCCGGCATCGGCCAGGGCGCGGGCGGCGTTGCGCTTGAATTGGGGCGAGGTGACGAGCACGGGCGGCGATCCCTTATCGTTCCCGCACTCTACAACGCGCCGCTGCCCCGTACAGTACGGCGCCGCCCCGCCGGGTCGGCGCAATGCCGCAGCCCCTTGTTTTCAGGCCGGATTTGCCTTCGCACGGCCGGGCCGCGCGTGGCGGCCGCCACGGGGCGGCGGGCGGCCGGGGGCGGCGGTCGAGGAGGAAGGCGCCCCCGGCGCCGCGGCTCAGCCGGCCTTCCGCAGCGCCGGCAGCACCTCGCGGGCGAACAGGGCCATCCCCGCCAGCGCCTCGCCGTCGTCCAGCACGCCGTTGCCGTTGAAGACGCAGCGCAGCGCGCCGATGCCGGTCCCCGCCAGCAGCGCCCGGATCTGCGCGTGGCACGCCTCGGGGTCGCCGCAGATCGCCTGCTCGCGCAGGAAGCGCGCGGGATCGGCCGGCGGCACCGCGTCGGGCGGCGTGCCGCGCAGCGCGGCGAAGTGACGGCGCCGGCGATCGAGCCCCGGCAGCAGCCGTTCCAGCCGCGCCCGCGCCTCGGCCGCGTCGCGCCCGATGCAGACGTAGCGTGCCAGCGAGGAGCGCCCGAGCGCCCCCTCGCCGCCCCGCTCCGCCAGCAGCGTCCGGTAGAGCGCGAGCTGCCGCCCCTCCGGCGGCTCCAGGCTCAGCAGCAGCGGCAGGTCGTGGCGCAGCGCGAATTCCAGCGTCCCGCGCGAGGCGGCGGCGACGTGCAGCGGCGGGTGCGGCCGCTGCACCGGCTCCGGCCCGACCGGCACCCCCTCGAAGGACCAGAAGCGCCCCCGCGCCGTGACCGCGGGCTGCGTCCAGGCCCGGACCAGCAGCCCGTGCGCCTCCTCGAACCGCTCCCGCACCTCCTCCGGGCCGATGCCGAGCGCGCGAAAGGTCTCCGGGTCGGTGCCGCGCCCGATGCCGATGTCGAGCCGGCCGCCGCACTGCCGGTCGAGCTGCGCGATCTCCTCGGCCAGCAGCAGCGGGTGGTGCAGCGCCAGCACCAGCACCGAGGTGCCGACGCGCAGCCGCTCCGTCCGCGCCAGCAGCGCCGCGGCCAGCAGCAGCGTCGAGGGATAGGGCAGCGCCCGGCGGAAGCGGAACTCGCTGAACCACACCCCGTCGAAGCCCATCCGGTCCGCCGCCTCGAACAGCGCCAGGAAGTCGCGCGGGTCGCCCGCCGTCGCCTCCCGGGTCCATCCCGCCAGATCGATCCGCACGTCCCCCCCCCCCTGCCTTCCGCGCCTCTCCCCTTGCTCGACCTCGGCGACGGCCGCCCCGCGCGGCGCGCCCCGGAGCCTGCCCGAGTGGCCCGCGGGTCGGTCCCGTCCGCGCCCGAGGCACGCGGGCGAGCGCCGGGGTCCCGGCACGACGCGCCGCCCGCGCCGGCGGCCCTCGCTTCCCGGCACGGGAGGCCCTCGCCATCCCGAGGCCGGTCACCCGAACGGCGCTCAGCGACGTCCCGCCGCCGCGCCTCCGGCCCCCGATCCCCTGGCCAGCAGCGCCTCGTTCCCCGTCTCCCCGGCGCCGCCCGCCTGCGCCTGCATCTCCGCCAGCAGCACGCGCAGGTCCTCGTTCATCAGCGCGATGCTCGCCTCCAGCAGGTCGAGCATCGAATCGCGCAGCTCCAGATCCTGGATGGTGTAGTTGCCGCCGGGGCCGAACAGCAGCGCGAAGCGTTCGCGCTCGGCCGGCGTGCCGTCCGGGTCCAGCCCGCCATCGGCACGCCACTCCGCGACCAGCAGCGCGGCGGGCGTCTGCGCCGAGGCATCGTCCAGCCGGGGGCGGGTCAGGTAGTGCCAGACCGTGTAGGGGTACAGAGTCGAGCGGTCGGGACCCTCCCAGACCTCGCGCAGCAGGTTGGGGCTGGTGCGCAGCGGGCCGGAGGCCTCGCCGAACAGCAGCGACAGCGCCACCCCCGCCCCCGCCGCGCCGCCGGCGATCTCCGCGACGTCCGAGGCGGCATCGAGGCCGCCCAGCGAGAGCCCGCCCGACACCGCCGCCGAGGCCGCGCCGAGCAGGATGCCGGCCAGGCTCAGCCGCTGCACGCGCCGGTCCTGCGCCGATTGCAGCCGCGCCCGCAGCCCGTCCCCACGCTCGCCCTCGCAGTCGATCACGGCCAGGGTGCTAGCGACGTCGAGCATGGCGCGAGTCACGCGGTCGTCGACCGCCTGCCGCAGCCGGAGCTGCCGCAGCTCGGCCGCCATCCCGCCCGTCCCCGGTGCCGCCTCCGCCGCCGCCAGCCGCTCCAGCAGCGGCAGCGCGTCGATCACCTCGGCGATGCCGATCGCCGTGCGCGAATAGCCCCTGGCGGCGAGCGCGTCCGCCGCCCGCCGCCGCGTCTCGGGCGGCGCCGGCTCGACCGTCGCGACGTGACGGAGCCGCGTCTGCGGCACGCAGACACGCTCGGTCGCGGACAGCAGCCGGTGCTCGCGCGCGTTCCGCTCCGCCGTCGCGCAGCCGCCGAGCAGCAGCGCCAGCCCGAGCGCGGCGGGCCAGGCCCGGACGCGGCGCCGCGGCGGGACAGGCCGGCGGGGCGACGGGCCGGCGGCGGTGCACGGGGGCGGCAGGCAGGGCATGCGCCTCTCTACCGTACCGGCGCCGGCACGCAACGAAGCCTGGCCGCAGGCGGCCGGGCATGGCGGCCCGGCCCGTTCCCCGCTCCAGTTCCGGTGTCCGGTCCTGGCGCCGGGCCTGCCCGCCAGCGGACCGGCTCCGGCCCGTGGCAGGCTCGCGCGTCCGAACGCCACGGAGCGAATCGCATTCCCATGCCGGCCGAAGCAGCGCCACCGCGGCACGGCCGCCCCACCCTGCCTCTCGGCCCGCCTCCCGGCCCGCCGGCAACGAGCGGCGGACGGGGCGACGATGCCGACCCGCTCCCGACGCGCCGGCGGCTGCTGGGCGCGGGCAGGAGACTCGCCATCGCCGCGCTGGCCGCCGGCGGCACCACCGCCGCCTATGCGCTGGCGATCGAGCCCGCCTTCCGTCTCGTGGTGCGGGAATACCGCCTCTCCCTCCCCGGCTGGGGCGCCCGCCCGCCCCTCTCGCTGTGCCTCCTCGCCGACCCGCATTGCGGCGGGCCCTGGATGCCGCTCGCGCGCCTGCACCGGATCGTGGCGCTGGCCAACGCGTTGCGGCCGGATCTGCACCTGCTGCTCGGCGATCTGCCGGCGCATCACCGCTTCGCCGCCCCCGTGCCGATGGACGAGGCGGCCGCCATCCTGTCCGGGTTGCGCGCGCCGCTCGGCACCCTTGCCGTGCTCGGCAACCACGACTGGTGGGACGACGCGGCGGTGCAGCGGCGGCGTGCCGGGCGCCCGGCCATCGAGGCGCGGCTGCGGCGGGCCGGCATCCCGGTGCTGGCCAACGCGGCGTGCCGGCTGGCGCACGGCGACGGCATCTGGCTCTGCGGCACCGACAGCATGCTGCCCTACCGGGCCGCGCAGCATCTGCGCGCCGACGACCTGCCCGCCACGCTCGCCCAGCTGCGCGACGACGCCCCCGCCATCCTGCTCGCCCACGAGCCGGACCTGTTCCCGGAGGTGCCGGCGCGGATCGCGCTGACGCTGAGCGGCCACACCCATGGCGGACAGGTGCGGCTGTTCGGCCACTCCCCGGTCGTCCCCTCGCGCTACGGCAACCGCTACGCCTACGGGCTGGTGGAGGAGGCGGGCCGCCGCCTGATCGTCTCCGGCGGGCTGGGCTGCAGCATCCTGCCGGTGCGCCTCGGCGTCCCGCCCGAGCTGACCCTGGTGCATCTCGCCTGAGCACCCGACGCCCGCGGCGCACGCCCTCGCACGGCCTCGTGATGCCGCCGGCGCGTTGCCGCGCGACGATATCCTTACCGTTTCGTCACCGGTTTCTGTACTCTGCATGAAGGAAACGTCACGAAAGGTGCGCCATCATGAGCCGTACCGCACTGGAGCAGATCTCGCTCATCACCGAGGTCGCCGCCCTGGCCTTCATCCTCGGCGCCATGGCCGCCTCCGCCTGGGAGACGCGGCGCTGGAACCTGCAGGCCGGCGGCCGGACCCTCCGTACCCTGCATGCCGGCTCGCTGACTGCCGGCATCGTCGCCGCCGTCATCGCCTTCGCGCTGGCGCTGCACATCAGCTACCTGCTGCTGCACTGAGCGGCCGCGCGGCATCGCCACGGGCGGCATCGGCCCGCCCGCGGCGCCATGCCGGTCATGCCGTGCCGGTCACGCCGTTCCGGTAACGGGCGGCCGCCGGCCGCATGCATGCCGCGACACCGGCGCCCGGCCGGCCGTTACCGGAACGGCGCGGCCCGGCGGCACCCCGCCTCGGCACGGCATGCCCTCAGCCGCCGAGATACGCCTCCCGCACCTCCGGCCGCGCCAGCAGCTCCCGCCCGGTGCCGGCCAGCACGATCCGCCCGGTCTGCAGCGTGTAGCCGCGATGCGCGAGCCGCAGCGCCGCCTGCGCGTTCTGCTCCACCAGCAGCACGGAAAGCCCGGATTCCGCGTTCAGCCGGCGGATCGCCGCGAAGATCCCCTTCACCACCAGCGGCGCGAGGCCCAGCGAAGGCTCGTCCAGCAGCAGCAGCCGCGGCCGCGACATCAGCGCCCGCCCGATCGCCAGCATCTGCTGCTCGCCGCCCGAGAGCGTGCCGGCGCGCTGCGCCTGACGCTCCTCCAGGCGCGGGAACAGCGCGAACACCCGTGCCAGCTCCGGCCCGGGATCGACCGCCACCGCCTGCGCGCCGATCAGCAGGTTCTCCAGCACGCTCATCCGCCCGAAGATGCGCCGTCCCTCCGGCGCCTGCGCGATGCCGCCGCGCATGATGCGGTGCGTGGGCTGCCCGGTGATGTCGGCCCCGTCGAAGCGGATGCGGCCGGCGCGGGCGGGCGGGTCGCCGCAGATCGTCATCAGCAGCGTCGACTTGCCCGCGCCGTTGGCGCCGATCAGCGTCACGATCTCGCCCGCCTCCACGTGCAGCGACACGTCGTCGAGCGCCAGCACCGCGCCGTAGCGCGCGGTGACGTTCTCGACGGCGAGGAGCGGCCCGCTCATGCCGTGCCCCCCGGCCCGGAAGCCGCCCCCGCCACCCCGCTCCCCGCCACGCCGGCCTCCGCCGGCGCGTCCTCGTCCGCCTCCTCCTCGCCCAGATAGGCCGCGATCACCTTCGGATCGGCCCGCACCGCCGCCGGCGTGCCGTCGGCGATCTTGCGGCCGTGGTCGAGCACCACCACGCGGTCGGAGATGCGCATCACCACGCCCATGTCGTGCTCGATCAGCAGGATCGAGCAGGGCGCCCCGTTCGGCGCCTCGCCCGAGCGGATGCGCAGCAGCAGCGCCGCGAGCTGGTCGGACTCGCGCGGGTTCAGCCCCGCCGCCGGCTCGTCGAGGCAGAGCAGCAGCGGGTCCGTGCACATCGCGCGCGCGATCTCCAGGCGCCGCTGCGCCCCGTAGGGCAGCGCCCCCGCCGGATCGTCGGCCCGCTCCAGCAGGTTCGTCGCCGCCAGCCAGGCCCGCGCCCGGTCGATCGCCGCCGCCTCCGCGCGCGGGTAGCGCACGAGCCCCAGCACCGCGCCGATGCCCCAGCCGGTCGCGGCCATCAGCGCGTTGTGCTGCGCGACCAGCAGGTTCTCCAGCGCCGTCATGCCGGAGAACAGCCGGATGTTCTGGAAGGTGCGCGCGACCCCCGCGCGCACGATGCGGTGGCCGGCGAGGCGGTGCAGCGCCACCGGCGCGCCGCCCGCCACCTCCGGCGCCTGCAGCAGCACCGCGCCGCCGGTCGGGCGGTAGAAGCCGGTGACGCAGTTGAACACCGTGGTCTTGCCCGCGCCGTTCGGCCCGATCAGCGAGGTGATGGCGCCGCGCGCCGCCTCGAAGGAGACGCCGGCCACGGCCAGCAGCCCGCCGAAGCGCATCGAGAGGTCCTCCACCCGGAGGATGTCGGTGCCCGCCACGCCGCTCACCCGTGCCCCTCGCCCACCAGCTCGCCGCTGATGGCGCGCCGCTTCCCCAGCGCCACGGTCGGCGTGCGCGAGGCGACGATGCCGCGTGGCCGCAGCACCATGATGAGCACCATGGCGCCCCCGAACACCAGCATCCGCCACTCGGCGAGGTCGCGGAACACCTCGAAGCCGCCGATCATCACGACGGCCGCGATGGCGACGCCGATCTGGCTGCCGAGCCCGCCCAGCACGACGATGGCGAGCACGATGGCGCTCTCGAGGAAGGTGAAGCTCTCCGGGCTGATGAAGGCCTGCCGCGTCGCGAAGAAGGCGCCGGCGAAGCCGCCGAACATGGCGCCGAGCGCGAAGGCGGTGAGCTTGGTGGTGGTGACGTTGATGCCGAGCGCCCGGCAGGCGATCTCGTCCTCGCGCAGCGCCTCCCAGGCCCGGCCGAGCGGCTGGCGGCGCAGCCGGATCGTCACCCAGTTGGTCAGCAGCGCCAGCGCCAGGATCAGGTAGTAGAGGAACACCACGCGGTGGGTCGGGCTCGGCTCCAGCCCGAAGAAGTCGGCGAAGGAGCCGGGGCCGCCGCCGGCCGAGAAGCTCAGCCCGAAGAAGCTCGGGCGCGGGATGCCGCCGATGCCGTTCGGGCCGCCGGTGAGCGAGACCCAGTTGAGCAGCACGATGCGGATGATCTCGCCGAAGCCGAGCGTGACGATGGCGAGGTAGTCGCCGCGCAGCCGCAGCACCGGGAAGCCGAGCAGGATGCCGGCGAAGGCGGCCATGATGCCGGCGAGCGGCAGGCAGAGCCAGAAGCTCCAGCCGAGCGAGGTGGAGAGCAGCGCGTAGGAATAGGCCCCCACCGCGTAGAAGGCGACGTAGCCGAGGTCGAGCAGCCCCGCGAGCCCGACCACGATGTTGAGGCCCCAGCCCAGCATCACGTAGGTCAGCACCAGGATGCCGAGGTCGAGCGTGTAGCGCCCCACCCAGGGCAGCGCCGGCAGCAGCAGCGCCAGCGCCAGCAGCAGCGGCCCCAGCACCCGCCCGAACCGGCGCAGCGAGCCCTCCCAGCGCCCGGACCTGGTCGAGGCCACGGCCACCGCCGGCGCCGCGCGCCCCCAGCCCAGCGCCAGGAACACGCCGCCCGCCACGACGAACAGCGCCAGCAGCGCCAAGGCGCGGTCGTGCCCGCCCGCCGAGAGCAGCGTCTCGCCCGTCGGCAGCGGCGGCAGCATCAGCGCGAACAGCAGCGCCAGCGCCAGCGCCAGCGGCACCGCCCGCGCCAGCGCCGGCAGGAAGGCCGGGAAGCGATGCGACCGCGCCCAGACCAGCCCGAAGCGCCCCACGAACACCATGGCGCAGAGCAGCGCCACCGTCGGCCAGCGCTGCACCAGCATCAGGCCGCCCGCCCCCGGTTCCGTCCGCAGCCCCACCATCGGCCCGAACAGGCCGAGCGCCACCAGCGCCGCGAGGCCCGCCTCCCGCAGCGCGCCCGCCACCGGCGCGGCCGCCCGCGGCGGCGCCTCCGCCACCCCCGCCGGCGCGCTCATACCTTCTCGACCTCCGCCCGCCCGAGCAGCCCCGTCGGCAGGAAGACCAGGGTCAGCACCAGGATCGAGAAAGCGGCGACGTCCTTGTACTGGACGGAGAAGTAGGCCGACCAGAAGGTCTCGATCAGGCCGATCAGCAGCCCGCCCAGCACCGCGCCGGGCAGCGAGCCGATGCCGCCCAGCACGGCGGCGGTGAACGCCTTCACCCCCGCGAGGAAGCCGATGTAGAAGTCGATCACGCCGTAGCGCAGCAGGTACATCATGCCCGCGACCGCGGCGAGGCCGGCGCCGATCACGAAGGTCAGGCTGATCGTGCGGTCCGTGTCGATGCCGAGCAGCGAGGCCATCCTGCGGTCCTGCTCGCAGGCGCGCATGGCGCGGCCGAGCGGCGTGCGGGTGACGAGCCAGGTGAACACGGCCAGCACGCCGAGCGTCACCGCCACGATCAGCATCTGCATGTAGGAGAGCTGCGCCGCGAAGCCCGCCTCGGTCAGCAGCGTGATGCCGCCCGGCACCAGCGGCTCCAGCGGCTTCACCCGCGCCCCCTGCGCGATCTGGACGTAGTTCTGGAGCACGATCGACATGCCGATCGCCGAGATCAGCGGCGCGAGCCGGAAGGAACCGCGCAGCGGGCGGTAGGCCAGCCGCTCCACCGTCCAGCCGTAGAGCGCGGTGAAGGCGACGGTGAGCAGCAGCACCAGCAGCAGCGCCGCCGGCCCCGCCGCGATGCCGCCCGCGCCCAGCGCCAGGATCGAGATCAGCGCGAGGAAGGCGCCCACCATGAACACGTCGCCATGCGCGAAGTTGATCATGCCGATGATGCCGTAGACCATGGTGTAGCCCACGGCGATGAGGCCGTAGATCATCCCGAGGCTGATCCCGTTGATCAGCTGCTGCAGCGCGTAGGCCAGTGGCCGCCCCCTTCCGCTTCGTGCCCGACCGAATCCGCCGGCGGCGGACCCCCGTTCCGCCGGCCGGCCCTGCAAACGCTAGGCCAGCGTGCCGCCGCCGCGAAGCGGTTTCGCATCCGGACGCGCCCCCTCCCCGCCGGCGGCCGGCCGGGTTCCGTCCGGCCGCGTACCGGCCGGGGCCGGCGGGTGGTGGCGCGCCGCGGCGGAGACTAGAAGGGCCGCAGGCGCGCCGGATTCCCGGCACGCCTCCCGGCCCGCCCCGCCGCCGCCCTTCGGAACCGCCTCCCGCATGCCTTCCTGGCTGCCGCTGCTGCTCGGCTTCCTCACCGCGATCAACCCGATCTCGACCGACATGTACCTGCCGGCCTTCCCGGCCATGGAGGCGAGCCTGGGCAGCCCGCCCGGCTCGGCGCAGGTCACGCTGGCCGCCTGGTTCATCGGCGTCGCCATCGGCCAGCTGCTGCAGGGCACCCTGTCGGACCGCTTCGGCCGGCGCATGCCGCTGATCGCGGGCACGGCGGTCTACACGCTGGCCTCGGCCGGCTGCGCCCTGGCGCCCGACATCGCCACCCTCTCGGCCTTCCGCTTCCTGGCCGCGATCGGCGGCTCGGCCAGCTCCGTGCTGCCGCGCGCCGTGGTGCGGGACGTGGCCGAGGGCCTCGCCGCCGCGCGGCTGATGTCGCGCCTGATGCTGGTGATGGGGGTGGCGCCGATCGCCGCCCCCGGCCTCGGCGGCCTCGTGCTCGGCCTCGCCGGCTGGCACGCCATCTTCTGGGTCTGCACCGTCTACGGCGCGCTCTCCACCTTCCTCGTCTGGCGCTTCCTGCCCGAGACGAGCCGGCCGGAGCGGCGCAGCGCGCTGAACCCGGCCGTCATCCTCGGCCACTACGGCGCGGCGCTGGGCGAGCGCGGCTTCCTCACCCACGCCGCCATGGCCGGCTTCTGCATGTTCCTGATCTTCGCCTACGTCGCCAGCGCCCCCACCGTGTTCATCCAGGGCTTCGGCCTCTCGCCGGGCGGCTTCAGCCTGCTCTTCGCGCTGAATTCCGTCGGCTTCATCGGCGCCTCGCAGTGCAACCCCTGGCTGCTCGCGCGGCTCGGCGCGAACCGGCTGCTGCACCTCGCGACCGGGCTCTGCGCCGCCGCCGTGCTCACCCTGGCCGTCACCGCCCTGACCGGCTGGGGCGGCCTCGCCGGCACCTTCGCGCCCATCGTCGCCGCCATGGCCGCCTGCGGCCTCATCATGCCCAACGCCGCCGTGGGGGCGCTGGCCCGGCACGGCGCCCGGGCGGGCAGCGCCTCGGCCCTGATGGGCACGCTGCAATTCGGCCTCGCGGCGCTGAGCGGCCTGCTGGTCGGCGTGCTCAGCGACGGCACGGCGCGCCCGATGGTGCTGCTGATGCTGGCGGGGCTGGCGGCGATGGTAATTGCAGACGTATTGCGCCCTGCTCGGTAAGACTTCCAACCACAACCTGATAGACCGGAGTTCCAAATGCCGAAAATAATCTCACTCGAACAACCAAGAGCTCCCCAACAAACGCCTTGACTGCCTCAAAACTTATCTCGTGGCGGCTATTTATTGGCATTATCATTCTTTGGTCGGCTCCAACAAAAAAATTGAGAACGGCAGTGTCGCTGACTATAATGGCTTTAGACAGAAACGGCACTAGGCCGTCCAGCCCAAGTACAGCAATCGCAAACCCATGAGCAATTTTTGCTATCAATCTTGCAAATGAAATAATATTTATGGCCACCTCGCTATAGATATTTGACTTGCCTTCTGGAAGATCTCCCAAATGTATATTGAAAACACGCATGCCGAATTCCTCTAGTCGCCCCGAAAGCCCGATCGGAGTAAATATGCCAGGTCGCCAAAAAAGAGGAAGGACGAAAAATGCAGGAGCAGGATCAACGTCCATTTCTTCAAAAACTAAATTTTCCTGAGCTATTTTTCTTCCTTGGTTAAACTCTAGCTTGCTGAAGGACACGCTTAGCGTCTTCGGAAGCTTCTTCCCGTTCTTCCTTGGAATCTTTAATTTAACTCGCGTTGGGCCAAATAAAGCGCGAGCACAGTCCATTTCGAACTTGGATGTAATTTTGCTGCATTTATCACAGGATGATTTTGGCAGCTCCCATTTCCCGCCTAACGATTCGGGCAAAATGTGCTCCGCGCTTAACTTGGCTGACTTTGATCCACAGTAAATACATTTAAAAACTGCGGGAAAAATACGTTTGGCCATCATGTCAGCAGGAGTGTTCGATTTATTTGGAAACGCCTCGTCACACATTTCTACTTCCCAATTCACATGAATTGTCTTAAGTTTCTGCTTATTTTATTATAACCACAATTCTTGCCTCAAAAGGAAGAAGTCTTGCCTCAAAAGCCCGACAAAAATCCATCTGATATTCCCATCATATCAAAGCTCCCTTAACAAGCTTTAGCGCAAGTTACCACCCCATATCTCAGGGCTCCTCTCCAATGCTGCTCTCCCGTCAGAACGTCATCGTCGCCAGCAGCCGCACCGTGCGCCCCGGCAGCAGCACCTGGTCCTTCTTGAACGAGGCGCTGTTGCGCATGTCCACGTCCAGCAGGTTGGTGCCGGCGACGAACAGGCCGATCTCGCGCGGCGTCCGCCCCTCCAGCCGCGCCGTGTAGCCGATGCGCGCGTTGAGCAGGTTGTAGCCCGGCGTGCGGGTCTCGTTCTCCGAGGTGCGGGTCTGCTCGAAGGCGTGCAGGTAGTCCACGCTCGCCTGCCAGCTCGGGCTGCGGTACCAGAGCCCGCCGCCCAGGCGCTGCGGCGGGATGCGCGGCACGTTGCCGCCGCCGTCGAATTCGGCGCGCACCAGGTCGTAGCGCGCCGAGACGCCGAACATCCCGTCGCCGATCGGCAGCAGGTCGAGCTGGCCGCTCAGCTCGCCGCCGTAGAAGCGCGCGTCGCGCTGGCTGTAGTTGGTCTGGATGAACTCGCGGCCGCCGCCGGGGCCGCAGGAGGCGAAGGTGTCGTCGCAGGAATTGCCGGTCAGCGCGCGATAGATGAAGCCGCCATACTGCGAGAAGTACACGCTGCCGTCGAAGCGCAGGGCACCGGCCGGACGCGAGAGGCCCAGCTCGACCGTCCTGGCGGATTCGACGCGCAGATTGGGGTTGCCGATATCGAAGGTGCCCGAGGCATCGTGGCCGCCGCGCGAGAACAGCTCGGCGGCGCCGGGCGCGCGCTCCACGTACTGGCCGGTGAGGCGGGCCCGCATGCCCCAGGGCAGGTCGCGCACCAGGCCGAGGCTGACGCTCTTGGGCGCGAAGGCGCGGGCGGCGGAGAAGTTGGTCAGCGCCTGCGCGTCCCCGGTCGCCAGGTAGCCGGCGGGGAACAGCGCGGTGGCGCCGTTCACGGAGACGGATTCGATTCGCGCCGCCGCCTGGAGGCGCAGCACGTCGGTCAGGGCCAGCTCCTCGAACACGTAGGCGGCGAGGCGGGCGGTGTCGTTGGGCGGCAGGAAGTCGTAGGCCTCCTGCGTGGTGCGCAGCCGCTCGTACTCGAAGGAGACGCCGATCGCCCCGGTGAGCGTGCCGATGCCGGTGTCCACCGGGACGTGCTGCGCCTCCAGCCGGCTGTCCCAGAGGCGGTTGCGGAAGCCGCCATGCACGACGCGGCCGCCGGCCGCGAAGCTGCCGTCGTCGCCCGCCTCCAGCCCGACCTCGTTGTGCTGGTACTGCGTGTAGCCGAGACGGAAGCTGAGGCTGCTGAACGGGCCGGACAGCGGCCGGTACTCGCCGCGGCTGGCCCAGCGGAGCTGCTCCACGTCGAGCGCCGTGCGCGAGAGCGCCTGCTCGCCGCCGGGGATCTCGTAGAAGGTGCGGAAGCGCTCGAACGAGGTGCCGATGAAGCCCTGGTCGAAGAAGTAGCTCAGCCCGAAGGACTGCCCGTCGGTGTCGAGGCTGCTGTTGCGCTGCCGCCCGCCGCCGGGGATGTCGTAGTCGCCGGCGGTGCGGCCGAACAGGTCGCCGTGCACCATGAAGTTGCCGACGCGCATGTCGGTCGAGGCGCTGCCGTCGAAGCCGCGCGAGCCGGTGTTGTACGCCCCGGAGACGCGGCCGCGCACCGCGCCCGGCTCCAGCAGCTCGAGCGGGATCCGGTTGTTGATGAGGTTGACCACGCCGCCGATCGCCTGCGAGCCCCAGCGCAGCGCGGCGGGGCCCCGCACCACCTCGATGCGGTCGGCCGAGAGCGGGTCGAGCGGCACGACGTGGTCGTCGCCGAAGGCGGAGACGTCGCCGGCGGCGAAGCCGTTCTCCTGCAACCGGACTCGGAAGTCGCCGAGGCCGCGGATGATCGGCCGGCTCGCGCCCGGCGCGAAGGTGGTGGCGGAAAGGCCCGGCTCGGTCCACAGCGTGTCGCCCAGCGACTGCGCCGGACGGGTGGCGAGATCCTCGCGGCGCAGCACCGTGACGGGGGCGAAGCTGCGGGCATCCTCGGTCGCGATCGGGCTGGCGGTGACGCTGGTCTCCGGCAGCTCGACCGCCGCCGGTGCCGCCTCCCCGGCCGCCGGCTGCGCCAGGGCGATACGGCCCGCCAGCAGGCCGAGACCGGCCAGGGCCAGCCGGGCCGGGCGGAAGGAATGGGGCATGCGGACCTCGCGGCAACGGATATCGGTTTATGTTATGTTATAACATCCAAAGGGTGGCAAGAGAGCGGCCGCCGGCCGCGCGCGGAACCTCCCCCGGCCCGGGCACGCCCGTCCCGCAACCCGCCCCACCCCTCCTGCCGATCCCTGCCGCGGGTCCGCGCCGCGGGTCCGCGCCACGGGTCCGCATCGTGACTTTGCTTCGGCCGCAAATCGCGTCAGGCTCGGCGCCGGAGAACGCCCGGGGGCGCCGCGACGGCGCGTCCAGACAGGATGAGCAGCCATGGCGATTCAGCTCGGGCAGGTCGCGCCCGACTTCGAGCAGGACACGACGGAAGGTCGCATCCGCTTCCACGAGTGGCTCGGCGGGAGCTGGTGCGTGCTGTTCAGCCACCCCAAGGACTACACGCCGGTCTGCACCACCGAGCTGGGCGAGGCCGCGCGCCTCAAGCCGGAATTCGAGCGCCGCAACGTCAAGGTGATCGGCCTGTCGGTCGATCCGGTGGAGAGCCACCGCGGCTGGGAGGCGGACATCGAGGAGACCCAGGGCACGGCGGTGAACTTCCCGATGATCGCGGACGCGGACCGCAAGGTCTCGACGCTCTACGGCATGGTCCACCCGGATGCCGACCCGCTGCTCACCGTGCGGTCGGTGTTCGTGATCGACCCGGACAGGAAGGTGCGCCTCACCCTCACCTATCCGCCCTCGACGGGGCGCAACTTCGCCGAGGTGCTGCGCGTGATCGACAGCCTCCAGCTCACCGACCGCCACAAGGTGGCGACGCCGGTGAACTGGCAGCCCGGCGACCGCGCGATCATCCCGCCCTCGATCGACGACGAGGCCGCCAGGACCCGGTTCCCGCAGGGATGGGAGGAGAAGAAGCCCTATCTCCGCTACGTCGAGATCAAGGCGCAGGAGCAGCAGCAGTCATGAGCGTCCCCGACATCTCCCCCCGGCAGGCCTGGGAGGCGCTGCGCGCCGACCCGGACGCTGTGCTGGTGGACGTGCGCACCGATGCCGAATGGAATTTCGTCGGCCTGCCGGACCTGACGGACGTCGACAAGCGGCCGGTGCTGATCCCCTGGCAGCTCTACCCCTCCATGCAGGTCAACGGCGCCTTCGCCGAGCACCTGCACAAGGCGGGCGTGACGCCGCTCAGCAAGGTCTACTACCTGTGCCGCTCCGGGGCGCGCTCGCTCGCGGCAGGCCAGGCGGCCCAGGCGGCCGGCTTTCCGCACGCCTTCAACGTCGCCGACGGCTTCGAGGGTCCGCCCGACGGCGACGGCCATCGCGGCACGATCGCCGGGTGGAAGGCCTCCGGCCTGCCCTGGCGGCAGCGCTGATCCTTTTCCCCCCAGGCGGCATCCAAGGCGGCATCCAGGCCGCCCCCAGGGGCAGCCACCCAGGGGCGGCCACCCAGGGGCGGCCCTCAGGCGCGACCCGACGCCGTGCCCGTCGGCCGCCGCCAGGGCCGTCAGAAGCCGCCGGCCACCCGCACCGTGCTCCCGCCACGCGCGGGCGAAGGCCGTGCCGGCGTCACCTCGCTGGTCAGGCTCGAATGCACCCACCCCTCGGGGCGGGAGACGCCGACCCGCAGCCAGCCGCCCGGTGCCGTCGCGAAGACCTGCAGCGCCTGCCCACGCGCCACGGTGCGCAGCACCGCGCCGCCGGGCGCGGCGCGAAGGTTGACGGCCGAGCGAACCGACACGCTCCCGACCACGCCGCCTTCGCCCGGAACCGATCCGCCCGCGCCGCCGGCAGCGGCCGCCGCCGGCATCACCGCCTCGAACCGCGGCGTCCCGACCGGGTCCGGCCGGGCCGACACCAGGGCGGTGCGGCAATGGCGTAGCCGCGCGTCGGCCACCATGCGTGGCGGGTTGCCGGCATCGGCCAGCAGGGTCAGCGGGCGCAGGCGAACCCTGCCATCCTCCCGTGCCGGGTCTTCGCGCACGACGCGCACCACGAAGCTGCGGAACTCCCTGGCATCGCCGGCGGGCCGTACCTCGCCGCACACCGCGCGCTCATCGTCCCGCTCCCGGCCATAGGTCGAGACGCCACGGAACTCGGCGCCGCTGCCGAGGCGCGCGCGCAAGGCCTGCAGCGCCACATGCTCGGCGCCCTGCTCCCAGTTGCCGGCGGCGACGGCCACCGTGGCGTCCACCTCCCGGCCGGGCAGCATCCCATGCACCAGCGCGCCGGCCGTCAGCAGCCCGGCCGCCAGCAGGCCGCCACCCATCGCCCACCTGCGCACGCCCATGACTGCCGCCCACCAGGATGAAACCGGTTCGATCGCCGGAACGAACGCATCTAACCATGACGGCCACGGCCGGTTTCGCTTCCGTCGCACGGCGCCGGAGCAACACACGAGGATTTTCCCTGACCCGGCATGGGGTGCCGATGGCGATTCCGAATCGCGCCTGGGCGGTGGCGAACGGAGGCGGTTAAGGGCGAAGGCGGGACCGGGCGAAGCCGGTGCGGGCGAGGCGGGCGGGCGCGCCGGGGACGCGCCGGGGGAACCCGACAGCCATCCGGCCGTTCTCTGTCCCGAAGCCGCCATCGTGGCGGCAACGGGGAGATCGACAGATGGACAAGGATCGCGTCGCCGGCGTCGGCAACCAGATCAAGGGCACCGTGAAGGAGATGGCGGGGAAGGTCACCGGCGACGCCAAGCTCGAGGCCGAGGGCAAGGCCGACAAGGCCGCCGGCAAGGTGCAGAATGCCGTGGGCGGCGCCAAGGATGCTGCCCGGGACGCCACCGGGAACTGATCCCGCAGGAGCGGTCCCGCAGGGCGGGCCCCGGCGGGGTCGTGCTCCGGGCCACTGAAGACGGCGCGCGGCCGGCCCTCTCCTGGGGCAGGTCGCGCGCTTCGTGTTTCCGCCCCTTCGCACGCATGCCGCTCCCGCCCCGACCGGGAACCGGGACCTTCCCTCGGCGCTCTCGGTCTCTTCCCCCTGTCGCTCCCTTCGGGACCCGCCGCTACGGCGAACCGCAGTCCCAACCGGACCGCGGTTCGCCGTAGCTCGTTGCCCTCGGCGCGGATTCACGCCGCCGGGCGTGTCCGCCCGCCGGCGATCCGCTCTAGAAAGGCGCCATGTCCCCGACGGCGCGCCCCCGAATCTCCATCGACGGCTACAACCTCGCCCTGGAAAAGGGCACCGGCGTCGCGACCTACGCCCGGAACCTGAGTTTCGCCCTGCGCGACCTCGGCTGCGATGTCGGCATCCTCTACGGCGGCAGCGCGCCCGCCTCGCGCGACCCGCTGATGCGCGAGGTCGCCTTCTTCGACACGGAACCGCTCAAGATCCCCAAGTGGACGCGCACGCTGCGCGAGCTGCGCGGCAACGTCGCCGCGCTGCTCGGCCTGCGCGCGGCCCGCATCCCCGTCACCGGCAAGGTGATCGTCGAGACCTACCGTTCGCGCCTGCCCTACTTCGACCAGATCTGGAACGCGCGCGACCTCTTCGTCGCCTCCTATGCCTTCTTCGACCTGTTCAAGCGCCACCTCGACGTGTCCATGCCGGGCGGCACGCCCGAGATCATGCACTGGACCTACCCGCTGCCGATCCGCGTGAAGGGCGCGCGCAACATCTACACGATGCACGACCTCGTGCCGCTGCGCCTGCCCTACACCACGCTCGACGCGAAGCGCCGCTACTTCCGCATGTGCCAGATGCTGATACGGGACGCCGACCACATCGTCACCGTCTCGGAAGCCTCGCGGCGCGACATCATCGGGCTGCTCGGCGTGCCGGAGGACCGCGTCACCAACACCTACCAGACCGTCGAGATCCCCGCCCGCCACGCCGCGCGGCCGCTCGACATGGTGCGCGGCGACATCGAGGGCACGTTCGGCCTGACCATGGGCAACTACTTCCTCTTCTTCGGCGCCATCGAGCCGAAGAAGAACGTCGGCCGGCTGATCGAGGCCTATCTCGCCAGCGGCGTCACCGGCCCGCTGGTGATCGCCGGCAAGAAGGCGTGGAAGTCCGAGGACGAGCTGAAGCTGCTCTTCGACGACCACATCCGCTACCTCGTCGCCGACGGTCCCTACACCTTCACCCGCCACCGGGTGGTCCACCTCGACTACGTCTCGTTCCCGCTGCTGGTGAGCCTGATCCGCGGCGCCAGGGCGGTGCTGTTCCCCTCGCTCTACGAGGGCTTCGGCCTGCCGGCGCTGGAGGCGATGCTGCTCGGGACGCCGGTGATGACCTCCAACACCGCCTCGCTGCCCGAGGTGGTGGGCGACGCCGCCCTCACCGTCGATCCCTACGACACGCGCGCCATGGCCGAGGCGATACGCCGCCTCGACACGGACGCGCAACTCCGTGCCCGCCTCGCCGCGATGGGCCCGGGCCAGGCGGCGAAGTTCGACTCGGCCGCCTACCGGAAGCGGCTCACCTCGCTGTATGGGCGGCTCGGGATCGGGTTCGCCGCCTGAGCCCACGCCGGCGACGGATCGGCCGGCCGGATCAGACCACGCTGCGGCGCGACAGGACCATCGGGTACTGCCCGCCGGGCAGCCCCGCCACCGCCTCCGCCGTGGTCGGGTGCAGCGAGCCGTCGCCGCCCACGAACCAGAAGCGGAAGCCGAGCGACCGCGCGTATTCGGCCAGCGCCGCCACCGTCTCGCCATGCAGCCGCATGCCGTCGGGCTGCACGCGGACGGCGATGCGCACGTCGGGTGAGCGCTCGATCATCCCGCGCAGCCCCTTCAGCGCCGCCAGTTCCGCCCCCTGCACCGAGAGCTTGATGGCGTCCACCCGGAAGTCCGCCGGGAAGAGGCCGTCGAGCGGCGCCATCCGGCAGGGCTGCGAGATCTGCCCGCCCGCCGGCGTCACCATCGCCACCGGCAGTACCACGCCGGCGCCGGACCAGGCCGGATCGACGATCAGCTCCATGTCCCGCACCGCATCCCCCGCCGCCACCGTGTGCAGCCTGGCGATGCCGTCCAGCCCGTTCGCCGTGATGGAACGCTGCGCGAGCCGGCTGAGCGATTCGTTCGGCTCGATGCCGTGCACCTGCCCGCCCGCCCCCACCGCCGCCGCGGAAAGCAGGGTGTGGAAGCCCATGTGGGCACCCACGTCGAGCACCGTGTCGCCCGGGTTGAGCAGGCCCAGCCAGGCGGCGGTGATGCCCGGCTCCCAGTCGCCGCCGGTCGCGACGTGCGGCGTGAAGTCGGTGCTGCGCGTATCGAGGAAGATCAGCAGGCCGCCGCGCAGCCGCGTCAGCACCACCTGGCCGCCCATGTAGGTGGCGGCCGGCCGGACGCCATCCGCCAGGCTCTCCACCCGCGCCGCGATCCGGGCGAGCTGCTCCTCGATGGCCGCGAGGCGACGGCGCAGCACCGCCTCAACCGCCCTTGCCGACTGGTCCATGGTCCTAGGCCCCGTTCAACGCCGGTGCCGGCGCCCCGATCGGGCGCAGGCAGAGATCGAGATGCGTGCCCGCCTCCTCGCGCACGTGCCGCTCGCACGCCGCGTCGGTGCGCGCGATCGCCGTCTCGGCGTCGAGCCCGGCGAGCGATTCCGGCGGCGCGGTGCGGTGCAGGATCTCGACCGCGTAGCCGCGTTCGAGGAAGAAGCGCAGCAGCGCCGCCGCCGGCACGCCCGAGACGTCGCGCAGCAGGCCGGGCGAGTACTCCAGGTACACCACCGGCCGCTCCGCCTCGAACAGCGCCCGCCCGCCCTGCGCCACGCGGTGCTCCATCCCCTCCACGTCCATCTTCACCACGTCGATGCGGCCGAGCGGCCCGCGCAGCGCGTCGAGCGGCAGCACCGGCACCACCTCGTAGCGGTCCAGCGCCTCGCCCTCGACCGTGCCGGTGTCGTGGATGGTGTTGTTGTGCGAGCCGGTCTGCACCGGCAGCAGCTCGGCGCCCAGCCGGTCGGAGACGCCGAAGGGCAGCACCTCCAGCCAGGCGAATCCGTTGGCGCGGGCGTTGCGCAGCAGCACGCGGCAGTTGCGCGCGCTCACCTCCAGCGCGAAGACCCGCCCCGCCGGCCCGACGCGCCGGGCCGCCGGCAGCGCGAACAGCCCCCAGCTCGCGCCGAGGTCGAGCACCCGCATCCCCGGGCGCAGCTCGTCGAGGAAGCGCGGCAGCACCCAGGGCTCGTAGCCACCCGGGGCCCGCAGGTCGCCCGCCACCTCGGAATCCTCGGCGACGTGGAAGGTGCAGCCCATGAAGGGAATCGCGACCGGCGTCCCGAAGGCGTCCATCCGGCCGGTGCGGCCCCGATACTCGCGCGAGCCCAGCATCTCGGCGGCCACGTCGCGCAGCGTGCACTCGCCCCGCGCGATGCCGCCCGCGTAGGTGGCGAGCCCGCCCGGATCGGCCGGGCGGTGCAGCAGCGCCTCGTAGAGCACGCCGACCGCCGTCTCGGGCGAAGGCGGCGCGGCCGCCGGCAGCGGCGCGGCGGCAGGCGGCGCCCTGCCCTCGCCGCGCGCGGCGGATCTGAAGAATCGCATCGCGGCCTCGTCTCCCTCCGCCGTTCCCCGGCCCGCCACGCGCCGCGCCGTCCCGCACGGCCCCGGCATCGCCGGCGGCCCCGCGCGCCGCCCGTCCGGCGCAACGCCATCACGCCAGCCCTGCGACTGATGGCCGGGGCTCTCCGCGGCCGACCGTCAGTCGCAGGGATGCCCGAGCAGCCCCAGCGCCACCCAGGGCTGGGTCTCGGAATTGGTCTCGGCGGAAAGCCAGGAGGTCCTGATCTCCACCCCATCCTCGCAGGCGTGCGCGGAGAGGCGGAGCTGCGCCTCCAGCACCGCCTCCAGCACGGCGATGCGCGGCGCGTGGCGCGCCAGCACCGCCTGCAGCGCCGGCAGCGGCGAGGCGCGCAGCGCGTTGAAGAAGCGCAGCGTCAGCCCCGCCTGGTAATTCCAGAAGGCGGTGTTGCTGTGCCGCCCGCCCGCCGTGTCGCCCCAGCCCACCGCCACCACGTCGATGCGCCGGTGCCGGTCGCTCTCGTGCAGCGTCGACTGCAGGAAGTAGGCGCCGAGGCCGCGGTCGATCGCCGGCGCGACCATCGCCGGGTCGAGATGGCGCGCCGCGTGGACCAGCGCCAGCAGCGCCGCGCCGTGGCAGTCCGCGTAGACCAGCCTCGCGTCGATCGTGCCGAGCAGGAAGCCCGACTCGGCCTGGCCGTCCATCCCCGCGCTGATCCATTCCAGCCCGAGCATGATGTCGCACAGCGTCCGCAACCGCTCGCGGTAGGCCGCCTCGCCGGTCGCCCCCAGCATGGTCGCCGTCCCCAGCATCACGAAGGCGAGCTGGCGGGAGAAGATCGTCTTCCCGCCGCGATGGTGCGGCGCCACGAATTCCTCGAAGTAGAGGTCGAGGTAGCGGTCCACCAGCGCGCGCAGCTCCTCCCGCAGCCCCGGCGGCGCCGGGATGCCGGGATCGGCGGCGAGCGCCGCGAAGCACTTGGCGAAGGCGTTGATCTCGACGCCGTAGTCGTAGGAGATCGAAAGGTCGAAGGCGATCGGCCGCGACTGCGCCGAGGCCTCGCGCAGCAGCGCCGCGTAGTCCGCCACGCGGTCGTACAGCCCGCCCGCGGTCAGCGCCTTCTCCTCGCGCGCCACCAGCCGGCCGCTCCGCTCGCCGGGGAACTCGTACCAGGCGGAAACCCAGTGCAGCTCCCCCGGCACCTTGCTCACCACGCTGAAGCCGCGCAGCGCCTCGGGCGTCAGCGGCCGCGTGTGCGCGGCGAAGGCGAAGCCCGCGATGTGGTGCTGCACGATGCCGTAGTAGCCGCCGCCCGCCGCCGCCAGCCAGCCCTCGCCCGGCACCGCCGGCGCGTCGTAGCGCCGGACCTCGCCGCCCACCTCGGCACGCACCGAGCCGTAGTGCACCTGGTTGACGTTGTGGCTCAGCTCGTCGTGCCCGACCGTCAGCGTCACGTCGCTGACGCGCTCCCCCGGGTCGAGGTCGAGCGCCACCTCCACGCCCACCAGCGCCGAGCGCGCGTCGATCGTGTAGGTGTAGGTCAGCCGCCCGAGGCGGTGCGTCCGCTCCTTCGGCGGGAAGCGCAGCTCGCTCGCGTGCCACAGCATCAGCCGGTCGCCCTCGCGGTGGCTGCCGCTTTCCGTGATCGCGTCCTCGGCGTCGAGCGTCCAGCGCCGGCCCCGGCAGTGGAAGCGCACGAAGTTGCCGGTCATGGTCAGGTTGCGCGCCGTGCGCCCGTCGTGGAAGCGCACGCCGAGCGAGACGCTGCCGCGCGGCAGGTCGTACTCGACATCCATCAGCGCGTGCACGTGCGCGCCGCGGCGCGCATCGCCGCGCGCGTGGTCGAGGCGCGGCAGGCTGACGCGCCGGAAGATGAACGGCCCGCTGCACATCGCGCGCAGGAAGTCGAGGATGCGCGCCGTCTCCTCGGGATACTTCCGCCACAGCTCCGGCCGCGACAGCAGCTCCAGCACCTTGGCGTTGTCGTCGGCCCAGATCCAGAGATCGCCGTCGATCGGCAGCTCGGTTTCCAGCACCGCCGAGAGGGTGGTCGCGTCGCTGAAGCCGAAGGGCCGGTAGAGCCGCCGCACGAGGAAATCGGCATAGGGCGCCGCGTCACGGGGCAACGGCTGCAGCGGCATCGATCCCCCTTACGGTCCGGCCGCCTGCTGATAGGCGGCGCCGGTTGGCCCGTCAATCAAGCCCGCGCGCGCATGGCGGCACGGGTCGAACCGCAGGATCCGGCCCGCCGGGCCGCGAGGACTGCCCGCCTGTGCTGCGGCAGCGGGTCCGCTACACCGCCCGCCTTGCCCTGAGCGCCGCCGCCAGCGTGCCGTCGTCCAGCACCTCCAGCGAGCCGCCGATCGGCACGCCCTGCGCGAGACGCGTCACCTGCACGCCGGTCGGGCGCAGCCGGTCGGTCAGGTAGTGCCCCGTGGTGGCACCGTCCACCGTCGCCGGCAGCGCCAAGATCACCTCCTCGACCCCCTCCGACGCCACCCGCGCCACCAGCGGCTGGATGGCGAGGTCCTCCGGCCCCACCCCGCCGAGCGGCGACAGCGTGCCGCCCAGCACGTGGTACAGCCCGCGATGCACCTGCGCGCGCTCCAGCGCCCAGAGGTCGCCCACCCCCTCCACCACGCAGATCAGCCCGCGCTCGCGCCGCGGGTCGCGGCAGATCGCGCAGGGGCTGGCCGTGTCGAGGTTGCCGCACGACTCGCAGCGCCGCACCGCCGCCGCCGCCTCCCGCAGCGCCTCGGCCAGCGGCAGCATCACGCGCTCGGGCTCGCCCAGTATGCGCAGCACGGCGCGCCGCGCGCTGCGCCGGCCGAGCCCCGGCAGCCGGGCGAGCAGCCCGACCAGCCGCTCGATCTCGTCGGAATGGGTCGTCATCGCACCCGGTCATATGGGGCCGCCCCCCTGGGGGCGCCACGGGAAGGCGGCGCGGAGCGCGCGGGACCGGCCGGCGCCGGCCTGGACCGACGACCGGCCGCCGCCGCGGCCGGCCCCGGCGGAGCGGCCCCGGCGGAACGACCTCGGCGGAACGGCCCCGGCCGCCGTCAGAACGGCAGCTTGAGCCCGCCCGGCAGACCGCCGCCCATGCCGGGGATGTTCAGCCCGGCGGTCGCCTTCTGCATCTCCTCGGCGGCGGCCGCCTCCACCTTCGCCTTGGCGTCGGCATGCGCCGCGACCAGCAGGTCCTCGACCACCTCGCGCTCGTCGGCGGTCATCAGCGAGGGGTCGATCGCCACGCGCCTGAGGTCGCCCTTGCCACTCAGCGTCACCTTGACCATGCCGGCCCCGGCGGCGCCCTCCACCTCCAGCGCCTCCAGCTTCGCCTGCATCTCCTGCATGCGCGACTGCATCTGCTGCGCCTGCTTCAGCATGTTGGTGAGGTTCTTCATGGTCTCTCCATCCCCGGGGCCTCTGCCCCGGGCCCTGTGTATCCGATGTCTCGATCGGCGCCGGCCCGCCGGTCCGTGCCCCGCGACCCGCACCCTGAAGCCGTTCCGGCCCGACCGTATCAGGCCGGAACGGCTCCGGCCTTTGATCCGGCGCATTTCCCGAGCCGCTGAGCGAGGACGCTCAGCTTGAAAATGCTCTACAGCGAACCGCAGTCCGGTTGGGACTGCGGTTCGCTGTAGAGCGTTGTTCTCGGCGCGGATTCACGCCGACGGGCGTCCGCCCGCCGGCGATCCGCTCTAGAGATCGTCCGGCCGATCCGCGTCGGGCGGCGCGAATTCCAGCCCGCCATCGTCCGGCGAGTCCGAATCGTCGCTGATTCCCGCCGGGTCGCCGTCCGGCTCGGGCGGCGCCGGCGCCAGCCCGTAGTAGTCGGCTCCCGCGTCGCGCACCGCCTCGATGCGCGCGCCCGGGAAGGCCGCCAGCACCGCCTGCACCAGCGGATGGCTGGCCACGATCTCGCGCCGCCCCAGATCGGCGCTGCGCCCCTGCTCGGCCAGGGTCGGCTCGCCCGGCGCGTTGGAGAGCGCCACGGTCCAGCGCATCCCCGTCGCCTCGCCCAGCAGCGCGGCGAACTGCCCGGCGAGGTCGCGCGGCGCCTGCGGCTCCACCCGCAATTCGATCCGTCCCGGCGCGAACTGCACCAGATGCACGCTGTGCACCAGTTCCCCGTGCAGACGGGGCCGACGCCCCTGCGCCAGCGCCACCGCCTCGCGGAAGCTGCCCACGCGAACCGGCGCCTCGGGCGGCGGCGTCTGCGCCTGGGGCTCCGGCATCCGCCCGCCGGCCACCGCCCGCAGCGCCACCGATGCCCCGCCGCCCGGGATGCCGACGCCCGGCGCCACGGCCTCCGGAGCGTGGGGAGCGGGTGTCCTGGGGCCGGACGGCACGGCCCCCGCCGCCCGGATGTCCAGGGCGGGGGCTGCCATGCCTGCGCTCCCCCGGCCCTGCCGGCCGAACCCGGGGCCGACCTCTGGGTTCCCCCCTGGGCCACCCCCGACCATCGCCATGCCGACCGGACCCCGTGCCGCGTCGCCACGGGCATGCCCCGCCGCGCCGCCCGGATCCCCGGCCGCGACCGGCCCGCCACGCCCGCCGGCCGGCGCGCCGCCGGGCTCCACGCCTTCACCGGCCAGCCGGCGCACCAGTTCGCCCGGAGTCGGCAGCTCGGCCACGTGCGCCAGCCGGATCAGCACCATCTCCGCCGCCGCCTGCCGGTCCGGCGCCTCGGCAAGCTCGCCCAGGCCCTTGAGCAGCATCTGCCAGGCCCGCCCCAGCGCCGGCACGGAAAGCCGCGCCGCCAGCGCCCCGCCGCGCACCCGCTCGGCCTCGGGCAGCGACTGGTCCTCCCGCAGCGCCGGCACCGCGCGCAGCCGCGTCAGCGTGTGCACCAGCTCCAGCAGGTCGGCGAGCACCACCCCAGGATCGGCGCCGCGCGCATGCGCCTCGCCCATCAGCGCCAGCGCCTCGGGCAGCCGGCCCGTCAGCACCGACTCGGCGAGGTCGAGCACCAGCGCCCGGTCCGCCAGGCCCAGCATGTCGCGCACCGATTCCGCCGAGACCGAATCGCCCCCCAGGGCAATCGCCTGGTCGAGCAGCGACAGCCCGTCGCGCACCGAGCCGTCCGCGGCGCGCGCGATCATCGCCAGCGCCTCGGGCTCCACCGCGGCGCCCTCCAGCCCCGCGATCCGCCCGAAATGCTCGCGCAGCGCCGCCTGCGGCACGCGGCGCAGGTGGAAGGTCTGGCAGCGCGACAGGATCGTCGTCGGTACCTTGCGGATCTCGGTCGTCGCGAAGACGAACTTCACCTGCGGCGGCGGCTCCTCCAGCGTCTTCAGCAGGGCGTTGAACGCCTGCGTCGACAGCATGTGGACCTCGTCCAGGATGTAGACCTTGAAGCGCGCCCGCGCCGGCCGGTAGCGCACCGCCTCGCGCAGTTCGCGGATGCTGTCGACGCCGTTGTTGCTGGCCGCATCCAGCTCCTGCACGTCCGGGTGCCGGTCGGCGAGGATCGCCACGCACTCGGCGCACACCCCGCACGGATCGGCGGTCGGCCCGCCCTTCCCGTCCGGCCCGACGCAGTTCAGCGCCCGCGCGATGATCCGCGCCGTGGTGGTCTTGCCCACCCCGCGCACGCCGGTGAGCATGAAGCCGTGCGCCACGCGCCCCTGCGCGAAGGCGTTGCGCAGCGTGCGCACCAGCGTGTCCTGGCCGATCAGGTCGTCGAGGGTCTGCGGGCGGTACTTGCGCGCCAGCACCCGGTACGGCGCCGGCGCCGCCTCCCGGGGCACACCCGGGGGCACGACCGGTGGCGCACCACCGGAGGATCCCGGGGTCGCGGCCGGCGCCGGCGCGTCCCCGAACAGCCCCGGCCCCTCGGCCGGCGGCTCGGGCAGCGCGTCCGCCGGATTCGCGGTGTTCAGCGCGTCGTCGGAGCCATGGAGGGTGGAAGCCATGCGCGGGCGGCGGTTATCCGTTCGGACGGCCGCGTCCCCCAGGCAGGCGGGGCCGGCAGGCGGGCCGGGGTTGCGTGGCCCGCCCCCCCGGGCGAGGCCCGTCCCTCGGCGAGGGAGAAGCGGGGGAGCCGGGTGGAAGGCCGGCGAAGCGACCCGGGCAAGAACCCGTTACGGCTGCTTCCTTCCGGACCTGACCGGGTTGGCGAGGAGCCCGTCCGCCACCGACCTTCCGACGGCAGGATATCATGCCCCCCGGGGGGTGGGACAAGGGAGGGGTGGGACAAAGGAAGGGTCTGGCACCGACCGCCGCGGGCCTCCGGCACCCTCGCCGCCCGCCCCGCCCGTCTCCCGCGAACCGATCCCGATCGCCGCCGCGACGTCCGGGCGCGTCGCAGGTGACGGGGCCGGGAAAGCGCCGCCGCGTCGCCGGGAGCCAGCCGCGTCCCTGCGGCGCCACCCCGGGAAAACGGCCGGCAGCGATCGTCGTCCGGGCCGTTCATGTGCGAAGCGTCACACCCTGGCGTGCGGGAGCGCGGCGGAACGTTGCCGCCCGGATCCCGCCATGCGACGATCCATTGTCGGAATGAGTCCGCTTCCGGAGGAAGCATGGCCGGAGGAAGCATGGAACGCCGCGCATTCCTGCTGTCCGCGGCCTCGGCGGCGATTCTCCCGAAGCCGGCCGGCGCCGCGGGCGGCTGCGTTTCCATGACCGCCATGGGCCCGCTCTGCCGCGTGTATGTCGAGCGGCCGCGGATCATCAAGCAGGACTGCGCGCAATGGTGCTGGGCCGCATCCGCCGCCATGATCTTCGCGATGCACGGGTACCAGGTGGATCAGCAGCGGATCGTGCAGGCCGTGTTCGGGCAGCAGGCCTGCCTGCCCAGCCCCAGCATCGTCATGGCCCGGGTTCTGAGCGCCCGCTGGACCGACAACGACGGGAACGACTTCAGCGCGTCGCTGCGGGCGGCCTATGATTTCGGGAACGGCATAAACGCGATCACCGACGGCTTCATCGTCGACGAGATCAGGAACAACCGTCCGCTGCTGTACGGGAACGGCCATCACGCGATGGTGCTCAGCCAGGTCGACTTCGTCGACACGCCTTCGGGACCGCTGATCCAGGGATCGGGGGTTTTCGATCCCTGGCCCTGGAGCCCCGACTTCCATCCGCTGTCGCCGCCCGAATTGGTGCCGGCGCACCGTGGCGGCCAACTGAATTTCCTGGCCGCCGTCGACGTCCACTGATGCCCGACGCCGGGGCGGTCCCCACGCCCATCAGGCTTCCGCGCAGGCTTCCCGGGACACCCGGTATCAACTCCGCGAGGCCGGCGGCAAACCTTTCGGGGCGTTGCCGGGGCGCCGGCTGACCTTCCCCACCCACTTCGCCGATACCCATGCCCGCAGGGCCGATACCCATGACAGCAGGATGGAAGACGTCCGGGGTCGCGGCCCACGGGCCGGCGGGAACCCCTCGCCTTCTCCCGCCCCGCCGGCCCGACCGTTACGCCCCGTTGCCGCCCAACCCCGCGCATGGCACCGTCC
Source organism: Roseomonas acroporae (assembly GCF_023223525.1). Lineage (GTDB taxonomy): Bacteria > Pseudomonadota > Alphaproteobacteria > Acetobacterales > Acetobacteraceae > Roseomonas_E > Roseomonas_E acroporae. The sequence continues at coordinate 6,279 of NZ_JALPRX010000022.1, read as the reverse complement.
GCGCCCCATGCCCGAAGACACCGTGCTCGACATTCCCGCCAGCCGCCCGAACGCCTACAGCGGCAGCCCGCTGGACCGCGCCTCGAACCGGCGCGAGGACGCGACCTTCATCGAGGCCGCGATCTCCCACCCGGACACGCTCTTCGCCCCGGTCTGGCGCGCCCGCAGCCTGATGCGGCGCGACGCCGCCGGCGCCCCGCAGGCCGTGCTGCTGACCGGCGAGGCCGCCTCGGCGGTGCGCATGGCCGGCGGCCCCTGGGCCTTCCTCGGCCTCTGGGACGGCCGGCCGGTCTTCGCGGTGGACTGCTCCGCCGCCGACGACCCGCTGCCGCTGCTGCCAGCCGATCTCGGCGAGTTCACGGATCTGCGCGCCGTCGCCGGCCAGCTTCCCCCCGGCGAGGCCTCGGTGCTCGCCCATGCACGCGGCCTGATGCACTGGCGCACCAAGCACCGCTACTGCGGCGTCTGCGGCGGCAATTGTGAGCCGCGCTCGGCCGGCAACGCCATGCAGTGCACGCAATGCGGCACGCAGCACTTCCCGCGCACCGACCCTGCCGTGATCATGCTGGTGATCCGCCAGGACCGCGAGCTGGGCCCGTGCTGCCTGCTCGGCCACTCCACGCGCTTCCCGAATTCGGTGATGTACTCGACCCTCGCGGGGTTCGTGGAGCCGGGCGAGAGCCTGGAGGAGGCGGTGCGGCGCGAGGTGCTGGAGGAGACCGGCGTCAGCGTCGGCCGCGTCCACTACCATTCCTCGCAGCCCTGGCCCTTCCCCGCCTCGATCATGCTGGGCTTCCATGCCGAGGCGGTCTCCGAGCGCATCAGCATCGACCCCGAGGAGCTGCGCGACGCGCGCTGGTTCACCCTGGCGCAGCTGCGCGACCCCGAGGCGAACGGCTTCGCCCTCCCCCGCCTTGATTCCATCGCCCGCCGGCTGATCGAGGACTGGATGGAGGCCATGGCATGAGCCGGGCGCTCCTCGCCGCGCTGGCCCTGCTCGGCCTCGCCGCCTGCGCGCGTTCCTCGCTGCCGCCGATCGAGAACCCCACCCCCGACCAGATCGCCTGTCGCGAGGAGGCGGCGCGCGACCCGCGCGTGGCCGACTACTCCCACCGCTACAGCCAGAGCCCCTGGGCCGAGACGGCGATCCGCGACGACCAGCGCGCCACCGAGCTGCGCGCCTATCGGAACTGCCTCGCCGCGCGCGGCGTGCGCCTGCCCGGCGGCGTCGAGATGGAGCGCCGGCCCAGCGGGCTGCAGATCTTCTGAGGCGACAGGCCCCGGCCTCCCGGCCGGCGCCGTTCCGGCCTTCCGATCCGGCGCATTTCCCGAGCCGCCGGTTTCCCAAGCCGCAGGGCGCGTGCGCCCGGCCTGAAAACGCCCTACCCCTTCTCCTTCTCCCCGAAGCCCATCACCAGCTCCTGGATGCGGGCCGGGTCGCTCTGCTCCATCACGCGCCGCGCGAAACGGGCACAGCCGTCGATGCCGAGGCTGCGCACGGCCTGCTTCACCCGCGGCACGGCCGAGGCGTTCATCGAGAGGCAGCGTATCCCGAGCCCGAGCAGCAGCGGCACCAGGCGCGGGTTGCCCGCCATCTCGCCGCATACCGAGACGGGCATGCGCAGGCGCAGCGCCGCCTCGGTGGCGAACTGCATCAGCCGCAGCACCGCCGGGTGCAGCGGGTCGTAGAGGTGGCTCACCTCGGCCTCGGCGCGGTCGACGGCCAGCGTGTACATGGTCAGGTCGTTGGTGCCGATGGCGAAGAAGTCCGCCTCCAGCGCGATGGCGTCGGCCGCGAGGGCGGCGCCCGGCGTCTCGATCATGGCGCCCAGCGGCGGCAGCTTCTCGGGCAGCGGCACCGACTTGCGGCGCAGCCGGCGCGCCACGCGCTCGTAGATCTCGCGCGCCTGCTTCACCTCCTCGGGATTGGTGACCAGCGGCAGCAGGATACGCACCGGCCCGCCCACCGCCACGCGCAGGATGGCGGCGAACTGCGCCTCCAGCAGCTCCGGCCGGCGCAGCAGCAGCCGGATGCCGCGCAGGCCGAGCGCCGGGTTCGGGCCGGTCAGCGCCGGCACGCCCTCGGCCAGCGCCTCGATGTCCTTCTCGCCGCCCCAGTCGAGCACGCGGATGGTGATGGGATCGCCCGCCATCGCCTCCAGCACCTGCCGGTAGACGGTGTACTGCACCTCCTCGTCCGGCAGGTCCTCGCGGTTCATGAACAGGAACTCGGAGCGCAGCAGGCCGATGCCCTGGGCGCCCGCCTGGGCGATCAGCGGCAGCTCGGCCGGGATCTCGAGGTTGGCCAGCAGCTCCACGTCCTCGCCGTCGGTGGTGACGGCGGGCAGCCGGCGCAGCTTGGAGAGCTTGGCGCGCTCCTTGGCGTAGGCGGCGATCTGGTCGCGCGCCTTCTCCAGCGTGGCGGCGGCGGGGCGCAGCGCGATGGTGCCGGCGGCGCCGTCCAGCACGGCCTGGTCGCCGCGCGCCGCCGCCTCGGTCAGCCCGGCGATGCCGAGCACCGACGGGATGCCGAGGGCGCGCAGCATGATCGCCGTGTGCCCGTCGGTGCCGCCCTCCTCGGTGGCGACGCCGGCGACGCGGGCGGGGTCGAGCAGCGCGGCGTCGGCGGGCGTCAGCTCCTCGACCACCAGGATCGAGCCCTCGGGCACGGCGGAGAGGGCGCGGAAGGGCGTCGCGGTCAGGTTGCGGGTCAGGCGGCGGGCGATCTCGCGCACCTCGCCGGCGCGCCGCTGCAGGCCCTGCCGGTCGTCGTCCTTCGTCGCCAGGATCGCCGCGGCGATCGCCTCCGCCTCGTCGCCCACCGCCGTCTCGGCGGCCAGCAGCTCCGCCTCGATGCGGCGGCGGGCGCCGCGCAGCAGGCGGGAGTTGTTGAGCATCATGAGGTAGGCGTCGAGCAGCGGCGCCAGCTCCTCCTGCGCCTCCTCGGGCAGCACGGCGAGGCGGGCGCGCAGCTTGGCCACCTGCTTGCGCGAGAGGGCCACGGCATCGGTCAGGCGGGTGCGCTCGGCCTCCACCTGGGCGGGCAGGATGGCGCGTCGCGGCGCCTCGGCCGGGACCTCGGCGGGATCGTAGACCGGGCCGATCGCGATGCCGGGGGCGACCGGGATGCCGTGCAGATGCACCTCGCGGATGCGGTGGGCACGCCCCTTGCGGGCGGCCTCCGGGCGCGCCTCGGCGCCTTTCGGCTCCCCACCCCTGGCGTCGTTCCCCCTGGTTTCCGGACGGGGCGGCTCGGTGGCCGCCTCGGCCTCGGTCCTGCGCGCCTCGGCCGACCTGGCCTCGCCCCCCTTGCCGGCGCCCGGCGCCTTCGCCTCGCCCCTGGCGGCGACCTCGCGCGGCTCGGCGCGGGCTTCCAGCCGGTGGCCTTCCGGGGCGCGGTCAGCAGTCTTCATGGAATCCCGCTTCGACCAGCCCGGCGATCGCCTCCAGCGCCTCCTTGGCGTCCCAGCCCTCGGCCTGCACCGTGATCTCGCTGCCCTTGCCGGCGCCGAGCATCATCAGCCCCATCAGCGAGCAGGCCGGCACGCTCTGGCCGTGCCGCGAGACGGTGACGCAGGCCGAGAAGCGCTCGGCGAGGTTCACCAGCTTCGCGGCGGCGCGGGCATGCAGGCCGCGGCCGTTGACGACGCGCAGGGTGCGCGTGAGCACGATGCCGCCCGGACCGCCGCCCGCCCCGCCGCAGCATCCTTCGGCGGTGCAGGCGCCGGCCCCGCCTTCTCGGCCCGCCGCCTCGCCGGCAAGGGACTGGGCTTCGGTGTTGGCGAGATCGTTCATGGATGCTTCCCGTTCATGACGCCGTGGCCGGCGGGCGACGGGGTGGCCTCGTGGCCACCCAGAACGGCGCTGGCACAGGCGATGTACTTGCGGCCGGCCGCCTGCGCGTGCTCGACCGCCTGCGGCAGCGGCTCGGAGCCGCGCACCTTGGCGAGCTTGACCAGCAGGGGCAGGTTCACCCCCGCGATCACCTCGACGTTCTCGCCCATGGTGGCGAGGGCGAGATTGGAGGGGGTGCCGCCGAACATGTCGGTCAGCACCACCACCCCGTCGCCCTCGTCGACGGCCGCGACGCGGCCGCGGATGTCCTCGCGCCGCCCCTCCATGTCGTCCTCGGGGCCGATGCAGACGGTGGCGACGTTCCGCTGCGGCCCGACCACGTGCTCCATGGCGAGCTTCAGCTCCTCGGCCAGGCGGCCATGGGTCACCAGCACGAGGCCGATCATCGCCGGTCGGTCGGGGCGCGGGGCCCGGCCCTCCCGGATCGGGCCACGGGGCCCGGTGCGCGGCGCACGGCTTCCGGCGCCGGCCCGGCCGCACGCGCCGGCGAGGCATTGCCCAGGCGATCCACCGGGCCGGGCCGGGCGGAGGCGTGGAAGGGACCCGGCGCACGGCGTGGCAGGCTTGCCGGGGGGGCATCCTGCGCGCGGCGCTCGAAGGCAGGCTGGTGATTCAAGGTCGTGTCCTGTGTCGGCCCGTGCCGTCGTTCGGGTTCGGCGTCGCCCGGCGGCATCGCGCGGCGGGCCATGGCGGGCCGCTGTCGCCCCTCCTTTCCCGTCATGGGTCCCCCGCGCGCGGTCGGGGGGCAAGGGCCGCGGCGGGAAATTCCGGTCTTCGGCCGGGCGCCGGCGGCGCGGGCGTGGCATCGTCCGGCCAGTCCGGCGCCGGGCGGGGCGGGGCGGGCAACTCGCGATGCGTGACGTCCACCGGCCATCCGGACCGCAACAGATGGGCTGCCAGCCGCTCGGCGGCAAGGACCGAGCGGTGCTTGCCGCCGGTGCAGCCCATGGCCACCGTCAGGTACTTCTTGCCCTCCGCGACGTAGCGCGGCACCAGCATGTCGATCAGCGAGACCAGCCTCTCCCAGAAGGGCGCGAAGGCGGGATCGGCCTCGATATGGGCGGCGATGGCGGGGTCTCGGCCGGTCAGCGGCCGCAGCGCGGGATCGTAGTGCGGGTTGCGGAGGAAGCGCAGGTCGAAGACCAGGTCGGCCTCGCGCGGCAGGCCGCGCGGGAAGGCGAAGGACTGCACGCCGATGGCGAGTGCGGTGCCGCGCCCGACGCCGAACCGGCGCTCCACCAGCCGGCGCAGTTCGGGCAGTGGCAGGTCCGAGGTGTCCACCAGCCAGTCGGCGGCGTCGCGCAGGCGGGCGAGCAGCGCCGTCTCGCGCGCGATGCCTTCCACCACCGGCCCGGTCAGGCCGGTGGAGGACTCGGCACGGGGCGAGGCCATGGGATGGCGGCGGCGCGTCTCGGTGTAGCGGCGCAGCAGGACCGCCTCGTCGGCGGTGGCGAAGACGAGCTGCGGCGCGACGTCGGCACGCTGGCGCAGGCGGGCGAGCAGGTCGAGGACGGTATCGACCGAGAAGCCGCGCGAGCGGACGTCGATGCCGGCGGCGAAGGGCCGGGCGGGCACGGCCGCGGCCTCATCCCCGTGGGCCTCGCCGGAGGATGCCTCGGGCCGGGCAGGCTCCAGCAGCGTGCCGAGCACGGCGAGCGGCGGGCTGTCCACCGTCTCGAAACCCAGATCCTCGAGGGCACGCAGGATCGTCGCCTTGCCGGCGCCCGAGAGGCCGGTCACCAGCACCAGCGGCCGCGGTGTGGAAGGCCGTTCGGCGGGCGGGCTTTCCGGCGCCTCCGGGAAATGGGGATCTGGTGCACCGGTCGCCATGGCTCAGGCGAAGGCGCCTGCCTGCTGCCGGACGCGGCCGGTCGCCGCATCCAGCGCCATGGCGATCCGCGCGGGCGCCGCGGCGTCGAAGCCGTGCAGCGCGACCAGCGGCAGGGTGGGAAGGCCGGCGGCGTGCCAGCGACGAGGCTCGGGGAGGCGCGGCACCGCGTCGCGCGGTACCAGCTCGACGGCGAGACGCAGCGCGGCATGGGTTGACGGCAGATCGCGGAAGATGCCGAGGCCACGAACCTCCAGCAGGCCGCGCAGAGCGTCCGGAGCGCTTGCGGTCACCTCTCCCCCTGTTGCCTGCAAGGAAACCTGATCGTCAGCCACGAGGCACCAGCCAGCCTGCAGCAGGCGCAGCACGAGATCGGACTTGCCCGCACCGGGCGGCCCGAGCAGCAGCACGGCATCGTTACCACGGGCCGCGCAGCTTGCGTGGACGAACATGCCCCTGCCTGCTTCCGCCGCCTGCCGGGACAGTGACAGGAAACGTCGCCGGGCGGAAGTGCAGGACGCGGGGACGGACAGGAATCTGGATGTGCGCTTGAAATCTGGATGCGGGGGCTGGATTTGAACCAGCGACCTTCAGGT
>NZ_JALPRX010000219.1 GCF_023223525.1 Roseomonas acroporae | reverse complement strand
GTAAGCGTCCGGCCTCCATCGCCTTCCCTGGCCCCTGACGTGCGTTGAGGCTTGCGGCCTTAACGTCGGGCGTAAGGTCGGCTGTAAGGTCATGGGCAGCGGGACGGTCGAGATCATCACCGGGCGCGAGCGGCGGCGCCGTTGGAGCGTGGCGGACAAGCTCCGCATCCTGGCCGAATGCGATGCACCCGGGGTGCAGGTGGCGGAGGTGGCGGCCCGACATGGCGTCTATCGCAGCCTGGTGTTCCAGTGGCGCTGCCAGGCCCGGAATGGCCTGCTGGTGGCTGAGCCAACGCCGGAGTTCGTGCCGGTCCGCGTCGCCGTTGTGGATCGCCGGGACGCGGCCTTGCCGGAGCCGGAGTCTACACCGCCACCATCCCGCAAGCCTGCCGCGATCGAGATCGAGCTGCCCGATGGCATCCGGGTGCGGATCGGCGAGGAGGTCAGCCTGGTCGCCCTGCGGCGGGTGCTGGCGGCGCTGCGCGGGTGATCCCGGGACCGCCGCCGGGCGTGCGGGTCTGGCTGGCCGCGGGCGCCACCGACATGCGGCGCGGCTTTGATGGGCTGGCGCGGCAGGTGCAGGAGGCGCTTGGGCAGGATCCGTTCAGCGGGCAGCTATTCGTCTTTCGCGGCCGCCGCGGCGATCTGGTCAAGGCGCTGTGGTGGGATGGCCAGGGCCTGGTGCTCTACGCCAAGCGGCTGGAGCGTGGGCACTTCGTCTGGCCACAGGCCAAGGACGGCGTGGTGTCGCTGACGCCCGCGCAGCTCTCGATGCTGCTGGAGGGCATCGACTGGCGCATGCCCGCCCGTACCTGGCGGCCGGAGATGGCGGGGTAGCGTCGGCTCGCAGGGGATTCATTCGGCCCGACGCGGCGTCAGCGGCGATCCTGCCGTCGTGGTCATCGATCTCGCTGCCTTGCCTGACGACGCCGACGCGCTGCGCGCCATCGTGCTGGCGCAGGCCGCGGCGCTGGCCGATCAGCGCGCGCTGATCGAGCGGCTCCGGCTGCAGCTGGCCCGGCTACGGCGCATGCAGTTCGGCCGTTCGTCGGAGCGGTTGGCGGCCGAGGCCGACCAGCTGGAGTTGGCGCTCGAGGAACTGGAGGCGGAGGCGCCCGCCCCGTCCCCCGCCGAGGATCCGACGGATACCGCGGCCAGGCCGGAGCGCCGCAAGCCTGCCCGTCGACCGCTGCCGGAGCACCTGCCGCGCAAGGTGGTGGAGCACGGCGCCGATGTGCAGGCCTGCGCGGCCTGTGGCGGCGCGCTGCGCCGCCTCGGCGAGGACGTGACGGAGGTGCTGGACTACCTGCCGGGGCGGTTCCGCGTGCTCCGGCATGTGCGGCCGAAGTTCTCCTGCCGAGGCTGCGAGGCGATCACCCAGGCCCCGGCGCCAAGCCTGCCGATCCGCCGCAGCCGCGCCACGGCGGGGCTGCTCGCCCACGTGCTGGTGGCCAAGTACGCCGACCACTTGCCGCTCTATCGGCAGAGCGAGATCTATGCCCGGGGCGGTGTTGAGCTGCAGCGATCGACGCTCGCCGACTGGGTCGGTCAGTCGGCGGCGCTGCTGCGGCCGCTGCTGGACGCCCTGGCCCGACATGTCCTGGCGGGCGCCGTGCTGCATGCCGACGACACGCCGGTGCCGGTCCTCGCCCCTGGCCTCGGCAGGACCAGCACGGGCAGGCTCTGGGCTTATCTGCGCGATGAGCGGCCGCATGGCAGCACGATCCCGCCTGCCGTGCTCTACCGCTACAGTCCGGACCGCCGGGCCGAGCATCCCAAGGCACATCTCGCCGGGTTCCGCGGCGTGCTGCAGGCCGACGGCTATAGCGGGTTCGACGGCCTGTACGACGATGGCCAGGTCCAGGAGGCGGCCTGCTGGGCGCATGTCCGGCGCTACTTCTTCGAGTTGCACGCCACTGGCCAGGCGCCGCTAGCGACCGAGGCGGTGCACCGCATCGGCCTGCTTTACGCCATCGAGCAGGACATC
>NZ_JALPRX010000218.1 GCF_023223525.1 Roseomonas acroporae | reverse complement strand
ACTCGGCCCAACCTCAGCATCAACTTCAACAAGTTGACTGTGCCCCCGCCGGACTGCTGCCGCGGCGCTCATAGCGGCCCCGGCCCAGCGCCGCTTCCAGTTCCTGCTCGACCAGTTCCTCGATCAGCCCGCGGATCCGGCCCCGGATCTCCGCCTCCAGCGGGTCGAACTAGGCCTCTCCGCTGAACAGCGCCTCCTCTGCACCGACCTTGCTGCTATTCTCATCCATGGCGTGGTCTCCACCGGCGCGCCAGCGCCGGTCATGGCTCGTTGAACAAGCCGGAGACTACGCCACCCCTTTTCCCACCACAGCCGCGACAGCACCTGCCTGCCCCTGTTGGCCAACTCAGGTAGTGGCTGGCGCGAGCCCTGACAGAGCCCAGGATCTCACTCGTAGGAGAATTCTTCGTCCAGAACTTCTGAGCGCACTGTGCTGATTTGATTTGGTCCACCATGGCACGACGTGAGTTGTGCCCTAAGCAACTCAGCAGTGGCAAACAGGGTACGAGCGGCGACATCCAAGCCGGCATCGTAGGACGCCGCGGCAAGCCGTTCGACTTGACCAACGATATCAAGTTCTGTCGTTGAGGGCAGTCCGGCCAGCATCGCTGCGGCCGAGGGCGCACCAACACCAGGATTCATCAGTCTGCTCCGGAGGAGACGGCGCTCTATAATCACACGAACGTGAGGCGCATTTCTATCGCACCTCGTTGCTCTACGCAACAAAGCAGACCACAGGAATGCAACCACTTCATGAAGATCGCAGCGAAAACACACGTCGGTGGCAGAAACGACACAACCTATAGTACATTTTTGTGTCTTTCTAACTACTATATATCAAACAACATTTTTTGCCCTGCTATCAATGGTCGCGTGCGATCGTGGGCCGTGTGTGGCAACCTCTGCAGTGCCCACATGAGCCTTCTCTATCTCAAGCAGGCGACAGCAGCTCGATTAACTCCTGCGCAACCATTGGATGCAAAAAGGAGAGCTGCCCATGGAGTAGGGGACACGGGTGAGCATCGACCAAACCCAATTGCAATCCCTTGTCGAAAGCGCCCTACTCCAACAGGTGCTTACTACTCCCGATCCTGCATCGTTGCTGCGCCGCGGGCATGCTGAGTTGCTCGACGTGCTCATTCAGGCGCCTTGCTGGATCGCCGCTCCTGTAGATGACATGCAACTTCGTGCCATGCTGGCTGCGGCTGTCGATGCAACAGTACCGAGGCTCCTACGGAAGCTGGATGGCGGAGCATAGAAGGGGTCACGACACGAAAGCGCGTTGAGTGTCCAGCTCGCGCGAACAGACGGGCAATTTAG
>NZ_JALPRX010000217.1 GCF_023223525.1 Roseomonas acroporae | reverse complement strand
TGTCGATGCAACAGTACCGAGGCTCCTACGGAAGCTGGATGGCGGAGCATAGAAGGGGTCACGACACGAAAGCGCGTTGAGTGTCCAGCTCGCGCGAACAGACGGGCAATTTAGAGGGTGTTTGGCAATTTCATGTCGCGCTGATCGGCTGGCTCGGCGAGGCGATCGGCACCCATCTGGGCTGGATGAGCAGCGCCCCCTATCCCTCTGACCTGAACGATGCCGAGTGGGCGATCCTGTGCCCGCTTCTCGCGCCGCCGCGGCAGGCGGGCCTGGACTTCCCCCTGGGGAGTGGAGGGTTTGGTAAGGAACCCGAGCACCCCAGGAGGGCGGTATGACGGAGAAGCGCACCCGGCGCCGGTTCACGGCGGAGCTCAAGGCGCAGGCGGTCAAGCGGTTGCTGGAAGGTCGACGTAGCCTGTCAGAGGTGGCGATCGAGCTGGGGCTGAGCACCGGGCAGCTGAGCACGTGGCGGACGGAGCAGCTGGCGGCCGGCTCGGCCGAGGCGCTGGCGGCACGCCGGGCGGAAGAGGCCGAGGCGCAACGGCTGCGGCGCAAGGTGAAGCGGCTGGAGGAGGAGAAGCTGATCCTCAGGAAGGCGGCTTTTTTCGCCAGGGGGATCGCGTGACGACGTTCGCGTTCGTGTCGGCCGAGCGGGGCAGCCACCCCGTGGCGACGCTGTGC
>NZ_JALPRX010000216.1 GCF_023223525.1 Roseomonas acroporae | reverse complement strand
AATATCGTCCCGCAACGAACCCGTTGTCCAGCCGGACCGAAGGCGTCCGGCGCCGGCCGTCTATCCCTCCGCTCTCCGCATCCTCACGCCGTCGCCACCGCCGTTCTGCGGGATGAATTCCACCCCGGCGGCCTCCAAGGTCCGCCGCAAGGTGTCCGCGTTCGCCGCCGTCATGTTCGGTAGTCCATCGGTGCCTTCGGCGCGGCGGATCGTGGCGAGGCTGACCTTGGAAGCCATCGCCAGCTCCTGCGCTGACCAGTTCAGCAGGGCCCGGGCTGCCCTAAGCTGCCGACCCGTCATGCTTCTTTTAGCGTCATATGATTTGAAAGCACTTGAACCCTTCTCGTGCTCTTGCTACTAAAACACTCATACGACGCTATGAGAAGCAAGGCAACAAT
>NZ_JALPRX010000215.1 GCF_023223525.1 Roseomonas acroporae | reverse complement strand
AAGCTGCCGACCCGTCATGCTTCTTTTAGCGTCATATGATTTGAAAGCACTTGAACCCTTCTCGTGCTCTTGCTACTAAAACACTCATACGACGCTATGAGAAGCAAGGCAACAATCCCATGCCCCTCGACACCACCCCCACGATCCGCCGCGAGGTCCACGCTGCCGGGCTGGTGTCCGCGGCGCTGGGCCTGCGCTTCTCCGCCATCCCTGAGGCCTCAGTCATCGCCGACCCGTTGCCGCGCGACCGCAGCGTGGTGGTGCTGGTGATGCACCGCTGCCGCTGCTGGACCGTCCGCGCGACGCCGGCCGGGCACACGGCGGCCTACTACGACCCGACGCATGGCGACATGCCGCTGGCCACCGGCAGCCTGGAGGCGGTGCTGGGCGCCATCGCCGGCCACCTGGAACGCATCGCCCACTTGGCGCCCATGGTCGAGCACGACGCCGCCGTGCGCGCCGCCCTGGCGGTGGTCGCGGCCGAGGCAGCGGTGGACGCGCAGCGCGAGGCGATGGCCGAGGCAGTCGAGGCCCTGCGTTTGGCGAACCGCGTGCCCGGTGGTGCCGAGGCCCGCCGCACCGCCCGGGCGGCCGCCTTCCGCGCGCTGAACGCCGCCCGTGCCGCCCTGCGCCGGGCCGAGGTGGCGCTGCACGGGCCGCAGTCCCGGCCGGTGCTGGCCCGCCGCCCGAGGCAGGCGCCCGCACTGCGCGTGCCGGCGGTGCCGGCCAGCCTCGGTGAATCCACCGCCTGCTTGCTGAGCCAGCAGCCTGCCGGTGGCGCCCAACCCATTGCCCAGCCGGTGCCTGCCGCCGGCTGAGCCGTCCGCGCCGGGGCGGCTCCCCGGCATCAGGCGGCGCAGGCGGGTGTTGCGAGCACCCACCCGCGCCTGACCACCAGCAAGGGACTTGCCCCCTATGCCCGTGGCTTCCACCGAGCCTACCGCAATCGCGGCCCCGCCGCTGCCGGCGCCGCGGCGCGCCTCACGCCGGGGCGTGCTCGCCACCACCGCCGCCTCGCTGCTGCTGGTCGCCGCCACCGAAGCCGGAGCCGGCAAGGCCACCGAACTCGACGGCGACCTGATCGCGGCCTGCGCCGAGTACGTGGCGCTGAACCGCGCCTTCTGCCGCTCCTCCAGCCTCTCGGGCGACCTCGACAGCCGCACGCCCGAGCACGCCGCCTACGCCCGGCGCGAGCAGGCCATGTTCGACCGCATGGCCGCGCTGGAGGAGCGGATCGCCGCCCTGCCGGCCCGCACGCCGGAGGGTGTGCGCGCCAAGGCCGAGGCCGCCTTCCACGCCATGGCCGATGGCGGCGACGCGGCGGACGGCCCGGCCAACGTCGATAGCTGGCTGCCCTGGTCGCTGCTGCTCGACCTGACCGGGAGGGCCGGCGCGTGAACGCGATCACCCGACGCGGCCTCGTGCCGCTGGCCGGCGCCCTGGCGCTGCCGGTCGGCGGGGCCGTCACCACTCCTGCCGCTGCCGCCGCGCCCGCGCCAAGCCCCGACGCCGCGCTGCTGGCGCTCTGCGCCTCCTGGCAGCCGGCGGCCGATGTCTGCCAGTGCGCCTACGACCTGCTGGCCGGGGCCGTGGCGACCGGGATCATGTCCATCGACGCGATCAACGCCCTCGATGAGAAAATGTGCGCGGGCCCCGAGGACGAGTGCCGCCGCATCGAGCGCGCCATCGCCGAC
>NZ_JALPRX010000214.1 GCF_023223525.1 Roseomonas acroporae | reverse complement strand
TCGCCGAGCGCGCGACGCCGTTGCGCACCAGCTCCGCCGCCACCGCGTTGGCGCGGCGCAGCGACAGCGCCTGGTTGTACTGCGGCGTGCCCGAACGGTCCGCGTGGCCGGAGACCTCGAGGCGCGTCACCTGCATGCGCTGCGAGTTCTGCGCCGCATCGGCGATGATCTGCCGGGCGCGGTCGGTCAGGTCGGCGCGGTCCCAGTCGAAGAACACCAGGTAGGTGCGCGCCGGGGCCGGGGCGACGGCCGGGGCCATCACCGGCGGCGGCGGCGGCGGCGGGGTGTAGAGCGCGTAGCGCAGGCCGACCATGACCGAGTGGTTGTAGTCATGCGCCGAGACGGTGCCACGGTTCAGCACGGCGGTGGTGTTGCCGCGGGTCAGCGTCGAGCCGGCGGTGGACCAGCGCTGCGGCAGGGTGCCGAGGAAGCGGTACTCGGTGGTGATCGCGAGACCCGGGACGGAAGCGATCGGGAAGGCGAGGCCCGCGATGCCCTGATAGGCGAAGCGGACATTGTCGCCGTACTTGTCGAAGTTCAGCCCGAGGCCGCTGCCGCTGACGCTGGTGCCGCGGAAGTCCGGATCGGTCCAGATCGCGCCGACGCCGCCGCCGATGTAGGGCTGCACGTAGTCGAAGCCGGTGATGCCGAACTGGGCCAGGCTGAGGTCGTACAGAACGTTGGCCATCACGCCGTAGGAACGCACGTTGCCGCGGATGCGGCCGATCGGCGCGCCGGGCGAGAAGCCACGGATCTTGTCCACGTCGTTCTCGCGGTAGCTGCCCTCGACCTCGGCGCGCAGGCCGTTGCCGAAGCCCCAGCCGAGGGCGAGCACGCCACCCCAGCCCGGTCCGAAGGTGGCCTTGCCGCCCTGCCGGAAGCCGTTGGCGCTCAGCGCCGACGCCGCCGCACCATGCGCGTTCATCGTGGTCGGCTGCAGATAGTTATAGAGCGCGCCGCCGCCGATATAGAGGCCGGTGACCGGCTGCGCCTGCGCGACCACCGGCAGGGACAGCATCGTCGCCGCAAGCAGGGCCTTCTTGAGCCGCATAGTTGGTTCTCCATCAATCCCGGGGCCGCCGTCGCGTGAGCCAAGTTCCTGGCGCATCCCCACGGGCCTCGCGCAGGAGCTAACGCCAATACCGCCGCTTCGCCATGGGCTGTCAAGTAAATGGGCAGCGCTGTGTCCGACAAGACACAGGATTGGGAGTTCGGAATGATTACTTGTGTACCGCCTTCGTGATTTCCTGAAATGGTTCGCAACTCACGCAATGATGATGACGCGCCGATTGATGGGTGACATGGCGGTGATTTCAGGGCCCGTTCATGAACGGATCGCTCATGTTTCCGTGAATACGCCCACTCGCAGATGGGGCGCGAAATCTTTTCGATAAAGGAATATCATGGCCGGGCCATGCGTCCGGACCGGACCGCGCCTGGCGACGTGGCGACCGCCGAACGGGGGAATGGAACAGGCCCGACGCCACGGCGTGGTGTCGCGCCGAAGCCGCCTCCCGCCATCGGACAGAAACCGCCGGCGATCCGCTCTACTGATGCGGAAGGCCGGATTGTCCGGCCCGCCCCAGGGAAGCGAGCCCCGGAGAAGCGCCGGAAAAGGCTTCGTCGCCCGGCGTGAGGGATCCGGGGCGCAACCCGGAAGGAAGTGCCGGCCGACGCCATCGGCACGAGACGCCGGCGCGTGTCCCGGCGAATTCCGGGCCGGTCCGCGCCGTTCCGCCCTGGCCGCGTCCGCCCTCTCCCCGCTCGCCGACGACCGTGCGCCCGCGCCGGAGCCGTAGAATGCGCCGGGCCTGCCCGGCCGGCGGCTGCGGAGATGGTGGCGGATCAGTCGGGCATGGCCGGATCGCGGAACAGGCATGGTCCCGGCGCCGGGGCCGGCCGACGCATGGCCTGCATGACGCCGGCGCATCGGGGTTCCAGCCGACCCGCTGGCCGCCGCCGATCGGACGGGAAACGGCGCCCATGTCCGGCGCGTCCCGACCGGAAACCTCTCCGGACACGGAAAAGGGCGCCTTGCGGCGCCCTTCCCCTCGGTCCCTCGCCCCGACGCCGGCCCCACCCCCTGTCCCGGGGAGGGCCGCGGCGGGGCCGG
>NZ_JALPRX010000213.1 GCF_023223525.1 Roseomonas acroporae | reverse complement strand
GGGCAAGCTCAGCGCCCGCGAGATCGGCGCGCGCCTCGGCGTGTCCAAGGACGCCATCATCGGCAAGGCACACCGCCTCGGCTGGCCCGCCCGCCAGTCGCCCGTCGCGCGACAGCCCGGCGCGGCCCGCCCGCCCGTCTACTGGACCCCGGAGCGCGACGACGAACTGCGCGCGCTCATCAAGGACGGCCGGACCTCCGGCGAGGCGGCCGAGGCCATGGGCGTCACGCCCGGCGCCGTCATGGGGCGGATCAAGATCCTCGCCCGCACCGCGCCGGTCCAGCGCACCCAGGATCGTGCGGCCCGCCTGCTCGACTGGATCAGGCGTGAGGCGGCACAGCACCGCGCCGCGCCCACCAACGGGCAGATCGTCGCCGCCTATCACGTCTCTCAGGGCGAGGCCGCGCACCTCATCAGCCGCCTGATCCGCCGCGGTCTGATCGTGGTCGAGAGCAGGACCCACAGCCGGCGCATCTCCGCGCCCGACGGCTCCTGGCAGACCGCGTGGAGCCAGCGCGCCGGCATCGCCCGCGCCGCGCCGGTCGCGACCGTGCCGCACACGCCCGCCGCGCCGGCGAAGCCATCCATCCTGGCCTGCCGCCGCCCCGGTGAGGCGATGAAGGCCAACATCACGGCCGGACACCGCATCCACGCCGTGCACCGCAAGGCGCCAGTCCCGCCCCCGCCCAACGCCGACGCGCTGGTGGCCGAGTTCCTGGCGCGCAAGGGGGCGACGCAGTGCCCGACCGCTGGCGCCATGGGTATTGGCCGCATCGGCTGGCTCGGGCTGGCGGAGTAGAGGGCATGATCGCTGACCCGGCCGCCCTCAACCGTGCCCAGCGCTTGGAAATCGCCCTGCGCGCCGCCCTCGGCACCTGGGTCA
>NZ_JALPRX010000212.1 GCF_023223525.1 Roseomonas acroporae | reverse complement strand
CGCAAGGGGGCGACGCAGTGCCCGACCGCTGGCGCCATGGGTATTGGCCGCATCGGCTGGCTCGGGCTGGCGGAGTAGAGGGCATGATCGCTGACCCGGCCGCCCTCAACCGTGCCCAGCGCTTGGAAATCGCCCTGCGCGCCGCCCTCGGCACCTGGGTCACGGATCGCTACCTGCGCGCCGTCGCCGGCGAGCATTTCCGCCCCGCGCTGTGCGACCTGCGCGACAGCCTGCACCCGGCCGAGACGGTCGAGACGCGGCGCGCGCACGGCTTCGATCCGGCCTGCACGGCGTATCGGCTGGTGGGGGCGGCGCGGTGACCATGCTCGTCAACCACGCCCTCTCCCTGGCCGACGAGATGGACGAGCTGGTGCCGCCGGCGAGCCCCCCGCGGAAGAAGCGCGGCGCGCCCGAGCGCCAGGTCATGCGGACCATCATCGCGTGGGTCGAGGCGGTCGTGCCCGGCGCCATCGTCCACCACTCGCCCAACGAGGGCATGGCCCACAGCGAGATCCACCGCGCGATCCGTGCCGGCGATGGCGTGCGGAGCGGCTGGCCCGACCTCGACATCCGCGCGCCGGGCGGCATCGCCGTGCTGATCGAGGTGAAGGCCCCGCGCGGGGTCCTGTCGGATGAGCAGGACGAGATGATCCGCCGCCTCCGCGCCCTGGGCCACCACGTCGGCGTCGCGAACAGCATCGAGACCGCCCGATGGGTGCTGCGGCAGGCCGGCGTGCGCACCATCGAGGCCGGCGACCATCCGGCGCGCGAGGCGGTGTTCCGCGTCGCCAAGCCGCGTAGTCCGCGCCTGCCGAGGGAGGCGGTGCCGCTGTGAGCCGGAACAGGATCAACGCCCACCAGCGGCGCGCGCAAATGGCTCGCCTCAAGAAGTGGTGGGCCGGCGAGTGCGCCTATTGCGGGCTGCCGGGCGACACCCTCGATCACATCATTCCCTGCGCCTACGGCGGCGACAACAGCCTCATGAACAAGGTGCTCGCCTGCAGGGCCTGCAACGAAGGCAAGGACCGCATGACGGCCGAGGAATACCTCGGCAACTCCACGTATCGCCTTCGCCGTATCCGCGCATGGCAGGTCTACGTCACGGGCCTCTACGCGGAAGCGGAGCATCAGGTCGCCGCCAAGCGCCGGTCGGCCGAAAGCGAGGCGCCGCTCTGATGGCCATCTCCATCCACACCGGCCTGCCCCGCGCGCCCGAGGAGATCGCGGAGAACAACGCGTGGCTGGAGGCGCGCGGGCTCAAGTCCGCCCCGCCCCCGAAGCGCAAGCGCACCTCCAAGCCCCGCACGGCCAAGCCCACCAAGGCCCAGCTCGCCGCGCAGGCGAAGCGGCAGGCGGCGTGGAGGGAGCGGTGAGCCTGATCCCCGTCATCGTCCACCCGCTCGACGTCGCCGGCCG
>NZ_JALPRX010000211.1 GCF_023223525.1 Roseomonas acroporae | reverse complement strand
CGTACCCGTCCGGTGAGGGCCGCGGTTGACGATCAGGCGGCGGCCGGCAGCGCTGTGGCGTTGGGCGTCCAGTTCCACGGCAGGAGCTGATCGAGCCTGGAGGCGGGGTGATCGGCGATGCGGGCGAGCACGTCGGCGAGCCATGCTCTGGGATCGACGTCGTTCAGCTTGGCGGTGGTGATGAGGGAGAGCATCACCGCGGCTCGCTCGCCTCCGCGGTCGGAGCCTGCGAACAACCAGGCTTTCCGTCCCAGGGCGACGCCGCGGAGGGCGCGTTCGGCGGCGTTGTTGCTGAGGCAGATCCGGCCATCGCCGAGGAACCGGGTGAATGCCATCCAGCGCGTGAGGGCGTAATCCAGCGCCTTGGCGACGTCGTTGTGGCGCGACAGCCTGGTCCTGGTTTCCAGCATCCAGGCGTGGAGGTCGGCGACAAGCGGGGCCACGACGGTCCGCCGGTGCTGCGAGCGGTCCGATGCCGGGCGTCCGTTCACCTCCCGCTCAGCCTCGAACACCCGGTCGATGCGGCGCACCGCCTCGGCCGCGAGTGGCGCGCGGGCAACCTTGGCTAGCTCGAAGGCTTTCCGGCGGAAATGCGCCCAGCACGCCGCCTCGGTGATCGGTCCTGGCTTGCGGTCGGGTCGGTAGAGCTCGCCGAACCCGGCATAGGCGTCCGCCTGCAGGATGCCCGCGTAGGCGGTCAGGTGACGCCCGGGGTGCTCGGCCGTGCGGTCGCGGGAGAACTGGAACAGGGCAGCAGGCGGATCAGGTCCGCCGAACGGCCGGTCGTCCCGCACGTAGGTCCAGAGGCGGGCCGTGATCGTCTTGCCGCGGGCCAGCAGGGGTACGGTGGTGTCGTCCCCGTGCAGGCGCTCAGCAGCGAGGACGTGGGCCCTGATGAGGGCTTGGAGCGGCGAGAGCACGGCCGCCGCGGTGCCGACCCAGTCGGCCAGGGTGGAGACGCTCAGTTCCACCCCCTCGCGGCCGTAGGTCTCGCTCTGGCGGTTCAGCGGCAGGTGCTGGCCGAACTTGGCCTCCAGGACCATGGCCAGCAGGTTCGGCCCGGCGCGCCCGCGGGCGATGGGGTGGAACGGCGCGGGCGGCTGGGTGATGGTCTCGCAGGCGCGGCAGCTGAACCGCTCCCGCACGGTCTGGATGACCTTCCACGACCGGGGAACCACCTCCAGGGTCTCGGTCACGTCCTCGCCCAGCTTGGACAGCTTGCCCCCGCAACAGGGGCAGGCGGTAGGCGCCGAGATCACCACGCGCTCGCGCGGCAGGTGGGCGGGCAAAGGACCCCGGACCGGCTTGCGGGACGATGGTGCCCCGGGGTGATCGCCGCCCTGGCACTCGGCCCGGGTCGCGTCCTCGGCCACCGTGGCGACGAGCTCGCCGAGCTCAAGTTCCAGCTGATCGAGGAGCTTGCGGCCGCGCTCGGAGGAGGCACCGAACCGGTCGTGCCGCAGCTTGGCAATGACGAGCTTGAGGTGAGCGATCATCGCCTCCGCGCCGGTCGCGCGAGCCTCAGCCCCGAGCGCCCGCGCCTCGGCCGCGAGGCGGGCCTCACGCTCCGCGGCCAGCGCCGCGCGGAGCGCCTCGACGTCGTCGGAGGGATCCGGCGGGATCGTCATGCCGGAAGTGAATCAGACGCTGGAACCCATCGCCAGCACATTCGCCCGCAGCGGGAGAGATCAGCCCGCGACCTGCGGCCGGTAGGTGTGCTGCGGGTTCCGCCAGTCGATCCCGTCCAGCATGTAGGCCAGCTGCGCCGACGAGATGGACACGGTACCGCTGGTGGTCGCGGGCCATAGAAAGCGCCCCCGTTCCAGCCGTTTGGCATAGAGCGACATGCCGAGCCCGTCGTGCCAGAGGATCTTGACCAGATCGCCGCGCCTGCCGCGGAACACGTAGAGGTCGCCGGCGTGCGGGTCGCGCCCGAGCGCCTCCTGCACCTGCAGCGCCAGGCCGTTCATGCCGCGGCGCATGTCGGTGTGGCCCACCGCCAGCCACACCCGCACGCCCGAGGAGATAGGGATCACCCGCGGAGTGCCGACAACAGGCGGCGCAGGGCGGCCAGGCCGATATCCTCGGCCACGCGCAGGACCGTGCCATCCGGCAGGGCGATCTCGACGGAGCGGCTGCCCTCGGCCGGACCCTGGACCGGACAGGGCACGGCGGGCAGGTCTGCAACGCCCTCCACGGGCTCGAGCGCCGCAAGCTCGGGAACCAAGCGGACCGGGACGAAGGTCGCACTTTCCGCCGTGAGCCGCCCCCGCCGCTGGGCGTCCCGCCACTGCCAGAGCAGACCTCGGCTGACGTCGTACCGTCGCGCG
>NZ_JALPRX010000210.1 GCF_023223525.1 Roseomonas acroporae | reverse complement strand
GGGGGATCCAAGGGGGCTTCGCCCCTTGGTGGGGTCCAGGGGCAACGCCCCTGGCGGGGTCCGGGGCGGAGCCCCGAAACGCCCCCATTCCAGCAACACCCGAAGGGAGCCACCATGAAACGCCTGCTTCTCGCCGCCACCCTGCTGGCCGCGACCGTTACCGCCGCCTCCGCCGCCACGCTCGACACGGTGCGCCAGCGCGGCCAGCTCGCCTGCGGCGTCAGCACCGGCTTCGCCGGCTTCTCGCAGCCCGACGCGCAGGGCAATTTCCGCGGCCTCGACGCCGACTACTGTCGCGCCATTGCCGCCGCCGTGCTGGGCGACGCGAGCAAGGTGCGCTTCGTCGCGCTGACCGCGCAGAACCGCTTCACCGCCCTGCAATCGGGCGAGATCGACGTGCTGATGCGCAATTCCACGCAGACCTTCCTGCGCGGCGTCAGCATCGGCCTGCGCCAGGGCCCGGTGAACTTCTACGACGGCCAGGGCTTCGCCGTGCGCCGCGACTCCGGCGTCGCCAAGGTGGCGGACCTGAACGGCGCCACGGTCTGCGTCGCGCAGGGGACGACGCACGAGGTGACGCTGGGCGACATCGCCCGCGCCCGCAACCTGCGCCTCCAGCCCGTGGTGTTCGAGCGCCCGGACACCATGTACCAGGCCTTCTTCGCCGGCCGCTGCGACGCGATGACGCAGGACGCCTCGGCGCTCGCCGGCGCCGTCTCCGCCGCTCCCAACCCGGCCGACTACCAGGTGCTCGCCGAGACCATCAGCAAGGAGCCGCTCGGCCCCTTCACCCGCAACGGCGACGACCAGTGGTCCAACATCGTCACCTGGGTGCATTTCGGCCTGATCGAGGCCGAGGAGCTGGGGGTGACCGCCGCCAATGCCGACGAGCAGTCGCGCGGCCAGAACCCCAACGTGCAGCGCCTGCTCGGCACCTCGGGCGAGTTCGGCTCCCGCCTCGGCCTCGACAACCGCTGGATGCTCGTCGCCATCAAGGCGGTGGGCAATTACGGCGAGATCTTCGAGCGCAACGTCGGCGCCCGCTCCCCGCTTCGCCTGCCGCGCGGCCTCAACGGCCTCTGGAACGCCGGCGGCCTGATGTACGCTATCCCGTTCCGCTGAGCCCGCCGCCGGGGCGGGCCGCGCATCCGCCCCGGACCGCCGCCGCCGGGGCGGGGCAGGGGGCGGCCCCCCGGTTACGCCGCCCCGCCGCACTTCCGCGCCATTCCCGGAACGGACGGATGGACGGCCCCCGCCGGCTGCCGCATATGCTTGCTCTCCGGTCAGCCAGAGGAAGGCATCGCGCCATGCTGGAACTGAATTTCGCCACCACCGCGCGGATCGTGCTCCGCGACGGCGCCCTGGACGCCCTGCCGGAGATCTTCGGGGAGTTCGGCGTGAAGCACGTCGCCCTGATCACCGATCCCGGGCTGGTCAAGGCGGGGCTGGTGGCGCCGGTGGAGAAGTCCCTCAAGGCCGCCGGCCTCGCCGTCACCCTCTATGACGGCGTGCAGGCCGATCCGCCGACGCGCATCGTCCTCGCCGCCGTGGACGACCTGCGCGCGGCCGGCGTGGACGGCGTGCTCGGCCTCGGCGGCGGCAGCGCGATGGACGTCGCCAAGCTCGTCGCCTACCTGCTGAAGACGCCCGAGCCGCTGGAGAAGATCTACGGCGTCGATCTCGCCAAGGGCGCGCGCCTGCCGCTGGTCCTCGCTCCCACCACCGCCGGTACCGGCTCCGAGGTCACGCCGATCTCGATCGTCACCACCGAGACGGACGAGAAGAAGGGCGTCGTCTCCCGCCGCCTGCTGCCGGACGTGGCGCTGCTCGACCCCAACCTCACCCTCGGCCTGCCCGCCCCCGTCACCGCCGCGACGGGCGTGGACGCGATGGTGCACGCCATCGAGGCCTACACCAGCAAGCGCCTGAAGAACCCGCTCTCCGACGTGCTGGCCCGCCAGGCCCTCGCCCTGCTCTCCAAGAACCTGCCGGTCGTGATGAAGGACGGCAAGGACAAGGACGCGCGCGGCCAGATGCTGCTCGGCTCCTGCCTCGCCGGCATGGCCTTCGCCAACGCGCCCGTGGCCGCCGTGCATGCACTGGCCTACCCGCTCGGCGGCCACTTCCACGTGCCGCACGGCCTTTCCAACGCGCTGATGCTGCTGCCCGTGCTGCGCTTCAACCTCGCCGGCGCCGCGCCGCTCTACGCCGAGCTGTCCGAGGTGGTGGGCGGCGAGGAGAAGTCCGCCGAGGGCTTCTTCAAGGCGATCGAGCGCATCGTCGGCGTCTGCGACATGCCCAAGAAGCTGCACGAGCTGCAGATCCCGCGCGACATCCTGCCCAAGCTCGCCGAGGACGCGATGAAGCAGACCCGGCTGCTCGTGAACAACCCGGTCGAGGTCACGGAGCCCGACGCGCTGCGCCTGTACGAGGAGGCGTTCTAGAGCGTGCTGCGTTTGATCGGAATCGGGGTTCCGAAACGGGT
>NZ_JALPRX010000021.1 GCF_023223525.1 Roseomonas acroporae | reverse complement strand
CGGGGTCCCCGGGGAGGGCGGAGCCTTCCCGATGACAAGGCGGGGCGCCGGGAGATCGCCGGCTGCTACCCCTCGCGGAAGGGCGAGAGGGCCGACAGCGCCTCCATCTCCGCCAGCATGGCCGGGCGTTCCTGCTCCAGCGCCGCCGCCACGGCGCGGCGCAGCCCGCCATGCGCGATCCAGTGGGCCGAGTAGGTGGGGCGTGGCAGGTAGCCGCGCTGGATCTTGTGCTCGCCCTGCGCGCCGGCCTCGACGCGGGGGATGCCGTGCGCGATGGCGAAGTCGATCGCCTGGTAGTAGCAGAGCTCGAAGTGCAGGAAGGGGGCTTCCACCACGCTGCCCCAGTTGCGGCCGTAGAGCGCGTCGCGCCCCAGCAGGTTCAAGGCGCCGGCCACCGGCTCGCCGTCCCGCTCGGCCAGCATCAGCACCACGGCGTCGCCGAGGCGTTCCGAGAGCAGCGGCCAGAATTTCCCGGTGAGGTAGGCGCTGCCCCACTTGCGGTCCACCGTGTCGCGGTAGAAGCGGTGGAAGGCGGCCCAGTGGCGCGGCGTGATCTCGTGCCCGCGCAGGGCGCGGAAGGTCAGGCCGGCCGATTGCGCGTCGCGGCGCTCGCGGCGCAGCGCCTTGCGCTTGCGGCTGGCGAGGGCGCCGAGGAAGTCGTCGAAGCTCGCGTAGCCCTCGTTGTGCCAGTGGAACTGCGTGCCGAGGCGCTGCAGCCAGCCCGCCTCGCCGAGTTCCGTCCATTCCGCCTCGGTGCAGAAGGTGACGTGGACCGAGGAGAGGTCGAGCTGCCGGCATGCCTGGGCCAGCCCCTCGGCCAGGGCGATGGCGGGGATGCCGGACCCCGGCCGGCGCAGCAGGCGCGGCCCGGGCACCGGGCTGAACGGCGAGGCGACCTGGAGCTTCGGGTAGTAGCGGCCGCCGGCGCGCTCGAAGGCGTTGGCCCAGCCATGGTCGAACACGTACTCGCCGTAGGAGTGCGACTTGGCGTAGCAGGGCGCGCAGGCGACGATGCGGCCGCAGGCGTCCCGCAGCACGGCGTGCTGCGGCAGCCAGCCGGTGCGCGCCCCGGCGGAACCGGAATCCTCCACCGCGGAGAGGAAGGCATGGCTGACGAAGGGGTTGTCGCCGCCGGCGCAGGCATCCCAGTCCGCGGCCGGGATGTCGGCGATGCGCGGGTGGAGGGTGAGCGAGAGGGCGGGCGCCTCGCCCGTCGCGTCGCCCGTCTTGGGGAAAGGCATGCGCCGGCCATGCTGCGCCGCACCGGCGGAGAAGTCGAGCGACGTTGCGGCGACGGCCTGCCGGCGCGCCTGCTCCCCGTGCCGGGGCCGGTGGCGGCGCTGGCGGCGGCCGGGATGCTGCTGGCCGCCGTCGCGCTGCCGCTCGCCACCTACACGACGACGCTGGCGCTGTTCGGCCTCGCCCATGTGCTGAGCGAGTTGCGCTACGTCGATGCGCGCTTCGGCCGGCGGCTGGGGACGCGGCTGGCCGGCCGGTTCGCCGCGCTGCTGCTGGGCGCGGCGGCGCTGCGGCTGGCGGGGATGCAGGGCTGGCTGCGGCCGGAGGCGGCGGTGGCGGGCGAGCTGGCTCTGGCGGCGCTGCTGGTGGCCCTGGTGGTGGGGCGGATGCGGCACCGGCGCTGGCTCGGCGGGGCGGTGGCCGGCGGGCTGGCGGCGGGGGCGGTGCTGGCGCCCTTCGCGACGCTG
Organism: Roseomonas acroporae; assembly: GCF_023223525.1. Lineage (GTDB taxonomy): Bacteria > Pseudomonadota > Alphaproteobacteria > Acetobacterales > Acetobacteraceae > Roseomonas_E > Roseomonas_E acroporae. The sequence continues at coordinate 3,503 of NZ_JALPRX010000021.1, read as the reverse complement.
CTGGCGGCGGCGATCCTGCACAACCTGACGCCGCTGGGCTTCCTGGCAGAACGGCTCCGCGGCGCGCGGCGCCGGCGGGCGATGGCGGTCGCGGCGCTCGCCTTCCTCGGGCTGCCGCTGCTGGTGGCGACGGGCCTGCCCTTCCGCTGGCTGGCCGGGGCCGGGCTGGTGGCGCCGGAGGCGGCACTGTTCCCGGCGGGCGGGCTGGCGGACCATCTGCCCGCCTACGTGCCGGCCTCGGCGCTGTGGTCCGACTGGGCGCTGCACGCCTTCGCCGCCTCGGTGCTGGCGCAGTGCCTGCACTACGCGGTGGTGATCGGCGTGCTGCCGCGCCTCGCGGGGGAGGCGGAGCGGCCGGCGCGCGGGGCGGCGGGGCCGCTGCTGCGCTGGCCTTCGGGCGGTCCGCTCGGCTGGCGTTTCCTGCTCGGACTCGGCGCGGCGGGGGCGGGGCTCGCGCTGGGCTTCTGGCTGGACTACGCGGCGGCGAAGCGGGTCTATGCGCTGGCGGCGCTGCTGCATGCCTGGGTGGAATGGCCGATCCTGCTGCTGGCGCTCGGCGCCGGGCTTCAGGCGCGGCCGAGCGCGTAGAGCAGCAGGCCGGCCGCCGTGGAGGCGGCGTTGGCGAGCAGGGAGACGAGCAGCGCCCGCGGCCAGGGCAGGGCGGCGAGCAGCCGGTAGGCCGGGGCCTCGGCCAGCACCACGGCGCCCTCGGCCAGCAGCACGGCCGTGCCGTAGCCGAGCCGGTCGGCGAGCGGCGGCACGCCGTGCCAGACGGCCGGGTGGGTGAGGGCGGTGCCGGCCAGCGCAGCCAGGGCGGCGCGCGCGGAGGGGCTCCCAGGGCGGCTCTGGAGGCGGCCCCACCCGGCGGCCGCGACGAGGAGCGCGGCGGCGACGGCCTCGACCAGCACCGAGAGCAGGAAGGCGGCGGTCTGGGTCATGTGGCGGGAACGTTGCCTCGGCGGAGCCGGTACGATGACGCGCGCGCGCCGACCTGCCAGCATGGCGCCCGGGCAAGGCACCAGGAGGATTCGACGATGCCGCCTTTCCGCCGGGTCGCCATGGCCCTCGGCGTGGCCGCGGCCGGGCTGCCGCTGGCCGTGCCGATGGCACCGCGCGCCGACGTCCCACCGCCGCCCGGCTACCGGGAGCGTGCCATCGCCTCGCTGATCGTGGCCGCCGGCCATGCCTGCCCGGAGGTGACGGGGCTCGGCGCGGCGGATCCGCAGGATGCGGCCAGGCTCGCGGCGCAGGGGCTGGATGCCGCCCTGGCCACGTGCAGCGGCGGCGCCCGCTACGTGGTCGGCACGCCGAGGCGCCGCTACGGTGCCCCGGACCCGAACGCGCCGCCGCTTCCGGCGCCGCAGGTCTGGCCGCTGCGCTGACGCGGCGTGCTCGGGCGCGCCGCAGGCGGGGGCGGGAGGACCGAGTCGGCCCGGGCGCTCAGACGAACTCGAACATCCCCTCGACCTCGACCGAGGCATCGCCGGGCAGCGAGGGCACGCCGACCGTGCTGCGGGCATGGCGGCCGGCCTCGCCGAACACCGCCACGGCGAGGTCCGAGGCGCCGTTCATCACCACCGCGTGCTGGGTGAAGTCCGGCCCGGCCGCGATGAAGCCGCCGAGCCGCACCACGCGCGCGATGCGGTCGAGGTCGCCCAGCGCCGCCCTGCACTGCGCCAGCACGTTGATCAGGCAGAGCCGCGCCGCCGCCTGCCCCTGCTCGACGGAGACGGCGCCGCCGAGCTTGCCGGTCTGCGCGATCTTCCCGTCCACCAGCGGGATCTGGCCGGAGACGACCAGGAGCCGGCCGCTCTGCACGAAGGGAACGTAGTTCGCCACCGCCGCCGGCGGCGCCGGCAGGACGATGCCGAGTTCGGCGAGTCTGCTGTCGATGCGTCCGGCCATGGTCGGAATCCTTCTCTCAGCCGACCAGGCGCAGGGCGCGGCGACGGGCGCGCGGGGAGGGCTGCTGCGGCAGGTCGAGCGGCAGCATGGATTCCTGCGCCGCGTTGCCGATCGCGTCCATGGCGCAATCCGCCTCGCTCGGGTTGGGCAGGTCGCGCCGGCCGAGATAGTCGATGGCGAGCCGGCGGAAGGCCCAGTCCAGCACCGAGGTGGCGCGCGTGATGGCCGGATCGCCCTCCACCGCGCCCGAGGGGCCGAAGCGCGTGTAGCCGTAGGACTCGACGTACTCGTCGAGCGGCACGCCGGACTGCAGGCCGAGCGAGACGGCCAGCGCGAAGGCGTCCATCAGGCTGCGATAGGCCGCGCTCTCCTTCGAGAGCTGGAAGCTGATGCCGATGGGCCGCCCCTCGGCATCCTCCGAGGTGTGCAGCGCGACGCGGTGCCCGCCCACAGTGACGCACCAGTTGGCGCCACGGCCGCCGCCGGTCTGGCGGCGCGGCGCGGGACGGGGCGCGGGCCGGCCGGGCTCGGCCAACGCCGCCGGGGCGGGCGGGTCGGCGTGCAGGAAGCGGCCGGTGGCCTCGGCCATGGCGCGGCGGGCCGGCTCGTTCACCTGGGCCAGCAGGGCGGCGGCACGGGTGCCGGCGCGCCGGGCGGCCGCGGTGGGCAGGTCGGCGGGCCGGCCGAGCAGGTCGAAGCCCGGGCGCGTCGGGCCCGGGGCGGGCGAGAGGCCGCCGGTCTCGGCGCCGAGCAGCGCCTCCACCGCGTCGGCCGGTTGCAGCGCCACCAGCGCCACGTGGCGTCGGCCCGGGGCGGCGGCCGCCTCGTCCAGCGCCGCGCGGGCCGCCTCGGCGAGACCGGGCACCACGGTGCTGGCCGGAGGCGGCGGGGCGAACAGGGCGACCGGCTCGGTGGCGCCGTGCCGCTCCGCGAGCCGGCCGGATTCGGCCTCGGCGGCGCCGCGCGTCAGCGCGCCGATGGCGGCGCCGACGGCGCGCGCCTCGGGCGAATCGTAGCGCAGCCCGATCCCGGCCAGCAGCCCGGCGAGATCGGCGAAGCCGAGGTTGAGACGGCCGGCCTTGCCGCCGCCGAGGATGTCGAGCGCCCGCACCGCGACCGCGACCGCGGCCCGGTAGGCGGGCGCGTCGAAGCCGCCCTCCTCGTCGAGGAAGGCGGGCAGGTTGAGCACGAAGCGCGGCTCGGCGGCGCCGTCGTTGCGCCACACGCCGGCGCCCGGCGCGCCGCGGCGGGCGAGCAGCAGCGCGCGCAGCGACTCGGCGAAGGCGGCCGCCGCCCCGGCCGAATCGAGGCGGCCGAGCCGGCGCCCGCGGGTGGCGATGCGGCGTATCCACGGCTCGGCGGCGGCGGGCAGGCTGACCGGGCCGCCGCCCGGCGCCAGCGCGGCGAGGGCGGCGGCGGCGGAGTCGTCCCAGGCGGTGGGCAGCGCCACGGCGCGCGGGCGCGCGTCCGGCTCCGGCGCGGCGCGGGTGCGGCGGAGCGGCAATTGGTCCCAGAGCGTGCCAGCGGTGCTTGCCATGCGCCGATGCTAGGCAAAGCCGGGCGGCGCGGGAAGGGCGCATCTTGTGGGTGCGCCGGGG
>NZ_JALPRX010000209.1 GCF_023223525.1 Roseomonas acroporae | reverse complement strand
GCCCGGCACGCCAAAGCAGTAGTCGGCACCGTCGAGGTACAGCGGCTCGAAGACGGGGAAGGCCGCTGACCCGCTCATCGCTGCCTCCCCCGCCACGCAACAAGCGCCTCGCAGCGGCGAACGGCATCAGGCAGTTCGGCGCCGTGGATGACGGCACGGGAGATGCAAGTGACAGTGAGATCGCGTGTCTCGGCCTGGGGATCGTAGAGCGCGGCGATGAGAAGCAGCGCGAGGGAGATGGGCAGCAACGCGATCAGCACGCTGGTGAAAGCCAGCCAGCCCACTCTGCGTGCTCCCCCCGACCCGCTCACGCCGCCACCTCGGCGGCCCGCGGGAACAGGTCCGGCCGCAGCTCGTGCAGCGGAATGCCGGTGGCCGCGGAGACCTTGCCGACCCGGCCGGCGGGGATGCCGGTATCCTTCCACTGCTGGACAGCGAAACGGGTGACGCCAATCCGCTTGGCGAGCGCGGCGCCGCCCCCGGCAGCCTCGATGGCGCGGAGGGCGGCAGCAGTCACAGGTGAGGTCTCGGCGTCGGCCATGGCATGCGAGTGTAGTTAAACTACACCCTCATGCCAAGACCCTTCTCCACCGCGTGAAGCGTAGCTTTACGGCACACTCGAAGGATGCCGCAGCCCATTCTCCCTCAGTCGGAATTCCAGATCGACGCCGGCCGACGGCTCAGGCGCCTCATCGACCTCCTTGGGCTCAGCCAAGTCGAGGCCGGTGAGATCATGGGTGTCAGCAAGCACGTCATTCGGAATTGGCTGGCAGGGGATAATCCCCCTCAGCCGTATCCCATGTACCGGCTGTGTCGAGCCAAGGGGCTGGATTTCAACTACGTGTTTCTGGGGGACTGGAGTTCTCTTCCTGGTCGGTACGCTCAAGTTCTGGAGAAGGAAGCTCTAGCCAATCTGGAGGCTGCCGAGGACGTGGAGCCCCAGCAGGCCGAAAGCTGAGCCCGGTGTCGCGCATATGCTCCTCCGCGCACTCATCGGCTACCTGACGCCGGTCAGCTACAGCGCCATGGCGTTGCTGAGGCAGACCCTTAAGCGAGAAGGGATCAACCCTGACGCGCTGCCGCCAGCGCTGCTTCAGGAGATGTGCGCAGAAGCCATCATGGTCTCGCGTCTCCTCGCCAAGACTAGGCCGCAGCAGCTTGTGCGTTTGACCGACGGCATTGAGGGAGCGGCCTACCAACTGCTCTTCGCAATCGAGAGGGGCGGACACTGGGCTAAGGACCCCAGTCTACAAGAGCGCCTTCGCCGGCATGGCGTGACGCTTGGTCCGCACCTGCTGGTGGCCGGTGAGAAGCGATGACTGGCTGCCTCGGCTCCCGAAAATTCCTGGCGCGCTGCATGGCTCCACCTCCTGACCTGCGCCGCCGGATCATCCCGCCGGCAGAGACAGGTTTGCATGAACGAGACGTGAACGACAGCAGATTCCGCTGGCATGCAACCGTCACGGTCCCGTGTTGGTGCGATGCGGCAATGAGCGGTTGAGGACGGAGGCCACGGGGTTGAGCGACAGCGCGCCGGCTTGGACGACCGTCAATCTGGACGAGTTCTTCGCAGCCAGGGGCGTCAAGGCCGCCTGTCCGCTCTGCGGGAACGAGAGCTGGTACAACCTCGGCCGGCTGAAAGGCGAAACCTGGGCCCAGGACTATCCGGGCGCCAACCCGCCCGTGCGGATGCACAGGTTCCTGGCCTATGCGCTCTCCTGCACCAACTGCGGCTTCATCCGGTCCCACTTCGCGCAGACGGTCGAGGGGTTGCTGGCCCCGCCTGGCGCGCCTGAGCGAGCGGAGGGCGAATGACCGCCACCATCCACTCGCTGCCGGTGAGCGCGAGGGCCCGGCTGATCGGGGTAGATGACATGCCGCCCCTTGAAGGCGGCGGCGGCGGCGGTAACTCTGGGGGTATGGACGGCATCGCCGAGCTGACGAAGCGCGTGGACCGGGTCGAGGGTCGCCTCGACAAACTGGATGACCGGCTGCGCTCGGTCGAACTGTCCACCACCCGCATCGAAGCGAACATCGCCGCACTGAGCGTATCACTGGACGGATTGGTTAGGCGGGTCGATGGGGTGGCGTCACAAGCGCTTGCGAAGGTGCCGAGCGGCTGGACGATGTTCGGCTTGCTGATGGGGACGCTGGTGGGCGGCCTCACCTTGGTCGGGGCCGCCATCACGGCGGCGCGGTACTTCAAGCTGCTGCCGGCCTAGCCACCAACCCCACCCACCGCCCACCCAGCCCGCCCGGGAGACCGAGGCGGGCGTTCGTTTGTCTGGGCGTCCGCATCGCGAGTGTAGCTAGGCTACACTTTTCCCTTGACGGTGTAGTTTAACTACACCATCATCCCCTCCACACCCCGCCACCCGGCGGGCCTGGAGGGCAGAATGGTCGAGAGCACCGTCACGATCCCCGATCTCGTCGCGCGCTGGAGCGACCCGGACAGCCGGCCGCTGTTCAAGGGCAGCCTGATCGACACCGACGAGGATACGGGCGAGTGC
>NZ_JALPRX010000208.1 GCF_023223525.1 Roseomonas acroporae | reverse complement strand
CGCGTCGTTCGACGGGTTGTTGGTCATCGTGTAGTCGAAGATCGAGTAGAAGGTCGTCGTCTTGTAGCTCTCGGGCGTCTCGCGCCACTGCGTGCAGACCGCGCTGGAGAGGTCGTCACCGAAGCCGATGTAGAAGATCATGAAGTCCGGCCCGAAGTCGGTCGCGTACCAGCGCCAGCGGTTCGGCCATTCGAGGTCCGCCTTCTCGCCGCCGAAATCCTTGGTGCTGCCATCCGTGTGGCGATAGATGAAGCCCTGGTTCGACGTGCGGTAGTCCAGGCCGAATTTGTCGTTCGTGTCGATCTCATTGACGCTGTCCTGGAAGTCAGAGAGGTGCCAGAAC
>NZ_JALPRX010000207.1 GCF_023223525.1 Roseomonas acroporae | reverse complement strand
GCTGCCATCCGTGTGGCGATAGATGAAGCCCTGGTTCGACGTGCGGTAGTCCAGGCCGAATTTGTCGTTCGTGTCGATCTCATTGACGCTGTCCTGGAAGTCAGAGAGGTGCCAGAACGCGGGCCAGCCGGGACCGATGTTCGGCGCTCGCATGCGGGTCGCGTGCAGCCCGTAGCGGATGCCGTAGGGGAAGGTGTTGAAGGCCGGCCCGAGGTACTTCGGCGCGTCGGAAGCCGACATCATCGCCGCCGGCAGGCACGCGGCCTCGTTCGCGGTCATCAGCCTGGGCGTCATCTTGAGGAACCCGCCCGGCATGGTGGCATCCGTGCCGAGCGTGATGAGCGGCCCGCCTTCGAGGTACTGCATCGTGGACCAGTTCGGGATCGCGCAGCCCTCGGTGTGCAGGCGCGCGACGGAGGGCCACGCCTCGGCGGGCGGCACATAGCTGCTGCCGCCGGCCCACGCCGCCGGCGTCTTGCCCGACACGCGCATGTCGCTCGGGTCCCAGGAGCCGGTCACGTAGCCGTGGCAGAACAGGTTGCTCGTGCTGTCCAGCATCCCATTGGCGTGCACGGTGCGCGGCGGCCAGCCCGACTGGTGGCGCCAGTTCGGCACCGCCGTGAACCGATCCTTGCGGACGTACTTCACGTCCGACAGGTCGATGCGCTGGCCGATCACGGGCGTCACGCGGCGCATGATCTGCGGCGGCGCCGTCATCGGCGTCCAGCCATAGAGACCGTTGTCGAGCGGCCAGAGTGTGGTGATGCCCGTCTCGCCGCCCGTCAGCGCGGCGGTGGGCGTGGTGGCGGCGCGCTGCGTGGCCCAGAGCGAGACCTCGGAGATGTCGATGCTGGTGGTGTCGCCGCTGCGCTTGCCGATGTAGAGCGGGTTCTGCCCGAGCTTGTCGAGGTTCAGCGCCGCGTTCACCTTCAAGACGCCGTCGATGTAGATCTTGAAGGCACTCGCGGTGACGTTGACCATGGCGTAGTGCAGCGCGCCATCGGTCGGGAACGTGCCGGCCGCGTAGCCGATGCCCTGGTAGCCGGTGGACGGCTGGTAGTGGATGTACACGCCGCCGTCGCTACCGGGGTTCACCTGCGCGCCGCCGACCGCGTCGTGGAAGAACGAGTAGGCCTGCGCGCTCGGCGGCTTGAACCAGAAGCCGAGCGAGAAGCCGCCGTTCGCGGTGGTCTGGAGCGTGCCGGCCGGGATGCTGATGCCGCTGTTGCCGAGGCCGTAGCCCCACTTCACGGATTTCCAGGTGGCGTTGGTGCTGTCGTTGAGGCCGCACCGCAGCGCGGCCATGCGCAGCCCGGCCGCCGGGTTCGTGGTCAGGTTGATCGGATAGGTGACGGCCGCGCCGGTCCCGCTGGTGGGGGTGTCCGTGACCATGCCGTCCGCCGTGCCCCAGGCGGTGTAGCTGGGCGAGGACGCGTTGCCGGTCTTGATGGTCACGCCGTCGGCGTCCAGCACCAGCGCATCGTTGCGCGAGGTGAAGGTGCGCGTGGCACTTCCGGATTTGGCCGACAGCGTTCCCACCGTCGTGCCAGCCGACACGGCGCCGGACACGGCGTTGGCAAGCGTCTGGCTGAACGTGATCGACGGGAGCGCGCTCGACAGCAGGCCGAGGTAGTTGCGGGCATTCTGCACGAGGAAGAACAGTCCGTCGTACACCACGTCGAGGACGATCACGTCGCCTGCTGCCGTGGCCGGCGTGAAGGCGGACGAGAACACGAAGCCGCTGGCGAAGGTCAGCGTGGTCGTGCCGGTTAGCGCAAGGCGCCAGACGTAGCGCCCGCCGGGCGAGGCGCCGGTCGGCAGGCCAAGCAGCCGCGTGCCGGAAATGGAGGCGCTGTACTGCCCGTCGCGTGCGGTGATCGCGGTGGCGATGGTCGCGGCATCGACCAGCGCCTTGGCCTCGAAGTCGATGGACCCCACCGCCGCCTGCAATGCGGTCACAGCGGCCTGGAGGTCCGACGCCTTCGTGTAGAGTTCGTCGGTGTTGTCGTTCAGCTTTCCGAAAGCGGCGTAGAGCGTATCGGCGGTGACGTCGTTCGCGGAGCCGCCGCGGTTCACAAGGGCCTTGACCACGTCCGGTTCTCCTAGGCCGCGCTCGCGCGGACGGTGCCGCTGCTGGCCCTGATGGTGTCGCTGCTGGCACGCATCGCCGGCGCCGCTGCCGTGCTGACGCCGCTGAGCATCGCCGGCAGGCCGCTGCCGATGCTGTTCTGCGGAGTGATGCGGTAGTCGTAGGCGGTCGCCGCGGTGAGGTCGGTGACG
>NZ_JALPRX010000206.1 GCF_023223525.1 Roseomonas acroporae | reverse complement strand
GCTCGGGTTCCTTACCAAACCCTCCACTCCCCAGGGGGAAGTCCACATGTGAACCTGGTCGAGACCGATGAGGCGTTCATCGAATCGCTCGCCGTGCCCTGCGGAGGCTCACGGTCATGACCCCGTTCCTCAACGAGGAGGGGATGCGCTGGGCCCTCCGGGTGTTCGCCGAGGCACCACCTGGCGTCGAACGGCACCTCGTCCTCCGCAATCGCCAGCGGGTCTACGGCCTTCTGCATGCGCACCACGACGAGTTCCGGGCCCTTGGGGTCAGTCTCTTCGACTACTGGGTGCCGTCGCCGTCCGGAAGCGGTTACGAGACGTTTCACGCCAAGGTTGTTCTGGCTGATGCTGAATTCGCGTATCTTGGCAGCGCCAACTTCATCCGCTACCTATGCAGCTCTGTGGAGATGGGCGTCCTGCTTGAGGGTCTGCCCGTGCTGGCGGTCGCAGAGACAGTCGCGGCGGCGAAAGAAATCTCGGAGAAATTTTCCGTCTGACTTCTACTGTATTGGCGCTCTCGGCTGCCGGAATCTGTCTTTACCACAAGAGTACAGTTGACGGTGTACTTCGCCGCCCATACGACGTTACGAGTGTGGGGCAGGGTGGGGTGTTTGGTGGGCAGCTGTTCGGTCGCGCAAGTTCGGGAGGCGACCTTAGCTAAGGTGTTCCGGTTGGTGCGGGACCGCGTGGGCCGAGAGAGCGCTACTACCTTCTGCCGCCGTTTGATCGACGGGCGCGGGCCGCGCGAAATAGTTTCTCTACTTGACCAGCTCGAGCCCGAATGGTCCGACCATGCCATTGCTAGCGCCTACACTATTCTCATCGGCGCCGAGCGGCGGAAGGCTCTCGGAGCCTATTTCACCCCACCGCACTTAGTGAGACACTTGATTCTCCGCATGGTGGAGTGCGGCTTGAATCTGGATCGGGATGTTATTCACGACCCGGCAGCGGGCGGAGCCGCCTTCATCGTGCCTATCGCCCGCAGAGTTGCTCGAGCCGGCTTGGACCGGGGGGATAGCCCTGAAGACGTACTGGCCGACGTGCGTGCCAGGCTGTCGGGCTGCGAGATCGACCGAGGACTTGCCCTCATCGCCAATGCCTTACTGCGCAGGATGTTACGCCGAGAGTTCGGGATGGCGGTCGGCCCGCGGTTCGGATTGGTCAGTATGGGGGATAGCCTGGTCGACCAACATGATGGGCTAGTGGACAGCTGGATCGGCAACCCGCCTTATGCGAAAATCGGGGCTAAAGGCCACCGCCGTTGGCGCGCCGAGTTCTCGGACATTGCTGGCGGGCAGCTCAACATTTACGCCATGTTTCTGCGTCGCGGGCTCGACAGGGTGCGCACCAACGGGCTGCTTGGGTTCATTGTGCCGATGAGCTTCATTGGTAGCCCGGACTACGCCTCCTTCCGCAGACGCCTTGCCCAAATGTCGCAGATTGTCTCGATTGATCTTATAGAGAAGCGCAAACACGTCTTCCTGGATGTCGTCCAGGATGCCTGCTTCATTGTCGTGCGGCGCCTAGAGGAGGCGCTGGAGCCGGAGACCACAGGGGCAGTCTCGGCCGCCTGCTGCATGGTCCACGCTGAAGGCGAGACAGAGGCCCTCGGAACCGTGGAGGTCTCGCTTGATGGCTTGCCATGGCGACTTCCGTCTCGCGGTCAGGACGGCAAAGGTGGGGCGACCTTGTCGGATTACGGCTACGAGACTCGCGTGGGCTACGTCGTGCCTCAACGCGTTGCAGACAGAATGCACCGCCGCCCCGCGAAGTCACGCTTCCCTTTGGTTTGGGCGAAAGCGGTGGGTTCGGATGGCCGCTTCGATTTCATGCGCGCAGAGCATCAATCGCAGGCCAGCGGCCGCCTGTGGTTCGAGGCAAAGGCGATGGCCCCGTATGTTTTCCGGAAGCCGCTTGTGGTCGTACAACGCACCTCCAACCGAAAACAGGAGCGACGCATCAACGCGGCGGCCGTTCCGAAGTCCTTCTTCAGAGAGCATGGCGGCTTGGTGGGAGAGAACCATGTCGTCCTTGTGTCCCCGATCGAGGGCCGAAAGCCGGTCGTGCCGCCTAAAGACCTTGCCGCACTGCTCAACAGCGGCCCGGTAAACGAGCGGTTCGGTCGCGTCTGCGGCACGGTGACCGTGTCGGCGCTGCTCTTGAGCAGCCTTGACCTTCCTCTGCCGCAAAGGGTTCTTGGTCTCGCTGCGAAGAGGGGAGAGGTTAGGGACAAGGCCGTTCTGACCGCGTACGGAGAGATCGCGCGCTAGGCCACTTGATCGCGTCTAACAGCGCTCAGTCGCCTCAGATGGTCTCTCCAAGACCGAGTACCAGCGACCCATCCTTCGTCGTGGTGGTCAAGGAGTAGCAGGTCGGCTGCCCCGATCGAGACGGCGTTAAATGGTCTGTCGAGGCTCGGCGCCAGACAAGGCCTCGGCTTTGGAGAAGGCAGCTTCTCTGCGCAGCTTTGACCGGCAGGCGGCACGCACGCCGAACGACGCGCGCTATCTCCCTCTAGAGATCGAGTGTTTTCAATAGGTTAAGCCTTGTTGGAAAAATCGGCCAACCCCCAAGGTCCGGAGACTCTCCGGCATTCCGGAGAGAAAAACCACCTTCGTTCCGACCTTGCACCATCAAGGTCGCGGCCGAAACCCGCAGGAAACCTGCGCCTCAGCGCGGTGCTCTGGTCAGGAGAGGTAAGCGTCCGGTGACGCGGCGACCGAGTGTCAGGTTGCCGCGGG
>NZ_JALPRX010000205.1 GCF_023223525.1 Roseomonas acroporae | reverse complement strand
GGGTTGGAATACACCATGACTGGGGCGCCGGCGTGATCTCCATCCCCGGCAACGGCGAGGGGCCTGGGGTCAGGCTGCGGAGGCCGGCGGGCGATGAAGCCGTGGAGGAGCTTCCTCCTGGCGGCCGCCATCGTGTGTCTGGCAGGGTGCGCCAAGCCGCCGGCCCCTGAGCCGCAGCGCCACCAGTGCCATGTGATTCCCACGGGGATGGTCGAGTGCTGGCTTGTCGACCCTGAAGCTGAATAACGCGCAAAAGGGCGCCGCGGTGGGTGGTGGATCAGGCTCCCCCAACCAAGCCGACCGTGTCCTCTGCGCCTGGCTCGCCGAGCGCGGCTACCTGCCGCAGGGGGACGGGTGAACAGGAGCAAGGCTATGGCTGAAACCTTCGAACTGTCGGTCTTGATTGATCCGACCTATTCGGTCTCGGGCATTTCCGGGTATGTCGCGCTCAAGCAGAGCTTCGACACTATCACTGCGGCGCACAATCGGATTGAAGAGCTTCGCCGAGACGGTTTATGTGCTGATGGCGTGACCATTGAAGCTGGACGCCTTGGCTTCCTGATTTGGCCAGTCACACTCCAAGTAGAGCAGTAACCATTATAGAGTGGGGCACAGGGAGGCGGCTCCGCTCAATGCCGCTAAGATTCAGGCCATGATTTGGGCGGCTCCTGAGAAATGCGGCGGAGGCCAGCACTTTTCATCGCAACAACCTTTTCGGAAGAGGCCTTCTGTTGATTTTCGGTGCTCTCCTTCTCGCCAGCTTTATCGATGAGGATTTTTTGAAGCCTGACGATGTCATAATCGCGCCAAATTACGTAAGCCATCCGTGATGCGCACAGAGAAAGTAGGGCACCAATAAATGACGACGCATAGCTGCGCATCTCCTTGGACCAATTAAGTTTTACGTAATCAACGCCCAAAGTTGTGATTGTCACTAACGCCACAAGCGTAATGCCCATCATTGCCAAAATGGCGCCGTATTCCGCCGTCAGAGATACTATTGCCGCTGTCAGATTGCTTCTCTGTCTCGGCTCTAATGTTTTCCAATCAAGCGTTGGCATGCCTCGATTCAAGCGAACAAACACGGCGGCAGCCATTATAGACAAGCCAACTACTATGGGCTGCAGAGCAGGAAGAAGATGCAGCAGATCAACCGCATAACCGAAGAACGCGGCTCCAGCCAAGACTGCAAGAATGGTGCATAAAAGCAACATCAGGCCTTGATCTTACCATCCTGAACAAACCGTGAATAGACCTCTTGTATCTGATCCGCCACGTTGTCAAATTCAAGATAATTTGATCCCTCATGCGCAAGCGCGAATGGCATGCGGGTGCGCAAAATTGCGTCACCGTCTGAGACTTTTCCATCCCTTCCTTCGACCTGAACATCTCCTTCAGTCATATCGGCAAGGCTGCTTGCGATCTCTCGTAACTGCTCCTTCGATCTTACTGTCCGCCTTCCTCTTATTTTAACAGACGCATCTACTGACAAATATTCTTCCGGACCTAAGCTTTCAATAAGAGACTGCGCTTTTGCCTGCCCGAAAAGTGCCTGTACTACGGGAAGTGCCTGGGCGAACTGAACAAACTTGTCTGCAACGCTCCTAGCCGTCGCAACTGTTCTTTTTTCTGCTGGGTCGATGATGGGGACGACATTAAATTGCGGAGCGGATTTTCCTTTAACTCTAAGACTTCTTATATCTCCTATGTCTGCGGTGGTGGTGGATACGTCAAACTCTGCCTGTAAGGAAAAGGAGGGGCACCCATCAATCTTCTGTAACTCGCCTTTTAAAAGCCATTCAAAATACTGTCTTAAGTGCTCGTGGCCCATGCTGTGGAGACGAACAAAAAACAAATGATTCGATATCGCCATCCAGTATGCCATGCCACGAATAAAATGTGAGCCAGTAGGAGCGGATCTTTCCTGAAGAGCGTAAATCTCCGCAATAGTTAAATCGGATAACGCAACATTGGCCGTCTTTAGCTCAAGAAGTGCTTGAAGCCCTTTCGCCTCCACCAAACACATCTCTCCAAAAACGGCCGACTTCAAATCAGCCACCTTATTTAAAATAAGCTGCCTTTCGTCAGGTGGAGGCAAGACATGCATACGGTCTCGCACTCTCGCCCACAGTGCCTCTCCTAGGGTATTTGTGGTATTGAGTACATCCCTGCACATTACCTCTAATGATGGAGCTGTTTTATCAGAGCCGGTTAGCCGGAAGAGGCGATAATGAACCATGTGGTACGCAACGGCCATGTAGTCGCGTTCTCCTCGTGTCGAGCGATCGCACCCGATTCGGCCTCATTGTACTTTGTTGCGGGATGGATTGCTGGCCACTCAAATTGATCTCGTAACGCTTCTTGGGGCAGTTTTTACCCAACGATGACTGGCCTACCCCCACCTTCCGACCCTTCCGACCGGTCGGAAGTGCAACAAACGTGGTCGGAAGTGAACAAAATCAATGGCTTTTCCGACCCTGCGAACCGTTCATCTCCTCACTCCGCCCCCACCTCAGCATCCCGCGGGCTCCTGCCGAACTGCCGCCGGAAGTCGCGGTCGCGCTCCACCCGCCGGGCCAAGTCGGGGCTGTCCTCCGGCACGCGGCAGCGGCGCGCCCACGCTCCCTCAGTTCACCGCCTCGCTGCCCGGCGCGGCGGCGGCCACCGGCGCCTGGAACCGGAAGGCCAGCATGGCCGCGTCGCGCTCGCCGCGCAGGCCGCGCACCAGCTCGATGCAGGCGTCGCGCAGCATCAGCCCCATCTCCGCCGTCTCTTCCA
>NZ_JALPRX010000204.1 GCF_023223525.1 Roseomonas acroporae | reverse complement strand
GTCGCGCGCGGCCTTCGCCATCAGCAGCGCCCCGGTGGACAGCCGCCACCCCACGGCGGTGGCGCAGTGCTGGGGGCTGGCCCGCCTCGTCGTGGCCGGGCTGCTGACCGAGGGCGAGGTGATCCGCACCGTCGAGGGCGCCCTCCAGCAGGCCGGCAAGCCCGAGGGCGAAGGAGAGGCGATCGCGCGCTGGGCCATGGCGCAGCGCACCGACGCCGGCAACGTCCGGGTGGAGGGCACGCGGTGATGGATACGGCCATGCCCTCGCCCGGCCGGGACGAGACGCCGATGGGACAGGTGATCAACCTGCCCAGGGCCGAGGAGATCGCCCGCCTCGCCGCCCTGACGCCGGTCGAGTACGACCGCGAGCGACAGGCCGCCGCCAGCCGCCTCGGCTGCCGCGTCGGCACGCTCGACATGCAGGTGCGCGCCGCGCGGCAAGCGCAGGCCGAGGCTGAAGCCGAAGCCCCCGATGCGGCGCCCGAGGAGGAGCCGGCCGCAGGACCCGCGCCGGACCGGGCCGCCACCGCCCTGGAACTGGCGCGCCTCGCCAAGCTGTCGCCGACGGAGTTCGCGCAGGAGCGCCGGGCGGCCGCCTCCCGCCTCGGCCTGACCGTGAAGGATCTGGCGAAGGCGGTCCATGCCCTCCGCCGGCAGGCCTTCCAGGAGCGCGAGGCGGCCGAGCGGGAGCG
>NZ_JALPRX010000203.1 GCF_023223525.1 Roseomonas acroporae | reverse complement strand
TCGCCGACGGAGTTCGCGCAGGAGCGCCGGGCGGCCGCCTCCCGCCTCGGCCTGACCGTGAAGGATCTGGCGAAGGCGGTCCATGCCCTCCGCCGGCAGGCCTTCCAGGAGCGCGAGGCGGCCGAGCGGGAGCGGCTGCGCGGCACCGCCGGCGCCGTGATCTGGCCGCCCGGCTTCCGCATGGAGGAGCGCGGGCTGGTGTTCCTCAGCGACGGCGACGACTCGATGCCGGTGCTGGTCAGCGCGCCCTTCGCGGTGCTGGGCGAGAGCCGCACCGGTGCCGGGCAGGGCTGGGGCCTGTGGCTGGCCTGGGCTGACCGGGACGGCCGCCAGCACCGCTGGGCGATGCAGCGCCGGCTGCTCACCACCGACCCCGGCGTGCTGGAGGCCGAGTTGGCCGATGGCGGGCTGCGGATCGGCGCCACCGCCGAGGCCCGCGCGCTGCTGCGGCAGGCGCTGGGCGAGGTGGAAACCGCCACCCGCGTCACCGCGGTCCCGCGCACCGGTTGGCACGCCCCGGCCGGCGGCGCGGCGGGCTACATGCTGGCCGACGGCACGCCGATCGGTGCCACGGCCGAGCCGCTGGTGTTGCAGAACTTGGCCGAGGATGCCGCCCGCCGCGTCGCCACCGCCGGCACGCTCGCCGAGTGGCAGGAGCAGGTGGCAGCCCTCGCGGTCGGCAACCCGGTCGCCACCTTCTGCCTGGCCGCGGCCTTCGTCGGCCCGCTGCTGGAAATCGCCGGCGAGGATGGCGGCGGTGTCCACCTGTTTGGCCCCAGCAAGCGCGGGAAAACGGTCGCGATGCGGCTGGCGGCCAGCGTCTGGGGCCCCCACGACAAGGCCGGCGCTCTGCGCGACTGGCGCACCACCGCCAACGCCTTGGAAGCCGCGTGCGAGGAGGCGGCGGACGGGCTGCTGACCCTGGATGAAATCCAGCAGGCCGAGCCGCGCGACGTGGTGGGCGCGATCTACGCCATGGGCAACGGCGGCGGGAAGGGCCGGCTGCGGGCCGACGCCAGTGCCCGCCGGCGCCGGACGTGGCGGACCTTCTACCTCAGCAACGGCGAGATCGATGTCGCGACCCTGGCGCAGAAGGCTGGCCAGCGGGTCCCGCCCGGTGCCGAGGTGCGGCTGCCCTCCGTGCCGCTGCCGGCCGACCTCTGGCCCGAACTCCACGGCCGGCCCGACTTCCAGGCCCTGTGCGCCGACCTCGCCACCGCGGCCAACCGCCAGCACGGCACCGCCGCCCGCGACTTCCTGGCGCAGCTGGCCCGGATCCGCGCCGAGGCGCCGGAGGAACTGCCGGCCACCATCGCCGAGCATCGCGCCGCCTTCCTCGCCGCCCACGTCCCGGCCGGGGCCGACCCGCAGGTGCGGGAGGTGGCGCGGCGCCTGGCGCTGGTGGCGGCGGCCGGCGAGATCGCAGCCGAGCTGGGCGTGGTGCCCTGGCCGAAGGAGGCGGCGACGGATGCCGCAGCCACAGTGCTGAGCCTATGGCGCGCCCGGCGCGGCGGAGACGGCAGCGGCGAGGAGGCCGCCCACCTCGCGAAGGTGCGGCTGTTCCTGGTGCAGCATGGCGCCAGCCGGCTCCAGCCGATCTGGCTGAACCCGACCACCAACGAGCTGGAGGAGGTGCTCGATCCTGCCCGGCCGGTGGTCAACCGCGCGGGCTGGCGCCGCATGCCTAACGGGTCCGACTTGTACCTGATCCACCTGGCAACCTGGCGCGCCGAGGTGTGCGAGGGGCTGGATGCGGCCGAGGTGGCGCGGACCCTCGCCGCGGCCGGGCACCTGGAGCCGGGGGAAGGGAAGAACCTCGCCAGGCGGGTGGCGATCCCGGGCCTCGGCAAGATCCGGGTCTACACCATCAGGGCGAGCCTCATGTCCCTTGCCGACCAGGAAGGCCTGTCGGGATGACCCGGCAGGCTCCTCCGGTTCCGACCGGCTCCGAGGCTCCCGGAGCGGTCGGAACTGCAAAGTTGCAGTCAGGAACTGCGGTTCCGGCAGGTCCGACCGGCTCCGACCGGAAAACGATAGAGGGGGTGGAAAAACTGTGTGTCCCCTCTCGCTTGGCGAGGTGGCGCCTGCCCGGGGTGCC
>NZ_JALPRX010000202.1 GCF_023223525.1 Roseomonas acroporae | reverse complement strand
GGCCGCCGCGTCGGGCGCTCCTACACCACCACTAGGGACACGACCCGAGGTGGTGTCGGGCGGCATAGTCTCTCGGCTACCTCCCTGACTTAGCCCGCCCCGCTTGGACCCTTTTTCCCGGCGTGTGTCCAACATGCGCCTTCACAACGAGAGATGGTCCGCATAGCCTCGTTTCGACTATCAATATATCCCGGAGGGGGAATGAGTGCGTAAGGGGATTAGGCTCGGTATAAGCCTTGTCGGGCTATGTGTGTCGGCGGCGCTCCTGGAGGGGTGCGTCAACGCCAACGAGATCGCGATGCGGGTCGGGGCCATGCCCGGGAACGCCGCTGAACTCCGCTCCATGCAGATCGAGCGCTTCGACACCGCGGACGAGCGGCAGCTGCTTACGGAGGCGACGCAGGTGCTTCAGGACCTCGGCTTCACCGTCGAGGAGAGCGCGCCGGCGGTCGGTGTCCTCGCTGGCAGCAAGGCCCGAGACGCGGAGGAAGCGGGGCAGATCGCGGCCCAGGTCGCTCTGACCATCGTCGCCGCGGCCTTCCTCGTGGCCTACATCCCGACCTGGGACACCGACCAGATCATCCGCGTCACGCTCTCCTCGCAGCGACTGCCGAACAGTTCGCAGACGCAGCTCCGCGCCTCCTTCGAGCGTGTCGTCCGTACGAACCAAGGCCAGGTCCGGGTGGAGCAGCTCCACCAGCCCGAGATGCACCGCGAGTTCTTCAACACCCTCCGGAACGGCATGGCCGCCCGCGGAGAGCGGGCATGAAGCCGCTCGTCATCGCGGCCGTCGCGTCGATGACGCTCGCGGGCTGCGCGCCGCAGCCGCCCGAGCGCCAGTTCCAGGCGAGCACCCGAAGCGCCGTCGAGCTCCGGGCCATGCAGTCCCGCATGATCGACGGCGAGGCGAACACCGTGCTGCGGGGCGTCATCGCCACCCTGCATGACCTCGGTTACCGGATCGACAAAGCCGAGCCGAATGCGGGGACCGTCACCGCCACGAAGATGAATACGGTGCGGCTCACGGCCGTCGTGCGGCAACGGGAGCCCGGTCGCAGCGTCGTCCGGGCGAACGCCGTCGTCTGGCAGCCGCGGCTCGAGACCCAAGTCGACGAGCCCAACTTCTACCTCGCCAACTTCTTTGCCCCCCTCGCGGCCACGCTCGGCCGCGAGGCCTTCGCGGCCCCCGAGGACGGCGTTCCGGAGGCCGTCAGGCCCGCCCCGGACACGTCCTTCCGGCGCCCGGCAACACCCACGGCGCAGGAGCCCGCACGATGAGCCGCTTGGTCCACCTCGGGGCGGCCTGCGGTGCCGCCCTCCTCCTCGCCGGCTGTGTCGCCGCCGGGGACCACGCGACCGCGGTCGGTGCCTCCGGTGGCGCGAACGACCGGCTCACCGTCGGCACCGTCCAGCGCGAGATCCGGGTCGGGATGACGAGCGCCGACGTTGTCGGTGTCCTCGGGTCCCCGAACATGGTCACGACCGACGACCGGCGACGGGAAAACTGGGTCTACGACCGGGTTTCGAGCGAGACCGTCTACTCCTCCAGCACCGGCGGGGCGACCGCCCTGTTCATCGGGGGCGCAGCGAGCGCCGGCGCGGCGCGACGCTCCCAGCGGACCCTGACGATCATTATTCGCTTCGACGAGGCGAGCCGGGTCCGGGACTTCTCCTACCGCTCCAGCAGCTTCTGACCCGGATGGACCGCCGATCGCTCCTGTCGGGCGCTGGGGCCGCGGCGCTCCTCCCCCTCCTACCGGCCTGCGTGCCGAAAGAGGAACTCCACACCAACGCCTTGACGCCCCCCGCCTCGGTTGTGGCCCAGCGCGCGCTCCAGACGCGGCGCTTCGACACGCAAGACGATACGGCCCTCCTGCAGGCCACCGTCGGCGTCCTCCAGGACCTCGGCTTCACCATCACGGAGAGCCGGGCCGCAGGCGGTCTGGTCACCGGGACGAAGGACCGGGACGCAGTCGAGGCCGGCCAAGTCGCGGCCCAGGTGATCCTAGCGATCCTCGCGGCCGCCGCGGGGAGCCGGACCCACCGCATGGTCATGGACCGGGACCAGCGTATCCGCGTCCTCGTCGTCGTCCGCCCGACCCAGGATCGCCGGGCCTCGACCGCCCGTGTCACCTTCCAGCGCGTCGTCATGAACACCGACAACCAGGTCAGCCGGACGGAAACGCTCGACGATCCGGTCCTCTACCAGAGGTTCTTCGAGCATCTCGCCCAATCGAGCTTCCTCACCGCGCATGAGATCTGATCCATCCCTGTGGGGCGCCATCACCCTCGCCGTCCTGGCGCCCCTCCTCGCCGCCTGCCAGATCGACAGCCGGCAGCAGGTCCTCGCGACCTCGAACACCCAGGTGGCGCAGCGGGCCATCTCCACCCGATCCTTCGACACGGGCGACCGCAACCTCCTGTTCCGCGCGGTGATCGGCGCGCTGCAGGACCTCGGCTTCGTGGTCGACCGGGCGGACGACGAACTCGGGACGGTGAGCGCCACTCGGTTCTCTGGAAGCGTGGTGCGCCTGACCGTCACGATCAGACCAGCCGGCCCGAACCGGACCCTCGTGCGCGCCTCGGGGCAGTACAACCTCGACGCCATCTCCGACGCGACGCCGTACCAGCGCTTCTTCGAGACGCTGTCCCAGTCGCTCTTCCTGGGCGCAAACCAGGTCGACTAGGCGTGACTTGCGGGCAGTTCGATCTTCACGGACGA
>NZ_JALPRX010000201.1 GCF_023223525.1 Roseomonas acroporae | reverse complement strand
CGCCATCTCCGACGCGACGCCGTACCAGCGCTTCTTCGAGACGCTGTCCCAGTCGCTCTTCCTGGGCGCAAACCAGGTCGACTAGGCGTGACTTGCGGGCAGTTCGATCTTCACGGACGACGCTGGCGTCGCCTTCACCAATGGCGGAGAGCCTGGAGTGAAGATGCGGAGGGCGGAGGGATAGACGGCCGACGCCGAGCGCCTTCGGTCCGGCTGGACAACGGGTTCGTTGCGGGACGATATT
>NZ_JALPRX010000200.1 GCF_023223525.1 Roseomonas acroporae | reverse complement strand
GCCCGGCACGCCAAAGCAGTAGTCGGCACCGTCGAGGTACAGCGGATCGAACGTGGGGAAGATCGCCGACCCGCTCACCGCCGCCCCTCCTGCCAAGCGACCAGCGCCTCGCAGCGCCGGACCGCATCAGGAAGCTCGGCACCATGGGTGACGGCGCGCGCGACGCAGGCAGCGGTGCGCTCTCGCGCATGGGCCTGGGGGTCGTAGAGCAGGAACGCCATGGACACAGAGACCGCCACCACTACGCCGCACCCGACGCCGACGATCGCGGGCAGGCGCCCATCGGGATCCACGACCGCCGACCCGCTCACGCCGCCACCTGCCGAGCGAGATGCTGGTTAACAAAATCATCAGCCGTGACGGCGCCGCCGGTAGCGTCGCGGATCTTCTTCAACGCCTCTGGCGGAGGGAACCGATCACACCGCACGTAGCGATGCACGAGCTGACGAGACTTCAGCCCAGCTTGCCGGGCGAAGGCGGCGATGGTCAGATCGTTGCGCTCTAGGTACTCGACAAGTGTCATGGTCCCAGAAGGTAACCACTTTGGGGACCTGCGGTCAACATCTTGGTGCCCGACAAGTGTCCCCTATTTGGGGACAATGCGGCCGCAATGACCGCACCGATCTACCCCAATGGCCTTGACAAGCTGATGACCAGCGCCGGCATGGACGGGCAGGCGCTGGCTGACAAAGTCGGCACCACGAAGCAGCAGATCAACAAACTGCGGCATGGCACGAGGAAGATGACGCGCGACTGGGCGGAGAAGATCGCTCCCCACCTAGACGCATGCCCAGCTGAAGTGATTGGCCTTCCGTCGTGTGCAGGTGACCCTAGGCCCAGCGACCCCCGCGAGATCGAGTTCTACGAGGACCTGGCTTGGCGCCTGAAGGTGGCGGTCGAGGCCATCGACCGCCAGAAAGGCGACATCGCGGACAGCATTGGCGTGAGCCAGTCCCGCATGTCGAACTGGATCACCAACCAGAATAAGCCGGATTGGTTCGGGGTGGCGAAGCTATGCCGGCGCTACGGCATCAGCGCCGACTGGGTGCTTCTGGGAGAGCTTCGCGGTCTTCCCCATGAGTGGGCGGATCGTTGGGGGTCGGCCTGGGAGGAAAGGTCGGCGGCTCGGCGGGGGCCGGTTTCCCCGGCTCACGAAAGCTCCTGACGTGCTGCATGGGTTGGGCACCTCTCCTTCTCCACCGAACCTCTCGCCGGCGGAGACAGGATGGCAGGAACGAAACGTGAAACGCTAATTGTTTCAACAACATGCAACCGTCACGGTTCCGTGTTGGTGCGGCGCGGCAATGAGCGGTTGCGGATGGAAGTGGGGGTGAGTGGCGACATGGACGCCACCGATTTCCGGCAATCTTGCTTCCTGAACGCAGCGTTTCGCGCAACAATTGAATTTGGAAAGTTTGCAGCGAGGTCGTCGGGAAGTCTGGTTTCGCCCCTCGCGTAATTCATGCAAGCTCACACGGAAACCGCTCCGCAATCTTTCTCCCGCATGTCAACGTGATCTTTGGCAGGAAACTGCCCGATCTGCGTCATGGTCAGGGAGCCGCCCATGGACATGCATATTCCACAGGATGCTGGCACAAAAGCCTTCCATATCAAGGTATTCCGGAACGTCGAAACCGGAACGCTCACAGCGGAGAGCGACGGGCTCAAGGGCTTTGCCGCCTGGGGGCAGTCCCTGGACGAGCTGGAGCAGGATATTGAGGCCGGCGTCCGGGAGATGTTGACCATCCAAGGCTTCAGCGTTTCCGGCCTCAACGTTGAGCGGACCGGCTTCCTCCACCCCGTCACCTCGCCCACCAAATCTCTGCAAGACGCCGGCGTACAGTTTGTCGTCACCGCTGACTTGAGAGCGCCTCTCTAGTGTCAGACCTGGCCGCGGATGTAGCGCGCTACAAGGCCAGGATCCGAAACCTTGGGCTCACTCCAGCGGGGCCATCAGTGAATGGGAGGACCGTCCATAGAACGAACGAGGGAGATTACGTGCGCGTGAGGGACCCAGAGGGTATTCCATCAGCAGATATGGATGCCGAGGTTGAGCGATTGACTTGGCACCTCACTGGG
This sequence comes from Roseomonas acroporae, assembly GCF_023223525.1. Classification (GTDB taxonomy): domain Bacteria; phylum Pseudomonadota; class Alphaproteobacteria; order Acetobacterales; family Acetobacteraceae; genus Roseomonas_E; species Roseomonas_E acroporae. Next base: position 36 of record NZ_JALPRX010000200.1, on the reverse strand, counting down.
CAGAGCGCCCCTTAGCTTCCCTTCCACCGCCCCCCC
>NZ_JALPRX010000020.1 GCF_023223525.1 Roseomonas acroporae | reverse complement strand
GTCCGGCTCCGGCGCGGCGCGGGTGCGGCGGAGCGGCAATTGGTCCCAGAGCGTGCCAGCGGTGCTTGCCATGCGCCGATGCTAGGCAAAGCCGGGCGGCGCGGGAAGGGCGCATCTTGTGGGTGCGCCGGGGCCGCAGCCTCAAGATGCTGTGGCGCGCCGTCCCGGCCCGGCGCGGTTTTGCGCCGCCGCGCGGCTTGTGCGAAGTTGCGCCGCGCCCGATTTCCATGACGCATCCGCGGCGGCACCCCCCTGCCGCCCAAGGGAGCCCGCATGTCCTTCCTGCAGCGCCTTTCCGCGCGCCTCGCCGGCCGCGCGGTCGGCACCGATCGGTTCGGCAACACCTACTACGAGTCGGCCGCGAAGCAGCCGGTGTACGACCGCACCCGGCGCTGGGTGGTCTACAAGGGCGCCCCCGACCCGACCTCCATCCCGCCGGAATGGCACGCCTGGATGCACCACACGGTGGATGCGCCGCTCTCCGAGGTTAAGCGCTACGCCTGGCAGAAGGAGCACCGGCCGAACCTGACCGGCACGCCGGCCTCGTACCGGCCGGCCGGCCACGACTACGCGGGCGGCCAGCGCCGCGCCACCGCCGGCGACTACGACGCCTGGACCCCGGGTTCGTGACCGGAGCCTCCGGCCGGGGCGGGGCGGCGCCGATGGCGCGGCGACGGGCGGAGCACGGCCGGTGAGGGGGCGCGGCTTCGCCGAGACGGCGACCGGCGCCGTCGTGCTGCTGATCGCGGTGGTCTTCGTGGTCTACGCGCTGGCGAGCACCGGCCGCGCGACCGGCGGCGGCGGCGGCGGGCTCTCGCTGACGGCCCGCTTCGACCGGATCGACGGGCTGCAGCCCGGCGCCGACGTGCGGATCGCCGGCGTGAAGGTGGGCAGCGTGACCAGCCAGCGCATCGACCCGCAATCCTTCGCCGCGGTGCTCACCATGAGCGTGGACGGCGGCCTGCGCCTGCCCACCGACACCTCGGCCGAGATCACCAGCGAGGGGCTGCTCGGCGGCAAGTACGTGGCGCTGGTGCCGGGCGGCGCCGACGAGATCCTGCGGAACGGCAGCCAGATCAGCGACACCCAGGGCTCGGTGAGCCTGGAGGCGCTGCTCGGCCGCTTCATCTTCTCGGTGACGCAGCTCGCCTCCAACACCAGCCGCGAGAGCCAGGGCGCCGGTGGCGCGTCGGGCGGGTCCGGTGGCGCCACTGGCGGCGGCGCGGCCGGCGCCGGTGGCCGGAGCGGCGGGGCAGCGGCCCCGCGGCGGCCGTGAGGCGGCGGCCGTGAGCCTGGAGCCGCCCGCCCACTGGCCGGGCACCGACGGCGCGCCGCTGTCCTGCCGCGACAAGCTCAAGGTGCTGGAGGAGAACCACCGGGAGCTGGCGGCCATGCTGCGGGATGCCTTCGAGGACGCGGTGCTGATGGGCGTGGACGAGGCCGCGATGCGGCGCATCCTGACCGGCCTCGTCGAGTCCCTGCCCAGCCCGAAGCGGCCCGCGTGAGGGCCCGACGAGTCGGGATGGCGGCGCTGCTCCTTGCCGCGGCCGCCGGGGTAGCGGTCGGGGGGGCGCCGGGCGCCCTGGCGCAGTGGACCGTGCCGCGGGCCGACCCGCCGGCCGCCGAGCCGGCGCCGTCCGTGCCCGAGGAGGACGATCTCGACGCCACCTGGGTGCGCCGGGAGGTCGCCCAGCTCCAGGCGCTCGACAAGGTGACGGCGCGGATCTCGGTGTTCCAGGCGCGCGTCGGCCAGCCGGCGCGCTTCGGCGCGCTGACCATCCTGGTGCGGGCCTGCGATGCCCGGCCGCCCGACGAGGTGCCCGACGCGGCCGCCTGGATGGAGATCACCGACAGCCAGGCCCCGCCCGGCCGGCCGCCGGCCTTCCGCGGCTGGATGTTCGCCAACGCCCCCGGCGTGAACATGCTGGAGCATCCGGTCTACGACATCCGGGTGCTGGAGTGCCGCTGAGCAGGCACGCGCGACGGTAGTCCCGCGCCGCCCGGCGCCTCCCCGGTCCGGCCGTGTCCGGGCCGGAACGGCGCCAGCCCCTGATCCGCCGCGGTTTTTCCGGGTCGCCGGACGGATACGCCCGGCCGGAAACGCTCCCGGGTCACAGTTGCCGTCGCCGCGCGGCAGGCGGCGAACGCGGGGGGCCGAAGGGCGTTGAGGCCGTGTTCGCCCGTGCCATCGCGAAAGGTCCCGCCTTGCGACGTCGCGCCGTCCCCGCCGTCCGCCCTCGCCGCTGGGGAAGCCCGGCGCCCGTCGTCGCGGCGGCCGGACCGGACGGCCGGCCCCGGGCCGCCATCGGCCATGCCGGCGCGTGCGCCTAGCCCCGCCGGTCCCGAGGCGGGCGGGCGCCGGGCGCGACGCCGTGCCGGGCCGGTTCGCCGTGACAGGGCACGAGGCCGCAACGTACCCTGCCGCGTCGGTGGTGGATTCGCCGCCGGTCCTGGTGGCGGTGCGGGCGGCACGCCGGGAGGTGCGCAGCCGTGAAGGTCAGGATCGAGATCGACTGCTCCGCCGACGAGGCCCGGCAATTCTTCGGCCTGCCCGACGTGAAGCCGATGCAGGAGGCGGTGATGAACCGGCTCCAAGACCGCATGATGGACGCGATCTCGGCCGACACGCCCGAGGCGCTGATGCGCGCCTGGTTCCCCTTCATGCCGCAGACGCCGGAGGCGCTGCAGAAGGCGATGACCAGCTTCCTCAAGTCGCCCTTCGGCAAGCCGTCCGAGGATCGCTGAGGCGGCGACGCATCGCCGGCCCGGCGGGACCGCGCCCCGCGTGAGCGCGTGCCTGCCCGCGCCCCGTCCCGGCCGGCCGCACCCGGAGCAGTGGATGCGGGTGACGCCACTCGGGCTCCACTGCGAGCCCGGCGGCTTCTTCATCGACCCGATCCGCCCCGTGGACCGCGCCGTGGTCAGCCACGGCCATGCCGACCATGCCCGCCCCGGCCACGGCGCGGTGCTCGCCACCGCCGAGACGCTGGCGATCATGCGCGCGCGCATGGGCGAGGGCGCCGCCGGCCGGCAGCAGCAGGCGCTGGCGCCTGGGCAGGTGGTGACGCAGAACGGCGTGCGGGTCTGGCTGCGGCCGGCCGGGCACGTGCTGGGCTCGGCGCAGATCTGCGTGGAGTGGCGCGGCAGCCGGATCGTGGTCTCGGGCGACTACAAGCGCCGCTTCGACCCGACCTGCGCGGGCTTCGAGGTCGAGCCGGCACCGGACGTGTTCGTCACCGAGGCGACCTTCGCCCTGCCCGTGTTCCGCCACCCGCCGGCCGAGGCCGAGATCGCCCGGCTGCTGCGCTCCGTGGCGCTGTTCCCCGGGCGGACGCACGTGATCGGCGCCTACGCGCTGGGCAAGGCGCAGCGGGTGATCGCGCTGCTGCGCGCGGCCGGCTGGGAGCGGCCGATCTACCTGCACGGCGCGCTGCTGCCGCTGTGCCGCCTCTACGAATCCTTCGGCGTGCCGCTCGGCGAGCTGCGGCCGGCGACGGTGGCCGACAAGGCGCAGCTCGTCGGCGCGATCGTGCTGGCGCCGCCTTCCGCGATCGCCGACCGCTGGGCGAGGCGGCTGCAGGACCCGGTGGTCTGCCTCGCCTCCGGCTGGATGCAGGTGCGCCAGCGCGCCAGGGCGCGGGGCGTGGAACTGCCGCTGGTGATCTCGGACCACGCCGACTGGGACGAGCTGAACCGAACGGTGGACGAGGTGGGCGCGCCGGAGGTGTGGGTGACGCACGGGCGCGACGACGCGCTGGTGCACGCCATGGCGCAGCGCGGCCTGCGCGGGCGGGCGCTGCATCTGGTCGGGCTGGGCGAGGAGGACGAGGGCGGCGAGGCGGATCCCGCGGGGGGCACCGGCGGCACGGCCGGGGAGCCCGCCGGAAGCGGGGCAGCCAGCGGGACGGCCATCGGGGCAGCCAGCGGGGCCGCCAGCGGGACGGGCGAGGGAACGGCGTGAGCCTGCCCCGCTTCGCGGCGCTGCTCGACAGCCTGATCTTCACCCCGGGCCGCAACGCCAAGCTGGCGCTGCTGCGGCAATGGTTCGCGGAGACGCCGGATCCCGAGCGGGGCGTCGGGCTGGCCGCGCTGACCGGCGAGCTGGCCTTCAGTGCCGCCAAGCCGATGCTGATCCGCGACCTGGTGGCGACGCGGGTCGATCCGGTGCTGCTGGCACTCAGCCACGACTACGTGGGCGACTTCGCCGAGACGGTGGCGCTGATCTGGCCGCCGCGGGCGGGCGTCAACGCGCCGGCGCCCGACCTCGCCGACGTCGTCGAGGCGCTGGAGCTGACGCCCAGGGCCGAGCTGCCGGCGCTGATCGCGGGCTGGCTCGACGCGCTCGACGCGACCGGCCGCTACGCGCTGATCAAGCTGGTGACGGGCGGGCTGCGGGTCGGCGCCTCGGGGCGGCTGGCGCGGCTGGCGCTGGCGGAATGGGCCGGGCGGGACGTGGCCGAGATCGACGAGGTCTGGCACGGGATCAGGCCCCCGTACCTGCCGCTGTTCCGCTGGCTGGAGGGGCGCGGCGAGCGGCCCGATCCGGGCGGCGCGCCGGTGTTCCGGCCGCTGATGCTGGCGCACCCGCTGGAGGATGCCGACATCGCGGCGCTCGACCCCGCGCAGTGGCGCGCGGAGTGGAAGTGGGACGGCATCCGCGTGCAGCTTTCCGCGGCCGCCGGCGGGCGGCGCCTGTGGAGCCGGGGCGGCGAGGACGTCTCCGGCGCCTTCCCGGAGATCGTGGAGGCGATGGAGTTCCACGGCGTGCTGGACGGCGAGCTGCTGGTGATCCGCGACGGGGCCGTCGCGCCCTTCGCGGACCTCCAGCAGCGGCTCAACCGCAAGGCGGTGACGCCGAAGCTGATGCGCGACTTCCCGGTGGGCGTCCGGCTCTACGACCTGCTCTTCGACGGCGCCGAGGACCTGCGCGCGCTGCCCTTCGACGAGCGCCGCGCGCGGCTGGAGGCGTGGCTCGCGCGCGTGGCGCCGGCGCGGATGGACCTCTCGCCGCAGATCGCCTTCGCCGGCTTCCAGCAGCTCGCGGCGATCCGCGAGGGGGCAAGGGCGGCGAGCATCGAGGGGCTGATGCTCAAGCGCGCCGACAGCCCCTACGTCGCGGGGCGGGTGAAGGGGCTGTGGTGGAAGTGGAAGCGCGAGCCGCTCTCGGTGGATGCGGTGCTGATGTACGCCCAGCGCGGCCACGGCAAGCGCAGCAGCTACTACAGCGACTACACCTTCGGCGTCTGGCAGCCGGACGGCGAGGGCGGCGAGGCGCTGGTGCCGATCGGCAAGGCGTATTCCGGCTACACCGACCAGGAGCTGGCCTGGCTCGACCGCTGGATCCGCAACCACACCACCTCGCGCTTCGGCCCGGTGCGGGAGGTGGAGAAGGCGCTGGTTCTGGAGGTGATCTTCGACGCGGCGCAACGCTCCTCGCGCCACAAGTCCGGCGTCGCGCTGCGCTTCCCGCGCATCGCGCGGATACGCACCGACAAGCCGGCGAGCGAGGCGGACCGGCTGGAGACGGTGATGGCCTTCATCGAGCACCATCCGGCCGAGGGGACCGGTACCGCCCCGCGCGGGTCCTGACCCGTGCGGGACGGAATGGCGCACGGGATCGGCGGGGCGGCCGCGCGCCTGGCCGGGGAGGCATGCCGGCCCGCATCCGTGCGGACCGGCAGGGGGCGGGCGCCGCCCGGTCGGCCGTGCCGGCGCATCCGAACCGCCGCGGGTGCGTTGCGGGCGTGATGGAGTGGAGAGTGCCGATGTCCGACGATGACGACCTGCCGCCTCCCTGGGACACCAGCCGTATCGACATGCACGACAACCGGCAGGTGGCATACTGGGCGGAACGCTGGAACGTGACGCCGATGCAGCTCGAGGCCGCCGTGGATTCGGTGGGCGATTCCACGGCGGCGGTGGCACGGCTGCTGGGCAAGAAGGCCGTGCCATGACGCGCCTCGCCCGCGGGGCGTTCGGAGCGGCGCTGCTGCTCTCGGCCTGCGCCGCGCAGGCCGGCAGCACGGGCGGGCCGGCGGTGGTCGGCACCGACTGGGTGGCGCGCACGATCGGCGGCATGCCGGTGGCGGAGGGCTCGCGCGTGACCCTGCTGCTGGCGCCCGACGGACGGATATCCGGGAGCGCCGGCTGCAACCGCTACACGGGCGGCTACCGGCTGGATGGCAGCCGGTTCAGCCTGGCCGGCGAGGGCGCCGCCGTCGCCACCACGCGCATGGCCTGCGTCGATCCGGTGGTGTCGCAGCAGGAGACGCGCTTCCTGGCGCAACTCGCGCAGGTACGTGACGCGCGGGTCGACAATTCGGGCACGCTGCACCTCACCGGCACGGGCGCGCGCCTGGAATTCGTGGCCGCGCCGAGGGGCAGTATCGGGCGTTAGAGCATTTTCAAGCTGAGCGTCCTCGCTCAGCGGCTCGGAAAATGCGCCGGGGCAAAGGCCGGAACGGCTCCAGAGCGGATCGCCGGCGGGCGGGCACGCCCGGCGGCGTGAAGCCGCTCTTTCCGAGTCGCTGGGCGTACCTGCCCGCGAGCCGGAAGCGGCGCGGAAACGAAGGTCGGAGCGGCCTCCGCCCGATCATGCCAGGCGGCAGGCCTCCCGCCACTGGCTGCCGCCCGGCTCCGGGCAGGCGGCCGCTCGCTCGAACGTCGGGCCGGCGGTCAGGCGCCCGGCCCCTCCATCCACGAGGCGAGCGCGGCGAAGCGTTCCGGGTCGGCCAGTACGCGCGGCACCTTGTGCTGGCCGCCCAGCTTGCCCTGCGAACGCATCCAGCCGGCGAAGGCGCCGGGGCGCAGCAGGCGCAGCGCCGGCGCGTCGAGCTGGCCGCCCTGCCGGTGCGCGGCGTAGTCGTCGTTCAGGGCCGACAGCGACGCGTCCAGCGCGGCGGCGAGCGGCGCGGCGAGGGCGGGGTCGGCGGGTGCCGTGGGTTCCAGCAGCACGAGGTGGTGGCCACGCAGCGCGCCGAAGACCGGGCCCGCCGTGTACTCGGCGGCGTCGACGCCGTGCCGCGCGCAGGCCGCCAGGATCGCCCGCTCGATCTCCTCGCCGCTCAGATGCTCGCCGAAGGCGGAGAGGTACCAGGCGGTGCGGCCGGTCACGAGCAGGCGCGGCGGGTTCCTCTCCACGAAGCGCACCGTGTCGCCGACGAGGTAGGACCAGAGGCCGGCGCAGGAGGAAACGACCACGGCGTATTCCGTGCCGGTCTCCAGCGTCGCGGCCCAGTGCCGGGTGGGGGCGGGAGAATCCAGCTCCTCCACGGGGACGAATTCGAGGAACAGGCCGCGGTCGAGCACGAGCCGCATGCCCTCGCCCTCGCCACGGTCGGCGATGGCGAGGAAGCCCTCGCTGGCCGGGTACACCTCGCGCGTGGCGCAGCCGGGCGGCAGGAAGGGGGCGAGCCGGTCGCGGTAGGGCGCCCAGGCGACGCCGCCATGGATCAGCAGCTCCAGCCGCGGCAGGGCGGGGCGGCCGTGGCGGCGTTCGAGCTGCTCGAACAGCATCAGCAGCCAGCTCGGCGTGCCGGAGAGGATGGCGACGCGGTCGGCCGGGACGGCGTCGGCCAGGGCGGCGAGCTTGCGGTCCCAGTCGGCGATCAGGGCGAGGTCGGCCGGCGGGAAGCTCCAGGGGCGGGCCCAGGCCGGCACCTCGCGCGCGGCGATGCCGGAAAGGTCGCCCTGGAGCACGCCGGGCGCGGGGGCCTCCAGCGCGGTGCTGCCGCCGAGCAGGAAGGAGAGCCCGCCGAGCGGCCGCGCGCGCGGGTTGGCGGCGAGGTGCCAGCACAGCACGTCGAGCGCCGCGCCCCGGTTCGAGCGCACCATCGCGCGGCTGACCGGGATGTACTTGGTGGTGCCGGAGGTGGTGCCGGAGGAGAGGGCGAGATAGGGCACCGTCCCCGGCCAGGTGGCGTCGCGCAGCGCCGGGTAGGCGGGCTGCCACCAGTCGCGCCAGAAATCCTCGTAGCGGCGGAGCGGCACGCGGGCCCGGTAGGCGGCGACCAGCGCGTCGTCGTCGGTCGCGCGCCCGATGGCGTCGAAGCCGTGCGCCTGCCCGAAGCGGGTGCGCGCGGCGCGTCGCAGCAGGCGGCGCAGCCCGGCCGCCTGGGTGGCGGCGGGATCGAGCGCGCGCAGCCGGGCGAGGCGGCGCGCGGCCCAGGCGCGCAGCAGCGGCGTGGCATCGAAGGGCGGCGTCGGCAGCCTCATCGGGACGGATCCGTCGCGGCCGGCCGCGCCCGGGCCGTCCCCGTGGGCGGCGTCACGGCGCCGGCCGCAGCGTGGTGACGTGCGGGAATTCCGCCGCCACCGTCTCCGGCCGCAGCGGCATGCGGATGCCGCGCCGCGCGCGCCAGAGCGGCACCTGGTCCGCGAAGGCGTCGCTGCCGAGCCAGCCATCCTGGCCGCCGAACAGCGTGAACCAGTTGGCGTCGGGGTCGGCGAGGTCGGAGACGTGGCGCGCCATGGAGCCGAAGGAGACCTCGTGCGGGCCCTGCACCAGCCCGTGCCCGGTCTTCATCGGCGTCTCGCGCGAGCCGCCGACGGGGAAGCTGTCCTGCACGAAGCGGCGGCCGAGCACGGGCAGGTTCACCAGCCAGTGCGCCACGCGCAGCCGGTGCACCGTGCCCCAGTCCGCCCAGCGCGCCGCGTCTTCCGCCATGCCGGCCACGGCCTCGCGCAGCAGCGTGGCGCGCGCCTCGGCCGGCAGCGCGTCGAGGTCGCGCAGCAGGAAGGTGGTGATGTACGCCCATTGCGTTTCCGGGCCGCGGCCGCCGGCGAGGCCATCGCCGGAATTGCCCTGGGCCCCGGCGTTGGCGACGCCGCGCACCACCCCGCGCAGCAGCAGCTCGAACAGCAGCGCGGCGCGCGAGTCCGGCGCGTAATCGCCGTCCCAGCCGCGCAGCGGGGCGAGGAGGGCGGGATCGGGCGCGCCGCCCGGCAGCGCGTCGAGCCGTGCCAGCAGCCCGGCGGCGAGGCCGGCCGCCCGGGGCGAGGTGGTGTCGGTCTGCAAGGCGGTCAGGTCGGCGGGGGTCAGGCGCGGCCGGGCGCGCAGCAGGGCGCGCAGCCGTTCCACCCGGTCGTCGTCGGAGAAGAAGATGCCGATCGGCGGGCCGCCGGCCATCGCCGCCGGCGGGCGGTTGTTGGCCGAGGCGAGCAGCCCCTCGGGCGGGTCGATCAGCGCCGGCAGGCTGCGCGCATCGATCAGGCGCTGCCAGGGGGCGAGGTTGGCGGCGGTGGCGGGCAGCACCGGGTCCGTCTCGGGCAGGCCGGGGCGGTCGGGCAGGGTGGTGGCGAGGACGTGGCCGATGCCGCCGGCGCGGTCCGCGTAGAGCATGTTCTGCGCCGAGACGCCGAAGCCCGCGAAGGCGGCGCGGAATTCGGCGCCGTCGCGCGCGCGGGCGGCGCGCAGCAGGGCGGTGATCTCGTCGGTCGGCTCGTGGCCGATCCAGCGCAGCGCGATCGCATCGCCGGGGCGGTGCGGCACCACGGCGGCGTCGGTCATCACCGGGCCGTAGGCGGTGCGGCGCAGGGTGCGCGCGGCGGGGAACCAGAGGCGCCGGCGGATGCGGGTGCGCTCCTCGCGGATCTCGCCGGGCGGCAGCGCCGACACGTCGAACAGGTCGGAGGAGGCGGCGCGCATGTTGGTGCCGCCCCAGGCGAGCCCGGGGTTCCGCCCGAGGCCGAGGAAGGGCAGGCCCGGCACCATCAGCCCCACCGCGTGGTAGGAGGGCGAGCGCATGCCGACGAGCAGCCAGAGGTTCGGCAGGTTGAGCGAGAGATGCGGGTCGCTGGCCAGCATCGCCGCGCCGCTGGCGCTGTGCGCCGGCGCCACCGCGACGGAATTGCTGCCCGAGCGCGACAGGCCGGCGAGCAGCGTGGCCAGTGCCGTGGCGTCCGCCCGCGTCTGGGTGGTGGCGAGGCTGCCGCCGGCCTCGCGCATCCGGCGGAAGCGTTGCGCGTAGCCCGGGCCGCCGCGCCCGGGCAGCAGGGTGAAGTAGGAGAACCAGTCCACGTCGCTGCCGGCGAGGCGGCCGACCGCCAGCATGTCGGCCACCGTGTAGGGCTCGCGCGGGAGGCCGAGCAGGCCGGATTCCGGCGGCCGGCGGGTGTGGGCCTGCGCCCAGTTCAACCCGGCGACGAAGCGCTCCACGAAGGCGCGCGTCTCCGGCGGGAAGCGCCGTTCCACCTCGGGCGCGGCGTGGCCGAAGTCGAGGATGCGCAGCGCGTGGTCGATGTCGGTGGCCAGCGGTCCGGCGATCTCGGCGAGCCGGCCGCGCGCCACGGCGCGCATCACCGCGATCTGCGTGCCGCGCAGGTGGTAGTGGACGAGGCCGAGCGCGAAGGCGAGGTCGCGGTCCGTGCCGGCCTCGATCCAGGGCACGAGATGGTCGTTCCAGCGCAGCGTGACCGGCGCGTCCAGCGGCAGCCCCTCGGCGGGCAGCGCCGCGATGCGCTGCGCCACCGTGACCGGCCGGGGCGCGAGCGCGGCGCAGCCCGGCAGCAGCGCGGAGAGGGCGAGCAGCAGCGCCCCCTGCCGGCCGAGGCGCGACGCGACGCCGGGCGGTCGGGTGGCGCCG
>NZ_JALPRX010000002.1 GCF_023223525.1 Roseomonas acroporae | reverse complement strand
GGCGATCCGCTCTAGAGCCGTTCCGGCCTGACCGTATCAGGCCGGAACGGCTCCAACCTCCTGGTTTTTCGCATTTTCCGAGTCGCCGGGTGAGTACACCCAGCTTGAAAATGCTCTAGTCGTAGACTTGGCTCAGCGTCTCCGCGACCAGCGCGGGGCGGTCGCTGCCTTCCACCTCGACCGTGGATTCCATGGTGATCCGCACCCCGCCCTGGATCGGATCCACCGCCAGCACCTTCTGGCGCAGCCGCACGCGTGAGCCCGAAGGCACCGGCCCGGTGAAGCGCACCTTGTTGGAGCCGTAATTGACGCCGCGCGAACGCTTCTCGATCCGGTACAGCGTGGCGTTGAGGCGCGGCAGCAGGGAGAGCGTGAGATAGCCGTGCGCGATGGTCCTGCCGCCCAGCATCTCGCGCTTCGCCCGCTCCACGTCCACGTGGATCCACTGGTGATCGCCGGTGGCGTCGGCGAAGGCGTCGATCATCTTCTGGTCGACGGTGATCCACTCGCCCGGTCCCAGTGTCTCGCCGAGATGCTCGGCCATGGCGGCGGGCGTGGGTACGATCAGCATGTTTCCCCCTGAATGGCTCCGTCGCGCGGGTCACGCCCCGCGACGCCGGTCGTTGCGGCATCGCCGCCCCTGGGCGGCGTGCCGGGCACCTTTCCCACGGGGCCGCGGCGCGGCCCCGACCTTGGTCCCACGGGGCCGCGGCCCGGCCCCGACCCTGGCGGAGCCCCGGCCCCTGCCGGGCCCGCAACCCTGGCCCGGATCAGCCGTGGCGTGAAGCCCGCCGCGACCGGCTCGGAGCCTATTTGAGAGGCCTCGCGATGCGGGGCATCGTGCCAGGTCCCTGACGCGCCCGGCGCGGAAAAGACCCGCCAGGCCGACCCGCAGGTCTCTCAAACAGGCTGTCAGGCCGCCTCGCGCCGGCGCAGCCCCATCTCGTCGAGCACGCTGCGCATCGCCGCCAGCGCGTAGCGCATCGCCTCCTCGGCCACCGCGCCGATGCAGCCGACGCGGAAGCCCGGCGTCTCGGTGGTGTAGAAGTTGCAGATCATCACGCCGCGCGTCTTGAGCAGGGTGGCGAAGCGTTGCAGGTCCCAGGCCGGATCGTCGGGCGCGCGCACGTTGACGATCACCGGCCCCTGCTGCTCCGCCGGCAGGTAGGGGGTCAGGCCCAGCTCGCGCACCCCGGCATGGAAGATCCGCGCATTGTTGGCGTAGCGGGCGAGGCGCACCGCGCTGCCGCCCTCGGCCTCGTGCAGGTCCACCGCCACCGACAGCGCCGAGACCACCTGCGCCGGCGGGGTGAAGCGGAAGCGGCCCCAGCCGGCGGCGAGCGCGTAGCGGTACACGTCGGCGAGGTCGAGGCACCAGGAGCCCGCCTGCCCCGGCTCGCCCAGCCGGTCGATGCGCGCCACCGCGCAGGCCAGCCCCGGCATGCCCTCCAGGCACTTGCCCGAGGTGAACACCAGCGCGTCGCATTCCGGGTGCGCGCCGATGTCGAAGGGCAGCGCGCCGAAGGCCGAGACGCTGTCGAGGATCATGCGCCGCCCCGCCCCGCGCGCCACGGCGCCGATCGCCGCGACGTCGTTCACCACGCCGGAGCCGGTCTCGCTCTGCACCACCGCGACATGGCCGATCGCCGGGTCGGCGGCCAGCGCCGCCGCCACCGCCTCGGGCGGCACCGGCGCCGTGTCGGGGCAGGGCAGCGTCACCACGGCGCGGCCGGCCTCGCGGCCCAGGCGCTCGATGCGGCGCCCGTAGGTGCCGTTCACCGGCACCAGCACCTTGCCGCCCGGCGGCACGAAGCTGCGCAGCGCCGCCTCCACCACGAAATGGCCCGAGCCCTGCAGCGGCAGCGCCACGTGCTCGCCCTCGCGCCCGCCGGCCAGGACGCGCAGCCGCTCCCGCAGCGCGGCCACCACGGCGCGGAACTCGTCGTCCCAGGGGCCGATATCCACGCCCATGGCGGCACGGGTCTCGGGTCTGGTCTGCACCGGACCGGGAAGCAGCAGCAGCATGCACACATCCTTGGCGCGGCCATCGCGTGCCGCGCACGGAGCCCAGGAGCCGGACGGGCCGCGGGACGCGGCCCGGCGGGGTGGAGCATTTCCAATCCGGGCGCACCCGCCCGGCGATCCGGAAAATGCGAGAGACCAGAAGGCTGGAGCCGTTCCGGCCTGATACGGTCGGGCCGGAACGGCTCTAGAGCGGATCGCCGTCGGGCGGACACGCCCGGCGGCGTGAATCCGCGCCGAGAACGACGAGCTACGGCGAACCGCAGTCCCAACCGGACTGCGGTTCGCCGTAGTCAGACCCCGCCGCCCCCGCCGGTCAAGCCACCAGCGCCCCGCCGACCTCGCGCAGCAGCTTGCGCCGGATCGCCTCGGCGAAGGCCACGTAGTCCGGGCAGTCCATGGCGAAGGCGCCGGGACCGCCGATCACCTCGGCGCGGTAATGGTCGAGCAGGTCCGGCTCCTCGTTCAGCACGGCGAGCGCGTTGACCCTGATGCCGGCCGCCACGGCGAGGTCGCGCACCGGGCCGGGCGGCCGGCCGTGGTTGTGCCGGCCGTCGCCCGACACGTCGAGCACGAGACGGCGTGCCCGGCCGGGAAAGGCGCCGAGCAGCGCGAGGCCGGCCGCCATGCCCTCGCCCAGCGCCGTGGGTCCCGGCTGCGGCAGGCGCGGCGCGCCGTCGATCGCGTCGGCGAGCGCGGCGGCGCCGGCCGCGTCGGCGAGCCGCAGCCACGGGACCGCCACGGCCGGCCTGCCGCGCGGGTCGTCGGCACCGCCGGACCAGAACAGCATGGCGACCGCGATCGCCCCGGCCGGGCCGGCCGTGGCGGCGGCGACCACCGACCCGTCGCGGAAGGCGGTGGCGTAGCCGCCCACCATCAGGCCGAATTCGTCGAAGTCCACGCTGGCCGAGACGTCGACGGCCAGGCACAGCGCGAGGTCCACGGGGTCCATGCCGCCGGTCACTCCGATCCCGCCCGGGAAGCGGCCATCGCCCCCCGCCCGGCCTGCTCCAAGCAGGTTTTCACGGCGCCGGCCACCGCCGACCCGTGGCGGCGGCGAACCGGCGACGGGGCGGACCGTTGCAGACCGGCCATGCCGATCCAGACCGAGCTGCCCTCCCTGCCTGCCGGTCCCCGCCGCCGCGCGGCCGCCCCCGCCACCACGCCGCCGGAGATCGCCGCCCGGGCGCTGCTCGCGCATGAGCGGCTGTGCCGCGCCTATGGCTGCCCGATCGCCTACTTCCACGCCCTGGCGCCGCTGGACGAGCTGGTTTCCTCGCTGCTCTCCCACCGCACCCGCAACGCCGACAGCGCCCGCGCCTTCCGCACCCTGCGCGAGCGCTTCCCCAGCTGGGAGGCGGTGCGCGACGCGCCGGTGGGCGAGGTGCAGGAAGCCATCCGCGCCGCCACCTGGCCGGAGGCCAAGGCCCCGGCGCTGCAACGCACGCTGCGCGCCGTCACCGAGCGGCGCGGCGCGCTGGACCTCGACCACCTCGCCGCCATGGCGCCGGCCGAGGCGGATGCGTGGCTGCAATCGCTCCCCGGGGTCGGCCCCAAGACCGCCGCCGCCGTGCTCTCCTTCAGCGTGCTGCGCCGCCGCGCCCTGCCGGTGGACAGCCACCATCACCGGGTCGCCGTGCGCCTGGGGCTGATCCCGGCCGGCCTGCCGGTCGGCCCGTCCCACCGCGTGCTGGAGGCGATGCTGCCGCCCGGCTGGGACGCGCAGCAGGTCTACGACAACCACGAGGTGATGATGCTGCACGGCCAGCGCTGCTGCTTCTTCCACGGCCCCGCCTGCGGCCGCTGCGTGGTGCTCGACCTCTGCCCGACCGGGCAGGAGCGCGTCGGCGGCGCGGCGCCCGGGCGGGACGGCACCGGCAGGGCGGCCGTGCCGGATGGCGGCGGCGAGGCGGCCGGCTGAGCACGGTGCCGGACCGGAGGAATATCGGCACCGGCGGCGCGGTGCGGCGACGAAACGGATGCTCCCCTGCGATGACCGGTTTGTGACCCTCCCCGACCCGCCCTATTGTGCATCGCAGCAAGACGGTGAGAGGGTCGGACGACGATGCGACGACGTTTCCTGCTGGCGGGCTCGGGCGCCGCGGCCCTGGGCGGCTTCCCCCAGGTGGCACGGGCGGAGGCCGCCTGGCCGAACCGCCCGATCCGCATGGTGATCCCCTACACGCCGGGCGGCGCCACCGACGCGATGGCGCGGCTGACCGCGCAGAAGATGAGCGAGCGGCTCGGCGTGAACGTGGTGCCGGAGAACCGTGCCGGCGGCAGCGGCACGGTGGGCAGCATGGCGGTGATCCAGTCGCCGGCCGACGGCTACACGGTGCTCTTCTCGGCCTCGATCCACGTGCTGGCGCGGCTGGTGATGAAGAGCGTGCCCTACGACCCGGTGACGGACTTCACCCCGGTCGCGCGCGTCGGGCGGGGGCCGATGCTGCTGGTGATGCCCCCCTCCCTGCCGCAGACCACCATCACCGAGGTGGTCGCGGACGCGAAGGCGCACCCGGAACGCTGGACCTTCGCCACCTCCGGCCTCGGCTCGGCCGGGCACCTGGCGAGCATCGCCTTCAACCAGCTCGCCGGGCTGAACCTGCCGATCACGCCCTATCGCGGCTCCTCGCCGGCCCTGGCCGACATCGCGGCGGGCAACATCCAGCTCATGATCGACCCGATCCTGGCGACGCTGCCGCTGGCGCGTGGCGGCCAGGTGCGGGCGCTCTCCATCACCACCGAGCAGCGCAGCCCGGTCGCGCCGGAGATCCCGACCGGCGCCGAGGCCGGCATGCCCGGGCTGGTCGGCGCCTCCTGGTACGGCGTCTGGGGGCCGCGCGGCCTGCCCGGCGAGATCGTGCGGAAGATCAACGCCGGGCTGCGCGAGGCGATGTTCGAGCCGGCCGTGGTGAAGCGGCTGACCGAGCTGGGCTTCGAGCCGGTCGCGGAATCGCCCGAGGACTTCGCCCGCTTCATCGAGGCGGACGTGGCCCGCAACACGACGCTGCTGCGGGCGGCGAACTTCCAGCCGGAATAGGCGGCGCGTCGGGAACCGATCCACCGCTACGGCGAACCGCAGTCCGGTTGGGACTGCGGTTCGCCGTAGCTCATTGTTCTCGGCGCGGATCCACGCCGCCGGGCGTGTCCGCCCGCCGGCGATCCGCTCCAGGACCGGGACGCCGCCCCGGGACCCCTCTGGCGAACCCCGCCAAGGGGCGAGGCCCCCTTGGAACCCCCGTTCCGGGAAGCGGTCAGATCGGACAGACCCCGCTCGCGCATTGCAGCGTGGCGAGGTCCACCTCCTCCGCCACCCCGGCCGACGCCTCCTCCGCCGCCCCGATCGCCGCGACCAGCGCGTCGAAGCGCCCGGCCGGGATCTCCTCCTCGGGCAGGTACTCGTAGCCCAGCGCGTGGTCCGGCCGCGTCGGCAGCACGGCGCAGCAGCGCACAAGCGGCTGCTCGCGCCGCACGATGTCACGGAATTCGGCGAGGTCGTGGCGGTCCGTGTAGAGCTTCAGCGTGTAGCTCACCTGGTTGCCGCGCCAGGCACCGATCCAGTGCCGCTCCAGCAGCCGCAGCCAGCGGTACTGCTCGTCCGGCGTGGCCTCCGGCGCCGTCACCACCCGCTCGCCGAGGCCCAGGCGCTGGATCAGCGGCACGGTCGGGAAGCCCACGATCGTCATGCCGGGGAAGGAGCGCAGGGCGCGCAGCGGATAGCCGCGCCGCTCGTACTCGGCCAGCAGCGGGTCGGCGCCCGGCAGCCATTCGCCGGCTTCGTCGCGCATGCCCTTGAACTGCACCCAGCGGAGATACTGCCGGCGCGCCGGCAGGTGCGCGCCCTCGGTCAGCCCGAACAGCTTCGAGATGGTGCCGGAGGGCTTCACCGTGGTCACGGTGGCGGGCGCCGCCATGCCCAGCGAGGCGGCGTAGCCGGCCGCCTCGCGCTTGGCGGCCTCGGAAAGCGCCTCCAGCGCCTGCCGGAAGGGCGCGGCCCGCGCCTCGTCCAGCAGGTCGTGGAAATCGAGGCCGAAGCGCAGCCAGGCCCATTCGTGCAGCCCGGTGGGGCCGATGCCGATGCGGTTGGTGCGGCGCACCTCCTCGCCGTAGAGCGCGTCCATCCGGTTGGCGCGCACCAGGAAGCGCACGCCGAGCCGCACCGAATCCAGCACCCGCGCATCCCACAGCGCCGCGACCTCGGCCGGCACGGCGCCGGGCGTCACGGAATCCAGCGGCACCGGGCAGGCCAGCACCGGCGCGAAATCGGCGATCACGCAGTAGCCGCCGGCGACGTGCAGCGCGATCTCGCCGCAGGGGTTGGTGATGACCGGGAAGCGCGAGGCGGCGGCGCGGGCGGCGAGTTCCGCCAGCAGCGGCGCCGCCTCCTCGGCCCGGTAGCGGCTGCTGCGGAAGTCGCGGCCATCCGTGTGCGCCGGGCGGGCGCGGGCACCGCCGGTGCGGTGGTCCTCCAGCAGGTCGGCGTTGATGAAGCCGGGCTCGCCGTTCACGTAGGCGCAGCGCGTCGCCTCGGCGAACACGGCGCGGGCGTGGTCGGCCAGCGGGCCGGCAGCGCCGGGTTCGAGCAGCGACCAGAACTCCCGGTCCACCAGCACGGAATTGTTGGCGGTCCAGAGCCCGCCCTCGGCCTTGATGGCGACGAAGCCGAGCACGCCGGGATCGCGCCAGGACTTGCAGGCGATGCGCGCGGCGCGGCGCGCCCCGCCCACCTGCACCGCCATGGAGAGGTAGTGGTCGAGTCGCAGTGCCTGCTCCCAGCGCGCCATGGTGCCGGCGCGCGCCGGGGCGATCACGCCCTCGCGGATGTCGAGGAAGGCGCGCAGCAGCGCCACCGGGCCGGAGGCCGGGCGGCCCTGCATGCCGCGGATCGGCGCGCCGGCCGGGCGGATGTCGGAAAGGTCGAGCAGCAGGGTGCGGTGGCGCTCGCGCCGGTAGGCCATCGCCTCCAGCACCTCCATCGCCTTGGCCCAGCCCTCGCGGCTGTCGTCGATGCGGATGCGCACAGCGTCGGCCGGGGCGGCGGCGGGGTCGTGCAGCAGGCCCTCGTCGCGCAGCCGGCGCGCGGCATCCGGCTCCAGCCCCAGCTCGGCGGCGAAGCGGCGCAGCCCGGCCTCGTCGCGCGGGTAGTCGGGGTGCTCCGGCGGAAGGCGCAGCAGCAGGTCGGGCGCCTCGGCCCAGTCCACCGCCATCAGCGCGTCGTCGTAGGAGCGGCCGACGCCGGCGCCGTTCAGCAGCAGGTAGAAGCTGGTGAAGGAGGCGATGGCGGTGGCGCAGTTGGTGAACAGCTCCAGGTTCCGCCCGGGCTGGCCGGCATCGCCGTGCTGCAGGTGGCGGCCGGAGGTCAGCAGCGCGCCGGTCGCGATGGCGTTCCGGAGCCGCGCCTGTTCGGCGGAACGCAACCGCGCCTGTTCGGCGGCCGGTTCCGGCGAAGCCGCTTCGGGCCGGCCGGCCCCGCCACCCGGCATGAGGTCGAGCAGCGCCATGTTGCCCGCCGCCACGCGGTCGGCGACGCGGCCGAAATCCTCCGCATCCTCGGGCCGGAACACGGTGCGGCGCGCCACCGCGACGCCCATGCCCGGATCGAGCGCGCGCGCCGGCAGCGGCACCTCGCCGAAGGAGGCGCCGGGGAGCGTGCGGCCGGTGGGTGCGGCCTGCCCGTCGCCGAAACGCGGCGTGGTCGCGGGGATCGGCGGAAGGAGGCCGATGCTGCCGTCCATGCGGAGACTCCGAACTTGGACACACAATATGATGTGCCCAGCCGGTCAGTTCCACCATAGATGCTGCGGTTTGATGAATTCTGCCGAATGCCGCCGCCGGCCGGCCCCGCCCTATGCCCCGGCCACCGGCTCCCGCCCGGCGCCGGCCGCCACCGGATTCGTCGCGGCACCGGCGACCGTCCGATCCTTGTCGATGCCGGCCCCCGCCTCCTCCCCGGTGCCCGCCACCGGCAGGGCGGCGACGACCCGGCCCAGCGCCGCCCGCAGCGCCGCCGCCTCGTCCGCGCCGTAGGCCGCCTCGAACTGCCGCTGCGCCGCCTTCCAGGCGGCCACCGCCTCGCGCAGCTTCGCCAGGCCGGCATCGGTCAGCGACAGGGCGCGGGTGCGGCCGTCGCGGCCGGGGCCGATGGCGACCAGCCCCTCCCGCTCCAGCGGCCGCAGGGCGCGGCCCATGGTGGTGCGGTCCATCGCCATTTCCGCCGCCAGCTCGCCGATCGCCAGCGGCCCGAGCCGGCGCAGATGCGACAGCACCGAGAACTGCGCCGCGCGCAGGCCGAGCGGCGCCATGTGCTGGTCGTAGAGCTGAGTCACCCGGCGCGCCGCCTTGCGCACGGCGAAGCAGTTGCAGAGCAGGGCGCGATGGGCGGTGGCGGCGGGATCGGTCGCTGGCATGGTGGGAGCAGGATAGGCGCATATGCGCCCTTGCCGATAGGTGCATATGCGCCTAATCATGCCCGGAACACCCGGAGACCGTCCCATGGACCGCCGCACGCGACTGCTGCTGGAGGCGCCGATCGGCCCCACCCTGCTGCGCCTCGGCCTGCCCAACGTGGTGGTGATGGTGGTGCAGGCCTCGATCGGGCTGATCGAGACGGCCTTCGTCGCCCGCCTCGGCACCGACGCGCTGGCCGGCATGTCGCTGGTCTTCCCGGTGCTGATGCAGGTGCAGATGATGTCGGCGGGCGCCATGGGGGGCGGCATGCTCTCGGCCGTCTCCCGCACCCTCGGCGCCGGGCGGCGAGAGGAGGCGAACGGGCTGGTCTGGCACGCCCTGGCGCTCGCCGTCGGGCTCGGCCTGCTGACCACGGCGCTGCTGCTGCCCTTCGGCCGCGCGCTCTACACGGCCATGGGCGGCGAGGGCGCGGCGCTGGCGGCCGCCCTCACCTACTCGCACCTGATCTTCGCCGGCGCGGTGCTGGCCTGGACCTTCAACGCCCTGGCCGCCGTGATCCGCGGCACCGGCAACATGGCGCTGCCGGCGGCGGTGACCGCGGTCGGCGCCGTGGTGCTGATCCCGCTCTCGCCCATGCTGATCTTCGGCTGGGCCGGGCTGCCGGCGCTCGGCATCGCCGGCGGCGCCTGGGCGGTGCTGCTCTACTACGCGGCGGGCTCCGCGGTGTTCGCGGCCTATCTGTGGTCCGGCCGCGGCGTGCTGCGCCCCGCCGCCCGGCCGCCACGCCTGCGCTGGGCGCCGATGCGCGAGATCCTGCGCGTCGGCGCCGTCGCCACGCTGGTCACGCTCACCACCAACATCACCATGATGGTCGCGACCGCGCAGGTGGCGGCGCACGGGCCGGCGGCGGTCGCCGGCTACGGCACCGGGGCGCGGCTGGAATACCTGATGGTGCCGCTGGCCTTCGGGCTCGGCGCGCCGATCGCGGCGATGGTCGGCACGGCGGTCGGCGCCGGGCGGCGGCAGCGGGCGCTGCGGGCGGCCTGGACCGGCGCCGCCGTGGTCACGGTCGCCACGGGCGCGATCGGCCTCGCCGCCGCGCTCTGGCCGCAGGCATGGCTGGGCCTGTTCGGCGACGCGCCGGACATGCTCGCCTATGGCAGCCGCTACCTGCGCCTGGTCGGGCCGTTCTACGGGTTCTTCGGCCTCGGCATGGCGCTCTACTTCGCCTCGCAGGGAGCGGGGCGGCTGGCCTGGCCGCTGGCGGGCGGGCTGCTGCGCCTGCTGGTCGCCGCCGGCGGCGGGCTGCTGGCCATGCGCCTCGGCTTCGGCATCGACGGGGTGTTCCTGGCGCTCGGCCTGGGGCTGGTGGCGGTGGGGACGGTGAACGCCGCTGCGGTCGCCGCCGGCGTCTGGTTCCGCGACCGGCCGGCGCGCATGCTGGCGCCGGCCGCCATGCCGGCCGGGAGGGCTGCGGAATGAGCGACGGGAACGGGGAACGGGCGAGGCTGTACCTGGAGGACCTGGCCGCCGGGCAGGTGTACCGCACCGGCAGCCTCACCGTGGACGCGGCGGCGATCAAGGCCTTCGCCGCGCAGTTCGACCCGCAGCCCTTCCACCTGGACGAGGCGGCGGGGGCGGCCTCGCTGTTCGGCGGCCTCGCCGCCAGCGGCTGGCACACGGCGGCGCTGAGCATGCGGCTGATGGTCGATTCCGGCTTCCGCGTCGCGGGCGGGCTGATCGGCGCGGGCGGCGAACTGAGCTGGCCGCGCCCGACCCGGCCGGGCGACACGCTGCGCGTCGAGATCGAGATCCTGGAGGTCCGACCTTCCCGCTCCCGCCCGCAGCAGGGGCTGGCGAAGGTGCGCAACACCACCCTCAACCAGCATGGCGAGGCGGTGCAGGTCTTCGCCGCGACCATGGTGGTGCCCCGCCGGCCCGCCGGCGGCGGGTGAGGGCCGGCTCCGCCCGCCATGCGCGGCGGGACGGGGCCGGCGCCAAGTGGCCCGCGTCAGAGGCGCCGGTCGCGTGCCCGCTTGCTGTCCAGGCTCCAGGAGCCGCCGCCGACGACCGCCATGTAGAGGAACAGGAAGCAGAACAGGATCGCCGCGTCGCCGCCGTTGAGGGCGGGGAAGAAGCTGCGCGGGCCGTGGGCGGTCCAGTAGGCGACGGCCATCTGGCCGGACAGGATGAAGGCGACCGGCCGCGTGTACAGGCCGATCAGGATCAGCACGCCGCCGACGATCTCCAGGATCGCCGCGAACCAGAGCAGCGAGAACATCTCCGGCGCCGGGAAGGCCCGGGCCGGGAAGCCGAACAGCTTCTGCGTGCCGTGCTCGATGAACAGCAGGGCGGCGACGATGCGCAGCAGGCTGAGGATGCGCGGCGCCCACTCGTCGGCGAGGCTGAGTGTCTTCACGGTGCGGTTCCCGGTCGTTGTGGGGACGAATTGCAAGCCGTTCTTAGCCCGTCCGCCCGATACGCGGCGAGAGGGCCGCATCACGGCGGCGTGAGTATCCCGGCCACGGCGCCGGTCATGCAGCAGGCGATCGAGCCGGAAACCAGCGCGGGCAGGCCGAGTCGCACGATGTCGGTCCGGCGCTCCGGGCACATCCCGGTCATGCCCGCCACCATGATTCCGACCGAGCCGAAATTGGTGAAGCCGCACAGCGCGTAGGTGAGGATCAAGCGCGAGCGCGGCGAGAGGCTTTCCGCCCCGGTGCGGGCGAGGTCGAGATAGGCGACGAACTCGTTGATGACGACCTTCACGCCGAGGAATTGCGCGACCGTGCCGGCCTCGCCGCCCGGCACGCCCATCGCCCAGGCGAGGGGTCGGAACAGCCAGCCCATCACCTGCTGCAGGGTCAGCCCGGTGAGCGGCTGGAGCATCGCGTTGCCGAGCGCCACCAGTGCCACGAACACGATCAGCGAGGCCATGATGCCGAGCAGCAATTGCAGCCCGTCATTGGTGCCGCGGACGATGGCCTCCATCGTGCTGTCGTAGAGCGGCGGCGCCGAGAGGTCCTCGGGCGGGGCGTCCGCCGCCGCGGCCGGCGCCGGCTCGGGCGGGATCATCAGCAGCGCCACCAGCACGGCGGCGGGGGCCGCGATCAGGCTCTGGGTCAGGAGCTGGCCCGCCGCGTCCGGCACCACGCCCGAGATCAGCGTCGCGTACACCACCAGCGTATTGCCGCTGATCGTGGCGAGGCCCGCCGTCATCACCACGAACAGCTCGGCGCGGGAGAGGCCGGCGAGCCAGGGGCGGATCAGCAGCGGCGCCTCGACCATGCCGACGAAGACGTTGGCCGCCACCGAGAAGCCGCAGGCGCCGCCGAGGCCGAACAGCCGCCGCAGCCCCCGGCCCAGGATGCCGACCACGAAGGGCAGCACGCGCCAGTGGTACAGCACGGCCGAGAGGGCGCCGATCACCAGCACCAGCGGCAGGGCGCGGAAGAACAGGATGAAGCTGGCGCCCGGCGCCGTCTCGGCGAAGGGCAGCGGGCCGCCGCCGAGATAGCCGAAGACCAGGCTGGTGCCGGCCTCGGTGGCGCGGGCCAGCGCGTCCACCGCGTTGCCGAGCGCCACGAAGGCGGCGCGCGCCGGCGGCAGGTACAGCAGCAGCGCCGCGAGCAC
Organism: Roseomonas acroporae; assembly: GCF_023223525.1. Classification (GTDB taxonomy): domain Bacteria; phylum Pseudomonadota; class Alphaproteobacteria; order Acetobacterales; family Acetobacteraceae; genus Roseomonas_E; species Roseomonas_E acroporae. Next base: position 60,775 of record NZ_JALPRX010000002.1, on the reverse strand, counting down.
GAGCTGCGACAGCAGCCCGACCAGCACGATCCGCCCCAGCACGCGCGGCCCCGGGCCGCGCCGGAAGCCGCCGAGTGCCCAGGCCAGGGCGGTGAGGAGCAGCAGGCCGAGCGCGGACTGCGCTTGCAGCAGGCTCATGCGGCGAGGCTCGGCAGCGGCAAGCGGCATTCTCCCGGGGGATGGATTCGCGCGGCGCTTCGGCAGGCGGAACGGCTCCGGCCTTTCGGTTTTCCGCATTTTCCGAGTCGCCGGGTGAGGACACCCAGCCTGAAAACGCTCTAACGGCTTTTGCTGCACGCGCGAAGGCGAGAACGCCACCTGCCGGCGGTGCCATGCGGCGACGCCCGCCGCGTACCGCGCCGCAGGCCGCCGGGACCGGCGCGGTGGCGCGGGCCGCGCGCGGCGGAACCGGCACCCCGCCCCTCTCCCATCGCCACGCCCCCGCGGCGAGGCCTCAGCGCGACGGCCGGTCGCCACCCGGCGCGGGGGCCGGCTGCCAGCGTTCCCGCGCCTGCGGCGCCGTCATGTTCAGCCGCACCGCCTGGTCCACCCTGGCCACCCAGCCCACCGGGATGAGGTGGTGCCGCCCGCCGGCGGCGGGGTCGTCGCGGGTCAGGACGATGGTGTCGCCCTCGACCTTGTCCACCGTGCCCACATGCCCGTCGTCGGAGCCGCGCACCTCCATGTGCTCCCGGATGCGCGAGACGACGCTGCTCGCGGGTTGCGCCGGCGTCCCGGTGGCGGCCGGCGCCGCCGTGGACTGGCCGAGGGCGGGACCGATCGGCGCGCCGGCCAGGGCGGTGCCGGCGACCAGCGCCGCGAGGGTGGGCTGCCATGTGCGGATCATCGTTCCTCGTCCTTTTCCATTGGGCCGGGGGGGCCGGCGGGGGGGGGCCGGCGGGCTGTCCCGGCCCGGACCTCCCTGCCGGCCCGGCGTTCCGGCCGGTGGCGGTGCCGGCCCGCGCCACCGCGCGGACACCGGCCGGGAACGCGCCCGGACGAGGGACGGTTCGAACGGTGCGCCGCCGCACCCGGGCTTGCATTGGGGCGCGGGCAGGGTAAACCGGCCGCCGCCCGCCCCCCGGATGCCAGTCCCGGGGCGCGTCCGGACGGGGGAAACCAGGATTTGCCGGCCCTGATCGAGATCGAGCGCCTGACCAAGCGCTTCGGCGCCTTCACCGCCGTGGACGACGTTTCCTTCAGCGTGGCGCGCGGCGAGGTGGTCGGGTTCCTCGGCCCCAACGGCGCCGGCAAGTCCACCACCATGAAGATGCTGGCCGGCTTCGTGACGCCCTCCGCCGGCACCGCCCGGCTCTGCGGCGAGGACGTGCTGGAACGGCCCGTGGCGGCCAAGCGCCACCTCGGCTTCCTGCCGGAAGGCGCGCCGACTTATCCGGAGATGACCGTCGCCGGCTTCCTCGGCTTCGTCGCCCGGGTGCGCGGCTTCGGCGGCGCCGCGCTGCGCGAGCGCGTGGCCCATGCCATGCGGCTGACCACGCTGGAAGGCGTGCGGCTGCAACCGATCGAGACGCTCTCGAAGGGCTTCAAGCGCCGCGTCGGGCTGGCCCAGGCGCTGCTGCACGATCCGCCCGTGCTGGTGCTGGACGAACCGACCGACGGGCTCGACCCCAACCAGAAGCGCGAGGTGCGCGCCCTGATCGCCGCCATGGCGCCGGAGAAGGCGATCGTCATCTCCACCCACCTGCTGGAGGAGGTGGAGGCGGTCTGCACCCGCGCCATCATCATCGCCCGCGGCCGGGTGGTGGCGGACGAGACGCCAGCGCAACTCGCCGCGCGCGGGCCCGACCTCGACACGGTGTTCCGCGACCTCACCCTTCCCGCCGCCGTTGCCGCCGACCCTGGCGCCGCCCCCGGCACCGTCACGGAGCCCGCCTGATGCGCGCCGTCCTCGCCGTCGCCCGGCGCGAGCTGGCCGGCTACTTCGCGACGCCGGTCGCCTACGTGTTCATCGTGATCTTCCTGGTGCTGTCGGGCTCGCTGACCTTCAGCCTGGGCAATTTCTTCGCGCGCGGGCAGGCGGATTTGCAGCCCTTCTTCGGCTTCATCCCCTGGCTGTTCCTGTTCCTCGTGCCTGCCATCACCATGCGGCTCTGGGCGGAGGAGCGGCGCCTCGGCACGATCGAGCTGCTGCTGACCCTGCCGATCGCGCAGTGGCAGGCGGTGCTCGGCAAGTTCCTGGCGGCCTGGGCCTTCTGCGCCATCGCCCTGGCGCTCACCTTCCCGCTCTGGATCACCATCAACGTGCTGGGCGACCCGGACAACGGCGTGGTGCTGTGCGGCTATCTCGGTTCGCTGCTGGTGGCGGGGGCGTATCTCGCGGTCGGCGCCGCGCTCTCGGCCGCGACCAAGAACCAGGTGATCGCCTTCGTCCTCGCCGTCGCCGTCTGCTTCCTGTTCGCGGCTTCCGGCAGCCCGGTGGTGACGGACTTCCTCAGCCAGCGCGTCGCCGCCTTCGCCGAGATCGCGCGCAGCCTCTCGCTCAGCGACCGGCTGGGCAATTTCGGGCGCGGCGTGGTGGATGCGCGCGACCTCGTCTACTTCGCGAGCTTCATCGCCTTCTGGCTGTTCGTGAACACCGTCATCGTCGACGCACGCAAGGCGGACTGAGCCGCGATGAGCGAGACCACCCTGCCCGCCTCCTCCCAGCCCGGTTCCTCCCAGCCCGGCCCCGCCCCCCGGCCCGCGCCGCGCCGCGGCAGCCGGCTGCTCTACGGCGCGCTCGGCATCGCCTTCGCCGCCGTCGCGGCGGTCGGCGTCAACATGCTGGCCGACCGGCTGCTGCCGCGCGCCCGGCTCGACCTGACCGAGCAGCGCCTCTACACCCTCTCGGACGGCACGCGGCAGCTCCTCGCCGGGCTGCGCGACCCGGTGACGCTGCGCCTGTTCTACTCGCGCCGGCTCGGCACCACCGTCCCCGCCTACGGCGCCTATGCCGACCGGGTGCGCGACATGCTGCGCGAATACGTCGCGGCCTCGGGCGGCAAGGTGCGGCTGGAGGAGTTCGACCCCGAGCCCTTCAGCGAGGCCGAGGACCGCGCCGTCGGCTACGGGCTCCAGGGCGTGCCGCTCGACCAGACCGGCGAGCAGGTCTATTTCGGCCTCGCCGGCACCAACCTGCTGGATGCCGAGCGCATCGTCGCCTTCTTCCAGCCGGACCGCGAGCGCTTCCTCGAATACGACCTGACGCGCCTCGTCTGGGAGCTGTCCAACCCCGCCCGCCCGGTGCTCGGCGTGATGACGACGCTGCAACTCAACGGCGACCCGCGCGCGATGATGCTGCGCCAGCCGGGCGCCGGGCAGCCGGCCGTGATCATGACGCAGCTCAGGCAGTTCTTCACCGTCAAGGACGTGCCGCTCGACGCGCAGCGCATCGACGACGAGGTGCAGGTGCTGCTGCTGGCGCATCCGCGCGACCTCCCGGACGCCACGCAGTACGCGATCGACCAGTTCGTGATGCGCGGCGGCAAGCTGATGGTGCTGGTCGACCCGCAGGCCGAGAGCCAGGTCGGCCGCGCCCCGCCCGGCACGCCGCCGAGCGCGCCGAACCCGGCCACCACCTCCTCGCTGGACCGGCTGCTGCACGCCTGGGGCGTCGATGCGCCCTCGGACAAGGTGGTGCTGGACGCGCGCGGCGCCTGGCGCGTGCGTGCCAACCCGAACGACCGGCTCCAGGTCGTGGACTACCTCGCCTGGTTCGACATGCAGGGCGACAGCCTGAGCCATGACGACGTGGCGACGGCGCAGCTCTCGCGCGTCACGGTCGCCTCGGCCGGCGAGCTGCGGCCGCGCGCCGGCGTCGCGGGCGTTACCTTCACGCCGCTGCTGACCAGCTCCGACCGCTCGCAGCTCGTGGACGTGGCGCAGGTGCGCGACGACCCCAACCCGGCGCGCGTGCTGGCCGAGTTCCGGCCGGACGGACACCGGCGGGTGATCGCGGCGCGGGTGCGGGGCGTGCTGCATTCGGCCTTCCCGGACGGCCCGCCCGCCCCGCCGGAGGGGCAGCAGCGCCCGGCCGACCTGCCCGCCCACCGCGCCGACAGCGGCACGCCGGCCAACCTCGTCGTGTTCAACGACACGGACGTGCTGGAGGACCGCTTCTGGGTCCGCGTGCAGGACTTCTTCGGCCAGCAGGTGGCGACGCCGTTCAGCGACAACGGCTCGCTGGTGGCCAACCTGCTCGACACGCTGGCCGGCGGCGACGCGCTGATCTCGCTGCGCTCGCGCGGCGAGGCGGCGCGTCCCTTCACGCTGGTCGACGAGATGCGCGGCGAGGCCGAGGCCCGCTACCGCCAGACCGAGCGCGCGCTGACACAGCGCCTGCAGCAGACCGAGCGCCGGCTGCGCGAGCTGCGCCAGGGCATGCCGCAAGCCCAGGGGCAGGCCCAGGGGCAGGGCCAGGGCCAGCCGGGCGAGCGCGCCCAGGCGGTCATCACGCCCGAGCAGCGCGCCGAGATCGACCGCGCGCGCGACGAGATCCTGCGCACGCGCCAGGAATTGCGCGGCGTGCAGCGCGACCTGCGCCAGGACATCGAGCGGCTGGAATCGACGCTGCGGCTGCTCAACGTGGCGCTGGTGCCGGCGCTGGTGGCGTGCTTCGCCGTCGGCCTCGCCGTCTGGCGCTCCCGCCGCCGTGCCGCCGCCCGTGGCTGAATCATCCGGGGGGTCCGGGGGGCTTCGCCCCCGGCGGGGATCCAGGGGGCGGCGCCCCTTGGCGGGAGAGTGCCCAAGGGGAGAAGGAGAGGGCGCCGCCCTCTCTGCCGGGGCGAAGCCCCGAGGGAGGCCGGGCCGATGAACCGACGCCACCTGCTGCTGCTCGGCGGGGCCGCCGTCGCGACGGTCGGCGCCGCCCTGCTGCTGACGCCGGGCACCACGCCACCGGGCGACGCCTCCCGTGCGCCCCGCCTCGCCTTCCCGGGCCTGGCGGAGCGCCTCGCCCGCGCCGCGCGCATCGAGGCGAAGGCGAACGCCGCGACCCTGGTCCTCGCGCGCCCGCCGGACGGTGCCTGGGGCCTGCCGGACAAGGCGAACTACCCGGTGCGCCCCGAGCGCGTGCACGAGCTGCTCGCCGCGCTGACCGAGCTTCGCCTCGTCGAGCCGCGCACCAGCGACCCGGCGGCGCTGGCGCGGCTCGGGCTGGACGAGCCGTCCGAGGCGGGCAGCACCGCCACGCTGCTGCGCGTGCTGGATGCCGCCGGCGCGCCGCTGGCCGAGCTGGTGATCGGCAACCGCCGGCCGCGCCCGGCCGGCGAGCGGGCGGCGTCGCTGCCGGATTCCCTCTATGTCCGCCGCCCCGGCGAGACGCAGGCCTGGGTGGCCGAGGGGCGCCTCGCGCTCGACCCCGACCCGCAATCCTGGCTGGATCGCGACATCGCCGGCATCGCGCGCGACCGGCTGCGCCGTGCCGTGATCCGCCGGCAGGGACAGCCCGAACTGGTGATCACCCGCAGCGGCGAGCCGGACTCGAAGCTTGCCGTCACCACCCCGGCCGACGCCCCGCCGCAGGACGAGACGGCGCTGGACGAGGTGGCGCGGGCGCTGGAATTCCTCAGCTTCGTAGAGGTGCGGCCGGTGGCGGAGGCGGAAGGCGGCCGGCTGGGCGAGGCGCTGGGGGAAAGCCGGCTGGAATACACCGACAACCTCGCCGTCACCGCCCGCGCCTGGCGGCAGGACGAGCGGCTCTGGGTGGCGCTCGCCGCCGAGGGCGATGCCGAGGCGGCGCGGCTGAACGCGCGCTGGCGTGGCTGGGCCTACCAGCTCGGCCAGTGGAAGGAGAAGGCCTTCGTGCCGACCCTGGACGACCTCAGGCGCCCGACCGAGCCGCCGGCGGCGCCTGCCGCGGCGGATGGCGCCGCCCCGGCGCAGCCCGGCGCGCCGGCCCGGCCGCCCGACACGCCGCCAGCCCCGACCCAGACCGCGCCCCGGACCCCGGCCCCGGCCCCGGCCCCGGCCCAGCCGGCAGCCCCCGCCCGCCCATGACCAGCCGCGAATACCCGGACCGGCCCTGGATCGGCATCGGCGTCATCGTGCTGCGCGGCGAGGAGGTGCTGCTGGTCCGCCGCGGCAAGCCGCCGCGCATGGGCGAGTGGTCGCTGCCCGGCGGCGCCCAGCATGTCGGCGAGACGGCCGAGGCGGCGGCGCGGCGCGAATTGCTGGAGGAGACAGGCGTCACGGTCGGGCCGCTGGAACTCGCCGCCGTGGTGGATTCCATCGTGCCGGACGAGGCCGGCGCGGTGCGCTTCCACTACACCATCGTCGATTTCTGCGCCCGCTGGGTGGCGGGCGAGCCGCGCGCCGCCTGCGACGTGACGGAAGCCGCCTTCGTCGCCCCGGCGGACCTGCCGGGCTACCGGCTGACGCCGGAGGCGGAGCGGGTGATCGCGCTGGCGCGCTGCCGGGTGTGACCGCGGCGGCCGGGACACCGCCCGGCCGGCCTCGCCGCGGCGCCGTGGTCGCGGAGCGTCGGCGACGGGCTGCCTGCGGGCAGCCCTACACCGGCCGCACGCGCGGGTCGGCCGCCAGCTCCATCAGGTCCAGCTCCTCCTCCAGCACGTGGAAGGCGTCGTCGCCGATGGTGCCGTCGCGCCGCAGATCCTCCAGCGCGTCGCGCGCCGCCTCCACGGCCTGGGCCTGCAGCGCCGCCGTGCTGTCCGGCGCCGGCGCCCCGATCCGCGCCTCGTCCAGCTTCGCCCGGGCCTTCATGTCCCGCAGCAGCGCGTCCCGGGAGGGCGAGGCGGGCGCGTCCTCCAGGCAGCGCATCGCGGCCTTGGCGGTCCGCAGCCGCGCCAGCCGCACCTCCTCCGCCACGGTCGTGTCCTCGGCGAGGCCGAGGCGGTTCAGCAGCGGCCCGAGCGTGACGCCCTGGAGCACCAGCGTGAACAGCACCACGCAGACGGCGGCGAACACCACCTCGTCCCGGAAGGGCAGGTTCTCCGGCAGGGCCAGCGCCGCGGCCAGGGTGACGATGCCGCGCATCCCCGACCAGGCGACCAGCAGCCCGCCGCCCACCGTGGGCCTGAGTTGCGGCCGCCCCAGCGACCGCCCCTGCGACCGCCCCAGCGGTCGACCCTGGGGCGCCCGCGCCCCGAAGCGCCGGATCGCCCAGCGGACCACGGTGTTGTAGGCCATCACCCAGGCCAGGCGCGCCACCACCACCGCGAGGCAGGTGCCCGCCGCCAGCCACGCCACCGGCGCCCAGTCGCCGTCCAGCCGGCCGAGGATGACGCGCATCTCCAGCCCGATCAGCAGGAAGGCCACGGCGTTCAGCACGAACACCGCCACCTCCCACACCGCGTAGGAGGCGATGCGGTGCCGCGCGCCGCTGCGGCGCGGCGTGTGGCGGGCCAGCGTCATGCCGTAGGCGACGACCGTGATGATGGCCGAGAGGTGCAGCGCCTCCGCCAGCAGCCAAACCCCGAAGGTGCTCAGGAACTGGATCAGCACGCTGGTCGCCATGTCGCGGAACAGGCGGCGGGAGAAGGCGATGGAGAGCCGCGCCGCCGCCCAACCGAGCAGGGCGCCGCCCAGCGCCGTCACCAGCAGCAGCGGCACCGCCTGCATCAGGGCGAAGCCGCCGGTGGCCGCGGCGGCCAGCGCCAGGCGGTACACCAGCAGGGCGCTGGCGTCGTTGAACAGGCTCTCGCCCTCCAGGATCACCATGAGCCGGTGCGGCGGGCGCAGGGGGCGCAGCACGGCGGTGGCGGCGGCGGCGTCCGGCGGGGCGACGACGGCGCCCAGCGCCACCGCCACCGCCAGCGGCATGCCGGGCAGGCACCAGCGCGCCACCAGCGCCACGGCGGCGATGGTGATCCCCACCGCGACGACGGCCAGGGTGGCCACGGGCAGGAGGTTCTCCCGCAGGTCGCGGGGCGAGGCGTCGAAGGCCGCGTCCAGCAGGACCGGCGCGACGAACAGGGCCAGCGCCAGCTCCGGGTCGATCGCGACCTGCGGCACGCCGGGGATGAAGGCGGCCGCCAGCCCGCCCAGGGCCAGCAGCGCCGGCGCCGGCACGGCCAGCCGCTCCGCCAGGACGGAGAGCAGCGCGGCGGCGAGCAGCAGGCCGATGATGGTCTCGAACAGCGGCATTGGCCGTCACCTTCCGGGTCCGGACTCGAACGCCGTCGCCGAGGTTGGAAGGAAAGCAGGGAGAGGCAGCCCTGCCCGATGGGGCGTCACGGCCCGCGCGATGCCCGGCGGCGGGAAGGCGCCACCGGGGACGGGTGGGCGCCCCCGCGCCGCGCGGCCGTGGTGGCGCGCTCGGCGTCCCGGTGGGCGCTCCGACGGCGTGGGGCCGTCCCGAAGGCTACCGCCGCGCGGCCAGCAGCAGGAACAGCAGGCCGAGCACCAGCGGCGCCAGCCAGGCCGGCGTGCCGAGCAGCGGCACGAACACGCCGTCCCAGGCGGTGGCGCCGAGGTGGCGCGTCACCCAGTCCTGCGTCTCCGCCAGCCCCGTCGGCGCCGTCGCCGAGAGGAAGCGCCCGAGCCGCAGCCCGCCGCCGCCGCGCCAGGCGATGACGGCCGCCACCACCACGAGGAACACGCCCAGCAGGCGCGCCGGCATGGCGGCGCCTCAGACGAACAGCCGCTCGTTCTGCAGGCCCGTGTAGAGGCCGGCCACGAATTCGCCGTAGCCGTTGTAGAGCTGCGTCGGCACGCGCTCGCTGGTACCGAGCAGCCGCTCGCTCGCCTGGCTCCAGCGCGGATGCGGCACGGCCGGGTTCACGTTGGCCCAGAAGCCGTATTCCTGCGGCTGGATGCCTTCCCAGAAGCTGGTCGGGCGCCGGTCGGTCAGCGTCACCCGCACGATCGACTTGATCGACTTGAAGCCGTACTTCCACGGCGTCACCAGCCGGATCGACGCGCCGTTCTGCGCCAGCAGCGGCCTGCCGTAGAGGCCGGTCGCGACGAAGGCCAGCTCGTTGTTCGCCTCCGCCAGGGTCAGCCCCTCGACATAGGGCCAGGAATAGAAGGGCGCCCGCAGCCCCGGCATCACGGCGGGAAGCTGCGCCGTCTCGAACACCACGTAGCGCGCGCCGGCGGTCGGCGCGGCCAGCTTCACCAGTTCCGAGAGCGCGAAGCCGGACCAGGGCACGGTCATCGCCCAGGCCTCGACGCAGCGGTGGCGGTAGACGCGCTCCTCCTGCGGGACGGCGCGCAATATGTCCTCGATGCCCATCTCGCGCGGGCGCTCGACCATGCCGTCGAAGCGCACGGTCCAGGGGCGCAGCGGCATGCGCTGGGCCTGACGCACCACGTCCTTGCTGGTGTTGAACTCGTAGAAGTTGTTGTAGGTGGTCGCCTCCCGCTCGCCGGTGACGGCGCGGCCGGGCTCGTAGCGCGGGTTGCGGGCGGGCGCGGCCGGCGGCGCGTCCTCGGCGCGGGCGGCGCCGGCCAGCGCGAAGCCCGCCGCGAGGCCGCCGGCCAGCACCGCCCGGCGCTCCACGGGCGCGGCGGCGCCGCGCGCCACGCCACGGCCGAGGGCGACGGCCTCGGGAGTCACGAGGCGCTCGGGGATCTCCCAGCCACGGGGGCGACGGATCAGCATGACGGGGGTCTCCTTGCTCCCTGCGGCATCAGATCGGGTGGCACGGTCCGGGATCAAGCGCGTGCCGCCCCGGGGCCGGGACCGGGAGCCGGAGGCCAGCGGCAGCCGGGGGCGTGATTCCGGACGCTGAAGTGCGACGCGCGGCGCGGATTTCCGGGTCGCCCGGGCTTGTCAGTCGCCCGGGCGCGGCAGCACCACCGTCACCGGCGCATCCGGCCGCGTCACCACCTCGTAGAGCCGGTAGCGCTCCGCCTCGACGCCGTGCCGCGACCGCACCAGCTCTCCCGCCGGGCGCGGCTCGGGCCAGAGTGGCGGCACCTCGCCGCGCCGCTCGCTGCGCACCAGCAGGCCGCGCAGGCCGGGCGGCGGCGCCGGCAGGCCGAAGGAGCGCCAGCGCGGGTCGATCGCCAGCACGCGCACGCCGGGCGGCAGGCGGAAGGCCAGCGCCGAGGCCAGGCCGTACTCCTCGGCGGCCACGAAATCCGCCCCCGCCGACCGGCGCGCCGCCTCCACGGAAGCGGTGAACGCCTCCCAGCCGCCGAGCCGCGCGAGGGTCGGGTCCAGCCGGCGCGGCAGCGCCACCGGCGCCAGCGCCGCCTGCACGTAGACCAGCGCCGTCAGCACCGCCCCGACCCACACCGCCGCCGGGCGCAGCCGCTGCCAGCGCGGCCCGGGCAGGGCGGCGGCGGCGATGGCCGCGGCCGGGTAGAGCATGGCCGGCCAGTTCCCCTGCACCCGGCTGCCCGTCGCCTGCCAGAGGAACAGCAGCGCCCCCGGCACGGTCAGGCAGGCCAGCAGCGCCGCCGACGCGTCTCGCCGCCGCACCCAGGCGGCGGCCGCCAGCGCCACGCCGACGACGCACAGCACGAACACGATCGGCGTGGCGAGCCCGGCCTGCCCGCCCACCAGCTCGCCGAGGTAGCGCAGTGCCCGGCCCGGCTCCGTGGCGCCGGCCCGCCCCCCCTGGCGCAGGAAGCTCGCCCAGCCATTGGCCGCGTTCCACGCCACCACCGGGGCGAAGAGCAGCACGGCGACGGCTCCCCCGGCCCAAGGCTGCCAGCGGCGCAGCCAGGCCCGCCCCTCGGCGGTCAGCACCAGCCAGAGGGCGATGCCGAGGCCGAGCAGCACCGCCGTGTACTTGCTCAGCAGGGCGCCGCCGGCGAAGGCGCCGACCGCCAGCCACCAGCGCCCGTCGCCGGAGCGGCGCAGCCGCGCCATCGCCCAGAGCGCGGCGGTGCAGAAGAACAGCAGCGGCGTGTCGGGCGCCATCACCACCGAGCCGACGCCGAGCACCAGCGTGGCGTTCAGCAGCAGCGCCGCCCAGAGGCCGGGCGAGAGGCCGGGCGAGAGGCCGGGCGACCAGGGCCCCGGGGGGGAGAGGGGCCCCCGGGAGCCGGGGGGCGCGGTCGGGAACAGCGCGTCCGCCGCGCGTGCCAGCAGCACCGAGCCGAGCGCCGCCGAGAGCGGGCCGAGCAGCCGCACCCCGAGCGGCGTCTCGCCGGCGAGCAGCGTCCCGGCGCGGATCCAGAACGCGACCATGGGCGGATGGTCGAGGTAGCCGGTCTGCAGGTGGTGCGACCAGACCCAGTAGTACGTCTCGTCGGGCGCCAGCGGGCCGGTGGCGGCGACCAGCAGGCGCAGCAGGGTCACGCCCGCCAGCGCCGCGGCGGCCCGGCGGCGCCAGGACCGTGGGCCGGCGCCACCCCGACGCTCGTCCGCCGAGGGGGCGGGGCCGGCCGACGGCGCGGTGCCGCGGGAGGGTCCGAGGGCTGTTCTGGCCATGCGGGGTCCGAGTCCGTGGTCGGTGCACCGGCGGGGATGGCGGGAGGCGTGACGAGGGGCCGGGTGCCGATGACGGGTGCGCGGTGTCCCATTTCCGGGAAAGGTGGACAACCCAGTCGGAATTTCCACAATCCTGCGTTATGAGGCGGAATCATTCCTGGTCCGGTTCACGCTCGCGACGCCATGCCGGCGCCGGGGGCCGCGGTTCCGGGCCGTCCGCGCCGATGGCCGGGGCAGGCCGGCGGGATGGCGGCCGGACGGGATGGCGATCAGCGGGGAAAGCGTAGCCGCGCCTCATTCATGAATGCGATAACCAGCTTTGAAACCGCGACGGCGCCGGGTGGTGCCGATGGCTGAAGCGCCGAAGGACAGTCCGGGCACGCCGCCCCCCGATCCCGACAGGCTGGAAGCGGCGCTGCGCAGCGCCCAGGCCGAGCTCGCCGAGCTGCGCGACGAGATGGCCCGCCGCAGCGCGGCGAGCCAGGCGGCGGTGCGCAGCCTGGCCGAGACCGTCGGCACCCTGGCCAGCCAGGCCCGGGCGGCGGATTCGGTGGAGCAGGCGCTGCACCGCACCTCCCGGCAGCTCGACGCCACCAGCGAGGCGCTGGAGGAGGCCAACGCGGCCCTGCAACTGGCCAACCGCGACCTCGACCGCCGCATCGCCGAGCGCACCGCCGAGCTCGCCATCGCCAACGCCGCGCTGCAGCGCAGCGAGGCCCGGCTGCAGGCGGCCCTGGAGGCCGGGCGGCTCGGCGTCTGGGAGCTGGACCTGGAGCACGACCAGGCCGAACGCTCGCCGCTGCACGACCGGATCTTCGGCTACGAGGAGCCGCTGCCGCGCTGGGGCTACCGCAGCCTGCTGCGGCACGTGCTGGCGGAGGACCGGCGCCGCGTGCATCTCGGCTTCCGCGAGGCGATCCAGTCCGGCTCGGGCCGCCTGCACATGGAATGCCGCATCCGCCGCGCCGGCGACGGCGAGGTCCGCTGGATCGAGGGCTTCGCCAACGCGCTGCGCGCGCCCGACGGGCACGTGACGCACCTGATCGGCGTGATCGCCGACATCACCGACCGCAAGCGCGCCGAGGAACGGGCGGCGCTGCTGCTCGGCGAGCTCGGCCACCGGGTCAAGAACACGCTCGCCACGGTGCAGTCCGTGGCGTTGCAGACCTGGCGCTCGGTGGACACGCCGGCCGAGATGCGCGAGCGGCTCGACTCGCGGCTGCGCGCCCTGGCCCGGGCGCACGACCTGCTGCACCAGGCGACCTGGGAGGGGGCGAGCCTGCGCGAGGTGACGGAGCGCACCCTGGCCGCCTACGGCGCCGACCGGCTGCGCATCGCGGGCGCGCCGGTGCGGCTGACGCCCAGCGCGGTGGTGACCATCAACCTCGCCTTCCACGAGCTGGCGACCAATGCCGCCAAGTACGGCGCCCTGTCCTGCCCGACCGGGCTGGTGGAGGTGCGCTGGACGCACGACGCGCCGGCGCCGCCGCCGGCGGGCGAGCCGCGCCTGCACATCCTGTGGCGGGAGCGCGGCGGGCCGCCGGTGCAGCCGCCGGCACGCCGCGGCTTCGGCTCGCGCCTGCTGGAGCGCGGGCTGGCGCAGGAGTTCGGCGGCAGCGTGGTGCTGGACTTCGTGCCGGCGGGGCTGGAGTGCCGGATGGACCTGCCGCTGGACCGGATCACCGCGAGGACCGAACCCGGCGCCGACTGATCCCGCCCGGCACGGGCCGGGCCCCGTGCCGGGCGGCAGATCCGGGCGCCCGGGAAAGCCGCGCCGCGCACCGCCCGCCGGCGACGGGAACCGGGTGCCTACGGCGGACCGCAGTCCGGTTGGGACTGCGGTTCGCTTTAGAGCCGATCCAGCCTGACTGTATCAGGCCGGAACGGCTCTAGCCTTTTGATTTTTCGCATTTTCCGAGCCGCTGAGCGAGGACGCTCAGCTTGAAAATGCTCTGGCCCGTTGTGCTCGGAGCGGCTTCACGCCTCCGGGCGTAGCCGCCCTCCGGCGATCCGCTCTGGCACTGCCGGTGCGCCGATTCCCGCGGCGGAACCCGTCAGGCCAGCGCCTTCGACACCTTCTCGTAGGTGCCCCGGCTCAGCCCCGGCACGGCGAGGATGCGCGCCAGCGCCTCCCGCATCAGCGCCGCGCGCGGCTCCGCCTGCCGCCGCCACGCCCCGAGCGGCGTCACCATGCGCGCCGCCGTCTGGCCGTTGAGCGGGTCGAGCGCGATCACGACGTCCGCCAGGAAGCGGTAGCCGGCGCCGCCCGCGTCGTGGAAGCGGTCCGGGTTGCCGGCGGCGAAGCTGCCGGCTAGCGAGCGCACCCGGTTCGGGTTGCGGATGTCGAAGTCGGGATGGGTGTAGAGGGCGCGGATGTCGGCCAGATCGTCCGGCGCGGCGCGGCCCGGACGGCGCGCCATGGCCTGGATGGCGAACCACTTGTCCAGCACCAGCGGGTCGTCGCGCCACCTGGCATGGAAGGCGGCCAGGGCCTCGGTGCGCTCGGGCGAGTCGGTGTCGGCCAGCACGGCGAGGGCGGCGAGCACGTCGGTCATGTTGCGGCCGCCGTCGAACTGCGCCCTGGCCAGCGCCACCCCGCCCGGACCGAGCGCGAGGTAGCCGAGACAGGCGTTGCGCAGCGCGCGCCGGCCGATCGAGGCACCGTCGATGCGGTACGGACCATCGTCCGCGAGGCCGTCATACGCGTCGCGCAGCGGCGCGGCGAGGCGCGCGGCGAGGCCGGCGCGCAGCGCCTCGCGCACGGCGTGGATCGCCGCCGGATCGGCCACCGGCATCTGGTCGGCCACGAAGTTCTCGCCCGGCAGCAGCAGCGCCTCGGCGGCGAAGGCCGGGTCGGCGGCGGCCCCCGCGAGCGTCGCCGCCATCGCCTCGGCCAGGCCGGCGTCGGGCGGCGCCGCCAGCGCCGCCTCGCCGTCCCGCTGATGGCGCGCCACGAGGTCGAGCATCACGCCGGTGGCGTATTGCTGGCCGGATTCCCAGCGGACGAACGGGTCGGTGTCGTGCGCGGCGAGGAAGCGCAGACGCTCCGGCGGCATGCCCAGCAGCTTCACCGGCGCCGAGTAGCCGCGCAGCAGCGAGGGCACGGGCGGGGCGTCCACCGCCTCGAACTCGAAGCGCTGCTCGGCCTCCTCCAGCACGAGGACGCGCGTGCCCGGGGCGGGCGTCGTGTTCTCGCCCGCCAGGCGCAGCGGCAGCTCCCGGCCCTCGCCGTCGAGCAGGCCCATCGCGACCGGGATCGGCATGGGCCGCTTCACCGGCTGGCCCGGCGTCGGCGGCGTGCTCTGGCGCAGAGTCAGCACGTAGCGCCGGGTGGAGGGATCGTAGCTGTCGGAGACCGTCACCTCGGGCGTGCCGGCCTGCGCGTACCAGAGCTTGAAGTGCGAGAGGTCGATGCCCGAGGCGTCCTGCATCGCCTGGGCGAAGTCCTCGATGGTCACGGCCTGGTTGTCGTGGCGCTCGAAGTAGAGGTCCATGCCCTTGCGGAAGGCGGGCGCGCCGATCAGGGTGTGCATCATGCGCACCACCTCGGCACCCTTCTGGTACACGGTGGGCGTGTAGAAATTGTCGATCTCGATGTAGCTGTCGGGGCGCACCGGGTGCGCCATCGGGCCGGCGTCCTCGGGGAATTGCGCGGCGCGCAGGCCGCGCACGTCGCGCAGCCGCTTCACCGCGCGGCTGCCCATGTCGGCGCTGAATTCCTGGTCGCGGAAGACCGTCAGCCCCTCCTTGAGCGAGAGCTGGAACCAGTCGCGGCAGGTGACGCGGTTGCCGGTCCAGTTGTGGAAGTACTCGTGCGCGATGACGGTCTCGATGCCCTGGTAGTCGGCATCCGTCGCGGTGTCGGGGCGCGCCAGCACGTACTTGGTGTTGAAGACGTTGAGGCCCTTGTTCTCCATCGCCCCCATGTTGAAGTCGGAGAGGGCGGCGATGTTGAACACGTCGAGGTCGTATTCGAGGCCGAACACCTCCTCGTCCCAGCGCATCGATTCCTTGAGCGAGCGCATGGCGTGCCCGCAGCGGTCCTCGTCGCCGCGCCGCACCCAGATGGCGAGCGCCACCTCCCGGCCCGAGCGCGTGGTGAAGCGGCCGCGCACCGCGACCAGGTCGCCCGCGACCAGGGCGAAGAGGTAGCAGGGCTTCGGATGCGGATCGACCCAGACGGCGCGGTGGCGACCGGCTGCCAGTTCCCCGGGCAGCTCCCCGGGCAGCTCCCCGGGCAGATCCCCGGCCTCGGTCGGGTTGCCGTTGGAGAGCAGGATCGGGCAGCTCGCCCGGTCCGCCACGATGGTGGTGGTGAAGCGCGCCATCACGTCCGGGCGGTCGGGGAAGAAGGTGATGCGGCGGAAGCCCTCCGCCTCGCACTGCGTGTAGTAGTTGCCGCCCGAGGTGTAGAGGCCGGACAGCTCCGTGTTCGCCGCGGGGGCGATCTCGACCTCGACCTCCAGCACGAAGTGGTCGGGCACCTCGGGGATCACCAGCGCGCCGTCCGGCTCCAGCCGGTAGAGGTCGGCGGTCAGCGCCTCGCCATCGAGGCGGAGGGAGCGCAGGGTCAGCGACTCCCCGTCCAGCCGGAGCGGCGCGGCGCGCTCCCCCGCGCTCTCCCTGGCCAGCGGGTTGCGGCGCATGACGAGGCGCGAGCGCACCAGCGTCGCCGCCGGGTCGAGCTCGAAATGCAGGGCCACCGCGTCGACCAGGAAGGTCGGCGGCTGGTAGTCGCCGCGGTGCACGGCATGCGGCACGGCGGTCGTGTCCGGGGAGTTGTCGCGCTGGATGTCGGCCATGCGCAATTGAAGCACGAAGCGGCGCCCCGGCGGAAGCGGCCCCTGCCCCGCCCGTCCCGCGGGGCTCCCGGCGAGCCCATGCCCCGGCGGGGTGCTCGCGGGGGCGGCGCGTCCCGGCGCGGCGCCGGGTCGGGCGAGACGAGCGGCCGGGCGGGACCGGTCAGGCCGGGGCGCAGACCAGCGGCGCCGGCCCCAGCAGCCGGCGATGCGCGGCGACGGCCCGGTTCCGGCAGCCGCAGGCCAATGCCTCCAGCCCGGCCAGATCGGTGACCGTCATCGCGCCGCGCCGGTAGCGGATCAGCCCGGCCTTCTGCATGGAATTCGCCACGCCACTGATGCTGGCCCGGCGCACGCCCAGCATCTGCGCCAGGAAATCCTGCTTCAGGGAGAAGCTGGCGCCGACGCGGTCGACGGTCATCAGCAGCCAGCGCGCGGCACGCTGCTCGACCGAGTGCAGGGCGTTGCAGGCCATGCCCACCTCGGTCTGCAGCAGGCGCAGGAAGAGGTAGCGGTGCATCAGGTCGGCGAAGGCCGGGAACGCCGCCATCGCCGACCGCAGGCGCTCCGTCGGCAGCCGGCGTCCGGTGCCGGCGATCTGCACGACGGCTTCCACCTTGCTGACCCCGTCGAACATCCCGCCGAGCCCGACCATGCCCTCGTTGCCGACGATGCCGACCTCGGCCGCGGCGTCGCCGTCCGGTGCCAGCACCAGCGACACCATCCCCGAGTCGACGAAGAGAACGCTCTCGATCCGGTCGCCATCGGCATGGATCAGAGCGCCCGTGATCAGCTCGACCGGCTTGAACCAGGGAGCGAGGTGTTCCTGCACGACTGGCGGCAGGACGGCGAGAATCTGGTTGCACCCCATGCCGGCTTTTGGCCCGATCCCACAATGAATGCAATATTCAACGCGATAACGAAACATACCCGTTGAAGAACACGTGATGTGGAAGGAAGGGAGCAGGAATCCGCCGACCCGACGGGGACCGCCGGGAAGCCGACTTCATGCCGGATTACATGATACTTTCTGCATATCGACAATCGATGCGGTGCGAACAGGCATTTCCCCCGGCACGCGGCGCGCGGCATCCTGCCGGCACGGTCCGGTTGCACGGTCGGCCCCGGCGCACCGGCCCGGCCGTCCGCCCCGCGGGCGTAACGCCGCGCCGTGCCATCCTCCACGGCCGGAACCGGGCGGCGCGCGCATCGCCGGACGACACGGCGCCGGCGGCCTGATCTGATGGGCGCATGCCCATCCCGGTCACCCCCCGCATCACCCTGGACGACGACGAGGTGCAGGAGAGCCACGTGCGCGCCTCCGGCCCGGGCGGCCAGCACGTCAACAAGACGAGCACCGCCATCGAGCTGCGCTTCGATGCCCGCGGCAGCCCCAGCCTGCCCGAGGCGCTGCGGGAGAAGCTGATCCGGCTGGCCGGCAGCCGGGCCACCGCGGAAGGCGTGATCGTCATCAAGGGCCAGCAATTCCGCTCGCAGCTGCGCAACCGGCAGGACGCGCTGGAGCGGCTGCTCGCGCTGATCCGCGAGGCCGCGGCGCCGCCCCCGCCGACGCGCCGGCCGACGCGGCCGACCCTGGGTTCGAAGAAGCGCCGGCTGGAGGCCAAGACGCTGCGCGGCTCGGTGAAGCAGAACCGGCAGCGGCCACCCGAGGAGTAGGCGCCCCGCCCGGCCGCCTCAGGCGATGCCGCCGCCGCCCGCCAGAAGCCCGGCCAGCAGCGCGGCGCGCGGCACCAGGCTGTCCACCTCCAGATACTCGCCCAGCGTGTGGATGCCGCCGCCGCGCACGCCGAGCCCGTCCAGCGTCGGGATGCCCATGGCGCCGGTGAAGTTGCCGTCCGAGCCGCCGCCCGCGCTCTGCGCCGTGATGTCGAAGCCGAGCCGGCGGGCGAGGTCGCGCGTGCGTTCGTAGAGCGCCGTCACCGCCGCGTCCGGCTCCCAGACCGGGCGGGTGACGCCGCGCGTCACGGTCAGGGTCACGTCCGGCGCGCTCGATCCGAGCGCCAGCATGCGCTCCACCGCGTGGTCGAGGTCGGCCTGGCGCTTGGCCATGCTGAGCGACTCCGCGTCGCAATGGGTGGCGACGCAGTTCACCCACTGCCCGCCATGCACCACGCCGACCGAGAAGGTGCAGGCCTCGGTGGTCATCGCCTCGATCGCCAGCACCTGGCGGCACATCTCGCGGATCGCCGAGCGGCCATCGGCGAGGGAGGAGCCGGCATGGCTCGGCCTTCCGGTGGTGCGCAGGTTGAACCGGGCGATGGCGTAGCGGCCCGTCACCACGCCGCCATCGGGGCGCGCCGGCTCGGGCACCAGCACGAGGCGGTGGCGCGCGGCCTCGGCCTCGATCAGGTCGCGCGTCGAGGGGCTGCCGATCTCCTCGTCGCTGGTCAGCAGCACGGTGATGGGCAGCGGCGTCGCGATGCCGGCGCGCCGGAGCTGGCGGATCGCCTCCAGCGCGACGTAGTTGCCGCCCTTCATGTCGCAGATGCCCGGGCCGTAGCAGCGCCCGCCCTCGCGCCGCCAGGGCAGCGCGGCGAGCGTGCCGATCGGGTGGACCGTGTCGAGATGGCCCATCACCAGCACGCCGGGCGCATCGCCGAGCGGGTGCGGGAAGCGCGCGCGCACGCAGTCGCCGCGGCCCATCCGGCCGGGGATTCGCTCCACCCGCGCGCCCAGCAGGGCGAGGTCGCGCGCGGCGAGGTCCATCATGCGGTTGACGGCGGCGGTGTCGAAGGTCGGGCTCTCGCACTCCACCCAGGGGCGCAGCCCGGCAAGCATCGCCTCGGCGTCGAAGGGCAGGTCGAGTGCCGGGAGCGGGGCGTCGGGCGTGGCGTAAGACGGGGTGGGCATGCGGCGGGGTCCTCGTGGCGCGGCCTGCGGCGCAGCCTGCGGGCGGGGCGGATGGGAGGCAAGGGGCGGGGCGGCGTGCGCGGCGCGCCCCGCGGGGGCCGCGCGGCTCATTCCGGCGGCAGGCCGGTGGTCCAGGTGGCGGCGGCGATGTCCGGCAGCAGGCTCAGCTCGCCGACCAGCTGCTCGACGGCCGCGTCCTCGTCCCGCGCGGTGTACAGCGTCGCCTCCACCTCGACGCGGGTCGGGTCCTTCAGGGTGCGGCTGCGCATGCCGTGCAGGCCGAGCCGGCGGCCCTGCAGCGAGCGCAGCAGCAGGGCGCGGATCGTCGCCTCGTGCCGCGCGTCGCATTCGAGGATGATGGCGTAGTAGCGCTCGCTCAGCTCGAAGGCGGGCAGCCGTCGGTCGAGGAGCCGGCTCAGCCAGGGGGAGGCGATGTTGGCCGCGAGCACGAAGGCGGTGACCTCGGTCGCCGCCAGGAGGAAGCCGTAGCCGGCGAGGGTGCCGACCGCGCCCGTCGCCCAGATGGTGGCGGCACCGGCCAGGCCGCGCACGTTCGGCCCGTCGCGCATGATCAGCCCGGCGCCCAGGAAGCCGATGCCGGTGACGACCTGGCCGCCCATGCGGATATCCGTCTGCTGCTCGATCAGGATGACGAGCGAGGTGAAGGCCGCCGCGCCCAGGGAGACCAGCGCATGGGTGTTCAGCCCGGTGTGCCGCTGCCGCACCTGCCGCTCGATCCCGATCAGCATGCCGAGCAGCAGGGCCACCGCCAGCGCGGGGCAGATGGAAAGGGCGCCAGACCCGAGGAACGAGACAGCCGGCAAGCGTGGGAACTCCTGTGCGGCGGCGGGTGCCGCCGCGTGAATGGCCCGTCGGCGCGGCCCCGTCCAGGCAGGCATCGGGCCCCGCGCCCGGCGCCCGGACGGCGCCGCGCCGGGCCTGGCGGGGTCCGGGCCCGGCGAGGCCGGGCCGGCGGGGAGAGGAAGCGCGGCCGGCGCCCTTTGCCCCCTGCGCAGCCCGCCCCGGCGGGGGCATCATGGGGTGCCGGCGTTTTCGGGGCGGAGGCGTGGAGCGAGGCATGGCCGGCGTGCGGACCGATTTGACGACGGAGGGCGCCGTGTCGGCGCCCGACAAGACGCCCGATCTGGGCGCGATCTTCCTGGCCTTCGCCAAGATCGGGCTGACCAGCTTCGGCGGCGGGCTTTCCGGCTGGATGCTGCGGGAGTTCGTGCAGAACCGGCGCTGGCTGGACGAGGCCGAGTTCCTCAACGGCCTGTCGCTGGCCCAGGCCTTCCCCGGCGTGAACGTGGTCAACCTCGCGGTCTGGATCGGCTACCGGCTGCGCGGCGGGCGGGGTTCGCTGGTGGCGGTGCTCGGGATGGTCGTGCCGGCCATGTTCGTGGCGATCGGCGCGGCGGCGCTGTTCGCGCACCTGTCGCGCTTCCACGCCACCCACGTGGTGCTGGCCGGCATCGGCGCGGCGGCGGTGGGGCTCTCGCTGCAGATGGGCGTCCGGGCGGCGCGCCGGGCGGCGCGCTCGGCGATGCCGGTCGCGATCATGGCGGCGGTGTTCCTGGCGATCTTCGCCTTCCGGCTGCCGCTGCTCTGGGTGGTGCTGGTGGCGGCGCCGGCCAGCATCGCCTGGGCGGCGCTGCACCCGCCGGCCCGGGCGGGGCGGAGGGCCTGAGCCGATGCACGACAACGTCCTGCTGCGGCTGCTGCTGGTCTTCGTGCCGCTCTCCTTCCTCACCGTCGGCGGCGGCCAGAGCGTGGTCTCCGACATCCACCGGCAGTCGGTGGACGTCTATGGCTGGCTGACCGACGCGCAATTCCTCGACCTGTTCGCCCTCTCGCGCATGACGCCGGGGCCGGGCTCGCTGCTGGTGACGCTGGTGGGCTGGCAGGTGGCGGGCTGGGCGGGGGCGCTGCTGGCCTCGCTGGCGATCTTCGCCCCCTCCTCGCTGCTGGTGTACGGGCTGGCGCGGCTGTGGACGCGCTACCGCGGCGCGCCCTGGCAGCGGGCGGTGGAGCTGGGCCTCGCGCCCGTGGCGGCCGGGATGGTGCTGGCGGCGGCCTTCACCGTGCTGAGCGCGGCGGAGGGCGGGGTGCTGGCCTGGATCGTGGCCGGGGTTTCCGCGGCGGTGCTGCTGACGACGCGGGCGAGCCCGTTCCTGCTGCTCGGCGGCGGGGCGGCGGCGTTCCTGCTGTTCCGGTACTGACGGCGGGAAGGGCCGGGCCCTCCCCGCGACGTCCCTGCCGCCTCGGCGGTCTCCGAGGGTTGCGGCGCGCGGACAGCCCCTACCCCGTGGCACCCGGGGCGCGGCACCCCGCCGACCGCCCCGCCGACCGCCCCGCTGGGCGCCGCCTATCCGTGGAAGGTCGCGAATTCCCCCACCGGCACCCGCTCCGTCACCAGCCGGTTCACCGTGGCGCCCCAGTCGGGGTAGCCGAGCGCCATGCCGCACACCACCACCTCCTCGGCCGCCAGCGGCAGGTGCTCGCGGATGGTGCGGTGCTGGCCGGCGAAGGCGGCCTGCGGGCAGGTGCCGAGGCCGTGCGCCACGGCGGCCGTCATCAGCCCCTGCAGGAACATGCCGTAATCGAGCCAGGAGCCGATCTCCAGCCGCCGGTCGATGGTCATGACCATGCCCACCGGCGCGCCGAAGAACCGGAAATTGCGGGCGTGCTGCGCGCGCATCCGCGCGGTCTCGCCGCGCGCGATGCCGAGCAGCCCGTACAGGTCCCAGCCCACCTTGCGCCGGCGCGAGAGGTAGGGCTCGAAGAATTCCTTCGGGTAGTAGCGGTATTCGGACTCGCCCTCCCCTGCCCCGGCCAGGAAGGCGGCCTCCACCGCGTCGCACAGCCGCTCGCGCGCCGCGCCGGTCACGACGTGGACGCGCCAGGGCTGCATGTTGGTGCCGCTCGGCGCCCGTGCCGCCAGGGCGAGCAGGTGTTCGACGAGGGCGCGGTCCACCGGCCGCGGCAGGTAGGCGCGCACCGAGCGGCGGCCGCGCAGCGCGGCGTCGACGGAAGCGGGGTCATGCACCGGCAGGTCGGCGGAGCCGCTGTTCTGCATCCTCGATCCTCCATGGGACCCGCGGGCGGGCGGGCCCGTCATCCTCGCGGCCGTGGCGGCGCGGGCCGCGCCGATCCGACCCGGCCTGGATCAGCCAACCTGGCGCCCCTCGCCCCAATGGGGCGCGCGCAGCGCCTTCTTGTCCACCTTGCCGACCGGCGTGGTCGGCAGCGCGTCCACGAACACCACGCGCTTCGGCGCCTGCACCTTGCCCTTGCGCGCGGCGACGTGCTCGGCCAGCGCCTCGGGCGAGGGCGCGCAGCCGGCGCGCGGCACCACGAAGGCAGCCACCGCCTCGCCCCAGTGCGCGTCCGGCACGCCGATCACCGCCGAGGCGGCGACCTCCGGATGGGTGGCGAGGGCGTCCTCCACCTCGCGCGGATAGACGTTGAAGCCGCCCGAGATGATCATGTCCTTGCGGCGGTCGACGATGTGCAGGTAGCCGTCGGCGTCGCGCCGCGCCACGTCGCCCGTGTGCAGCCAGCCGCCGCGCAGCGCCTCCGCCGTCTCGGCCGGGCGCTTCCAGTAGCCGTCCATCACCAGCCGGCCCTGCACGCAGAGCTCGCCCGGCTCGCCCTCCGGCACGTCGTTGCCCGCCTCGTCGAGCAGCCGCACCGAGACGCCGGCCATGGGCAGGCCGCAGGAGGAGAGAAGGTCCGGGCGGGCCGGGTCGTGGTCGGCGCGGCGCAGGCAGCAGATGGTGTTGGGCGCCTCGGTCTGGCCGTAGAGCTGCATGAAGCAGGGGCCGATGCGCTCCATCGCCTCCAGCAGCGTGGCGGGGGCGATGGGCGAGGCGCCGTAGATGAAGGTCTCCATGCTGCGCATCCGCGCCCGGCCGAGGCCGGGGGCGGCGAGCAGGGCGCGGATCATGGTGGGCACCCCGAAGGCGCAATTGGCGCCGTCGCGCTCGACCGCCTCGATGAACCGCTCCGGCTCGAAGCGGGAGAGGACGTGCACCGTGCCGCCCTTCAGCAGCGTCGGCACCACCATGGAGCCGGCGGCGTGGCTCATCGGCGTCGCGAGCAGCATGCGCGGCGCGGCGGGCCAGTCGTACTCGGCCAGCATCATCATCGCGCACTGCACGAGCGAGCGGTGCGGCAGCATCACGCCCTTCGGCCTTCCCGTGGTGCCGCCGGTGAAGGAGAGCTGGCCGAGGTCGAATTCGCGGGCGAGCGGCGGGAAGGGATCGGCGGATTCGTGCGCCGCCGCCTCCAGCAGGTCGCGCCGCCGCCCCTCGCCGCCGCCGAGCGAGAGGACGAGCGGGCAGCCGGCCGCCTCGGCGGCGGCGTGCGCGCGCCCGGCCTGGTCGGGGTCGTGCGCGAGCAGGCGGATCTCGGCATCCTGCAGGATGTGCGCGAGGTCCTCGGGCCCGGCCATCAGGTTCAGCGCCGTGTAGCGGCAGCCGACGAGCTGGGCCGCGGTGCGCAGCACGAACGCCTCCGGCCGGTTGGCGACCAGCGCCGAGACGCCCTCGCCCGGGCGCAGGCCGAGGGTGCGCAGCGCGCGGGCCATCGAGAGGATGGCGTCGGCGATCGCGGCGCGGCTCCAGGCACGTCCGTCCTGCACGAAGGCCGGCCGGTCGCGCCGGCGCGCGAGGCCCTGCAGGGCGAGATGGCCGATCGTGACCCCGGCCGTGGCCATGGCCGGCGGGGCGGGGATGGCGGCGTCGGGCGGCGTCGTCATTCCGGCTCGATCCCCGCCCGGCGCATCAGCACCTTGTTCTGCGCCGATTCCCGCGCGATGCGCTCGCGCAGCGCCACCGGCCCCCACTCGACCGTGGCGAGGCCGAGCCCGTCGAGCCGCGCCCGCGTGGCGGGCTCGGTGAAGCTCTCCACCAGGGCCGTCTCCAGCCGCGCCAGGATCGGCGCCGGCGTGCCGAGGGGCGCGGAGAGGCAGAACCAGCCGCTGGAGACGAAGTCGGGCACGCCGATCTCGGCCATGGTCGGCACGTCCGGCAGGCTGGCGGCGCGGCGCGCCGAGGGGATGGCGAAGGCGCGCAGCCGGCCGCTCTCCACGTGCGGCTTGGCCGGGGCGTAGGTGGAGAACATCAGGTCGGTGCGGCCGGCGATGGTATCGGTCAGCGCGGGCGGCGAGCCGCTGTAGGGCACGTGCAGCAGCTCGATGCCCTGTCGCGCCGCGAGGTCCACCATCAGCAGGTGCGCCGCCGTGCCGACGCCCCAGGTGGCGTAGGAGAGCTGGCCCGGGCGCCGCTTCGCCTCCGCCACCAGCGCGTCGAGGCTCGGCCAGCGCGGGTTGGCGACCAGCAGGTACTGCGTGTCGGCGATCATGGTGACGTGGGCGAAGTCGGCCAGCGCGTCGAAGCCCGGGTTGCGCAGCGCGTGCGGCGCCGTGGTGAAGGTGACGACGGTGCCCATCAGCAGGGTCATCCCGTCGGGCTTCGCGCGCGCCACGGCGCGGGCGGCGAGGGTGGTGGAGGCGCCGGGCTTGTGGTCCATCACGAAATTGCCGCCCAGCCGCTCGCCGACGCCGCGCGTGATGACCTGCGCCAGGATGTCGGGCGCGCCGTCGGGGGCGTAGGGGATGACGATCGCCACGGTCTGGCCGGCGGGCCAGGGCGCGTCGGCGCGGGCGCCGCGCCGCGGCACGGCGAGGCCGAGGGGCGCCAGCCCGCCGAGGCCGGCCAGCAGGCGGCGCCGGGTCGGCGCGGGCCTGTCTGGAGCGTGGTCGCCCAGGGCGGAGCCCGGAGCGGGGTTGCCCGGAGCGGGGTTGCCCGGAGCGGGGTCGGGCGTGGGTGGACAGGGTCCGGGCACGGTTCCGATCATGGTTCGTCTCTCCCTCGTCGGCCGCCCGGCAGGCCGGGCGCCGCTGCTCCTTGCCCACCAGCCTCCCCCCTCCGGCAGACCACGTCAATTCCGCTCTGCGGTACGGATTTTTTGCTCGGCGAGATTGACGCGCTCCGTCCCGCTGGCCCAATTTGCCGCCACGACAGCGGCGGCAAGCCGGGTGGGAGGAGAGGAAGGGCCGAGGATGGATCATCTGGCGCGCTGGGCCGCGGAGCAGCCTGACAAGGTCGCCGCCTGGTTCCCGGACGCGGAAGCCACGCCGGATGATGCCGCCCTGACCTACGCGGCGCTGGACGCGCGCGCCAACCGCGCGGCGCAGTGGCTGATCGGCCTCGGGCTGCAACCGGGCGACGGCATCTGCCTGCTGCTGGAGAACGGGCCGGCGATGCTGGAGCTGGCCTACGCGGCGCGCCGGGCCGGGCTGTACTACACGCCGCTCAGCACGCATCTGCGCGTGCCCGAGGTGGCCTACATGCTGGCCGACAGCGGTGCCCGGCTGCTGGTGACCAGCCCGGCGCTCGCGGCGCTCGCCGCCGCCGTGCAGGAAGGCGGCATCGCCGAGGGGCTGCCGCGCTTCGCGACCGGCGCCGGCCTGCCGGGCTACCAGTCCTACGAGGCGGCGCTGGCGGCATACCCGGCGCCCGCCGAACTGCCCGGGGACCGGCCGCTGGGGCGGGAATTCCTCTACTCCTCCGGCACCACCGGCCTGCCCAAGGGCATCCGCCGCGACCTGCTGCCGGGCGACCGGGCCGACAAGCCGGACTGGACGCCCAACTGGCTGCGCGCCTACGGCTTCGCGCGGGACAGCGTGTACCTCTCGCCCGCGCCGCTCTACCACGCCGCGCCGCACCGCTACGTGACGCGCACGCTGGACCTCGGCGGCAGCGTGGTGGTGATGCGGAAATTCGACGCCGAGGCGGCGCTGGCGCTGATCGAGCGCTTCGGCGTGACGCACAGCCAGTGGGTGCCGACCATGTTCGTGCGCCTGCTCGGCCTGCCGGAGGCGACGCGGCGGCGCCACGACCTGTCCACCCACCGCGTCGCCATCCACGCCGCCGCCCCCTGCCCGGTCGCGGTGAAGCAGGCGATGATCGACTGGTGGGGGCCGATCCTGGTCGAGTACTACGCCGGCTCGGAATCCGTCGGCGGCACGGTGATCGACAGCCACGAATGGCTGGCGCACCGGGGCTCGGTCGGGCGCGCCTTCGACAGCGAGGTGTTCATCCTCGACGCGGCGGGCGAGCAGGTGCCGCAGGGCGTGATCGGCAACGTCTGGTTCCGCAACGGCACGCGCTTCCGCTACCACAACGCGCCGGAGAAGACCGAGGCCGCCTTCGACGCCGAGGGGCGCGGCACCTACGGCGATCTCGGCCATCTCGACGCGGACGGCTACCTCTACCTCAGCGACCGGCGTGCCGACCTGATCCTCTCGGGCGGCGTCAACGTCTATCCGTGGGAGATCGAGCAGGCGCTCGCGCACCACCCGGCGGTGGCCGAGGTGGCGGTGGTCGGCGTGCCGCACCCGGAATTCGGCGAGGCGGTGCACGCGGTGGTGCGCGCCGCCGACGACGCCGAGCCCGGCCCGGCGCTGGCCACCGCGCTGATCGCCCATTGCCGCGAGCGGCTGGCCGGGCCGAAATGCCCGCGCTCGGTGGAGTTCGCGGACAGCCTGCCGCGCAGCGAGACCGGCAAGCTGCTGCGCCGGATCCTGAAGGAACGCTACCTCGCCACGCCTGCGCCCCAGGCCGCGCCCCACGCCGCGTCCCAGGCCACGCCCGCGACGGCGGGCTGAGGCGGCCGCGCCCCGCCGCACCCCCATCACCCACAGCGCAGATCGCCGATCTGCCCCACCACGGAGAGCCGAATGGCCTTGCTCCCCGGGCGCCCGCGCCCCGAACCCACGCCCGAGACGCAGCATTTCTGGGACGGCGCCCGCGACGGCAAGCTGCTGCTGCAACGCTGCGGCGACACCGGCCGCGCCTATTTCCCGCCGCGCCCGTTCAGCCCCTACACCGGCACCCGCAACGTCGAGGTGTTCGAGGCCTCCGGCCGCGCGACGCTGCACAGCTACGTCATCCACCACCGCAAGGTGCCCGGCTTCGAGCCGCCCTACGCCATCGCCGTGGTGGAGCTGGAGGAGGGGCCGCGCATGATGACCAACATCGTGGACTGCCCGCAGACGCCGGAGGCGCTGGTGCTCGACATGCCGCTCGAGGTCGTCTTCACGCCCATGGACGAGACCATCACCCTGCCGCTGTTCCGCCCGGCGCAGTCGGGCACGAAGGGGGCCTGAGCATGACCATCAAGCCAGGGTCGATCGCCATCGTCGGCGCGGCCGAGAGCACGCGCATCGGCACCGTGCCCGAGATGTCGCAGATCATGCTGCACGCGGACGCGGCGCTGAACGCCATGGCGGATGCCGGGCTGAAGCCCGGCGACATCGACGGCGTCGCCTGCACCGGCCCGATGATGACGCAGCAGATCGCCCACTACCTCGGCATCACGCCGAGCTGGGTGGACGGCACCAGCGTCGGCGGCTGCTCCTTCATGCTGCACGTCCGCCACGCGGCGGCGGCGATCCACGCGGGCTACTGCAAGACCGTGCTGATCACGCACGGCGAGAGCGGCAAGTCGCGCGTCAACGGCACGCCGCGCCCGGCCGAGCCGCAGAGCCTGAACGGGCAGTTCGAGATGCCCTACGGCCCGTTCGGCCCGCCGACGCTCTTCCCGATCCCCGTGCTGCGCTACATGAAGAAGTACGGGGTGACGCACGAGCAGCTCGCCCAGGTGGCGGTGGTGCAGCGCGAATGGGCGGGCAAGAACCCGCGCGCGGCGCAGCGCGAACCGATCACGGTCGAGGACGTGCTGAACTCGCGCATGATCGCCTACCCGTTCCGGCTGCTGCAATGCTGCCTGGTGACGGATGGCGGCGGCGCGCTGATCGTGACCAGCGCCGACCGCGCCAAGGACTTCCCGAGCAGGCCGGCCTACATCCTCGGCACCGGCGAGAGCGTCGAGACCAACATGATCTCGCAGATGGAGGACTTCACCTCCTCCCGCGCCTTCCGTGTCGCCGGCCCCACCGCCTTCCAGGCGGCGGGGATCAGGCACGCGGACGTGGACCATCTGATGATCTACGACGCCTTCGCGCACCTGCCGCTCTACGGGCTGGAGGATCTCGGCTTCGTCGGCCGCGGCGAGGCGAAGGACTTCATCTGGGAGCGCAACACGGCGCCGGGCGGCAAGCTGCCGATGAACACCAATGGCGGCGGCCTCTCCTACACCCATACCGGCATGTACGGCATGTTCGCCCTGCAGGAGAGCGTGCGGCAGGTGCGCGGCACAGCGCCGGCGCAGGTGCCCGACGTGGAGATCTCGGTCTGCCACGGCGTCGGCGGCATGTTCTCCGCCAGCGGCACGGTGATCCTGGGCCGCGACCGGCCCTGAGACGGGGCGCTGAGACGGGGCGGGGCCGGCCGCGGCCCCGCGGGCGACGGGAGGCGTGGCGGCTGCGGCCGCCCCGCCAGCCCCGGCGGCGTCACCCTTCGGCGGCGTCAGCCCTTGTTGACGCGCAGCGGCCCGAAGCTCTGGCCGACCGGCATGACCTGGAGCGTGTTGACGTTCACCCGCGCCGGCCGGCTCGCCACCCAGTGCACCGCGTCGGCGATGTCCTCCGGCGTCAGCGCCTCGGCGCCCTCGTACACCTTGCCGGCGCGCGCATCGTCGCCCTTGAAGCGCACGTTCGAGAATTCGGTGCCGCCGACCAGGCCCGGCTCGATGTCCGTCACCCGCACCTTCGTGCCGAACAGGTCGGCGCGCAGGTTCAGGCTGAACTGGCGCACGAAGGCCTTGGTGGCGCCGTACACGTTGCCGCCCGGATAGGGCCACTCGCCGGCCGTGGAGCCGATGTTGACCACGTGGCCCCGGTCGCGCGCCACCATGCCGGGCAGCACGGCGCGGGTGAGGTAGACCAGCCCCTTGCAGTTGGTGTCGATCATCGCGTCCCAGTCGTCGAGCGAGGCGCTCTGCGCCGGCTCCAGGCCGAGGGCGAGGCCCGCATTGTTCACCAGCAGGTCGATCTCCGCGAACCCCGCCGGCAGATCGGCGACGGCGCGCTCGACGGCGGCGCGGTCGCGCACGTCCAGCTCCAGCGGGTGGACCAGGTCGCCCAGCTCGGCGCGCAGCGACTCCAGCCGCTCCGCGCGGCGGCCGGCGGCGACGATGCGGGCGCCGTCGGCGGCGAAGCGGCGGGCGATGGCGAGGCCGAAGCCGGCGGTGGCGCCGGTGACGAGCACGATCATGCGGGTTCTCCTGCTGCTGAGGCGGGTCGCCGGAGGGCGGGCACGCCGGGAGACATGGCGCCGCCCCGGCGACGAGGCGACGCCATGGCGGTGCGCCGCGCGGCCGGAAGCGGCGCGCCGACATGGCGTCGCGGGTGGCATCGGCGCCGGCCCGCCGCGCGTCAAGCGCGCCAGCCGGCGCCCCGGGGCGGCATCCCGCCTACCCGGACGCTGGGATTCGCGCCACACCGACCCGCGGGGTTGCCCGCCTCGCGCAAATGCGATCCCCGGTGGCAGCGGCGATGGTGCAGCACGTCGCGGTGATCCACGGCGCCGCTCCGGCCGGCCTCGCCGCTTCGGCCCCGCCATCGGGGCCCGCCGGAAGCGGCCGGAGCCGGAGCAGGCGCCTTGTGCCACGGGGCCTTCCTGACCGCCGGAAAGGCGACGAAATGTTGCAGTGCGGCAGAGCCTCTTGACGAAGGCCGGTTATTACCGAAATTTAATTCCCTGATCGACCGACGACTTCCCGCTCCGCCGAAGAAGGAACTACCTGTGCCCCGAGGCCCCCGCACCGCCCTGAAGGCGAGCGCCCTGCTGCTCGCTGCCCTGTTGCCGGGCGCTCTCGGCGGGTCCGGCCCCGTGCACGCCCAGAACAGCCCCCAGCATGCTCCCCCGGGCGCTGCCCAGGGCACCTCCCAAGGCGCCTCCCAGGGCACCTCCCGGCATTCGCCGCCATCGCATCGCTCCCCTCCCCACACCCAGCCGGCCGCCCAGCCTGCCGGCCGGCCAGCCGCCCGGCCCGGCCCGACGCAGCCCGCCGACCAGGTGCTGATCCGTCTCGACGAGCGGCAGATCCGTGCCGCCGGCATCGACACGGTGAAGGTGGAGCCCGAGGCCGGCACCACCGAGGTCGTGCTGCCCGGCACGGTGCAGGTGCCGCCCTACCAGCTCCGCGTCGTCGCCGCCCCGGCGGCCGGGCTGATCGAGGCGCTGCTGGTGAACCCGGACGAGTCGGTGCAGGCCGGCCAGCCGCTGGCGCGGCTGCGCTCCACCGAGCTGGTGGAGCAGCAGCGCCTGTTCCTGGAGGCGGTCTCGCAGCAGACCCTGGCGCGCGAGCGGCTGCGGCGCGACGAGACGCTGTTCCGCGAGCGCATCATCGCCGAGCGCCGCCTGCTCACCACCCGCGCCGACGCCGCCTTCGCCGAGGCGCGGCTGGCCGAGCGCGAGCAGATGCTCTCCCTGTTCGGCATGGCCGAGGCCGACATCGCGGCGCTGCGCCGCACGCGGCGCATCTCGCCGAGCCTGACCGTCACCGCCCCGGCCGAGGGCGTGGTGCTGCAGCGCCAGGCCTCGGCGGGCGAGCGCGTGGCGCAGTCGGCGCCGCTGTTCACCGTGGCGCAGATGCAGCCGCTCTGGGTGCAGATCCAGGTGCCGCTGGCCCAGGCCAGCGCGGTGGAGGCGGCGGCGCAGGTCAGCATCCCCAACCACGGCGCCTCGGGCGTGGTGCTGCGCGTCGGCCGCAGCGTCGATGCCGCGACGCAGTCCACCTCCGCCACCGCCGAGATCAGCCAGGGCGCCGAGACGCTGCGGCCGGGCGAGGCGGTGCAGGTGGCGCTGCAACTGCCGCAGAACGGCACGCCGCAGTGGCGCGTGCCGGCGGGCGCCGTGGTGCGGCACCGCGGCCGCTCCTGGGTGTTCGTGCGCGTGCCCGAGGGCTTCGCCGCCCGCCCCGTGACGGTGGTGACCGAGACCGGCCAGACGACCTCCATGCGCGCGCCGCTGCGCGCCACCGACGAGGTCGCGGCGCGGGGCATCCTGACGCTGCTCGCCGAGCTGTCGGAGATGGACGGCGCCTGAGGGGCGCCCCGTGATCCCGCCCGAGAACGAACCCCCGGCGGCGGCCGACGCGCCCCCGCCGGCAGGCAGAAAGACGCCGCCATGCTGAACCGCCTGGTCGACCTCGCGCTGCGCCAGCGCCTGATGGTCTGCATCGCCGCCATCGCGCTCGCCGTCTGGGGCGCCAGCGCCTACCGCAGCCTGCCGATCGACGCCTTCCCGGACGTCTCGCCGACCCAGGTCATGGTCTCGATGCGCGCCAACGGGCTGACGCCGGAGGAGCTGGAGGCGCGCGTGACCGTGCCGGTGGAGCTGGCCATGAAGGGCATCCCCCGGCTGGAGATGATCCGCTCCACCACCCGCTACTCCACCGCGCTGATGATCTTCGAGTTCGCCGCCGGCACCGACGTGTACTGGGCGCGCCAGCAGGTGAAGGAGCGCCTGGACGACGTGGAGGAGCAGCTCCCGCAGGGCGTCGAGGGCGGGCTCGCGCCCATCGTCACGGCGCTCGGCGAGATGCTGATGTTCACCGTCGAGGGCGGCAACCTGACGCCGATGGAGCGGCGCTTCCTGATCGACTGGGTGATCCGCCCGCAGGTGCGCGGCCTGCCCGGCGTCGCCGACGTCAACGCCATGGGCGGCTATGTCCGCACCTACGAGGTGGTGCCCAACACGGCGGCGCTGGCCGCGCGCGGCCTGACCACGCGCCAGCTCATCGAGGCGCTGGAGGCGAACAACCGCAACGACGGCGCGGGGCGCGTGCAGGACGGCGAGGAGGCGCTGCTGGTGCGCGCCGACGGCCGGATCATGACGCTGCAGGACGTGCGCCAGATCGTGCTCGTCTCCCGCCCCGGCGGCGTGGTTCGGGTGGAGGACGTGGCGGATGTGCGCTTCGGCGCGCTGGCCCGCAACGGCGTGGTGGCGGAGAACGGCGCCGGCGAGGGCGTCTGGGGCACGGTGCTCGGCCTCGCCGGCGCCAATGCCCGCACCGTCGTGGACGGGGTGAAGGCGAAGTTCGAGGAGATCCGCGGCCAGCTTCCCGAGGGGGTCGAGATCGTCATCTTCTACGACCGCGCCGACCTGATCGGCCAGGCGGTCTGGACCGTGCAGAAGGTGCTGATCGAGGCGGTGGTGCTGGTCGTGGTGCTGCTGCTGCTCTTCCTCGGCGGGCTGCGCGCGGCGGTGGTGGTGACGCTGCTGCTGCCGCTCGCCGTGCTGGTCACCTTCGGGGTGATGAAGCTCTGGGGGCTCTCGGCCAACATCATGTCGCTCGGTGGCCTCGCCATCGCCATCGGCCTGCTGGTGGACTGCGCCGTGGTGGTGGTGGAGAACGCCCAGCACCGCTTCGCGACGGAGAAGACCCCGCCCGACTTCCGCCACCGCCTGTGGCTGGTGGCGGAATCGACGCGCGAGGTGATGACGCCGCTGGTGGCCGGCGTGGTCATCATCGTCACCGTGTTCACGCCGCTGCTCTCGCTCCAGGGGCTGGAGGGGAAGATGTTCGCGCCCGTGGCGCTGACCATCTCCTTCGCGCTGCTCTCGGCGCTGATCCTCTCGCTCACCGTGGTGCCGGTGCTCTCGGCCTTCGTGCTGCGCGGCGGCGGCAAGCTCGACGCGCACGGCCATCCGCGCGAGCCCTGGCTGGTGCGGATGCTGCACAAGGGCTACGACCCGTTCCTCGCCTTCGTCATGCGCCGGCCGGCCTGGGTGTTCGGCGCGGTCGCCATCGGCGTGGTCTGCGCCTTCCTCGCCTACCGCCAGATCGGCTCCACCTTCGTCCCCGCCATGGACGAGGGCACGCCGGTGCTGACCGTGCGCAAGCACCCCTCGATCAGCGTCGAGGAGACGGCGGAGATGGACATCCGCATCCAGCGCGCGCTGATGGAGCGGGTGCCGGAGATCGCCGGCATCCGCTCGCGCTCCGGCGCCGACGAGCTGGGCATCGACCCGGTCGGCCTGAACGACACCGACATGTTCATCCAGCTCCGCCCGCGCAAGGAATGGCGCAACAAGAGCACGGACTGGGTGATCGACCGGGTGCGCGAGGTGATGGAGAGTTTCCCCGGCATCTCCTACCAGCTCTCCCAGCCCATCGACATGCGCGTGCAGGAGATGGTGATCGGCGCGCGCGGCGACGTGGTGGTGAAGGTGTTCGGCGCGAACCTCACCGAGCTGAACCGCATCGCCGTGGAGGCGGCCGAGGTGATGCGCGGCATACGCGGCGCGACCGACGTGTACGCGCTGCGCAACGAGGGCATGAAGTACCTGACCATCAAGGTGGACCGGCTGGCCGCCGGCCGCTTCGGCCTCTCGGTGGAGGACGTGCAGCGGGCGCTGCGCGTCTGGGTGGACGGCACCCCGGCCGGCATCGTGCTGGAGGGCGAGGCGCGCATCCCGCTGATGGTGCGCGGCGAGGCGATCCTGCGCCGCTCGGCGGCCGACCTCGCGCGCGTGCAGCTCACCCTGCCGGGCGGCGGCACGGTGCAGCTCGGCCAGGTGGCGCAGATCCGCGAGGAGGAGGGGCCGGTGCAGGTGGTGCGCGAGCAGGCGCAGCGCTACGCGACCGTGCTCTCCAACGTGCGCGGCCGCGACCTCGTCGGCTTCGTGGACGAGGCGCGCGCGGCGGTGGAACAGCAGGTGCGGCTGCCCGCCGGCTACCACCTGGAATGGGGCGGGCAGTTCGAGAACCAGCAGCGCGCCTCGGCCCGTCTCGCCGTCGTGGTGCCGATCGCGCTCGGGGCGATCTTCCTGCTGCTCTACCTGACCTTCGGCTCGGTCCGGCAGGCGGTGCTGGTGTTCTGCAACGTGCCCTTCGCGGCGATCGGCGGCATCATCGGGCTGTGGCTGTCGGGCGAGTTCCTCTCCGTGCCGGCCTCGATCGGCTTCATCGCGCTGATCGGCATCGCGGTGCTGAACGGCGTGGTGCTGATCTCCTACATCAACCGCCTGCTGCGCGAGGAGGTCGGCACGGTGCGCGACGCGGTGATGGAGGGCGCCAAGCGCCGCATGACGCCGGTGACGCTGACCGCCACCATCGCCGCCTTCGGCCTCGTGCCCTTCCTGTTCGCCGACGGGCCGGGCTCGGAGATCCAGCGGCCGCTCGCCGTGGTGGTGATCGGCGGCCTCGTCACCGCCACCTCGCTGACGCTGATCCTGCTGCCGATCCTGTACGACCGCTTCGGCGTCTCGCGCACCGTGCGGGAGTCGCTGGAGCGGGGCCACGGCATGCCGGCCGAGGCGACGGACGAGCCGCCGGCGCCGCCCGCCGCGGCTCCGAAGCCGGCCCGCGCGGTGCCGGAACCCGCCCTGCCGCCCGCCGGCCGGTAGGCCGGCCCGTTGCGGGCCGCCCGCCCCGCGGCCGTGGCGACCGCCGCGCCGGGCCGTGCCGGGGAGCACCGCCCCGCCTCCCGCCTCGCCCCGCCGCCCGGCGGCGGCTCCCCCATCCCACGACGTTCATCCTGCCAGGGACCGTTTCCAGAGATGCAAGGTGCCACACGGCCTCCACGTTCGGTCCTGCCGGCCACGCCAGGCGGTTCGACGCGACCGGCGCACCCACCGGTCGCCCCACCGGCCGCCCCGCCGGCAATGCCTTCCACGCCGGCGGGGCGCGGCGCGCGGGGCGCGGCGCCGACACCCCGGGTGGCCCCGGGTGGCGGTCAGGCCGTCGCCCTGCTCGCCCTGATGCTGCTCGGCGCGCCGGCGGCGCTGGCGCAGCCGCTCGGCGGCCCCGCCGCGCCGCTGACCACCCCGCCGGGCGGCGCCGGCGCGATGCCGCGCCCGGCGACGCCCCAGCCGCCGATCCCGAACGTGCGGCTGCCCGCCCTGGGCGAATCCGGCCCGGGCACCGGCGTGCCGACGCCGCCGCGCCGCCGCGGCCCCCGCCAGGCGGAGCCGCGCAACACGCCCCGGGCCCAGACGCGCGACCAGACGCCCGCCCTCTCGCCGGCCGAGCGGCAGCGCCGGCTGCTGGCCGACCTGGAGCAGGCGCTCGCGATCGATTCCGAGTACCGGACCCTGTTCGCCAACCGCGGCGCCGAGCAGGCGCGCAGCGCCATCACCGCCTCGCCGATCATCTACGGCTCGCCGGCGCTCGGGGCGCTGGGGCGCGGCGACACGCGCGGCACCGGGCGGGCGCGCGAATTCCAGCTCGAATTCGCGATGCCGGTCTGGCTGCCCGGCCAGCGCAGCGCGCTCGGCGCCGAGATCGCGGCGCGGGTGAGCGAGGCGGACGGGCGCATCCTGCGCCGCCAGCTCGAGGTGGCCGGGCTGCTGCGCGACGCGCTGTGGACCGCGGCGCTGGCGATGCGCGACGCGCAGGTGGCGCGCGAGCGCCTCGCCACGGCGCGCGACATCGCCCGCGACATCGGCCGGCAGGCGCAGCTCGGCGACATCTCGGAGCTGGAGGCGCTGCTGCCGCGCAACGAGGTGCTGGCGGCCGAGCTGGAGCTGGTCCGCGCCGAGGCGGCCGCCGACACCGCCGCCACCGCCTACCGCACCCTGACCGGCGGTGCCGACCCCGCGCCGGGACCGGAGCCGCTGGCGGCCGGGGCGACGATCGAGCGGCACCCGGCGATCCGCGCCGCCGAGGCCAGCGTGGCCGCCGCCGAGGCGCAGTCGCGCTACGTCGCGGCGACGCCGCGCGACAACCCCGAGATCGGCCTCTACGGCCAGCAGCAGAACGGCTACGTCACCGAGAACGGCTCCTCGATCGGCTTCCGGCTGCGCCTGCCGCTGGCCACCGAGGCGCGCAACGCGCCGCGCCGCGCCGCCGCCGAGGCCGCGGTGACCGGCGCCCAGGCCCAGCTCATCCAGCGCCGGCGGCAGGTCGAGGGCGAGATCGCGATCGCCCGCCGCGCGCTGCGCGCCGCCGAGGAGGGCGACCGCGTGGCCCGCGCCCGGCTGGAGATCGCCAACCGGCAGACCGCCGGCGCGCTGACCGCCTTCCGCGCGGGCGAGACGGGCCTGTTCGACCTCTATCGCGTGCGCCAGCTCCAGGTGGACGCGGCCTATGCGCAGGGGCGTGCCGAGGTGGAGCTGGGCCGGGCGCGGGCGCGGCTGAACCAGGCGCAGGGCGTGCTGCCGGGCGGGATGTGAGCGGGGCCGGAAGGTGTCGGCGGCCGGTCCCTCGTCCGCCCCCGCCCGCCGCGACGGGCGGGGCCGCATCCGGCCGCATGTTCCGCGTCGCCTGGCGAGGACGCCCGGCCTGGGAGCGCCCTATCCTCCCGCGCCGCCGCGCCGCGCCGTCGTCGCCAGCTCACGCAGGCAGGCCGCCTCGCTGCGCCGCTCCGTGCCGGTGGCGCGGGCCGCCGCGAAGCCCACCTGCGGCGCGTCCCGGCCGGGCTCCTCGTACAGGATCACGTCCAGCGCGCAGACGGCGCCGAGATAGAGCCAGATCTCGGCCGGCCCGTCGCGGCGGCGCAGCGAGGGCTCGCCCAGCCAGTGCCGCAGCGCCGTGGAAGGCAGGCCGAGCAGTTGGGCGGCATGGGCCGGCAGGCCCGGCGGCGCCTCGTGGGAACGGGGCAGCATGCCCACCGCCTGCCCGTGGCCGGCAACGGCCGGCGGGCCGTGGCCGGGAACGGCCGGCAGGACGGACCGGCCGGCCGCCGGCACGCCCGGCGTGGCGGCGAGGCTCATCTCCCAGGGAGCATCCATCGGCGCATCCGCCGGCGCCTGCCTGGATGCGGCACCCGCCGACACGGGCTGGGCCGGTGACGGAACCGGGCCGTCGCCCCGGCGCGCCGCGGCGGGATCGGTCGGCGTGGCCGCCACCGCGGCGCGGGCCGAATCGAGCGCCGCCTGCAAGGCCTCGGCCATTTCCGGGCCGGGCACGCCGCTGCCACCGCAGCCGAGGAGCAGCAGGATCACGGGAACGAGGCGCAGGCCCTTCGCCATCACGCATCCGCCTTGTCGCGGCGATCGACGCCACGGGGACCGGCCGCGGCCGCGCGGCGCGGGTAGTGCCTCGGTAGCGGGGCCGGGTGGCCGCCGGCGCGGCCGGTCCCGGCGTCAGGGCGGCGTCCGGCCCCGCGGCCGGCGCGCCGCCCGGGTCCACGCCGCGGCCGTCTCCGCGAGGGAATGCCCCGGTGCCGCCAGCCCCGATCGGCCGGACCGGCGGCGCGGCGGCGTCCCCCCGGATATCCTCCCCGGGTGCCCCCCTTGGGAGCCTCCCTGGGCGCCTCAGGCGTCGGGCGCGTCGGCCGGGCGCGGGCGGACCGGCATGGCGGTGGGCATCGCCGGGGTGGCATTGGCCTGGTCGGTCAGCATCTCCATGCGGCCGGAGACCTGCCCCCCCTCCTCGACCTGCAGGCGCTTGCAGCGGGCGACGCCGGAGATGCGCCCGGTCGAGCGGATCACCAGGCTGGTGCGGGCGGTCAGGGTGCCGTCGAAGAAGCCGGCGATCTCCGCCTCCTCCACCTCGACCTCGCCCTTGAAGACGCCGGAATGCGAGATGGAGAGCTCGGCCGCGTGGATCATCTGCGACTCGACGGTGCCCTCGACCACCAGTCGCTCGGCATCGGCCACCGTGCCCTGCAGGCTGATGCCCTTGCCGACCACGAGGGTGCGGCGCTCGGCCGGCTCGGGGCGCGGCGCCGGACGGGCGCCGACGGGCGCACCGGCCGGGCGCGGCACGGCGGCGGGCGGCACGGCGCCACCCGCGGGACCGACGCTCGGCTTCGGGGCGAGGGACATCGGCGTCTCCTTGGGTGCGGGTCGGAACGGCGGAACGGCAAGCTCGGGGTCGCGCCCGGTCGGCAGGGCGTTGAGCGGACCCGGTGGCGGTAGGGCGGAAAGGGCATCGTCGGTCGCTGGCGCGACCGAGCCCTCCTCCGGTTTGCGGCGGAAGATGGCCATGCGTCGTTCCCCCTCGAATAGGACGGAGTTGCGATGAGCGCCGGGCCGCGCTGGTCCCCCCCGGGGCGCGGCCGGCGAGCGGTCCGGCAGGGCCCGAGGGTCCGGCCGGGGCATCCCGCCTGCCGGCCCGGCTAACACGCGGCATCCGTCCGGCACAACCGCTCCGGCATGGAAAAGGGGCGGCCAGCCGCCGATTTCGCCGGCAGGCCGGCGGACGCCGCCGAGGCGCAGGCCGGCGGATGCCGCCGGGGCGCGGGCCGGCGGCCGGACCGGCGCCGCCGGGGCGGGAGGAGCGCGGGGCGGCGGCTTCGCCCGGGCGGAGGAGCGGATGCCGGCCGGCTCAGCCGGCCCGCGATGCCGATGCCGGGGTGCCGCCGGAGCGGTGCAGGACATGGGTCATCGCCGCCGTGCCGAGCACGGGCACCAGCAGGTTCAGCCCCGGCACCGTGGCCGCCAGCGCCGCCAGCCCCCCCACCACGAAGACCGGGAAGGCGCGGCGCCAGCGCAGCCGCCGCGACTCGGGCACGCTCATGCGCCGCTGCGCCACGCCGTCGAACAGGCCGGCACCCAGCGCGTAGCCGGCCAGCGCGTAGGCCAGCACGGTGCCGACCCCCGGCAGGAAGAAGGCGAGCGGCAGCAGCACCACGTTCAGCAGCAGCACCCGCAGCGCGAAGCCGACGGCGTAGCGGATCTGCGCCGCGTTGCTGGCGCCGCGCGCGGGCGGCAGGGCCGGGTAGTAGCGGCGCTCCACCGCCTCGGCCACCTCGTTGAGGAACAGGCCGGAGATGGCCAGCGTCATCGGGATGAACAGCCAGCCGGCCAGCAGCACCGAGGCGAGGCCGCCCAGCGCCTGCAGCGTGCCGCCGATCCAGCCCGACCAGTGGTCGGTCAGCGCGCCGACGCCCCAGACCGTGCCGACCAGCAGCCCCGCGAACAGCACCAGCGCGGCGCCCGCCCCCTTCAGCAGCGGCCCGTAGAAGGCCGGGTCGCCGAGCTGTCGGAGGGGCAGCACCAGGGCGGCGAGGATGGCGGGCATGGGCAGCGAATTCCGGTCCGGGCATGGCGCCGCCCGGCGGGCCGGGCGCGACGACGAGAAAGACCCGTCCCACCGGGGTGGTTCCATGGCAAGCCGCCCCCGCGGGTCGTCGCCGGGAGGTCTCGTCCCTGGAGGATCTCGTCCGCAGGGCCGGATCGTCCCCGGACGGGAGCCCGGACGGGAACCCGGACGCGCGGCGGCCGCCGGCGCAGTTGCCGCGGCACGCCATCGGGCGGTATCCCCGCCCGGACCGTGCGGCGCACCGCCGCCTCCGAGGGGTTTCCCGATGACCGCGACCAGCGACCAGCCGTCCCAGCCCGGCACCGTCCTCGACATCCTGGGCATCGGCAACGCCATCGTCGACGTGCTGGCGCGCGCCGAGGACGGCTTCCTGGACGGGCGCGGCCTCGACAAGGGCAGCATGCGCCTGATCGACACCGACGAGGCCGAGGCGCTCTACGCCGCGATGGGGCCGGGCATCGAGAGCTCCGGCGGCTCGGCGGCCAACACCTGCGCCGTGGCGGCCTCGCTGGGCGCGCGGGTGGGCTTCCTCGGCAAGGTGGCCGACGACCTGCTCGGCGCCGCCTTCCGCCACGACATCGAGGCCGCCGGCGTGCGCTTCCCGACCGCGCCGCTCGCCCTGGGGCAAGGGGGCGGCGCCCCCACGGCACGCTGCCTGATCCTGGTGACGCCGGACGGGCAGCGCACCATGAACACCTATCTCGGCGCCTGCGTCAGCTTCGGCTTGGCGGACCTGGACGCGGCGGCGATCCGGGGGGCGGGCATCGTCTACCTCGAGGGCTACCTGTTCGACCCGCCGGCGGCGCAGGCGGCGTTCCGGGAGGCGGCGCGCATCGCCCACGCGGCCGGCCGCAAGGTGGCGATCAGCCTGTCCGACCCCTTCTGCGTCGGCCGCCACCGCGCGGCGTTCCGCGCCTTCGTGCGCGACGAGGCCGACATCCTGTTCGCCAACGAGGCCGAGGTCTGCGCGCTCTACGAGGCGGAAAGCTTCGACGAGGCCGCCGCGGCCGCCCGCACCGAGGTCGGGCTGGCGGCGCTGACCCGCTCCGAGCGGGGCAGCGTGATCCTCGCCGGCGCCGAGGCGCACGCCGTGAACGCCGAGCCGGCACGGGTGGTGGACACGACCGGCGCCGGCGACGCCTACGCGGCGGGCTTCCTGGCGGCGCTCTCGCGCGGCCTGCCGCTGCCCGAGTGCGGCCGCTGGGGTTCCGTCGCGGCGGCCGAGGTGATCGGCCATTTCGGCGCCCGGCCGCAGGCCGACCTGCGGACGCTGATCGGCGTCTCGTCGCGCCACGACGTCGCCACCGTGCTGGGCTGAGCCGCCGGGCCGCCGCCGGCGGCGCCCGACCGCGTGGCACGAGGAGAGCCGATCGGATGCATTCCCCCTTCCCCCGCCGGCCCGCCCTCGGCGCGGCCGGCCTCGGCCTGGCGCTGCTCGCGGCCGTGCCGGCCATGGCCCGGACCGCCATGGCCCAGACCACCATGGCCCAGGCGACCTTGGCCCAGGCGACCATGACCCAGACGCCAGGCGCGGCCCCGCCGCCCCATGCCGGGCCGGGCACCGCGCCCCTTCCCCCGGGCGGCGGGGCGCTGGGGGAGATGCGCGACGAGCGCGGCTCCGCCACCCCGGCGCCGGTCGGCGCGCAGCGGCGGGATGCGCTGGCGGCCGACGAATTCGCGCCCGAGGGCGCCTACGGGCTGCTGCGGGCGGCGCTGGCGGCGCTGGGCGCCGGCCGCAACGGCGAGGCCAACGAGCTGATCGAGCGCGCCGAGACGCGGCTGCTGACCCGCTCCACCCTGCCCTGGCAGGCCGACCAGCCCGTGGATGGCGGTCCGGTGCGCTGGCTCGCCGGGGCCCGTGCCGCGCTGCTGAGCGGCGACCTCGCCACGGCCCGGCGCGAGGTGGACCGGACGGTGTCGCTGCTCGCCCAGTATCGCCCGCCCGC
Source organism: Roseomonas acroporae (assembly GCF_023223525.1). GTDB lineage: Bacteria > Pseudomonadota > Alphaproteobacteria > Acetobacterales > Acetobacteraceae > Roseomonas_E > Roseomonas_E acroporae. Next base: position 19,910 of record NZ_JALPRX010000002.1, on the reverse strand, counting down.
CGGCGTGCCCGCCGCCCCCGCCGCTGGCGCCCCCATCGGCGCCCCCATCGGCGCACCCGCCGTCGCGCCACCCGGGATGCCCCGGTGAGCGACGACGCGCCGCGCGGTGCCCCGCCGGCTTCACCGGCGGCGGACATGGCGCCGCCGGTGGAGATCCGCATCCTCGACCCGCGCCTGCACGAATGGGGCCTGCCGCGCTACGCCAGCGCGATGGCGGCGGCGATCGACCTGCACGCCTGCCTGGAGGCGCCCGCGCTGGTCGAGGCCGGCGCGCCGCCGCTGCTGATCCCGGCCGGCATCGCCCTGCACATGGCCGACCCGCACCTCGCCGCGCTGGTGCTGCCCCGCTCCGGGCGCGGGCACCGCGAGGGGCTGCTGATGGGCAACGGCACCGGGCTGATCGACCCCGACTACACCGGCCCGATCCTGGTCAGCGCCTGGAACCGCAACCCGCCGGGCAGCCCGCCCATCGCCATCGCGCCCGGCGAGCGCTTCGCGCAGATGCTGTTCGTGCCGGTGCTCCGGCCACGCTTCTCGGTGGTCGAGGCGTTCTCGCGCCCCTCCGCGCGCGGCGCCGGCGGCTTCGGCAGCACCGGCACGGGTGCGACGACGGGATCGGAGCCGGCCTGAGCGGCCTTGCGGGCACGGCCGGGCCTCGGCTCATGGCGCAGCGCGGTCCGGCCGGGTCCGCGCCCCGCCGTAGCCCGTTGTTTTCAGGGTGGATTCGCGCCACCGGGCATGCCGCCCGCCACCGATCCGCTCTATCCTGCGCGCGGCCGGAACCGGCGGGCGATTCGGCGGGATGGAACGGGAGCGGAGCAGCATGGCGCACCGGACATGGATGCCGCCGGGACCGCCGCGCCAGGCGGTCCGGCCGGGGCTGCGCATCGCCGCCGCTCAGCGCATCCGGCGCGGCTCCACGCCGGCGGACCGTCCGGCCCGACGGTGGCCCTGCCTGGCATGGCAGGGCGCCGCCGCGACGGAGGCGGGCGGCGCCTGCGCGGGAGGCGGGCCGTTGCCGTTGCGCCGTCGAGCGGGCGTTCTGCTGCTGCTGCAACTGGCCCTGGCCGGGATCGGCGCCGCGTCCGCCCAGGCTCAACCCACCCAGGCCCAACCCAATCAGACCCAGCCCACGCAAGCCCGGCCGGCGCCGGCCGGCGGCCGCGCGCCCGCCGGCACCCCGGCCCCCGCCCCCGGCGGCAACCCCATCCCGGGCGGCCCCTGCGACCGCCTGACCTCGACCGCGCAGCAGGGCGAGTGCCTGGAGGCGGCGCTGAACCGGGCCGAGACGGCGATGAACCAGGCCTTCGAGCGCGCCCTGCACGTGATCGACAACGATAGCGGCACCGTGTCCACGCAGCGGACCAACTGGCGGCGCGCGATGCAGGTGTCGCAGCGGGCCTGGCTCGCCTTCCGCGACGCGGATTGCGGCGAGTTGATCGCCTACGAGTGGGGCCAGGGCACCGGCATGGGCCCGGCCACCCTCGCCTGCCGGCTCGACAAGACCGAGCGGCGCGAGCGCGAGCTGACGGCACGCTACACGAATCGCTGAGCGGCCGGCGCGGATCGCCGCCGGGCGGGAGCGCCCCGCGGCGCGGATCCGCGCCGGAGGAGGATCCGTCGCGCACCCGGTCCCGGTCGCGGCGCGGGGCGCTGGCGTCGTTGCCCCGCCCTGGACCATGCTCGGCGAGGCCGGTTCCCCAAGCCCGCGAGGTCGCCCCGCCATGACGCCGTTCCGCCAGCCGCCAGGACCCGGCTGCCCCGCCCTCCGTGCCGAGGCGGTCGCCGCTCCCACCCGGCGCGGCCTGCTCGGCCTCGCCTGCGCCTGCTGCGCCTTGCCGGCGCTGCGCGCGCGGCCCGCCTCGGCCGCCGTCGCCGTCGTGGGCGCCGCGCGCCCGATCCATGCCCGGCTCGACGCCGCCGCCGCCGCGATCGAGCCGCGGATGATCGCCTGGCGCCGCGACATCCACCAGAACCCGGAGCTGGGCAACCAGGAGCGGCGCACCGCCGCGCTGGTCGCCGCCCATCTGCGCGCGCTGGGCTGGGAGGTGCGCGAGGGCGTCGCCGTCACCGGCCTCGTCGCCGTGCTGCGCGGCGGCGCCGGTCCCGGCCCCGTGGTGGCGCTGCGCGCCGACATGGACGCGCTGCCCGTCGCCGAGCAGGTGGACCTGCCCTTCGCCTCGAAGGCCCGCACGCAGTGGGGCGGCGAGGAGGTGGGGGTGATGCACGCCTGCGGCCACGACTGCCACGTCGCGATCCAGATGGCGGTGGCGGAGGTGCTGGCGGCGAACCGGGACTCGCTGCGCGGCACGGTGAAGCTGCTGTTCCAGCCCGCCGAGGAGAAGCTGCCGAACGGCGAGATCGGCGGCGCGCGGCTGATGGTCGAGCAGGGCGCCATGGCCGACCCGAGGCCGGACGCGGTGTTCGGCCTGCACGTCGTCGCCGGCCTGCCGGTGGGCGAGCTGCGCTACCGCGCCGGCGCCGTCACCGCCAGCTCGGACGGCTTCCGCATGACGGTGACGGGCAAGCAGACGCACGGCGCCATGCCCTGGGCGGGCGTCGATCCGGTGGTGGCGGCGGCGCAGATCGTCACCGCGATGCAGACCCTGGTGAGCCGCGAGACGGACGTGACGCGGCAGGCGGCGGTGCTCAGCGTCGGCACCATCCATGCCGGCACGCGCTACAACATCATCCCCGACAAGGTGGAGCTGAGCGGCACGCTGCGCACCTTCGACGAGGCGACGCGCCAGCGCATCATGCAGCGCACGAAGGCGCTGGCCGAGGGCATCGCCACCGGCATGGGCGCCGAGGCCGAGGTGGTGTGGGAAGCGAACGGCTACCCGCCGATCGTCGCCGACGACGCGCTGGTGGCGCGCATGGCGCCGAGCCTCGCGCGCGTCGCGGGCGAGCACGCGAAGGAGGGCGAGCGTTCCTCGGCCGGCGAGGACTTCTCCTATTTCGCGCAGGCGGCGCCGGGGATGTTCTTCTTCGTCGGCATCGACGCGCCGGGCACGACCGGCGCCGCGCCGAACCATTCGCCGCGCTTCCGGGTGGACGAGGCGGGGCTGCTGCCGGGGCTGCGCGCCATGCTGCACCTCGTGGCCGACTACACGGGCAGCGGCGCGCCGGGCTGAGCCTCCCGCCGGGCTGCCCGGGCCGATCGGCCCCACCGGCCTACCCCACCGGCCTGCCACACCGGCCTGCCACACCGGCCCACCGCCCGGCCGGCGCGAGGTGGCGGCCCGCGCGACTGTTACGCTAGGCTGCCGCGCAAGGCCGAACGGCCACCCCGGGGGGCGCCCGCACGGCGGCGACACCCCGACCGACCGAAACACCCGCAGCAACGGGAGAGGGCGCATGCCCGACGACGCCAGCCAGCAGCCGCCGACCAACCCGGCGGCCGACACGGTGAGGGCCGAATTGCTCAACACCGCCGCCGAGGCGCTGCGTCGCCTCGCCCCGGACCTGCCGCCGGATGCGGGGGTGCTGCTGCACCGGCTCTACGCCGCCGTGCCGACCGGCGAGCTGGCCGTGGAGGCGCCGGAGACCCTGGCCGCCGCCGCCGCCAGCCTCTGGTCCTTCGCCGCGCGGCGCGAGCCGGGCCGGGCGAAGCTGCGCGTCATCCCGCCCGGCCCCGGCACCGGCGCCCGCGCCGTGGCCGAGATCGTCAACGACGACATGCCCTTCCTGGTGGACAGCGCGCTCGCCACGCTGACGCTCGCCGGGCGGCCGGTGCGCCAGCTCCTGCACCCGGTCCTGACGGTGCGGCGCGATGCGGCCGGGGACCTGCTCGGCCTCGCCGCCGGCCCCGCTGCCCCCTCGCCCGCGGCGCCGCCGGGTGGCGCCACGCTGCGCGAGAGCATGATGCGCATCGCCTTCACCGGCACGGCGCGCGAGATGGTCGGGCGCGGCCTGCCCACCGGCTTCCGCGCCGCCGCCGGCCAGGACGAGTGGGCGACCCTGGAAGCCCTGCTGCGCCACACCATGGCCGATGTGCGCGCCGCCACCGAGGACTTCGCGGCGATGCACGGCTTCCTGCGCGCCGCCGGGGACGAGATCGCGGGCGGCGAGGCGGCGGGCGTCGGCCCCGCCCGCGCCTTCCTGCGCTGGATGGGCGAGGAGAACTACGTGCTGCTCGGCCACCGCCGGCTGATGCTCGGCGCGGACGGGCACCTGGCGCAGGTGCCGGCGGAGAATCTCGGCATGCTGCGCGACCCGAAGGTGGTCACCTTCGACGTGCTGCGCGACCTCGGCGCGCTGCCCACCGCCGTGCAGGCGGCGATCCTGACGCCCGAGCCGGTCAGCGTCGCCAAGGCCAACCTGCGCGCCACGGTGCACCGGCCGCAGCACGCCGACGTGGTGGCGACGCGGGTGTTCGACGCCGAGGGCCGCGTCACCGGCGTACGGCTGTTCCTCGGCCTGTTCGCGGCCTCCGCCTACAACCGCAACCCGCGCTCCATCCCGCTGCTGGCCGAGAAGGTGGAATCGATCCTGGCCCGCGCCGGGCTCGACCCCGAGAGCCATGACGGCCGCGCGCTGCGCAACATCCTCGACACCTGGCCGCGCGACGAGCTGTTCCAGGCGCCGGAGGAGGCGATCCTGGCCGGCGCCCGGCGGGCGCTGGACCTGCAATTGCGCCCGCGCGCCGCGCTGGTGGTGCGCGAGGACCCGTTCGAGCGCTTCGTCTCCGCCATCGCCTGGCTGCCGCGCGACGTGTTCGACACGGCGCTGCGCGAGCGCATCGGCGAGATGCTGGCCCGCGCCTGGGGCGGGCATCTCTCCGCCTTCTACATCGCCATGGGCGACACGCCGCTGGCGCGGGTGAACTACATCATCGGCACCACGCCCGGCGCGCTGCCGAAGGTGGACCTCGCCGCGCTGGAGGCGGCCGTGGTGCAGGCCGCGCGCTCCTTCCGCGGCCGGCTCGGCGAGGCGCTGGCCGAGAGCGAGGGCGAGGCCGCCGCGTCCCGCCTGCTCGCGCGCTGGGGCGACGCCTTCCCCGCCGGCTACCGCGACGGCGCCACCGCCGCGCAGGGCATCGCCGACCTCGCCCTGGCCGAGCGCGCGCTGGCCACCGGCCGCCCGGCGGCGCGGCTGGAGCGGCCGCCGGGCGCGGCGCCGGACCAGCTCGTGCTGCGCCTCGCCCGGCCCGGCGGCCCGCTGCCGCTGGCCGACGCGCTGCCGCTGCTGGAAAGCCTCGACCTGCGCGCCATCGAGGAGACGCCGCACCACCTCGCCCCCGCCGACGCGCCGCGCGTGGTGCTGCACGTCTTCACCCTGCGCGCCGGCGTGCCGGTCGAGGATGCCGTGTTCCCGGCGCTGCTCGCCACGCTCGACGCGCTGCTCGACGGCGGCGCCGAGGCGGACGGGTTCAATCGGCTGGTGGTGCGCGCCGGCCTCTCCTGGCGCGAATGCTGGCTGCTGCGCACCCTGTACCGCTGGCTGAAGCAGGTCGGCCTCGCCTTCAGCCAGGCGAGCGTCGAGACGACGCTGGCCGCGCACCCGGAGGCGGCGCGCATCCTGCTCGGGCTGTTCCATGCCCGCTTCAACCCGGACCGCGGCCGCGCGGCCGAGGAGGAGGCGCTGGAGGCGGCCTGGACGGCGGAGCTGGATACCGTCACCAATCCCGACGAGGACCGCATCCTGACGCGGCTGATGACGCTGCTGCGCGCCGTCCTCCGCACCAACTGGTTCCAGGACAAGCCCTACCTCGCGATCAAGATCGACAGCGCCGCGGCCGGCGAGATGCCCCTGCCCCGCCCCTGGCGCGAGATCTTCGTCCATTCCGTGCGCATGGAGGGCTGCCACCTGCGCGCCGGCCCCGTCGCGCGCGGCGGCATACGCTGGTCCGACCGGCGCGAGGATTTCCGCACCGAGATCCTCGGGCTGATGAAGGCGCAGCGCCTCAAGAACGTCGTCATCGTGCCGACCGGCGCCAAGGGCGGCTTCGTGCTCAAGCACCCGCCGCCCGCCTCGGACCGCGAGGCCTTCATGGCCGAGGGCGTCGCCTGCTACCGCGTGCTGATCAACGCCATGCTCGACCTCGCCGACAACATCGAGGCCGGCGGCGCGGTGACGCCGCCCGGCATCGTGCGGCGCGACGCGGAGGACCCCTACATCGTCGCGGCGGCCGACAAGGGCACCGCGACCTTCAGCGACATCGCCAACGGCATCGCGGTGGAGCGCGGCTTCTGGCTCGGCGACGCCTTCGCCTCCGGCGGCTCGGCCGGCTACGACCACAAGGCGATGGGCATCACCGCCAAGGGCGCCTGGGTGATGATCGCCCGGCACTTCGCCGAACTGGGCCTCGACATCCAGAAGGACCCGTTCACCTGCGTCGGCGTCGGCGACATGAGCGGCGACGTGTTCGGCAACGGGCTGCTGGTCAGCCGCGAGACGCGCCTGCTCGCCGCCTTCGACCACCGCCACATCTTCATCGACCCGGATCCGGACGCGCACCTCGCCTACGAGGAGCGTGCCCGGATGTTCGCCCTGCCCCGCTCCTCCTGGGACGACTACGACCGGTCGCGGATCAGCCGGGGCGGCGGCGTGTTCCCGCGCAGCGCCAAGACCATCCCGCTCTCGCCCGAGGCGCGCGCGCTGCTCGGCATCGAGGCCGAGCGCGCCGAGCCCGCCGCCGTGATGCAGGCGATCCTGCGTGCGCCGGTGGACCTGCTCTACTTCGGCGGCATCGGCACCTACGTGAAGGCCGCCGGCGAGACCCAGACCGAGGCGGGCGACCGTGCCAACGACGCGCTGCGGGTGGACGGCGCCGGGATCCGCGCGCGGGTGATCGGCGAGGGCGCCAATCTCGGCGTCACCCAGGCCGGGCGCATCGAGTACGCGATGCGCGGCGCCGGCGGCGCGGGCGGGCGGATCAACACCGACGCGCTGGACAATTCCGCCGGCGTCTCGACCTCCGACCACGAGGTCAACATCAAGATCCTGCTCGCCGACGCCGAGCGCGACGGCGCGCTGACCCGCCGCCAGCGCGACCAGCTCCTCGCCGCCATGACCGACGAGGTCGCCACGCTGGTGCTGCGCGACAACCACCAGCAGTCCCTCGCCGTCTCGCTGGAGGCGCTGGAGGGCGCCGAGGCCCTGCCCGGCCACGCCGCGATGATGACGCTGCTGGAGGAGGAGGGGCTGCTCGACCGCGCCGTGGCCGGCCTGCCCTCGCCCACGGCGATGCAGTCGCGCCTCGCCGCGGGCGAGTCGCTGACCCGGCCCGAGATCGCGGCGCTGCTGCCGGTCGCCAAGCTCTGGCTGACCGACGCGATCGAGGCGAGCGACCTGCCGGACGACCCGGCCTTCACGCAGACGCTGCTCGACTACTTCCCGACCGAGCTGCGCGAGGGCTATGCCCGCTACGCCGAGCGGCACCGGCTGCGGCGCGAGCTGATCGCGACCGCCATCGCCAACACCGTCGCCAACCGGCTCGGCCCGGCCGCGCTGGCGCGCCTCGCGGCCTCGGCCGGGCCCGCGCGGATCGCCCGCGCCGCCTGGCTCGCCGGCGCCGCCTTCGGGCTGGAGGCGCGCGACGACGCGGTGGACGCCGCCCCGGCGCCGGCCATGGCGCGGCTCGGCGCCACCCTGTCGCTGCGGCACCTCCAGGAGGCCGTGGCGCACGAGCTGCTGGGCGAGGTCGAGATGGACCGGCCGCTGGCGGAGGGCATCGCCGCGCTGCGGCCGGGCATCGTGGCACTCTCCGGCGCGGCGGCGAACGAGGCGGCGGGCGGCGCCGAGGCGGCGCGGCTGCGCGAGGCCGGGCTGCCGGAGGAACTCGCCGCCGAGGTCGCGGCGGCACCGGCGCTGGCGGCGGCGCCGGCCATCGTGCGGCTCGCGGCGGCGACCGGCGTGCCGCCCACCGAGGCGGCGGCGGCCTGGCGGCAGGCCGGCCAGGAATTCGGGCTGGAGCCGCTGCGCGCGGCGGCCGCCGGGCTGGTGCTGCGCGGGGCGTTCGGGGCGCGGGCGAAGTCGGCGCTGCTGGAGGACCTCGCCTCGGCGCAGTTCCGGCTGGCGCGCGCCACCCTGCGCGGCGAGGCGCCGGCGGCGCCCGAGGCGGCGGTGCGGCTGGGCAAGGAAGCGGCGGCGACGCCGGACCTCGCCGGGCTCGGCGTGGCGGTGCGGGCGATGGGGGCGCTGGCCTGAGCCGGGGGGGGGGGGGGGGGGGCCCCCCCCCCCCCCCCCCGCCCCGCGCGGGGCGGCGGCGCCCCCGCGTCCGTGCCCCCCCCCCCCCCCCCCCCGCGGGCGGGGGGGGGGGGGGGGGGCCCCCCCCCCCCCCCCCCGCCCGCGGGGGGGGGGGGGGGGGGGGCGGGGGGGGCGCGGCCCTGCGCCGGGGGGGCGGCCACGGGCCCTCCCCGCACCCCTCTGCAGGGAGGGCGCTGCCCTCCCTGGAACCCCCCCGCCAGGAACCTCAGGTTCCTGGACCTCCGCCGGCGTTTTCGGCCTCGCCGGTTCAGCCGTCGGGCCTTGAAGCGGAGCGGGGTTTCCAAAGGGGCTTCGCCCTTTGGTGGGGTCCAGGGGCGAAGCCCCTGGCGGATGGGTGCGGGGAAGGCGGCGCCTTCCCGCCGGGGTCCGGGGCGGAGCCCCGTCAGGCCACCCGCTGCACCGCCAGCAGGAACCGCCGCGCCAGCGCCCCGTACAGCGCCCGCCGGCACACCAGCCGCGAGGCGAAGAACCCCAGCGCCGAGGTCGCCATCAGCGGGATGGTCATCTGCTGGTTGTCGGTCATCTCCAGCACGATGACGAAGGCGGTGATCGGCGCCTGCACCACGCCCGAGAAGTACCCGACCATGCCGAGCAGCACGATCGCCCCCGACGGCACCATCGGCAGCAGCGTGCCCAGCCAGTCGCCCAGCGAGGCGCCGATCGCGAGCGATGGCGCGAAGATGCCGCCCGGTATGCCGCTGAGGTAGGAGACCACCGTGGCCGCGAGCTTCAGCAGGAAGAAGTCGCCGGACAGGTGGGAGCGCCCCTCCACCAGCCCCCGCGCCTGCTCGTAGCCCGTGCCGTAGGTGGCGCCGCCGGAGGCGAGGCCGAGCAGCGCCAGCACCACCCCGCACAGCGCCGCGAACAGGATCGGATGGGCCGCCAGCCAGCGCCCGGCGGGGCCGGGCAGGCCGCGGCGGGAGGCGCTGATCAGCGTCTGGCTGAACGCCCCGCCCAGCAGCCCGCCGACCAGCCCGCACACCAGCACCGCCGCCCAGGCCGGGCCGAACTCGAGCTGCGCCGGGTCGGCCGAGCCGAAGTAGTTGTAGTCGCCCATCAGCGCCACGGTGGTGATGCCGGCGATGATGACGGCGGTCAGCACGTTGCCGCTGCCGCGCGCCTCGTAGGAGCGGCTCAGCTCCTCGATGGCGAAGACGATGCCGGCGAGCGGCGTGTTGAAGGCGGCCGCGATGCCGCCCGCCGCCCCGGCCAGCACCAGGGCGCGCTGCGAGTCGAAGCGCGGCAGGCGCAGCGCGCCGCCGAGGGACTGCATGATCGAGGCGCCCACCTGCACCGTCGGCCCCTCGCGCCCGATCGAGGCGCCGCTGAGCAGGCCGAGCAGGGTCAGCAGCACCTTGCCGACCGCGACCCGCAGCGACAGCACGCGCGCCACCATGGCCGGGTCCGTCATGCGCAGCGCCGCGATGGCCTGCGGGATGCCGCTGCCCTGCGCGCCGGGGAACACGGTGCGGGTGAGCCAGACCGAGAGCGCCAGCCCGGCGGGCGAGACGACCAGGGCGAGATACGGGCTGTACGCGACGATCGCGGCGAAGCCGGCCTGGGCGCGGTCGGCCAGGAGGGCGAACAGGATCGCCACCAGCGACACCATCACGGCGCCCGCCCAGAAGATCAGCCGCCGTCGCCAGAGGCGGGGCGAGACGAGCGGCATGCGCCGCAGCGTGCGCAGCCGCAGATACTGCCGCGGGGCAAGCCCCATGCCTCGATCTCCCCTGCCCTGACCGATCCTTGCTCCTGCGCACGGTGCCGCGCGCGGCGCAAGGGCATGCGCGGCGGCCCGGCGTGCCGCCGCCATCATCAGGCCCCTCGCCCATCCCCACCGACCGCCTCTCGCGCCTCCCCGGCCTCCTCCCCGGGCGCGCGCGTCTTGCCCGGCCCACCCGGTCCCGCCCATGCTCCGCCCGTCCAACGCTTTGCCCAGCTCATGCTTTGCCCGGCCCATGCTTTGCCCGCCAGTCACGGCGCCGCCGACCGAGGAATCGCGACCATTCCCGAGCATCCCCGCTTCCCGCCGCCCGATGCCGGCGCCGACGGCACCGTCCCCGGCACCGTCCCCGGCACCATCCCCTGGCCCATGCTGGCGCCCGAGGCCGCCGGCTTCGACCGCGCCGCGCTGGCCGACGCCATCCGCTTCGCCGAGACGCACGAGACGCCCTGGCCGCGCGACATCCGCGCGCATCTGGAGGCCGGCCACTTCGAGCCGCCGCCCGACAACGAGATCATCGGCCCCGTCGCCCCGCGCGGCGGACCGACCGGGCTGATCCTGCGGCACGGGCGGCTGGTCGGCGCCTGGGGCGACACGCGGCGCGCCGACATGACCTTCAGCGTCGCCAAGAGCTATCTCTCCATTCTCGCCGGACTCGCCGTGGCGGACGGGCTGATCGCCGACCTCGACGAGCCGGTCGGCCGCACCGTGCATGACGGCGGCTTCGAGGGGCCGCACAACGGCGCCGTCACCTGGCGCCACCTGCTGACCAACACCTCGGAATGGGAGGGCACGCTGTTCGGCAAGGCCGACAGCATCGACCGCAACCGCAGCCTCGCCGCCGAGGGCGGGACGCAGCGCAAGGGGCAGCGCACCCTGGCGGCGCCGGGCACGCACTGGGAATACAACGACGTCCGCGTGAACCGGCTCAGCCTCGCCCTGCTGCGCCGCTTCGGCCGGCCGCTGCCGGCGGTGTTCGCCGAACGGGTGATGCGCCCGATCGGCGCCTCCGACGAATGGCGCTGGCACGGCTACCGCACCTCGATGGTCGAGTTGGCGGGGCGGCCGGTGGAATCCGTCTCGGGCGGCAGCCACTGGGGCGGCGGCGTGTTCATCGGCGCGGAGGACCAGGCGCGGATCGGCCTGCTGATGCTGCGCCGGGGCGCGTGGGAAGGGCGGCAGGTGATCCCGGCCGGGTGGGTGGCGCAATCCGTCACGCCCTGCGCGCTGAACCCGGAATACGGCTTCCTCTGGTGGCTCAACACCGGGCGGACGCGCTGGCCCTCGGCGCCGGAAGCGAGCTTCTGCGCCGTGGGCGCGGGCGGCAACCTGACCTGGATCGATCCCTCGCGCGACCTCGTCGCCGTGCTGCGCTGGACCGACCCGGCGGCGATGGACGGCTTCATGGCCGCCATCGGCGCGGCGTTCCGGGGCTGAGCGGCCCGGAACGGCCGCTCCCCCGCCGCGTCAATCTCCCGTAACGTCCGGCCGACGGGCCGCGGAGATCCGAATGAGCACCGAACTCAGCCTGCTCCTGGCCTCGGTCGTGCTGGGGCTGATCGAATTGCTGGCGACCGGCGTCGCCGCCTCGGCGCAGCTCGGCATCGCCTACACGGCCGGCCCGCGCGACGAGGAGCGGCCGCTCGGGCCGATCGGCGGCCGCATCCGGCGCGCCTTCGCCAATTTCATGGAGAGCTTCCCCTTCTTCGCCGCGCTGGTGCTGGCCGGCGCGGTGCTCGGCCGCTCCAACGGCTGGACGGTCTGGGGCGCGCATCTCTACTTCTGGGCACGGCTGTTCTACTGGCCGCTCTACGTGCTGGGCGTGCCGATGCTGCGCTCGCTGGTCTGGGGCGTGTCGCTGGTCGGCATCGTCCTGCTGCTGGTCGGGGTGGCGTAGCGCGGCCGATGACGACCGATCGTGCGGCCGCGCCGGCGGCCGGCTGGCGGCCGATGCGCGAGGCGGACCTCGGCGCGGTGGTCGCCATCGCCGGGGCCGTGCATCCCGGCTACCCGGAGCGCCCCGCCATCCTCGCCGAGCGGCTGCACCGGCATGCGCCGGGCTGCCTGCTGCTGGAGACGGCGGCGGGACCGGGCGGCTACGTGCTCAGCCATCCCTGGCGGCTGTGGGACATCCCGAAGCTCGACACGCCGCTCGGCCCGCTGCCGGAGGCGCCCGACGCCTACTACATCCACGACCTCGCCCTGCTGCCCGGCGCGCGCGGCGGCGGCCGGGGCGCGGCGGCGGTTGTCCTGCTGCTGGCCGAGGCGGCGCGGCTCGGCCTCGGCACCGCCGCGCTGGTGGCCGTGGGCGGCTCGGTGCCGTTCTGGGCGGCGCGCGGCTTCGCCGAGGCGACGCGGCCGGCGCTGCGGGCCTCGCTCGCCAGCTACGATGCGGCGGCGCGCTACATGCTCGCGCCGGTGCCGGTCCGCGCCGCCGTGCCGTGACGCGGCGGCGCGTCGGAGGTGCGACCCGCTCCCGCTTGCGATCGGGCGGCACGCCGCCACGCAGCGTGCGTCGGACAGCCGCCGCGTGCCGCAGGGCACGACAGCCGCCGCGTGCCACAAGGCACGACAGCCGCGCGGCGCATGGCCTATGCTCCGGACGTTACCGGAGGAGTTCCCGATGCTGGAGATCCGCCCGAATTGCGAGTGCTGCGACCGCGACCTGCCGAACGGCGCCGCGGACGCGCGGATCTGTACCTTCGAGTGCACCTTCTGCGCCGAATGCGCCGCGACACGCTTCGGCGGATACTGCCCCAATTGCGGCGGCGACCTGGTGCGCCGCCCCACCCGCCCCGCCGGGCTGCTGGACCGGGCGCCGCCCTCGACGATCCGTATCCGCAAGGATCACCGGGCCTGCACCGCTGCCGCATGAGGCCGCCACGCCAGGGAACACGACTCGGAACAAACCGGGGACAAGGCTGCCGGCAGGCGCTCTGGGCGGCCCTGGCGATGCTCCTCGCCGCCTGCGCCCCGGCCGGCGCGCAGGGAGAGGGGCCGAGGGACGGCCAAAGGGACGGCCAAAGGGACGGTCAGCGCGTGCGCCTGCAGAGCCGGGCGCCCGGCCACGAGGCGGCGATCGAGGCGCGGCTGTTCCTGCCGCCCGGCCCCGGCCCGCATCCCGCCCTGGTCTTCCTGCATGGCTGCGGCGGGCTGTTCACGCGCGAGGGGACGGTGAACGCGCGCGAGACGGACTGGGCGGCGCGCTTCAACGCCGAGGGCGTCGCGGTGCTGATGCCCGACAGCTTCGGCGCGCGCGGCACCCGCTCGATGTGCGCGCCCGCCGATTTCGACCTCGGCCTCTACCGCGCCCGGCCCTGGGACGCCTACGCGGCGCTCGCCTTCCTGGCGGCGCGGCCCGACATCCGGGCGGACCGGATCGGGCTGGTCGGCTGGTCGCAGGGCGGCGGCGCGGTGCTGCTGACGATCCGCGAGGACGACGAGGCGCGCCCCGCCGGCCTCGCGCGGGATTTCCGCGCGGCGGTGGCCTTCTACCCGGGAAGCTGCCGCCCCGGCGGGCTGCGCCGGCCGCTCGCCACGCGCACGCCGCTGCTGGTGCTGGTGGGCGAGGAGGATGCCTGGACCCCGGCCGGCCCCTGCCGGACGATCGTCGAGGCGGCGGCCGCCGCCGGCAGCCCGGTCGCCATCCACACCTATCCCGGCGCGGTGCACGACTTCGACTGGCCCGGCCTGCCGCGCCGCGCCCGCCCGGATTTCCGCACCGGTGCCGGCATCGTGCCGGTCACCGGCATGGACCCCGCCGCGCGCGAGGACGCGCTGCGCCGCGTGCCGGAATTCCTGCTGCCGCGGCTGCGGGAGTAGGGCACGACGCCCGCCCCCGTCCGCCCGCCCCCCTTCCGTCCTGTGAAATCCGGGCGGGTTGGCGCGAAGCGACCGCCCCGCCAGACTGCGCGGCGCCGGGACCGTCCGCCGGCCGCCACCGCGCGGCACGGGCGGTCATGACGCGCGCCGGAAAGGCGGGAAAGGGAACGCATGCACAAGACCGACACGGCAGGCCCGGCCCCGGGCGGCTGGACCCCCTCCTCGCGCTACCCGGATCCGGCCATCGAGGTGCTCGATCCCGCCTTCGCGCGGCTGCGGATCATGAATTCCGCCGTCGAGCGGCTCTACACCGGCGCGCGCTGGTCGGAGGGGCCGGTCTGGTTCGCCGATGCGCGCTGCCTCTACTGGAGCGACATCCCGAACAACCGGATCATGCGCTGGGACGAGGCGAGCGGCGCCGCCTTCGCCTGGCGCCAGCCCTCCGACAACGCCAACGGCAACACGCGCGACCGCGAGGGCCGGCTCGTCACCTGCGAGCACCTGACGCGCCGCGTGACGCGCACCGAGCACGACGGCCGCATCACCGTGCTGGCGGACCGCTACGACGGCAGGCGGCTGAACTCGCCCAACGACGTGATCGTGGCCCCCGACGGGGCGGTGTGGTTCTCAGACCCCGAATTCGGTATCCTCGGCCACTACGAGGGCGAGAAGGCCGAGCCGGAGCTGCCGACCAACCTCTACCGGCTCGATCCCGCCACGGGCGAGCTGCGCGTGATGGCCGACGACATCGCGCGGCCGAACGGACTCTGCTTCTCGCCCGACGGGAAGCTGCTCTACGTCGTGGAATCCGGCGCCGCGCCGCGCAACATCCTGGTCTACGACGTGACCGGGGACGGCACGCGCATCGCCAACCGACGCGTCTTCCTGCGCTGCGGCCCGGCGGAATCGCCGGACGGGTTCCGCTGCGACGTGGAGGGCAACCTCTGGTGCGGCTGGGGCATGGGCGAGGGGCTGGATGGCGTGCGCGTCTTCACGCCCGAGGCGAAGCCGGTGCTGCACATCCACCTGCCGGAGCGCTGCGCCAACCTGTGCTTCGGCGGCCGGCACCGCAGCCGGCTGTTCATGGCGGCGAGCCGCTCGCTCTACGCCGTGCATGTCGGGACGCAGGGCGCGGCAGGCGGCTGAGCCGCGCGAGACAAGACGAGAAGGAGGACGCCATGCCCGCCACCGGACGACGCGAGGTCCTGACCGCGCTGGGCGCGGCAGGCATGCTGCCCGTGGCCGGTCCCGCCGCGGCGCAGACGGCCGCCGCCCCGCCCGCCGCCGCCTCGGCACCGCCGCCGGCCGCCGCCTCGGCGGCGGCCGCGCGCGCCGTGGAGTCGGTGCGCGACGCCATCCTGCGCCTCTCGCGCGAGGTCTGGACCAACGCCGAGCTGAGCCTGCACGAGGTGAAGTCCGCCGCGATCCACCTGCGCGAGCTGGAGGCGGCGGGCTTCCGTACCGTCAGCCGCGGCACCTCGGGCGTGCCCACGGCCTTCGTCTCGGAATGGAGCAACGGCAGCGGCGGCCCGCGCCTCGGCTACCTGCCGGAATACGACGCGCTGCCCGGCCTCGGCAACGCCGCCGAGCCGCGCCGGACCCCAGGCCCGACCGGCGCCGAGGTGGGCCATGGCTGCGGCCACAACATGCTCGGTGCCGGCTGCACCGGCGGCGCCATCGCGCTCAGGCGGATGATGGAGGCCGAGGGCACGCCGGGCACCATCCGCGTCTATGGCTGCGCCGCCGAGGAGACCGAGGGCGCCAAGGTGTACATGGCGCGCGACGGCCTCTTCGCCGATCTCGACGCCGCGCTCGCCTGGCACCCGGCGCCCTTCGCCGGCGCCGGCATCGTCCGGCTGAACGCGCTCGACAAGGTGAAGGTGATGTTCCACGGCCGCACCGCGCATGCCGGCATCGACCCGTGGAACGGCCGCAGCGCGCTGAAGGCGGCGGAGATGTTCGGCATCGGCGTGCAGATGATGCGCGAGCACGTCGAGCCCAGCGCCCGCATGCACTACATCTACGAGCAGGCCGGCGTGGCGCCGAACGTCATCCCGGACTTCGCGCAGGTCTGGATCATCCTGCGCGACCTCGACCGCCCGAAGGTGGAGGGCCTCACCGCCTGGGTGAAGCAGGTCGCGGAAGGCGCCGCCACGGCGACGCAGACGCGCGCCGAGGTGCTGCACTTCTTCGGCACGCACGACCTGCTGCCGAACGAGCCGCTGGCGCGGCTGCTCCACCGCCACCTCGCCGCCGTGCCGATCGAGTGGACGCCGGCCGAGCAGGAATTCGCGAAGGCCTGCCAGCGCGAGATGAAGCTGCGCGAGGCTGGCCTGGCCGCGCAGCCCCTGCCCTTCCTGCACGAGATCTCGGCCGGCGGCTCCACCGATGTCGGCGAGGTGAGCTACCAGGCGCCGGTCGGCGTCTTCGCCTGGCCGACCATGCCGCTCGGCGTCGGGCTGCACACCTGGCCGGTGACCGCCTGCGGCGGCATGTCGATCGGCGACAAGGGCTCGCTCAACACGGCGCGCATCCTGGCGGCGGCGGGCTGGGAGCTGATGACCGACGCGGCGCTGCGCGAGGCGGCGAAGGCGGATTTCGCGAAGCGCCGCGGCGACCGGCCGTTCAAGCCGTCGCTGCCGGCCTCGCAGCTGCGGCCGATCGGCCTGCCGGCCTTCATGACGCGCACCGCCGACGACGAGATGGTGACGGGGATCGACTGAGCGGGGCGGAGGGCGCGCTCAGCCCTCCAGCAGCGCGCGCGGCACGCGCACGGTCAGGCCGAGCAGCCGGAAGGAGTGCGTCTTGCCGTGCCCGTCGAGGTTCAGGCTGCCGTTCACGCCGCCTTCCAGCACGTCGTCCACCACGAAGTTGAAGGCGTGCAGCTTCGGCAGGTCGTGGCGCGTGCAGCGCGTGGCGCCACGATGCGCGAACAGCGCCAGCACGCGCGCCTCCGTCACCTGCTCCGCCAGCACCGGGTAGAGTTCCGGCCGGTACGGGATCAGGCTCATGTTGCAGCGGTTGCCCTTGTCGCCGGCGCGGCCGTGCGCGACGTCGTAGAGCGGCACCTCGATGGTCTCGTCCGCGTCCCCGGGCATCAGTTCATCTCCCGTGCCGTGCGCAGCGTCACCCCGGTCGGCACCAGGGCGCGCGGCACGAGGTAGGAGCGCGTCAGGATGCGCGGCGTGACGCGCCAGCGCGCCCCGCCCGTGCCCGCCGTGCCGCAGCAGAGCAGCGCCAGCGCCTCGCGCGCCGCCTGGTCCACCGCGCCGCGGTCCGTGCCCTCGGCGGCGAGGCGGATGCGGATCTCGGGCGGCTCCGGACCGTCATAGCCGCGCCACAGCGCGCCGTCGTCGCTGTCGTGCACGCTGGCGACGCCGATCAGATCGACCCGTGCGCGCACCGGCAGCGCGCGCCGGCGCAGCCGCTCCAGCAGCACCTCGGCGGTGGCGCGGGCGCGGCCGAGCGCGTTCGGGCCGGCGACGGAAACCTCGCCCTCGCCGAGCCAGGAGCCCTCGAAGCAGGCCGTCACCTTCAGCGATTCCGGCGCCGGCCGGCCGCGCAGCCCGCGCACCGCGACACGGTCGGGGCCAAGCTGCTCCAGCGTGCAGCCGGTGATGTCGAGCACCACGTCGGGTGTTATGTAGTGCGCCGGATCGTGCAGCTCGTAGAGGAGCTGCTCCTTGACCGTGCGCAGGTCGACCACGCCGCCCGTCGCGTCCGCCTTGGTGACGACGAGGCCGCCTTCCGCCGTCACCTCGGCGATCGGGAAGCCGATGTCGGCGGGGTCCGGGATGTCCTTGCGGCCGGGGTCCCAGAACACGCCGCCCGAGACCTGGCTGCCGCATTCCAGCAGGTGGCCGCAGGCGGCGCCGACGGCCAGCTTCTCCCAGTCGTCCGCCGCCCAGCCGAAATGGTGCAGCAGCTGCGCGATGGCCAGCGCGGGGTCGGAGGTGCGGCCGGCCACCACCACGTCGGCGCCCTGCCGCAGCGCCTCCACCAGCGGCCCGGCGCCGATATAGGCGTTGGCGGCGACGAGCCGCGCCGCGTCGGCCGGCAGGCTGGCATCGGCCTCGTGCACGGCCAGCGCGCCGAGGTCGATGCTGCCCTGCACGTCGTCGCCCGTGACCACCGCGATGCGCAGTTCGGGCAGGCCCAGGCGGCGGGCCAGCGCCGCGATCAGCCGCCCCGCCGCCGGCGGGTTGGCGGCGCCGAAATTGCCGAGGATCGGGATGCGGTGCCGGTGGCAGTCGGCCAGGATCGGCGCCAGCAGCCGCTCCAGCATCGGCTCGTAGCCGAGTTCCGGGTCGCGCCGCCGTTCGAGCTGCGCCAGCGCCACGGTGCGCTCGCCCAGCACCTCCAGGAACAGCGCGGCGGGCAGGCCGCGCGCGACCAGGGTGCGCACCACGGGGATCGGCGCGTCCACGCGGTCGCCCGAGAAGCCGGCGCCGTTGCCGACCAGGAAGGGCGCGGCGCTCATGGCGCCGGCCGTGCCGCCGGCCGGATCCGGCCGTGTCCGCTGCGCGATACCGGCATGGTCCGGCTCCCTCCCCATCGTGCCGCGTCATTGCCGGAGCCGGCGAGCGGGCGTCAATGGCTCGTGCGAGGCCTGACGGTCGGCCGGTCGCGTGCCGGCATCGCGCGGGGGCCGTCGGGCCGGGCCCCGCGCCCTCGCGCATCGCCGCGCGGCCAAGCGACCGGGCGACCGGGCGACCGGGCGACCGGGCGAAGCATGCCCTGCGGGAAGTCCCGGTTGGCCGTGCCGGCAACCCGAGCGAAGCGCCACCGTTGCAACTCCCGTGTGCAACTTCCGTGCGGGGGCGAACGGTGACAGGGAATTCATCCGGCATCCGCCGCCGGCTGCCAAGCTCCGTCCGATGCGCCTCGCTGGCGCAGCGCGGCGGCAGGGCCGACGGATGCGGGCCGAAGGGAAGGCAGAGGGCCGAAAGGTAGAGGACCGATAGGTATCGCAATCGCCGCGCAATTCCCTATATTACATCCATGCAATCTTGCTCTGGGAGTCGTCCAGCCATGCGCCGCACCGCCTCTTTCCTCAGCGCGCTCGCCGTGGCGGCGCTCGTTCTCGGCCCGACCGTGGCCGATGCGCGACCGGGTGGCGGCGTCTCGGCCGGCAGCCGCGGCAGCCGCACCTTCAGCGCACCCCCCTCCACCAGCACCGCGCCCGGCACGGCCCGCCCGATGGAGCGGAGCATGACCGAGCCGTCGCGTCCGGGCATGGGGGCCCCAATGGCCGGCGCGGCGGCGCAGCCCGCGCGCGGCGGCCTGTTCGGCGGCGGCTTCGGCGCCGGGCTGATGGGCGGGCTGATCGGCGCCGGCATCGGCGGCCTGCTGTTCGGCCACGGCTTCACCGGCGGCCTCGGCGGCTTCGCCAGCTTCCTCGGCTTCCTGCTGCAGATCGCCCTGCTCGCCGGTCTGGCCTGGCTGGTGATCGGCTTCTTCCGGCGCCGGCAGCAGGCGCAGATGGCCCCCGCCGGCATGCCCCCCGGCATGGCGCGCGAGGCGATGGGCGGCCCGCTCCAGAACGGCGGCCGCGCCCTCGGCGGCGGCGTCTCGCCGGCCGGCGGCCCGCCCGTGGCGGTGCAGCCCACCGACTACGAGGCCTTCGAGCGGCTGCTCAAGGAGGTCAACGGCGCCTGGTCGCGCCAGGACCTCGCCGGGCTGCAGCGCATCTGCACGCCGGAGATGGTCTCCTACTTCAACGAGCAGCTCACCGAGCTGGCCAGCCGCGGCCTGCGCAACGAGACCGCCGATGTCCGCCTCGTCCAGGGCGACCTCGCGGAGGCGTGGCGCGAGGGCAGGCGGGAATACGCCACCGTCGCGATGCGCGTCTCGATGGTGGACGTGACCCGCCGCACGGCGGACGGCGCCGTGGTGGAGGGCGACCCGTCCCGCCCGTCCGAGGCGACCGAGCTGTGGACCTTCCTGCGCACCGATGGCGGCCCCTGGATGCTCTCGGCCATCCAGCAGACCGCCTGAGCCCGGCGGCGACCCGACCATCCCCGCCGGCCGTGGCCGCCCCCTGGCGGCCACGGCGCCGGTGACCGGCCCCGCCGGGCCGGCTCGCCGGCTGCGCTTCCGGAACGACGCCCTCCGGCACCCGCGCGATAACGGCATCGTGCGAGGGCATCCCCGC
>NZ_JALPRX010000199.1 GCF_023223525.1 Roseomonas acroporae | reverse complement strand
CCCCCCGCCCGCCCGCCCGGGAGACCGCGGCGGGCTTCGTGTGTCAGCCGCCCTTGAGCGGCAATGGGGCGCCGGCGGCCGGGATCGCGGGCGCGCCGCTGGGCGACCGGCAGGACACCACCAGCCCGCGGTGTTCAGCCGTGCCGGCGGTGACGCCGTATTGGGTGGCCACTACGAAAGGCCGTGATTGCCCGGCCTGGTTCAACACGTCGTAGCCCGAGCCGCCGCACACCTCGCCGGCCTTCTCGTAGCATGAGCCCCAGCTATTCCAGCCGCCGTTGCAGGTGATGTTGTAGGCGGCCCGGCCGTCCGGCCCGAACGTCTGCCGAGCCGTCGTGCAACCCGCCAACCCAAGACACGCCGCCAGCACCGCCATCCAACGCATTGCGCACCTCCGTTCCGGTGGCGAGAGGATAGCGTGGGTGATCTAGGGGCGCATCCAAGTACGCCCATGGTCCCCAATATGGATACTTTTGCTGTTGACCCCTGGTCCCCATTTTGGTTACCTTCCTCCCCACACACCCCCGCACCCGGCGGGGCTGGAGGAGGCAGAGATGGCCGAGAGCCGTGTCACGATCCCCGATCTCGTCGCGCGCTGGACCGACCCGGCCAGCCGGCCGCTCTTCAAGGGCAGCCTGATCGACACCGACGAGGATACGGGCGAGTGC
>NZ_JALPRX010000198.1 GCF_023223525.1 Roseomonas acroporae | reverse complement strand
ATAGAGGGTCGGGATCGGGCAGCCGGGCATGGCGACGGCGGCGCGGGGCTCGCCGTCAGGGCCAGTCAGACCGTGCAGGAGCACGATGCGCGGGGCAGCCGGCAGCGGTGCGCGCTGGCGCGGCTTACGGCGGTACTGGGCGCGTTTCGACACGCGGGGTCTCCGACTTGGGAGCCCGGGTCCGGCAGGTTCGTCTTGGCGGCTGCGTCGTACTGCGCTATAAGGCGGGCGCCGAAGTTGTTGCCCAGTAGTCGCGTAGTACGGTTCCGCAGCCCGCCGGTCCCCACCGGTTGGGCTGTTTCCGTTTTCAGGCGGCGGTGCGGACCATCTCGGCCGCGCGATGCGCGTAGGTCCGCGCCGCCACCCAGGCTTCGATGTCGGCCTCGCGGTAGCCGATCTTCCGAGGACCGAGGCGCACGAAGGGCGGCCCCTCCCCTGACACACGCCACCGCTGCACTGTGCGGACCGAGCTGTTCGCGCGCTCGGCGAACTGCTGCTCGGTCAGGATACGGCTGGGCTTGTCAGCCATCTGCTGCCCCTGTTCATCGCGGCGCGACATGCGCCGTCAGGAGCAGCGTTAGTCAGAGGGCTTGACCGGGTCTAACAGCGGTTCAAGTGCGTTTGTCCGCGATCCACCCGCGGGTTGCCCATCCGGCAGCCGAGGGGAATTACCTCGGCTCGTGGGAGCAGCGTTGCGTAGCTCGTGGTTCAGCGCGTCCCGACCCGAGAGTGACCCGAAGCCGTCTCCAGCCAGGTCGGCGAGTTCCAGGATTGCCTGGAGCGCAGGCTCACCATCGACCAAGGAATGAGCAGCCGCCGGTGGGCCGCTTGTCCTGCGAACGCGAGCGCAGATCAAAAGCAGGAATTGCCTGTGCCACTCGATAGAGGGGCCGCCGGGCATGCTATCCCGACGTGTTTCCGCTGTTGGCTTGACGGTGCTCTGTTTCGTGTCTTGCCCAAACTGCCTGATGAAGCTTTTCCTGGTCCCACGGAAAAGTTCTCGGCGAGCGCGGTTCGGCTGCTTACTCCGCGCTTTATCTCTGCTGACCATTTCCTCTCGGCGCGCTCGGCAACAAGCGACAGGGCGATAAGCGCTGGCACTAAACGACTGTTCCACACGTCAAACCAAGCGCCAGTGCTGGCCGTCTCACCAGGCTGCCGCTCCTTGCGATGGATGTCGGGAGCAGCTTGCTGCATCAAAGTATCGAGCCGCTGGGAAAACGGATCGTCGGGCATGTATGGCATCCCGTCGCCCAGATGCGACCATGCGTCGTAAAAGCTGTCCCTGCCACCCTTCGGCAGCCCGTCAACAGGCCGGCCGATGCCGGCAGCCAGTTCCCTGGCCTTTTCGGCAACGTGGAAGCACCAGTCAGCCTTCCCGGCCGCATCGGCGAGCGTTTTCTGCTGCTCCGCAAACATCACGAAGTCGCCGAGCAGCATGTTCAGACGGTCTGCCTCAGCAGACCATTCGGAGTGGGGTAGGATGAGGTTCAGTTGCGCTGACGCCGCCAGAGTTGGCAAATCGTCGCCGCGTATCAGTGCGTGTACGTGACCGGCGCCGATGCCAGCAGGCGGTGGTGCGCCGAAAGCACGTCGAGGTGTCCGCCTGGGCGCGCCGGCGCACTTCTTTTCCCCCACCCACGCCTCCGCTCGGCACTCCGCATGATG
>NZ_JALPRX010000197.1 GCF_023223525.1 Roseomonas acroporae | reverse complement strand
CAGTGCGTGTACGTGACCGGCGCCGATGCCAGCAGGCGGTGGTGCGCCGAAAGCACGTCGAGGTGTCCGCCTGGGCGCGCCGGCGCACTTCTTTTCCCCCACCCACGCCTCCGCTCGGCACTCCGCATGATGAGGCGGCGGGGCAGCCCGGTGCGGAGGCTCCGGGCGTTCGGGGGCCAGCCTAGCCCCGCCGACCGGCAGCGTAGCCCAGCCAGCGCGCCGCGGCACGTGCGGCATGACGGACATGGTGCCGATCATGGCGACGGCTCCAGCACCGGCATCCGCGCCGCGCACCGCTCCAACCACCCCGGCGTGACACCCGCCGCATCGCACCAGAGGCGCCGCGCCACCGCCCACTGCCCGCCGCCGGTCAGGAACAGCCGTGCCTCTTCCCGTTCCTCGGCGGTGACCGCGCGGGCGTTGCCGCCGCTGCGGCGCGGGTCGTAGAGCTTCGTCGCGGTCGCGTCGGCGATGGCCTGTCGGATCACGGCGAGCGCCAGGGCGCGGTCGCGGATCGCGGCCTCGGCCTGCTCGCCGGCGGTGGTGGGCAGCGGGGCGGTATGGGCATCCTCTGCCCCTACTACCGGCGCGGGCAGCGACCCGGAAATTCCGGGCAGCTGCGCCGACGCCGCAGGCACGGCGCCGCTGCGCCGGTGGGGCGCGTGCATGCTCATGCCGCCGCCCTCCGCGCGATCCGCCGCGCCGGCACCAGCTCGACCGCGCCGAGCCGCACCGGCTGCGCCCACGCCTCGGCAGGCTCCTCCTCTCCGTCGTGGTCGGGCTCGGCCTCCACGTCGCCGTCCATGCGGTCGAGCAGGTCGATCAGCCACGCGGCCAGGGCCTCGATGCGGGCGCGCTGGCCCAGCACCGGGGCGAGGCGGCGCAGCTCGGGCGGAAGCGCCCCGCAGTGGGGCGCCTCCCCGTGATGCTGGCGGGCGCTCATGCGCCGGCCTGGGGCAACAGCCGCACGATGTCGCGCACCAGCGACAGCACCAGTCGGATTTCGTCGTTCTCGGGCGAGAGATCGAAGTCCCTGGCCGCCGGCGGCAGATCGACGGCGATGACACGGGCCTTCGCCACCAGCCCTTCCGGCGTGCAGGCCGGCAGGTCCACCAGCCGCTCCCGCGCGGCGTCCTGCCGCTCGTCGGCCGCGTCCATGGCCGTATCGTCAGGCGCAGCCAGAAGCTCCGCCCGAGCCGCGTGATACTCTGCGCATGTGGCAAGCAGTGCAGCGTCGGCGGTCGGTGCCACGCCCGTGGGGGCCGCCGCCAGCGCGGCCACGCTGACCAGGGCACGACGGGGCAGGATGGCCCTCATGCCGCGCCTCCCGCCGCCTGCTGCCGCGCGGCGCGGATCTGCGCCGTCGTCCAGCGCTGCGCCTCGCCGCGCGTCTTGAAGGCGCGGGCCGGTTCCGGGCTGCCCTCCGGCGGGATCACCAGCCAGTCGCGCTTGCCCCAGGTGAGGCCGAGCACGCCTTCGGGATAGGACTTGCCCAGCCGCGCCAGCGGCACGAAGCGCCAG
>NZ_JALPRX010000196.1 GCF_023223525.1 Roseomonas acroporae | reverse complement strand
CGTCCGCCTGCGCGGCGGCGAGCGTGGCGCCCAGCACGGCCGCCGCCTTGCTGGCCTCGGTCACGGTTGCCTGCGCCTGCGCTACCACGCCTGGCAGCACCTCGGCGGCCTGCACCACCTGCGGCGGCACCTGCGGCGCATCCGGCAGCACGATCTTGGCCGCGGCCGACAGCGTGCCGATCAGCGTCAGCGCCTCGGCCACCTGATGTCCGATGCCCATCACGTCGATGCCGGCCGCCTTGGCGCCGACCATCAGGATCGACAGCAGCAGGATCGCGCTGTGCGAACTCTGGCTGGCGAGCTGCTTCTTGATCCAGTCCATGGTCACTCCACCTCCGCTCGGCGCCACAGCGCCTCCAACACGATGTCTTCCGGGCTCCGGTCGATGTCCGGGCCGGGCGAGCCCTGCCGCCGGCCCAGCAGGCTTTCCAGCAGCCCCTCCACGCGCCCGAGGCGCTGGAACAGCGCGGCCGTGCCCTCCTGCCGGCCCCGCTCCACCTGCGCGAGCCGGTCGGCGAGGCTGTCGATCACACGCTGCTGCGCTGCGTCGCGCTCGGCGCTGCGGGAGTTGATCGCCTGCTCGCGCCGCTCTGCCTCCGAGGTCATGGTGGCGGTGCGCGCGTCCAGCGCCGCGATGGCGGTGCGCAGCCCGGCAATCGAGGCCGCGTTCTCCTGATCCCGCTGGCCCCACGAGTAGACGAACACCACGACGCTGATGGCCACGCCCGCGAGCGTGGTGCAGCCCGTGATCGCACCGATCATCGCCGGCCAGGATGCAGCCGGCCGCGGGTGGCGCTGCTGTTTCGGCATGGACGTGTTCGCGCCGCTCATGCGCCGAACCAGTCCATCCAGAGCTGGTCCCGCACCGCCACGGCCTCCGCGTCGGCGCTGAACCGTGCCGCCGCCACGAACTCACCGATGGTGCAGTCGGAGGGCAGCGACGGCGTGGCCTCGCTGTTCTGGACGCGCGCGCCCAGCGTCAGGCGCGCGAGGCCGGCGATCTGGCTGTCCGCCAGGGTGGCGCCGGATGCCCATGTCGCGGCAGAGCCACCGCCGCCGAGCTGGTACTTCGCGTCGGCATAGAGGTTCGTCCCGTCATGGCGCACCACCATGACGAGGCGCGTCCCCGCCGTGAGGCCGACCGGGAAATTCACG
Source organism: Roseomonas acroporae (assembly GCF_023223525.1). Taxonomy (GTDB): domain Bacteria; phylum Pseudomonadota; class Alphaproteobacteria; order Acetobacterales; family Acetobacteraceae; genus Roseomonas_E; species Roseomonas_E acroporae. Next base: position 1,800 of record NZ_JALPRX010000196.1, on the reverse strand, counting down.
TTGACGCCGTTGCCGCGCCGCACGGCGACGCTGTTCCAGTTGACGACGAACTCGCCGTATCGGTCGTTCGTGCCGGCCGAGGCCGGATTGCAGAGGTCCCACACCGCCTGCGGAGAGGCGCCGACGCCGTTGACGATCATCGAGAGGGCGAATGTCGACGGCTTGAGGACGCCGAAATCGGTCTGCAAGCCGGCATCGCTGGCGGCGAGGAAATGGGTGTTGGCGCTGACGAAGCGGATGCCGTTGCGCCCGGTCGGGAACGCCGCGGAGACCACGCTCGGGCGGTTTCCGGCCGTGCCCTGCGTCAGACCGCGCGCGGCCGGCCCCTTGTCGCCCCAGGCCGAGACGACGTTCGACGCGGCGGTGATGGTGCCGCCATCGTTCGCGGCGTACCAGTCGCGCAGGCTGCTGCCATACAGCGTGGATGCCCACGCCGCGCCGCTCCATGGATTGCTGGCGCCCACGGGCCTGCGGCACAGGCGCAGGCCCGGCGCCCGGCGGAACGTGCTCACCAGTCGATCCGCCACGTGATCGTGCCGCTCGTGTACGCGGTGCAGTTGACGCGGTAGAACCCGCCCGGCACCTCGCGGCACAGCTCCACGCACGGGCCGCTGAACGACACGACGGTGCCGCCGGAGGTGCAGGCGATCCACGGCGCATTGCCGTCCGCGCTGCGCTCCAGAACGGCGCTGCCGACGAACGGACCCGACAGCGACAGGGTGAAATCGCAAAGGCGCGGGATGGACACGGCCACGCCCGCGCCGGCCGCGCCGAGCGTCCCGGTGGCGCGCTGGTAGCCGGATGCGAGGCCGCCGGTGATGGTGCCGCTCATGCTCTGCTCCTCACGCCGCTCGCGCGGCGATGTACTCGGGGCGGTCGCCCATGATGAAATCCGACACGCTCATGTACAGGTTCCCGCCAGCCCAATCCGCGTCATCCGCGGGATTGCCCGTCATGGAATAGTTGAATATCGGATAGAACGTGGTGTTCTTGTAGGTCTGCGGCGTCTCGATGAACTGCGTGCAGACCATCGAGGACGGATCATCGCCCCAGCCGATGTACTGGATCACGAGGTCCGGGCCGAAATCCGTGGCGTACCAGCGCCACCTGTTGGGCCATTCGAGGTCCGGCCGCTCGCCGCCGAAATCGTCCTCGCTGCCATCGGGCATCCGGAAGATGATGCCTTGGTTCGACGTGCGATAATCCCACCCGAACTTGTCGTTCGTGTCGATTTCGTTGACGGTGTCTTGGAAGTCGCTGAGCAGCCACAGCGCCGGCCAGCCGGGCGACACTCCGGGCACGCGCATCCGCACGGCGTGCAGGCCGTACTTCATCCCATAGGGGAACGTGTTGAATGCCGGCCCGAGGTACTTCGGCGCGTTGGCCGCGCTCATCATCGCCGCCGGCAGGACCGCCTTCTCGGCCGTCGTCATCAGACGCGGCGTCATCTTGAGGAACCCGCCCGGCATCGTCGCGTCGCTGCCGAGCGTGATGACAGGCCCGCCCTCCATGTACTGCATCGCGGACCAGTTGGGGAACGCGCAGCCCTCGGTGTGCAGCCACGCGGCAGAAGGCCACGCCTCGGGAGGCGGCACGTAGCTGCTGCCGCCCGCCCACGCGGCGGCTTGTGCCGGCAGCCGCATGTCACCCGGGTCCCAGGAGCCCTGGATGTAGCCGTGGCAGAACAGGTTCGGGGTGGCGTCGAGCATCCCATTGGCGTGCACGGTGCGCGGCGGCCACGCGGACTGGTGGCGCCACGCGGGGACCGACGTGAAGCGGTCCTTGCGCACGTACTTCACA
>NZ_JALPRX010000195.1 GCF_023223525.1 Roseomonas acroporae | reverse complement strand
TGGCGTCGAGCATCCCATTGGCGTGCACGGTGCGCGGCGGCCACGCGGACTGGTGGCGCCACGCGGGGACCGACGTGAAGCGGTCCTTGCGCACGTACTTCACATCCGACAGGTCGATGCGCCGGCCGACCACGGGCGACACGCGGCGCATGATCTGCGGAGGCGCCGTCATCGGCGTCCAGCCATAGAGCCCGCTGTCGAGCGGCCAGAGCGTGGCGATGCCGGCCTCGCCGCCCGTCAGCGCGGCGGTGGGCGTGGTGGCCGCCTGCTGCGTGGTCCAGAGCGAGACCTCGCACAGGTCGATGCTGGTCGTGTCGCCGGACCGCTTGCCGATGTACAGCGGGTTCTGCCCGAGTTGGTCCAGATTGAGCGCCGCGTTCACT
>NZ_JALPRX010000194.1 GCF_023223525.1 Roseomonas acroporae | reverse complement strand
CCCGCGGCAACCTGACACTCGGTCGCCGCGTCACCGGACGCTTACGGAGCACCTGCATGCTGGCCACGACCACGTTGCAGCGCGTGAAGATGCGTTCCGCCTCCTCGGCTGATCGCGGCATGTGCCGCAGCGTGCAGACAACCGGAAAGCGGGCCTGCGGTCCGAGCACCCCAAGTGGCTTCAGCAGGCCGAAGGTCTCGAACTTCTCGACGATCTGGTTACGCAGCGCGTTGCTCGGCACCACCACGAGGAGCCTCGGCATCCACTCATGGGCGAGGATGGCGAGCATGGTTTCCGTCTTCCCGGTGCCGGTCGGCATGACGATGGTCGCCGGATCCGCGGCCCCCCTCCAGTGCGCCAAGGCCGCGAACAGCGCGCCCACCTGGGGCGGGCGAAGGCCGCACTTGATGATCTGTCCCTGCCCGTCGCGCACTTCCTCCCGGAAGGTGAAGGCGCTGCTCCACGACACCCTCGCCTCCTCTGCGTTCGCGGACCACGGCCGCCGAGCTATGCGGGAAACTGGGTGACGGCCGGCTGATCAGGCGGCGGTCTGTGCTGGCGTGTGGATGACCTCGATGCCGTTCCTGAAGGTGAACCGTTCCAGGTTTGCCGGAGGCTGGTTGGGTTGAGTCAGGCTGCCAGGGCGGGGGCCTGAATTTGGTCGTAGTAGCGCGTCTCGGACTCGGCGGGAGGGATGTTGCCGATCGGCTCGAGGAGGCGGCGGTTGTTGAACCAGTCGACCCATTCGAGGGTGGCGAACTCCACCGCCTCGAGGGTGCGCCAGGGACCGCGGCGGCGGATCACCTCGGTCTTGTAGAGACCGTTGACGGTCTCGGCGAGGGCGTTGTCGTAGCTGTCGCCGACGCTGCCGACGGAGGGCTCGATGCCGGCCTCGGCCAGGCGCTCGGAGTAGCGGATGCACAGATATTGCGACCCACGATCGCTATGGTGCACGAGGCCGCCACCCCGGGCAGGACGCCGATCGTGCAGGGCCTGCTCCAGGGCGTCGAGGACGAAGCCGGCCTGCGCTGTCCTGGAAACCCGCCAGCCGACGATGCGGCGGGCATAGGCATCGATCACGAAGGCGACGTAGACGAAGCCCTGCCAGGTGGCCACGTAGGTGAAGTCCGACACCCACAGGGCGTCCGGCCGCGGCGCCCGGAACTGCCGGTTCACCCTGTCGGCCGGGCAAGGGCTGGCCCTGTCGGCCGCCGTGGTCCTGGCCTCCTTGCCGCGGACGGCGCCGTGCAGTCCCATCCGTTGCATCAGGCGCGCCACGGTGCAGCGGGCGACCTCGATGCCTTCCCGCCCGAGCTGCCGCCAGACCTTGCGTACGCCGTAGACCCCGAAGTTGGCCGCGTGCACCCGCCGGATCTCGGCACAAAGGTGAGCATCGCGCTGGCGGCGCGC
>NZ_JALPRX010000193.1 GCF_023223525.1 Roseomonas acroporae | reverse complement strand
CTCGATGCCTTCCCGCCCGAGCTGCCGCCAGACCTTGCGTACGCCGTAGACCCCGAAGTTGGCCGCGTGCACCCGCCGGATCTCGGCACAAAGGTGAGCATCGCGCTGGCGGCGCGCCGATGCCCTGGCCGGATCGGCCCGGCAGGCGACGTGGGCGTGGTAGGTCGACGGGGCGATCGGCAGCACCCTGCAGATCGGCTCGACCCCGTAGGCCGCACGGTGATCGTCGATGAAGGCGATCATGGCTTCGATCGGCGGTCGAGCTCCGCCATGGCAAAATACGCCGACGCCTTGCGCAGGATCTCGTTGGCCTGGCGCAGCTCACGGTTCTCCCGCTCCAGGGCCTTGATCCGCTCGCCCGCCTCGCTCGTCGGGCCCGCCCGCTGTCCCTGGTCGCGCTCAGCCTGTCGTACCCACCCGCGCAGCGTCTCGGCCATGCAGCCGATCTTGCCCGCGATCGAGCCGATCGCCGCCCATTGCGACGCATGGTCGGCCGCATGCTCCAGCACCAGCCGCACCGCTCGCTGCCGCACCTCGGGCGAAAACCGGTTCGACGTCTTCTTCGTCATCGCTCCATCCTCTCAAGGACTGGAGCCTCCGGCAAACTTGGGGCGGTTCAAGGTGACACCGCCGATGACTTTGGGCAACTGGTTCTCGCCCTTCAGCCTGCGCCAGGTCTTGGCAGCGGCCATGACCAGCTTGAAGACCATCAGGCGCGCGGTGTCCTGGGACAGAGCGCCCTTGGTCCGCACGGTGCGGTGCCGGACGGTGGCGAAGACGCTCTCGATGGGGTTCGAGGTGCGCAGGTGGTCCCAGTGCTCGGCGGGGAAGTCGTGGAAGGTGAGCAGTGCCTCGCGATCCTTGGTCAGGCAGGTGACGGCCTTCTCGTACTTGGCAGCGTACTTCGCGGCGAAGGTGGTGATCGCCGCTTCGGCGGTGGCGCGGTCCGGCGCCTGCCAGATCTCGCGCAGGTCGGCCTTGGCCGCGGGCTGGACGGACTTTGGCAGCTTGTCCATGACATTGACCGTTTTGTGCACCCAGCAGCGCTGGTGCCGTGTCGGGGGGAAGACCTCCTCCAGCGCTTTCCAGAAGCCGAGCGCGCCGTCGCCGGTGGCCAGCTCGGGTGCCATCGCCAGGCCGCGCGCCTTGAGGTCGACCAGCAGCTCCCGCCAGCTCTGGGCGCTCTCGCGCAAGCCGACCTGGAAGCCGACCAGCTCCTTCTTGCCCTCCGGCGTCGCCCCGATCAGGACGAGCATGCACTCGGCCTGCGGCTCCATTCTCGCCTGCAGGTAGACCCCATCGGCCCAGAGGTAGACGTAGCGCCGCGCCGACAGGTCGCGCCGCTGCCAGCGCGCATGGTCGGCCTGCCACTCCTCCCGCAGCCGCGCGATCACCGCCGGCGAAAGGTTCGGCGCTTCCTTGCCCAGCAGGGCGGCCAAGGCTTCCTGGAAGTCGCCCATTGAGACCCCGCGCAGATAGAGGATGGGCAGCAAGGCATCCAGGCTCCACGTCCGCCGTGCCCAGCGCGGCAGCAGCGCCGAGGTGAAGCGGATCCGCTCGCTCCCCTCCTCAGCGCCGCGGTCGCGAACCTTCACCCGCCGTATCGCGACCGGCCCGATCCCGGTCTGCACCAGCCGCTCCGGCCCCTGCCCGTGTCGCACCACCCGCTCCCGCCCGTCCGGCAGCCGCTCCCCCTTCATCTCGGCCAGGAAGGCCTCGGCCTCCGCCTCCACCGCCTGGACCAGCAGCCGACGCGCCCCACTCCGCAGCACCGCCGTCAGCGGATCTTCGATCTCATCGGGCTGGCGAAGGGGGACGACAGTGGTATGGCTCGTCATGGCGTTTCGCTCCTCCGGGAGGTTCTGGCAGGCTCGTCACCCGCCTCGACACGCCGCCTCTCTCACCCCGCCATCACCCAGGTTCGGACATAGCTCACGGCCGCCACTCCGGATCCGCACCGGGGATGTCGGCCCACGCGGCAGCAATCGGTTCGTCCCCGGGCGCCGCTCGGCTATCGGCGATCACGTCCGGCTTAGAGGAACTAACACAACCGCTTGCCTTGCCTGAAGGTGATGAGGC
>NZ_JALPRX010000192.1 GCF_023223525.1 Roseomonas acroporae | reverse complement strand
GACGGGCAGGGAAGCAGCGGGGCTGCTTCCCGCCGCCGAGAAAGGGAGATCACCATGACCGACACCATCGCCCACGCCACGGCCGAGATCGCGCTCTCCAAGCTGGACCCCTCCCCCGCCAACGTCCGCCGCACCGGCACAGGGCTCGGCGTCGAGGCGCTGGCCGCCTCCATCGCGGCGCATGGGCTGCTGCAATCCCTCGCGGTGCGGGCCAAGCGCGACGGCGCGGGCCGGGAGACCGGGCGCTACGAGGTCGTCGCCGGAGGCCGCCGGCTCGCGGCGCTGCGGCTACTCGCCAAGGGCAAGCGGCTGGCGAAGCACGCGCCCATCCCCTGCCGCGTGCTGGACGGCGCCGACGACGCCGAGGCGAGCCTCGCCGAGAACACGGTGCGGCTCGACATGCACCCGGCCGACCAGTTCGAGGCGTTCGCCGCGCTGCACCGGGGCGGCGAGGGCCTCGGCGTGGAGGAGATCGCCGCGCGCTTCGGCGTCTCTGCCCACACCGTGCGCCAGCGGCTGCGCCTCGCCGCCGTCTCGCCCGCCCTGGTCCAGGCCTACCGCGACGAGGTGCTGACCCTCGACCACCTGATGGCCTTCGCCGTTACCGAGGACCGCGAGGCGCAGGAGCGGGTGTTCGCGCAACTGCCGGCGTGGCAGCGCAGCCCCGACACGATCCGCCGGCTGCTGACCAACGCCCTTGTCCCCGCCACCGACCGCCGGGTGCTGCTGGTCGGGCTCGACGCCTACCTCGCCGCGGGCGGGCGGGTGCAGCGCGACCTCTTCGCCGAGGACGGCGGCGGCTGGATCGAGGACGCGGCCCTGCTGGAACGGCTGGTGGCCGAGCGGATGGAACGCGAGGCCGAGGCGGTACGCGCGGAGGGCTGGGCCTGGGTCGCCATCGGCCCCGAAGCGCAATCGCAGGCGTGGCGCTGCCGCCGGGTCTGGCCCGCGCAGGTTCCCCTCTCGGCCGAGGACGAGGCGCGCCGGGCGGTGCTCGCGGCGCGCTACGACGACCTCGCGGCGGAGCACGGCAGCAGCGACGACCTGCCGGAGGCGGTCGCGGCGGAGCTGGACCGCATCGAGGCGGAACTCGATGCCCTGGACGCACGCGAGCGCGCCTTCCAGCCCGAGGACATGGCGGTCGCGGGCGCGGTGGTCACACTCGCTTCTGACGGGACGCTGCGGGTGGAGCGGGGCTACGTGCGGCCGGAGGACGAGCCGAAGCCCGACGCGGACGAGGGCGGCGAAGCCGGGGCCGAGGCCGCCGGGGGTGTGGACCCTGCCGACCGTGCGGAGGGTGGACCCGCCGTGGGCGGCGGGGCGTTACCGGAGCCGGAGGACAAGGCCCCTGCCCTTTCGGCCGCCCTGCAAGGCGAGTTGGAGGCGCACCGCACCGCCGGGCTGCAGGCGGAACTGGCGGCACAGCCCGACCTCGCCCTGCGGGTGCTACTGCACGGCCTTGCCACGGACGCCTTCTACGCGCGCTATGCCGACACCGTGGCCCGCTTCTCGGCCCACCCCCCTGCCCTCGCCGCCGCCTGCCCCGGCATCGCGGACAGCCCGGCGCGGCAGGCGGTCGCGGCCGCGGAGGCCACGTGGCGCGGACGGCTCCCGGACACGCAGGCCGATCTCTGGCCCTGGCTGATGGCGCAGGACACGGCGGCGCTGCTCGGCCTGCTCGCGGTCTGCGTCGCACGGGTGGCCGACGCCGGGCGGGACGACTGGACCACACCGCGCGGGGCGGCCTCCATCGGGGGGCGCGTGGCGGAGGCCGCCGGGCTCGACATGCGGCGGTGGTGGGGCGTCACGGCGGAGGGCTATCTCGCCCGCGTGCCCAAGGCGCTGATCCTCGAGGCCGTGCGCGAGGGCGCGGGCGGCGACGCGGCGCACCGGCTGCGCGACGTCAAGGAGGCGATGGTGCGCGACGCGGCGGCGCTGCTGGACGGCAAGGGCTGGCTGCCGCGGGCGCTGCGCGTGCCGGGCACGGCCGTCGCGGGCAATGCTGCAACCAACGAGGCGGCCGAGGCCGGTCCGGCTCCCCTCCCCTGCAAGGCCGAGCCTCCGGCGCTGCCGCAGGCGGCGGAGTGATCCAGCGGGGCCGTCGATCGGCGGCCCCTCCCCGCCCTGGACCGCGGCCGACGCCCCGTGTCGGCGGGCCGGCTTCGCCGGCCCGCCGGGGAGCGACCCTTGCGGCGCGCCGCCCGGGGCACGATGCCGGCGCCAACACGGCCGGCCCCTCTGCGCTCCTTCGGGTCACGGGCCGGTTCTCCTGTCCCGGCACCCTGTCGCTTCGGCCGCTCCGTGAACGGAGCACGGTGAAGTCCTGCTAATAGCGCGCCCGCGAGAGAGCAGCCGGCCCGCCTCAAACTTATCAGGCGTGCAGGTTCTTACCTAAGAAGGCATGAAGGTCAGTAGGCCAGGTGTCCCCCGCTGTTGCGAAGCGGAGGATCAAGCTCACGCCGTCACTCCGACCGCGTGACGAGGCCGCCCTGGCGTTCCCGGTAGCGCGCGACGAAGCGGTCGCGGATAGTGCGCAGCAGGCGTGGCGGAAGGTGCCCGTAGGCCACGCTCTCCGGCCCCTGCCCTGGCACCGGCCGCAGGTCGGGCCCGGGCCAGACGAAGACGTTGGCTTCGGTCAGCACCACCCAGGATCGCGCCTCGTCGAGGCCGAGGTGCCGCTTCACCGCGGCCGGCAGCTCAACCGCCTCCGCCGGGTCGTGCGGCGCCGCGTGCGTGATCGGCAGCACGTAGACCCGGGTGTCGCCGTCCTCGTCGCGCACCGCGAGCACCACGGCGCAGGGCCGGTCCTTGGCGCCCTCCTCCTGCCCGGCCCGCGCCTCGCGGTCCCAGAGGTAGGCGTAGCGGATGACGAGGCCCGGCCGGGGCTCGGGCCAGGTCACGCCTCGCCGTCGAGCAGCTTGTCGAGATGCGCCGTCTCGGCCGGCGGCTCGGCCCGGGCAATCATCTCGACCTCGGCCTCGCTCAGCTCCTCCGTGCGCACCACCCGCCGGTCGCGCCGCTTGAGCCGGGCGTACTCCTCCGCCGAGATCACCACCAGGCGATCGCGGCCGTTGCGTGTCACCGTCACCGGCTCGACCAGCGCCCGGTCGGCGATCCGACCCCAGTTCCGCACGAACTCCGCCGTGGTCACCCGCACAAGGCCCTCCTGTTCCGATACGCACGATACATATAATGCAGATCGCCGGTCGGGCGAGATGGGTTTCGCTGACCGATCAGCGCGTGTGGGCTCGCGTCCGATGCCGATGCCCGTCATTGCATAGGGAAGAACCTTCTTAGGTTCGGCACTCAAAACCTTTATTTCTGAGAAGGGCGGAGGCGGACTGGCATGCCTAATGGAAAGGTGCACCGGCACGGCCTTTCTCGCTCAGCCTCTCATATGATCTCAGGACCTTCTATGCTCAAAACCTATGAAGGTTAGCAGGTGAAGTCTACGGGTTCCGACGGCGGGCGGCTCCGGGCGTCTCCCCCGCGGCGCGGGGGCCGGGCTGTCGG
>NZ_JALPRX010000191.1 GCF_023223525.1 Roseomonas acroporae | reverse complement strand
GCCTCATCACCTTCAGGCAAGGCAAGCGGTTGTGTTAGTTCCTCTTAGGCGCTGTTGCGATGCTCGACGCGTCGGCCCAGCGTCGAGCGGATCGCCCGCGGGTAGGAGCCATGCCCATCCGTGGTGACGCGATCCGGAACCATGCCCGTGGTCGACCTGGCCGAGCGAAAGAAGGCCTGAGCAGCTGCCATGTCGCGGTGCTCGCCGAGCATGGTTATCGACCAGGTCGTCATGCCGGTCGATGGCGCGGTACAAATAACACCATCGGCCGCGAACATTCAGATAGGTTTCGTCGACGTGCCAGGAACGCCGGCCAGCCCCGCGCTGGCCATGGCAGCGCTGCCGCAATTCGTGGGTCAGCACCGGCGTGAGCCTGGCTTCCCACTCCCGTACCGCCTCGCGGCTGAACACGAAGCCACGCCCGAGGAACATTCGCTCAGGTCCCGCAAGGTGAGGCGGTAGCACAGCCGCCACAGCACCACCAGGGCAATGACGTCACTCGGGTACAGCGTCCGGTTCAGCAGCCCGCCACTGCGCTCGTTGAACTGCCGGCCGCAGTCGCGGCAGCGAAAGCGCCGGTAATCCTACGCCGTGCGGTCCCGCCGCTCCGTCACCGCCACCGAGCCGCAGGCCACGCACTCCATCCCGGGCTCCCCGGTCTCCCCTCAGCCAACAAAAGCCTACCCGCGCCCATTCCGGACGGCCATCCCAGACGCCCTTGGCGCGACGGCTGACAGATCCATCGAGACTGTGAGAGTGTTGGCATCGCCGAGCGATCCCGACCCAGTTTGAGACTGACTTCGTGTCGTTGGGGTGATCCGTCTGTTCGAAGCCCCCGGTGGGACAACCTGACGCTGAGGCCGAGGAGCTAAACGAGGGCGACTGCGGGCCGGCTCGGCGGGCTTCTCCTTTCCCAGGATGGGGACTTTGGTGAGCCCGAGTCGGGATAACCTCATCTCCGAATAGGGGCTTCCGACCGTCCACAGGCCCCCGGGGACTTTGGCGATGGAAGAGGGGACTATGGTGAGGGACACCCACTGGATTCATTGGAGGCCCCGGAGTTATCCTGGGGGCTTTGGTGAGCAAGCTAATAATAGACTCTCTAATACCCTTTCTAGTAGCCGCTCTCCAAAGTCCCCAGTTCCGGAAGCCCCCGTTTTAGTGCCAGTTTGAGGGCACTGGGGGCAGGACATGGGGCGAGTCCACAAGCTGCTGGAAGAGCACGGGAAGCAGGTAGCCATCGAGATGGATGCCGCGCCCCGTGACGTCATCGAGACAGCTGCACGCTACCTCTCCGAGGAGGACAACGCCCTCGCCTTTGCTTACAGTGGCTGGGCGCAATGCGCTCTCCCACATCGGCGCGTGGCGCCAGGCGAGGTCTGGGAAGTCGCTAGCGAGCGCATGCGCCTCGTAGTGGAGCCTGGGCGTCGCCCCTCTGGTAAGGACGGTCTCGGACCGCTGGAGCAGGTGAGCGTGCCGTTTGGCAGCTATGCCCGGCTCATCCTCCTGTATCTTCAGACAGAAGCGCTAAAGACAGGCTCTCCGGAGGTCGAGCTGGGCCGTTCCTGGCGCGACTGGATGGCCCGCATTGGCGTGCCGTGGGGCGGGAAATCAGGCCGTGGCGTGCGTGAACAGGCCGAATTGCTGAGCCGTTGCCGACTCACTTTCCACCTCGTCGGCCAGGGCCGAGCCGGGTTGGTAAACAGTGCCATCGTGGACCGCGCACTGTTCATGGACGACGGCGAGGACCGGCAGGGGCGCCTGAACTTGGAGACGGCCCGACTCAGCCAGACCTTCTTCGAGCAGCTGCGGAAGCATCCCATCCCGCTGGAGGAGGGGGCGATAAAAGCGTTGTCGAACAACTCAGCTGCGCTGGATTGTTACGTCTGGCTGGCCTACCGCCTACACAGCTTAGAAAAGCCGCGGCTTGTGACGTGGACGGCGTTGAAGGCCCAGCACGGTCAAGGCTTCAAGCAGCTCTACCATTTCAAGTCCAAGTTCCCGGGGATCCTGGGGATGGCGACGGCCGTCTATCCTACCGCTGACATCGAGGTGAAGGAGGAAGGCGTCCTGCTCAAGCCCTCGAAGCCGCCGGTCCCACCGCGGCTGGTGACATCCCGGTAAGGCCGGGCTCACCAAAGTCCCCAACAGGACCCGAGAAGGTCATCATCTGACCAAGTGATGGTCACCCCCTCACTCTCCCTGACGATCCGGGCCATCGTGGAACTGCAGGGCCGCGAGCCGGGCGTAGGAGCCCGCCTGGACCAGCGCCTCGTGCCGCCCCACTGCCACGATTCGAGGGCATAGTGTCGGACACTGTTGGCGAAGGCGCCATTACGCAGCGATGGCGGCGAACCGTGAGGTGCGGGTGGGCGCAAGTGGTCGTCCGGCGAACCATGCGGCGATCCGATCGAGGTTGATGGCGGCGGCGGTGGCGACGTTCTGCATCCCTGTCTTGGCGAGCCCGCGGTAGCGCGCCTGGCGCAGGCCACAGGCGCGGGCCGCCTGCGACATCGTGCTCTCGACGCCTTGGCGCAGGGCATAAAGCCGCCGCCCCTCCCGGGCACCTTCCCGCGCCCTCGCGGCGGCAAGGGCTTCGTATTCGCTCTGCGGCAGCAACGTCAGCACTCGCCCCTGATGGGGATCACGCGAGCGGGTGCAGCGGGCGCGTGACAGACACGCGCGGCAGTCCGAGGCGCGGAAGTTGGTGCGCACGTAGGCGGGCTGGCCGAGCGCGGGGTAGAGGTCGGCAAAGCCGGCATCGGTGAACACCGCCCCGAGCCGGTCGCGCAGGAGCAGGTAGGGGTTGCCGCGACGGAACGCCGACCGGGCGACGCGGGCGGTGTCGTCTGGTACAGATGGGGGCAGCGGCTGCGGGCGGAGCGACATGGCCGGTTTCCGAACGGGACGCCCATCCTATGCTGCCCCGCACTTGGGTATCCCGACTTCGCCAACAGTGTCCGACGCTATGGCCTCTGCTTCGGTGGGGCTGCCCACGACGGCCTCCAACCCCATCCCCAGACGGCCCATTCCGCTCGGGAGCGGCACGATCCGTAAGGGGCTCCGGCGGACCAGTGCAAGCGGAATTGTTCCTTTTAAACTCTCAATTATAGGAATTTAATCCGAATTCGCGGCCGTTGTGGCTAGTCTGTTGTGTTCTCGACACGAGTTACTTACCAGCGAGTTGGCACCACATATTGTGGTTTCATACCTATAAGACACAAAATATGGGTATGGCCTTTCCGAACGCGCACGTTTCTGGTAACGTGCTCGTGAATATAGACGCCCTGGCCTGCTTGGTCGCTGGGCCATGCGGGACACGAGGTTGGACGATGAAGGTCGGTGACCGCCTGCTGCTGCCCCGACGGTATGCCCTGGACGAGAATGAGAACGGCAATCTGATCCGCCAGCTCCTCCATGCGGGGCGCGAGGCCACGGTCGATGCCCGGCGCGCGAACCATCGGGGCACGCCTGACGGCTTTGTCCTCAAGGACGCCAGCGGGGCGTCCATCCTGCTGCTCGGCCGGAAGCCCAGGGGCGACGAGGGCGTCGCGCAGCTACTGGTGGCTAAGAGGAACTAACACAACCCGGTTGTCGTTGTAGCGTGATGGCCCA
>NZ_JALPRX010000190.1 GCF_023223525.1 Roseomonas acroporae | reverse complement strand
CAGCGGCGCGCCGTGGATCACCACCGGGGCCGCGCGCGTCTTGAGGCGGATCACCGGCTCGGCATGGGCGTAGCCCGCGTGCGGGCGGCCCAGCACCGCGTGGGCGATCGCCTCGGCCTGGCGCGCGATCGGCTCGACGAAGCGGCAGGGCGCGCCGCCGATGCTGACGCAGTCGCCCAGCGCGTACACGTCGGCGGCGCTGGTGCGCAGCGTCGCCGGATCGACCACGATGCCGCGGTCGAAGGCGAGGCCGGCGCCGCGCGCCAGGCGCGACGGCGTCGCGAGCCCGACCGCCGAGATCACCTGATCGGCCCCGATCGTGGTGCCGTCGCGCAGGCGCAGGCGGAGCCGGCCGTCGGCGTCGCGCGACACCGCCTCGACCGTCGCGTCGCCCTGGAAGCCGACGCCGAGCGATTCGAGCCCGGCGCGCAGCCGCCGCGCCGCCGGATCGGGCAGCAGCGGCTGGAGCGGCAGCGGCGCCGCGCCGAGCAGGGTGACGCGGTGCCCGGCACGCGCCAGGTCCTCGGCCAGCTCGCAGCCCACCATGCCGGCGCCGACGATGGCGACGTGCCGCGGGCCGCGTGCGAGGGCCCGGTGCAGGCCCGTCCACGCGCGCAGGTCGTTGATGCGCCAGCACAGCTCGGGCGGCAGGCCGGGCGGGATGGCGGGGCGCGCCCCCTGGGCCAGGATCAGGCTCGCATAGGGCAGCGTGCCGCGCGTGGTGCGCAGACGGTGCCGGGCGGCGGAGAGGCCGACGGCGAAGGTCTCCGGCAGCAGGCGCACGCCGAGGCGGGCGGCGGCGGCGGCACCGCTCTCGCGCACCAGCGCCCCGGGCGACTGCCCGCGGCCGAACGCCACCGACAGCTCCGGCTTGCTGTACACGTCGCCGTCGCAGGCGGTGACGAGGGTGATCGGCACGGCGGCGTCGAGCGCGCGCAGCGCGACGGCGGCGCTCCACCCGGCGAGGCCGGCGCCGACGATCACCACGCCCGCCGCGCGCGGGCGCGGCAGCGCGGGCAGCGCGGGCAGCGGGGCGGCCTCGCGGGGGCGCAGCACGCAGGGCTCGAAATCCGCCTTGGTCACGCCGCAGACCGGGCAGAGCCAGTCGTCCGGAATGTCCTCGAAGCGCGTGCCGGGCGGCAGGCCGCTGTCCGGATCGCCCTCCCGCTCGTCGTAGATCAGGCCGCAGGCGCGGCAGAGGTAGCGCTTCCAGTCCTCGGCCCCCTCGGGCGCCGCCGCGGGGGGTGTCCCCTCCCCGGTCCGCGCGCTCATGGCCGGCCCTCCCCGACCGCCGGCTGCGCCTCGCGCAGCAGCCGCGCCATCTCCCAGCGCAGGTGCTTGATCGCCGGGGTGACGATGGCGACGAACTGCGCCTCCCGGAGGCGCCGCTGCGGCGCCGCCGAGGCGAGGTAGCCGCGCGCGCCCTGGTGCAGCAGCGAGGACTGCGCCGCGCGCAGCGCGAATTCGGCGGCCTGCACGCGGGCGTCGAGCACGTCGACCAGGAAGTCGTCGGACCCGTCGAAGGGCGTCGCGGCGAGCCGCATCACCTGGCCGCGCAGCTCGTCCAGCTCGGCCTGCATCGCGTCCGGCCGGTCGTCGAGGAAGCGGTTGACGTGGCCGAGCGTCTCCTCGACGGCGTTCATCGCGTCGATGCCGCCCTGCGCCACGCCCAGCCCCATGCCGGCCTGGAGCAGGATGAAGGCGGCGCGGATGCGTCCGACGAAGGGCCGCGCCGGATCGGCGATGATGTCGTCCTGGCCGACGGGGAAGTCGTCGAGCTGCACGCCCCAGGTGCTGGTGCCCTCCATGCCGGAGAATTGCGGGCATTGCCGCAGCGTCACCCGCTCGTCGAGGCGCAGCAGGAACATGATCTCGTGCGGGGCGCGGCCGCCCGCCGCCTCCACCTGCGCGATGGCGCCGCAGTACTGGCCGCGCCCGATGTGGCTGACCCAGGGCAGCGCGCCGCTGACGCGGTAGCCGCCGGCGACGCGCCGCGCCCGCAGCAGCATCGGCTCGATGCCGGCGAAGGCCTTCATCGGGTTGGACAGCGCCGTGCCGCCGAAGCCGCGGCCGGCGACGTGGTCGTCGAGCGGCGCGCCGGTCAGCGCCGGGTTGCCGGACTGCTCCATGTAGAGGCCGCAGACGGCGTGGCACCACATCAGGAAGCCGGTGGCGCCGCAGGCGCGGCTCGCCGCGGCCATCGCGTCGATGGCCAGGCCGTAGCGGCCGCCATGCCGCTCCAGATGCGCGCCGAGCGCGCCGGCGCGGCCGAGCTGCGCCATGATGTCGAGCGGGTAGTGCCCGGCATCGATGCGCGCCGCCGCGGCCCGCAGCGGCCCCTCGGCGATGGCCGTGGCCCCGGCCAGCACCGCCGCGTCGGACCAGTCCGTGGCGGTGGTGAGGATGGGCGACGGGGCGGGGGCCGGCGGCGCGGCCGCGAGGATGGACATCGGCGATCTCCTGCGGAGGGGACGGCGGGCGGGAGTCCGAACGGCCCCGCCCCGGCTCGGGCGGCCCGGCGTCTCAGTCGGCGAGGGCGATGCTGAACGGGATCGGGTTGCGCATCGTGTTGGCGACCGGCGAGAAGAAGTTCGCGTGGCGCACGATCTCGTCGAGCGCCTCGCGCGTCGCGTCGCCCTCGATGGTCACGAAGACTCGGATCTGCTGGAAGCCCATCTGCGACGGCTCGCGCCCGGCGCCGCCGGCGCCCCAGGCGGCGGTGTTGCCGATGTCGCCCTCGACCCGCAGTTCCAGCTTCGACAGCCGCACCTGGCGGAAGGTGGCGACGGCGGTGATGCCGACGGCGAGGCAGCCGCCGAGCGCCGAGAGCACGATCTCACCCGGCGCCGGGGCGGTGTTCTGGCCGAACAGGTGCAGCGGCTCGTCCACCACCACGGGGCCGTGGTCGCCGACGTAGTTCAGCGTGCGGAACTGGCCTTCCGTGACGGTGCGGACGACGTTGGTGCCGCGGCGTTCCGGCTGGCCGCGGCCGGCCTCGGCGAATTTCAGCAGCCCGTCACGGTCGATCGGACGGAGATAGGCGGTGATGGTGCTCTGGTCGAGGGCGGCGCTCATGGCTGCGGTCCTTGCCTCGCCAGCGCCAGGAGATCCGGCGCTGCGTGGCGGGGTAAGGGCAATGGCCGTGCCAGAGGCGGTTGGCGGCGCGGATTCTTTTAGCCGTTCGGAATCAAGGGGTTGGTCGCCGACGCCGCGAGGGCGGGATGCCGCGTTCCGACAGAATGTCGACAATGGCGATAATGGCGGTGCGGTCAGCCGAGGCCCAGGCGGCGCCAGCGGTAGGAGAATTGCCGCTCGGTCAGGCCGAGGCGCTGCGCCGCCCGGGTCTTGTTGCCGCCGGACTGCGCGAGCGCCTGGCGCAGCGTCTCGGCACCGTGGGAGTCGAGGCGCAGATAGGGGCGGATCAGCGGATCGGGCAGCGCCGACGGGCCGGCCGGCGCCACCGGCACGGGGAGCAGCTCCGACGCCTGCTCGTTGAGGAAGCGCGCGACCTCCGCCTCGTCGAGCGTCGTGCGCCCGGCCAGCAGCACGATGCGCTCGACGAAGTTGGAGAGCTGGCGCACGTTGCCCGGCCAGGGCTGGCGGACCAGGAACGCCACCGCGCGCCCGGTCAGGCTGACATTGGT
>NZ_JALPRX010000019.1 GCF_023223525.1 Roseomonas acroporae | reverse complement strand
GCGGCGAGGCCTCGTGGACCACCACGCGGCGCCCGCCGCGCGAAAGGCGCAGCGCGGCCGCGAGGCCCGCCAGCCCGGCGCCGACGACGTGGACGGTGCGGCTCATGGCGCGGGGCTGCAGCGAACCGCAGTCCGGTCGGGACTGCGGTTCGCCGAAGCTCGTTGTCTCCAGCGCGGATTCACGCCGCCGGGCGTGCCCGCCCGCCGACGATCCGCTCCCGTTCCGCTGCGTCACGGAATTTCCTCCGGGCCGTGGCGCCGGGCCATCGTCGGCGTGTCCTCGCGGCGGCCGGGCGAAGCCGGCGCCGGCCATGGTCCCCGCGCCCTTCGCATCACATCGCATGCACGCGTTGCTTGAAAAGAATCGGAGACTCGCGCCTCGGGCGAAGCCGGGCCGATTGCGCTACGCTGCATTGCAATATAACTTGCCATGGGCCGATGATGACGTGCCCCGGTCGTGGGAGACGCTTCATGGGCCAGGAGCCTCCGCCAGGGTCGACGGACAGCGAGTTCCAGCCGCCGCTGCGTGCCCAGCGCCCCCCGTTCAAGCCCGAGGAAGGAGCCGGCGGCACGGCCGACTGGATTGCCGTGGCCGTCGCGGTGCTGGTGTTCTGCAGCCTGATCGGCGTGCTCTACCTGCTGCTGAGCTAGGCGTCGCCGTCCGGAGCCGCCGGGACACGGCGCGGCGGCGCGGCGCCATCCCGTCGCCGGCCGCGCCCAGGGGGGCGGCTACGGCCGGAGGGGCACCGCGGGGATCGCCGCCGTGGGAATCGCCGGGGGGCCGGCCGGGCGGGACGTCGTCGGGAGGACCTGTGCGGCTCGGCGCGGGTGCGGGCCGGTGTCAGCCGGCGGTTTCCGGCGCGGTCGCCGGCTCCGGCACGGCGAGCTGCTCGGGCAGCATGCGCCAGACGCCGCCGGACAGGATCTCGGACGGTCGGAAGCGCGCCTTGTAGGACATCTTGCGGCTCTCCGGCACCCAGTAGCCGAGATAGACGTAGGGGAGCCCCAGCGCCCGGGCCCGCGCGACCAGCCAGAGGATCATGAAGGTGCCGAGCGAACGCCGCCCGAGGTCCGGCTCGAAGAAGCTGTACACCGCGGAGAGCCCGTCGCTCAGCCAGTCGGTGAGGCAGGCGGCCAGCAGCCGGTCCTCGCCATCGCGGAATTCCACGATGCCGGTGGTGATCGGCGTGTCCTCCACCATGGCGCGGTACTCGTAGAAGCCCATCGCCGCCATGTCGCCGTCCTGGTGGCGGTCGCCCTGGTAGCGCTGGAACAGGGCGAACTGCTCGGCCGTGGCACGGGCCGGCACCTCCTGCCCGTGGATGTCCTCGTTGGCGCGGCGGACGCGGCGCTGGGTGCGGTCCGGCTCGAAGGCGCCGGCGACGATGCGGATCGGGATGCAGGCCTGGCAGCCGGGGCAGACCGGCGAGTAGGCGATGTTGTGCGAGCGGCGGAAGCCGGCGCGGGAGAGGCGGTCGTGCAGGGCCTCAGCATCCGGGCCCGTCAGCTCGGTGACGATCTTCCGCTCCGACCGTCCTGCGAGGTAGGGGCAGGGCAGCGGCGCGGTCGTGTAGAAGAACTGCGGGCGGCGGTTGGGGCGGTGCAGCATGCGGCCCCGCAATCTCGGCTGCGGCGCGCCGCGAATCAACCGTTACATCGCGTTGCCGCATTTTTCCGGCCGGCGCCGGGCGGCGCGCATGCGGCGCGGACCCGGCCGGGCTCGGGGCAGCAGCCGGAACGCCGTCCCGCCGCCGCCCGGGGTGAGCATCGCGCCGTCGCGCCATCGCGCGAGCAGGTCCCCCCAGTGCGGCGAGAGCGGGTGGCCGGACTGGCCCGTGGCGATGACGAGCAGGGCGGCGTCCGGCCGCGCGAGGTCGAACACCGCCCGCAGCCCGGCGCCATGCACGTGGCGGAACGGCGCCGGCGGCAGCCCGGTCATGGCGCCGCGGTTCACCGTCTCGCCGTCGCCCCCGGTGACCGCCGAGAGGCTGGTCCAGCGGCCGAGGAGCGGCACGAAGCGCAGCACGGGGTGCTCGAACCGCGCGACGTGCACCGCGCCCCAGCGCCACGTCGCCGGGTCCTGGCCGTGCGCTTCCTGCAGCGCGCCCACCGTCTCCTCCAGCACCGCGGCGGCGAGCGCGGCGCAGCCGGCGTCGCCGCACCAGCGCGCCCCCGCCGCCGCGTCGGTCAGCACGAGGCGGAGGAATTCCGGTCCCGCCAGCCCGCCGCCGGCGGTGCCTTCCGGCAGGCCGGCGCCGCGCAGCAGGGCGCGTATCATGGCCCGCCACCAGGCGTTGAAGATCAGCGGCTGCGGCCGGTCCGGATCGGCGGCGCCGTCCCAGGCCAGCAGCAGGTCGCGCGCGGCGCCGGCGGCTCCCGCCGGGCGCGGCGCGGCGCGCAGCACCGGCTGCAGGTCGCGTGCCAGCAGCGAGACGGAATCCATCTGCATCGCGGCGAAGCCCGCCGCGTCGTGCCGGGGCCGCGCCGCGAGCAGCGCGCCGATGCGGCGGAAGCGCCAGTCGCCGAACCAGTCGCGGCCGAGGAAGGCCGCCGCGTCGGGCGGCGCCACGCGGTTGTTGGCGTTGGCCAGCATGCCCTCCCCGGGATCCTCGACATGCGGCAGCGAGTCGAAGGGTACCCAGCCGAGCCAGTCGCCGCCGCCGTCCCAGCCGGGCACCGGCAGGCTGCCGTCGCCGCCGCGGCGCAGCGGCACCCGGCCGGTGAGGTAGAGGGCGATCCGCCCGGCGGAGTCGGCCACCATCAGGTTCTGCGGCGGGCTGGCGATCAGCGACGCCGCCGCGCGCGCCTCGGCCACCGAGCCCGCGCGGTTGAGCGCGTGCAGCCCCGCCGCCGCGCTGTCGGGCGAGGCGAGGTTGGCCATGGCGACGGCCAGCACCGTTCCGCCCGATCCGCCTTCCCCCTGCCCCCCGCCGGGCGCGGCGGCGTCGAGGTCCGAGAGCACCGGGCCGTGCCGCGTCTCGCGCACGCGCAGCGTCTCGTCGGGGCCGCCGCGGACATGGATCACCTCCTCGCGCACCGCGAAGGGGCGCGGCCCTTCGGGCGTGTCGTAGTGGTCGGGGCGGCCGGCGGTGACGCGCTCGACGAACACGTCCTGGGTGTCGGAGCCGGTGATGGTGAAGCCCCAGGCGACGCGGCGGTTGCGGCCGATCACCACGAAGGGCACGCCGGGGCTGGTGGCGCCCTGGAGCGTCTCGCCGGGCAGCTCGATCCGCGCGAGGTACCACAGGATCGGCGCGCCGAAGCCGAGATGCGGGTCGGCGGCGAGCAGCGGGGCGCCGCCCGCCGCGCGCCGGCCCGAGACGGCCCAGGCATTGCTCGCCGAATCCGGCAGCGGCGCATCCGCCGGGAAGCGTGGCAGCGCGGCGAGCAGCCTGGCCGCCGCGGCCGGGTCCGGCAGCGGGGTGGGAACAGGCCCGGCGGCCGGGGCGGCGAGGCCGGCCAGGGTGGAAGCGCCCGCCCCGGGCGGCGGGCCGGCGGCGTGCCGGTCCGGCCGGCCGGCGGTGCGGTCCTCGGGCCAGAGGTCGGCGAGGCGCGCGGGGGGCAGCAGCGCGGCGAGGCGGCCGCGCTCCAGGTCGACCCGCCAGTGGCCGGACAGCCACAGGCCCATCACCTTGCCCCAGAGCAGGCTGTCGGCGGGCCGCCACGGCGCCGGCGCGCCGAGCGCCAGGAATTCCGGCGCGGCGAAGCGGCCGCGTGCCGCGATCCAGGCGTTCACCCCCGCGGCATAGGCCTCCAGCAGCGCGCGCGTCTCCGCCGGCAGGGCGGCCAGGTCCGCCTCGGCGCGCCGCGCGAGGCCGAGGGTGCGGGTGAAGCGGTCGCCGCGCAGCGCCGCCGGCCCGACCATCTCCGCGAGCCGGCCGGCGGCGCCGCGGCGCATCGTCTCCATCTCGAACAGACGGTCGCGCGCGTGCAGCCAGCCCATCGCCAGCGCCGCGTCCCGCGCCGAGGCGGCGCGCACCGTCGGGATGCCGGCCTCGTCGAGCGCGATCTCCACCGGCGCGCCGAGGCCGGGCAGGGCCAGGCTCCCGCGGCCGGCCGGCAGGGTCCACCACAGCAGCCCCGCGGCGGCGAGCGGGACCAGCAGCAGGAGCGCGGCGGCGCCGGCCAGGATTCGCCGCAGCAGGCGGAAGGGCTTTCGCATGGGCGCCAGCATGCCGGCGCGCCGTGCCGGCGGAAAAGGCGGTCTCGTTTCCGTGACAATTGGGCTAGTCTGACACCAGGGCAGGGGCGCCACCGTCGGTGGGCCGGCAGGAAAAACGGGAGTCGGGGTGGCGGAGCGGCCACGCAGTACGCCAGGGTCGGAGCCACGGCAGCCGGACGTGGAGCGGGCGACGCGCCGCGTCATGCTGGCGGGCGGCGCGGCGATCGTCGTGATCGTGGCGCTGACGCTGGTCGCGGTGGCGCATGTGCACACGCGCGACCTCAAGGCGGCGCAGCACGACCTCCTGGCCCTCGGCGCCGTGCTCGCCGAGCAGGCGGAGCGTTCCGTCCAGGGCATCGACCTCGTGGTCAACGCCGTCGCCGACGAATTGCTGCGCGGCGGCATCGCGACGCCGCAGGAGCTGGAGCGGCGCGCCGTCGGCGCCGAGCAGCACGAGCGGCTCACCGCCCGCATCGCCGGCATCCCGCAGCTCGACGTGCTGTCGATCGTCTCGGCCGACGGCCGGCTGCTGAACTTCTCCCGCTACTTCCCCATCCCGCCGATCAGCCTCGCCGACCGGGACTACTACCACGCCCTGCGGGACGCGCCCGGGCCGGCCGTCTTCCTCAGCCGGCCGGTGAGCAACCGGGGGGATGGCACGCCGACCATCTATCTCGCCCGGCGCCTGGGCGGCGCCGACGACCGGTTCCTGGGAATCGCCCTGGCGGGCCTGGAGCTGGACTACTTCCAGAGCTTCTACGCCAACCTCGATCTCGGCTCGGGCAGCGTCATCGCCCTGTACCGCACCGACGGGCAGCTCCTGGTGCGCCACCCGCCGCTGTCCAGCGCCGCCTCGCCCGACCCGGCCCTGTACCGGGGGCTCGAGCCCGGCGAGCGGCGGCTCGGCGAGGTGGTCGAAGGGTCGGGCCGGGAGCGCATGCTGGCGGTCTCCGCCCGGCTGACGGGCGAGCCGATGGTGCTCTGCGTCATGCGCCCGCTCGATGCCGTGCTCTCGGACTGGCGGGTGGATTCCGGCCGGCTCGGCGTGGCCGCCCTGCTCTGCGCGGCGGCGGTGGCGACGCTGATGCTGCTGATGGTGCGGCGGATGCGCGCCTACGCGGCCGTGAACCAGGCGCTGGCGGCGCGCGAGGCGGCGGAGCGCAGCCTGCGCCAGGCCGAGGCGCGGCTGCTGCAGTCGCAGAAGATGGAGGCGCTCGGCCAGCTCGCCGGCGGCGTGGCGCACGACTTCAACAACGTGCTGCAGGCCGTGGGCGGCGGCGCCCGCCTGATCGCCCGCCGCCCCGAGGATACCGAGGCGGTGCGGCGGCTGGCGGCGATGGTGGCCGAGGCGGCCGAGCGCGGTGCCTCCGTGGTGCGTCGCCTGCTCGCCTTCGCCCGGCGCGACGCGCTGCGGGCGACGCCGATCCGGCCCGACGCGCTGCTGACCGGGCTGCGCGAGGTGCTGGCGCACACGCTCGGGGCCGCGGTCACGGTGCGGGTCGAGGCCCCTGCCGACCTGCCGCTGCTGCTGGCCGACAAGGGCCAGCTGGAGACGGCGCTCGTGAACCTCGCCACCAACGCGCGGGACGCGATGGCGCCGGGCGGCGGGACCCTGACCATGGCCGCCAGGGCCGAGACGCTGGCGGCCGGCAACGACGCCGCGATCGCGCCCGGCACGTATATCCGCCTGGACCTGACCGATACCGGCGCCGGCATGGACGCCGAGACTCTGGCGCGCGCGACCGAGCCCTTCTTCACCACCAAGCCCTCCGGCCGTGGCACGGGGCTCGGCCTCGCCATGGCGCGCGGCTTCGCCGAGCAGTCCGGCGGCGGCTTCGCGATCCGCAGCCGGGTCGGCGCCGGCACGACGGTGACGCTGTGGCTGCCGCTGGCCCCGGCGAAGGCGGTGGCCGGCGACGCGGAGGCGGCGGCCGCGTCGCCCGACGGGGCCCCCCACGTGCTGCTGGTGGAGGACGAGGCGCTGGTGCGCACCACCCTGGCGGCCGAGCTGGCCAGCCGCGGGTGGCGGATCTCGGCCGCCGAGAGCGGGCGCGCGGCGCTCGACCGGCTCGATGCCGGCGCGCCCTGCGACCTGCTGGTCACCGACCTCGCCATGCCCGGCATGGATGGCTGGGCGGTGATCCGGGCGGCGCGGCGGTCCCGCCCGGGCCTGCCCGCGCTGCTGCTGACCGGCTATCTCGGCGGAGGCCCGGAAGGGGCGGCGGAGCAGGCCGGGCCGGGGCCGCTCGGCTACCTGGGCAAGCCGGCGAAGCCGGACGAGCTGATCCGGCAGGGCGACGTGCTGATCGCCGCGGCCGCCGCGGCGCGCCGTGTCCCGGAGGTGGGATGACCGCGGCGGGAGGGCGACCGGACGCCGCGGCACCGGCCGTCCGGCGGCGGCCGGGGAAGCGGCCAGGGAGACGGCCGGCGCGGGCCGATCTTGCGATGGACAGGGGGCCGGCGGGATGACAGTGTCCGGCCGCAACGACAACCCGGGAATGGAAACGTGCCGGCGCGGCGCCCTGCCCACCGTGCCGGTGTTGCGTGTCGGGCACGAGATCCTGGAGTTGCGACCATGGCCGATCCGAAGTCACCCATCGCGCCGACTCTCTACTTCGTCTGGGGCGGCGTTTTCGTGGATCGGGAGTTCCACACGCTCGAGGCGGGAACGGAGGAGTGCTACGGCCCCTTCCACGATGCCGACACGGCGGAGCGCACCTGGAAGGAGAAGGCTCGCCGCAACATCGACATCGCCCAGCACCGGCTGTTCGTGATCAGCGCGCCGCAGCCCGGCTGGTAGCCGGGGCGCCGCCCCGCGGCGCGCGGGCCCGACGAATCGCCGCCGGGGCCACGGCACCGTGCGTCCGGCGCCGGGAATCGGCGCCCGGAATCCGCGTCCGGAATCCGCCGGATCCTGAACCGGCGACGTTGCCGAAGGCGATATCCGGTTGGAATGGCCGGGGGATTGTCTTTAGAACCTCCCGCATGCCGCGCCGCACCAGACCCGCCGACCCCGACTCTGCCGCCCTCCGGTCCGTCGCTCCCGAACCTGCCGCCCCCGGATCTGTCGCGCCCAGATCTGTCACGCCCAGATCTGTCACGCCCAGACCTGTCACGCCCAGACCTGTCGCCTCCAGGTTCGCCACGTCCGGGCTCGCCGCCCTGGGATTCGCCACCCTGCTTCCCTTCGTGGCGGCCGCACCGGCGGCGGCCGGCCCGGTGGTGGTGTTCGGCGACAGCCTCGCCGTCGGCGTCGCCGGCCGGCTGCGCCGGGCGGGATACCCGGTGGTGGATCTCGGCCGGGTCGGCTGGGGACTGAACCGCAGCGACTGGCTGCAGCGAATCGACCGCCTGCGCGACGCCGCCGCGGGGGCGGACGCGGTGGTGATCTTCATCGGCACCAACGACCAGGCGATGGAGGAGGGGCTGTACGCCTCCCGCCTCGCGACCATGCGTGCCGCGGTCCCCGCCGGCACGCCGGTGGTCTGGCTGGGCCAGCCGAATTTCTGCCGCGCCGACCTCGTCGCGGGGGCGCCGCCGATCGACGCCGCCCTGCGCCGCACCGCCGCCCGCTTCGGCGACACCATGCTCCGCCCGGTCGGCGGCTGCGGCGATGGCAGCCACGCGCCGGACGGAGTCCACTACACCCTCGCCGGCTACAGCGACGTCGCCGATCAGGTGGCGGCGGCGCTGCCGGGGGATGCCGGGCCGGGGAACGCGGGCGGCACGCGCTACGCCTACGCCTACGGACCGGCCTCGTTCGACCCGCCGCTGCTGCTGTCCCGGCAGGCCGGCGCGTCGTCGCGCCAGCGCCAGGCCGAATTCGCGCCCGTCGCGCCGGTGCCGGCGCGACGCGGCGCGCGCGAGGAGCCGGCGCGCGACCGTCAGCACCTGATGGCGGCGGGCGCGCGCTACGAGATGCTGCTGCGCCAGCAGGGCGCGCTGCGCCTCGCCACGACGCAGTTCCCGGCGCGCCGGCAACTGGTCCTGGCCTCGCCCACCATGCTGCTCTCGTCGACCCTGCCGCCGCATCCGCTGGCCGTGCCGCCGCCGCGCCCCGCTTCTGCCCGGGCCGCGGACAGGCAGGGCCCGCGCGCCGAGCGGCCGACGCGCGCCGGCCGCCAGACGGTCGCCGTGGCCGCCACCTCGTCCCGCCCCCAGGGTTCGGCGACCCGGCACCGGCGCTGATACCCGCGGGCTCGTTCGCCGCCCCTTGCGGGCGCCCCCTGCGGGGGCTTCATCCCGGCGGCTCCCGCGACGGGGGCAGGCCGCCCCCGGGGCTCCCATCGCGGGGCGGGTGGCACCGCCGCCCGCCGGGCGGCCGTGGCGCCACCGCCGGTCGTCAGACCGGCACGCAGTAGAGCTGGGCGTGTTCGAGGCTCGTCAGGCGGGCCGGGTCGGGGCTGGCGCCGATATCCACCGCCGTCTGGAAGTCGTCCAGCCACATCGAGTAGCCGAACCGCGCCAGCAGCTCCAGGATCGCGGTCACGGTGGCGAGCCTGTCCTCGTACAGGAACAGGTGCAGTTCCAGCATCAGGTAGGGGCGCATGCCGAGGATTCGCGTCGCCCCCCGCAGCGCCGGCAGGTCGTGCCCCTCGACGTCCATCTTGAGGAAGTCGACCTTCAGGCCGGGGTCGATGTCGTCGTCCAGGCGGACGATCCGGACCTTGCCGGCCGCGGCGAGGTCCGCCCGCTCGCCGAGCACCATGACGTTGCCGCGGTTCTCGAAGAAGGGCAGCTCGGCGGGCGCGTCGCCGACCCCGCAGGCATGGACGACGACGTTGGCGCAGCCGTTCAGCGCGGCGTTGCGGGCGATCACCTCGGCATTGGCCGGGGAGGGATCCCAGGCATGCACCACGCCGGTCGGGCCGGTCGCCAGCGCGAACAGCGTCGTCATCAGCCCGTGATGGGCGCCGCAGTCCAGCACCGTGAAGCCGGGACGGATGGTGTCGATGCACCACTGCCGCTCCCGCATCCACTGGTCCGGGCTGCTGTCGTACCAGTCCTTCGCCACCGGGTCGGTGATGAGCATGTCGAACCGGTAGGGTCCGATGCGGCGATCCCGCGCGATGTACGGGACGAAGCCTTCGGTCATGGCGATTCCTGTGGCACCCCTGTCTCCCGGGCCGGCCGACCCCGCCTCGCCGCGCCGGCCGGTCCGCGGGGCAGGGTCCGCGGCACAGGTCGGGGAGGCGAGGGGCTCGCCGCCCCCGGTCCGTTCGCCGCGCGTCCGTCACGCCGGCGATCGCATGACGCTGTGTAAGGGGCGGTCGACCACTTGTCACGACGCCGGGCGGGTGCGGGGCGGCGCGGGTCCGGCCCCGGGCAGGCCGGGAGGAACCGCCCGGCGCCCGTGGCGCCGGCGCCGGACGCGGCCTGGATGGCCGGCCCGTCCCCGGCCCGTTCTCAGCCCATGTTCACCATGATCGTCTTCTTGTGCGTGAAGTGCTCCAGCATCGCCTCCAGCGAGGCCTCCTTGCCGAGCCCCGAGGACTTCACGCCGCCATAGGACAGGTTGGCCTGCACCACGAGGTTCTGGTTGATCTGCACCAGCCCCGCCTCCAGCCGGTGCGCGAGATCGAGCCCGACCTTGAGGTTGTTGGTCCAGAGCGAGGCGGCGAGGCCGTACTCGCTGTCGTTGGCGGCTTCCAGCACGGCCTCGGGATCGTCGAACGGGAAGACCACCGTTACCGGGCCGAAGATCTCCTGCTGGACGAGGCGGGAATCGTTGTCGAGGCCGGTGAAGATCACGGGCTGCAGGAACAGGCCCTTCCGCAGCGCCGGGTCCTTCGGCATGGCCGAGCAGACCAGCGCGCTGGCGCCGGGCGTCGCCTTGCCCTCCTCGATGAAGCCCTTCACCTTCTCGAACTGGCCTTCCGAGATGATGGTGCCGATGTCGGTCTTCTCGTCGAGCGGGTCGCCCATCACCATGGCGTTCACCCTGTCCGCCATCGCCTTGACGAACTTCTCGAAGATCGGCCGCTCGACGCAGATTCGGCTCGCCGCGGTGCAGCTCTGGCCCTGGCGGGTGAAGCGCATCGAGGTCAGCGCGCCGGCCACGGTCTTGTCGAAGTCGCAGTCCGCGAAGACGATCATCGGCGACTTGCCGCCGAGCTCCAGCGTCACCGGGATCAGCTTCTCGGCCGCCGTCCGGTACACGATCTTGCCGGTCTCGACAGAGCCGGTGAAGGTCACCTTGCGCACCTTGGGGTGCGCCACCAGCGGCGCGCCGCATTCCGGACCGAAGCCGCTGACCATGTTGAACAGGCCCGGCGGCAGCACGCGGTTCATCAGCTCGCAGATGCGCAGCACGGCGAGCGGCGCCTCCTCGGCCGACTTCACCACCACCGCGTTGCCGGCCACCAGCGCGGGCGCGATCTTCAGCGCCATCAGCAGCATCGGCACGTTCCACGGGATGATCGCGCCGACCACGCCGAGCGGCTCGCGCACCGTGACGCTCAGCACGTCCGGCGCGAAGGGCACGCTCTCGCCCTTCAGCTCGCTGCCGAGGCCGCCGAAGAATTCCAGGATGTCGGCGACGGTGTTGGCCTCGACGCGGCTCTCCGTGCGCAGCGCCTTGCCGGTCTCCAGCGCGATCAGCCGGCCCAGCTCCTCGACGTGGTCGCGGATCACGGCGGCGCACTTGTGCACCAGCGCGCCGCGCTTGCGCGCCGGCACCCGGGCCCATGCCTTCTGCGCCTTCGCGGCATCCTCGACGGCGGCGTCCACGTCGGCCGCGTCGCCCTCGGCCGCCTGCGCCACCTCGGCGCCGGTGGCGGGGTTGACCACGGCGAAGCTCTTGCCGGAGCGCGCGGGGACGTAGCGGCCGCCGATGAAATGCGCGCCGGAGAGCGCCTTGGCCAGCACGAAGGGATCGAGCTCCGGCGCCTCGGGCGTGGGATGGGGGCGGTCGAGCATGGACGCGGTCTCCACGGGTTGGCCCGGCTGTCCCGGCCTCGCGGGCTTGGCCCGGCTGGCGCGGCGAGGGGCGCGGAGAGGTATGGTCCCCGGGGTCCGGGCGGGCAAGGGGG
This sequence comes from Roseomonas acroporae, assembly GCF_023223525.1. GTDB lineage: Bacteria > Pseudomonadota > Alphaproteobacteria > Acetobacterales > Acetobacteraceae > Roseomonas_E > Roseomonas_E acroporae. The sequence goes on along the minus strand of NZ_JALPRX010000019.1, from coordinate 66,378 downwards.
CGCGGCCGCCAGGGAAGGGCGTGGGATGGGGAGTGGGGAAGGGGCCGGGGGGCGGCGAGTCCGGGCGGAAACCGCTGGCCCGGTGCCTGGCCGACGGCGTACCGCGCCCCCGCGCATGCGGCCGCCGTGACTGGCCGGATCGCCCCGGCGGGGCCTACCGGGGGCGCGGCCCGGCGCCCGGCGGGGGCTTCCCGGCGGCCTCGGCCCGGCGCCATAAAAACACAACTATTCCAGCGGCTTGCAACGCGCTGAAATGTCCGGCAATCTCACGTGAGCCCGGCGTGGCGGCTTGCCGCCCGCAGGCAGTTGAGAAAGGCCGGACATGTCGATCACCATTGGCGCACGGACCTGGCTCGAACGGCTCTGGTCCGGCATCGCCGATCGCGGCGAGCGCTATGCCTCGGTCCCCGCCGCTTCCACCCCGCCGCTCCAGCGCGCCCAGATGCTCGCCTCCGCCCTGCTTTCCGAGCGCGGCGAGGCCTCGGGCGCGGCCGTGGCGCGCGAGCTTCTCTCGGTGGTGCGCGACCTCGCGCCGGCGGACGCCTCGGCCTTCCGGCTCTTCCTGGCCGGCAATTTCGCGCCCGACCCGGAGGCGCTGCGCCACGCCGCCGAGGCCTATCTGCAGGACCCGAGCCCGGAGCGGGCCCTGACGGTCTTCGAGGAGGCGGAGCCGCCGCGGCAGGAGCTGCTGCGGCGCATGAACATGGCGCCCGGCGGCACCGCCGCGCTGGTGCGGATGCGCCGCGACCTGCTGGAGGAGCTGAACGCGGAGCCGGCCCTGCGCACGCTGGACGGTGACCTGCGCCACCTCTTCACCTCCTGGTTCAACCGCGGCTTCCTGGAGCTGCGTCGGATCGACTGGGACACGCCGGCCGCCATCCTGGAGAAGCTGATCGCCTACGAGGCGGTGCACGAGATCCAGGGCTGGGACGACCTGCGCCGCCGCCTCGCGCCCGACCGGCGCTGCTTCGGCTTCTTCCACCGCGCCCTGCCGGGCGAGCCGCTGATCTTCGTCGAGGTGGCGCTGGTGAAGGGGCTGGCCGAGGCGGTGCAGCCGCTGCTCGCCCTGCCGGAGGAGCGCGACCCGGCACCGGTGCCGGGGTTCGACACCGCGATCTTCTACTCGATCTCCAACTGCCAGGAGGGCCTGCGCGGCGTCTCCTTCGGCAACTTCCTCATCAAGCAGGTGGTGGAGGAGCTGAAGTCGGAGCTGCCGCAGCTCACCACCTTCTCCACCCTCTCGCCCGTGCCGGGCTTCCGCCGCTGGCTGGGCAAGGCGCTGGAGCAGGAGACGGCCGCCGGCGCCGTGACCCTGCTGCGCCCGGCCGAGATCGAGGCGCTGGCCGCGCTGGCCCCGGACGCCCCGGCGGACCGGCCGGCGGCGCTGGTGGAGGCGGTGACGAAGGGACAGTGGTGGACCGAGGAGGCGAAGGCGGAGGCGCTGCGCGGGCCGCTGCTGCGCCTCTGCGCCCAGTACCTGACCCGCCCGAACGGGCGCGACGCGCGGATCGACCCGGTGGCGCGCTTCCACCTCGGCAACGGCGCCCGGCTGGAGCGGGTGAACTGGCCGGGCAACACCTCGGCGCGCGGGATGAAGGAATCCTACGGGGTGATGGTGAACTACCTCTACGACCCCGAGAGCATCGAGGCGAACCACGAGGCCTTCGTGCATTCCGGCGCCATCGTCCGCTCGCCGGCGGTGGACGGCATGCTGGCCCTGCCGCGCCTCGCCGGGGTGGAGCCGGCGAAACCCGCGCGCGGCATGCTGCCGCGCCTGCGCGGCGGGTCGGGCGAGGCCCGCAAGGCGGGCTGAACCGGCGACCGGCCCGGAGCGTCCGTCCCGACGGACCCGGCGCCGCTCCCGCCCCGGCCGGCACTGCCGGCGCCGGGCGACGCCGCGGCGCACGGCACGGTCCGCGGCGGATTTCCGGCCGGCGGGCGCGCCCGCCGCGTCAGGGCGCCGCGGCGTTCCTCGCCGGCAGCGGCGCCCGCCCCTGCATGAGCTTCGCCGCCTTCCTTCCCATCGCCCGCCCGGGATTCTCGAGCGCGACATAGGTCAGGCAGGAAAGCGCGTAGCTCAGCACGATCACGACTGGCAACGCGATCGCGAATCTCAGCCCGGCCGACATCGTCGTCCCGTACTGGCTGATCAGCAGCGCCGCGACCGGGTGCATGAAAAGCAGGTGGTTGAGATAGACGCCGAAGGACATCTCGCCGAGCCAGTGGAAGGCCGGCCTGCCCAGTAGCGCCGACACCTTCCCGACCACCGGGAAGCCCTGCATGTGGATGAGCGCGAAGAAGGCCACCGCGATCAGCACGCGCACGAGGCGGTGCCGGAGGCCGGCATCGCCGCCGATCGGCAGCGAGGCGAGCAGGGCGATGACCGCCAGGAACGCGACGAGCCTGCCGGCCGCGCCCACGGGCGCGGCGGCGATCAGCATGCCGCAGAGGAAGAGGTGCATCTTCAGGGGCAGGAAGCTCGGCATCGGGAAGACGATGGCGGAGGCGGCGAGAAGCATCGCCACGGCCAGGGCGCAGCCCGCGATCATCGGGGCGGCCGCCAGCCAGCCGAAGCGGCCAGCCAGCAGGATCAGGAGGGGGAAGACGGCGTAGAACTGCATCTCCAGGCCGATGCTCCAGTCCGGCAGCGGCGTCCGGAAGGCGTAGTCCGGGAACAGGCCGAACAGGAAGGAGACATGCATGAAGACATTCCAGGGGCTGCTGTCCAGATAGCGTTCCGGCGCCTGTCCCGGCAGTTCCAGGAAACTGTCGATGATCATCCTGTTCTCGAAGATCGGCCCGCCGAGCAGCAGCGCCAGCAGCAGCATCAGGTAGTAAAGCGGGGCGATGCGGAAAAATCGGCGCGTCCAGAAGACCGTCCATGTCCGTGGCCGGTTCCAGTCCTCGAAACGCCGTCGCGACAGGTACTGGAATACCATCAGGTAGCCGGAAAGCATGATGAAGAGGTCGACGCCGAAATCAGGTCGATCCAGGACGGGAAAACGCGCGCCGGTCAGTATCAGGCAATGCCCGACGAGCACCCAGATCGCCGCCAGGCCTCGAACCCCATCCAGGCATCCAATGCGCTGCATGGTGGCTTCCATTGAAACGAGGGACAGGACGGGACGGACTCATTCGTCCACGTTTCCTAAGGTTGATGTCACGGAATACTTTCTATTTGAACGGGAAAAATTAGATCGTTATACACAAACAATTAATATATTGAGAAATCCGCGCTCGCCGTCCCGCATTTTCGGATCGGGCCGATGCCGCCGGGGAGCAGCGGGAAGGCGCCGTCGACGGCCATGGGGCGCCTCTTTCCGAGGTCGAGCCGATGCCCTAAAGCGGGCCTTGCCCGCACAGGCGTGCGGAAGTTACGCCAAGTGCCTGTTCCCAAGAATTTTCCGCATCGCCGGACGCGTATGGCTGGCGGCGAATCCACGGCACGGCCGCCGCACCGTCGCCGGCGGTGCCTTGTCCAACCGGGGAAGCATCCATGTCGCCTGCCGTGCTGGCCATACTCGGCCTCGTCCTGATGTTCGCCCTCGGCACCGCGCTGCCGATCAACATGGGGGCGCTGGCCTTCGCCCTGGCCTTCCTGATCGGCACCTTCTCGGTCGGCATGTCGGCCAACCAGATCCTGGCGGGCTTCCCCGGCGACCTGTTCGTCACCCTGGTCGGCATCACCTACCTCTTCGCCATCGCGCAGCGGAACGGCACCATCGACCTGCTGGTCCATTGGGCGGTGCGGGGCGTCGGCGGTCGCATCGCGCTGATCCCCTGGGTGATGTTCCTGGCCGCGGCCGCGCTGACCGCGATCGGCGCGGTGAGCCCGGCCGCCGTCGCCTTCATCGCCCCGATCGCGCTGCGCTTCGCCCGCGCCTACCGGATCGACCCGCTGATGATGGGCCTGCTGGTGGTGCACGGCGCGCAGGGCGGCGGCTTCTCGCCGATCAGCATCTATGGCGGCATCACCAACCAGGTGGTGGCGCGCGCCGGGCTGCCGGGCGACGAGATCGCGCTGTTCCTGGCCAGCCTGTTCTTCAACCTCGCCGTGGCGGTGCTGGTCTTCGTGGTGCTCGGCGGGCTTCGCCTGCTGCGCAGCCCGGCGGCGGGCGAGCTCGCGCATGTCGAGGGCGGGCACCGCGCCTCGGTGGCGGTGAGCGGCCATGGCGGCACGCCGGCGGCGCCGCGCGGCGAGGACGCGGCGGTGCTGGAGGGGGATGTCACCACCCCGGCGCGCGTGAGCGGCGAGCAGGCGGCGACGCTGGTCGGGCTCGGCGTGCTCGCCATCGGCTCGCTCGCCTTCAACCTCAATGTCGGGCTGGTGGCGATCACCGTGGCGGTGGGCCTCGCCCTGGTCGCGCCGAACAGCCAGAAGGGCGCGATCGACAAGGTGAGCTGGTCCACCGTGCTGCTGATCTCGGGCGTCATCACCTACGTCGCCGTGCTGCAGAAGTCGGGGGCGGTGGACATGGTGAGCAACGGCGTGATCGGGCTCGGCTCGGCGGCGCTGGCGGCGCTGCTGCTCTGCTACATCGGCGGCATCGTCTCGGCCTTCGCCTCCTCGGTCGGCGTGCTCGGCGCCACCATCCCGCTCGCCGTGCCGCTGATCCAGCAGGGCGAGGTGGGGGCGGTCGGCATGGTGGCGGCGCTGGCGATCTCGGCCACCATCGTCGATGTCAGCCCCTTCTCCACCAACGGCGCGCTGGTGCTGGCCAATGCCGAGGAAGGCGAGCGGGAGCGGCTGTTCCGGCGCTTCCTGGTCTACAGCGGCCTCGTCGTGGCGTTCGGGCCGCTGCTGGCCTGGCTGGTGCTGGTGCTGCCGGGCTGGCTGTAGAGCGGCCCGGCGGCGCGCCGCCGGGCCGCTCCGCCCGGCTCGCCCGGCCCGGCCGCGCCGTCAGGCCCCGGCCGCCGGATCGAGCGGCTTGCGGCCGAGGAACTCGAAGCCGGCGGCCGTGATCTCCTGCGTCGTCTGGCTCAGCCTCTCGAAATCGGTCCATAGCGGCTGGTCGCGGCGCGACGGGTCGCGCCACATCTCGACGAGCCGGCCGACCGGCGCGGCCGCGAAGGCCTCGGCCGAGGCCGCCGAGACGTCGCCCCGCAGCGCGGCCTCCGCCTCGGAGGCCAGCCAGGCGATCGAGTGGTTCGGGCAGAAGTTCCGCGACACGTGCAGCGTCTCGGTCTCGAACCCCTTGAACCACTCGGCGAGGCCGTAGCGGGTGCAGTTGAAGAAGTGCCAGGGTCGTTCGTGCAGGGGCTGCATGAAGGCCGTGCGGATCAGGATCCGGCCGCCCGGGCGGAGGACGCGCAGCAGCTCCGCGGCGACGCGGTGGGGCTCGCGGTAGTGCTCGAAGGCGTTCATCACGACGACGGCCTCGAAGGTGTCGTCGTAGAAGGGCAGCACGTGCGCGTCGGAGACGATGTCGGTGTGGCGGAAGATGGCGTACTCCACCTCCACCACGTTCGGGTGCCGCTCCAGCGATCCGCCGGCGCTGAGGTTGAGCACGAGGCCGGGAGTCTCCCGGATCAGCGCCAGTGCCTCCTCCGGCACCTCGTTGCTGACATGGCTGTCCGGGTGGACGACCGGATCGGCGAGATGGGGCGCCAGCACCGGCCGGCCTGCCTTGACCGGCCAGACATGCGCGCCGTCCACGCTGTGCAACGCGGTGCGGTCGGCGTTCCAGGCCAGCCGCTCGCCGCTCTCCGGGCAGCGCAGGATCGGCAGCAGCGCGTCGAGGCGCGTGCGCTCGGCGGGCGGGGTGAGGTGCGGGGTGGACAGCGGCATCCGCCGCAGCCGCTGCTGGTCGATCAGCGAGACCCAGGGGTGCCGGACGGCGAAATCGGCGATCAGGGTCCGGTAGTTGTCCTCCACCGTCGTCTGCGTCTTCAGCATGGAGGCGGCATGCACCCGGTACTGCGCCAGCACCTCCTGCTGCCAGGTGCCGGACAGACCCCGCTCGGCCAGCCGGCACCAGAAGTCGAAGTCCTCCCAGCCGAAGCGCACATGGTCGTAGCCGCCGACCATGGCCCACGCCTCCTTCGCGATCAGCGCCATGGCGTCGATGTAGTTTCCGGCGACGAAGCGCTTCGGGTCGTAGGGGGCGTTGCTGATGAGGGCCGAGGAGGCGCCGAAATGCTGGATCGTCGGATAGGCGTAGGCGGCGCCGCTGCCGCGCAGCGTGCGCAGCAGCGTCTCGCAGCAGCTCGGCAGCAGCCGGTTGTCGGCGTCGAGCGGCAGGACGTAGGGCGTGCGCGCCGTGTCGAAGCCGGTGTTGCGGGAATAGGCCAGGCCGCGGTTGACGCGGTGGCTCAGCACCACGGCACGGTTGAAGCGCAGCGCGTGCCGCTCCACCCAGCGCCGCGCGACCTCCAGGGAATCGTCGGTGGAACGGTCGTCCACCACGACGAGGTCGAGCGCGCCGAGCGTCTGGTCGTGGACCGACTGCAGCGCCTCCTCGATGTAGCCTTCGTAGTTGTGGAGCGGAATGATCACCGTGAGCTCGGCGTCGCCGCCCATGTCGTGCTCGAACACCGTGTCGGCGCCGAACAGGCGCGGCGGCGCGACCGGCCGGCCGGCGAGCTGGGCCTCCAGCGCGAAGGCGCTCGCCCCGGCGGGGCCGCCCTGGAGCTGGGCGAGGACGCGGCCCATCTGCGTGGCGCGGCTCAGCGGGCCGAACCTCTCGAGCGCCGTGTGGCAGGCGGCGGCTGCCATGCGGCCGCGCAGCGCCGGGTCCCCGGCCAGCCGGCGCAACGCGTCGTACCAGTCGTCGGCGGAGGCGGCGAGGTAGCCGGTGCGGCCATGCTCCATGGCGCGCCGGAACGGCCCGGTGGGCGAGGCCACGGTCGGCACGCCGGCCAGCGCCGCCTCGAAGAACTTCAGCTCGCTCTTCGCCTCGCAGAAGGGATTGCCGTATTCGAGCGGGGCGAGGTTGATGTCGAAGCGGGCCATCTCCACCGGCAGGCGGGCCAGCGGCTGCACGGAGCGCCATTCGATCCGCTCCTCCAGCCCTGCCAGCGCCGGGAACTCCTCGATGTCGACCAGCGGGGTGAGGCCGTCCGCGGTGCGGAAAAGGACCAGCCGGCAATCCGCGTTCTCCCGCAGCAGCCGCGCGAGCCCCTCCACGGCCATGGCGAAGTCGCGCTGATGCGTCCGCGAGCCGCCGGCATAGCCGATGCGGATCAGCCGGTCGGTGCGGTCGCGCCGCCACTCGCGCATGGCACGGCGCGACAGGTCGAAGGTGGCCTGGTCGAAGCCGTTCGGCAGGACGTGGGTCGTCTTGCCGGCCCAGCGCAGGTGGAAGGCCAGCTCCTCGGTGGTGGTGAAGCAGAGGTCGGCGGCCTCCATGGTCCGCCGGACGTTCGCGTAGTGGCTGCGGACCATCTCCTCGGTGAGGTGCTGCGAGCGGATGCCGTCGATGATGTCGACCTGCGCCAGCGCGGGGTCGATCATCAGGTCGTCCACGTCGAACACCACGCGGGCGCCGCCCCGCCGCGCCGCGCCGATCGCCGCCTCGATCTGGTCGCTCCAGGGGGCGCGCCAGACGATCAGCGCGGTCGCCGCCTCGATCTCGCCGAGGCGGTCCGGGATCTCGTCCACGCGCAGGATCCGCGTCGTGGCGCCCAGGGCGGCCGCGGCGCGGGCATAGCGCTCGATGCGGTAGAGATGGCCGGGGGTGTCGGGCTCGCCGCTGACGTAGACGAGGCGCAGCGCGGCGCCGGGCGCGTCGGTGCGCGGGAGCGCGATGGGCGGCGGCTGCGGCGCCACGGCGCCGGGCGGCAGGCCCGGCGGCATCGCCGCCGCGGCCGCGGCGAATTGCGCGATGCGCGCGCGCCGCTCCTCCAGCTTCGCCGGCAGCCGCATGGTGGTGGTCCACCACGCCAGCTTGGCGCCGCCGCGCACGGCGCGGCGCAGCGGCTGCGGCACCCGGCCCGCGGCATTGCGCAGCGGCCAGGTGGCGCGCCAGAAGGTGGAGGCGACGAGCTGCTCGTGCGTGGACTTGTGCGCGTCGCGGTCGGCCACGAGCTCGGCGATGCGCGCCTGCGCCTCGCGCGCCCGCGCGGCGGCGGCGGCGATCTCGCCGCGCAGATGCGCCACCTCGTCGCGGAGCTGGCGCGCCGCCTCCTCGACCAGCCGTGCCTCCTCGCGCACGCGGGTCGTCTCCTCCTGCGCCGCCAGCGCCTTCTGCCGCGCCGCGGCGGCGCGTTGCGCCGCGAGGTCGCGCATCCGCGCCTCGGCCTGCCGCTGCTCCGCCGCGCGGGCCTCCGCCCCGTCGCGCCAGTCGCGCAGCGCCGCGTTCTCCTCGGCGAGCCGCGCCTGGGATGCCTCCGCCTCGGCGAAGCGGGCCTGCGTCCCGGCATGGCCGGCCTGCTCGGCCGCGAGCCGTTCCCGCGTCCCGGCATGCTCCGCCTGCTCGGCCGCCAGCCGCGCCGCCGTGTTCGCGTGCGCTGCCTGCTCGCCGGCGAGCTGCGCGCGCAGCGCGTCCGCCTCGGCGGCGAGCATCCCGTGGCGCTGCCCCAGCATCCGCTCGCGGGTGTCGGTCAGCCAGCGCTCGCCCAGGCGCGCGAAGCGGCCGCGCACCGCGGCGAGGCGGTGCGGCTCGGTGATGCCGCACAGGTCGAGCACCGCGGCCGGCGACTGCTCGCCCACCGCCAGCACGCCGAGGCCGTGGCCGTGCAGGAAGGCGAAGCTCGGGTGGCGGCCGCGCAGCTCCTCCCAGAGGCGCCAGACGCCGAAGTCGCCGGAGCGCTCGTTGATGTCGTGGAACAGCACCGTCGCGCGCGGCGACAGCTTGGGCAGCCAGCTCTCGAAGTCGTGCCGGACGGCCTCGTAGGTGTGCAGCCCGTCGATGTGCAGCAGGTCGATCGAGGCGTCCTCGATGCGGTCGAGCGCGTCGTCGAAGGTGCCGCGGATCAGGGTCGAGAAGGCCGCGAAATGCTCGTTGTTGTAGGCGAGGAGGTTGTTGAAGACGCTCTCGTCGTACTCGCCCGCCTGCGGGTCGCCGCGCCAGGTGTCCACGGCGTGGCAGCGCGTGGCGAGGCCGGCGCTGCGTACCGCGTGGCAGAAGGCGGCGTAGGAGACGCCGGCATGCGTGCCCAGCTCCACCAGCACCCCGGGCCGGGCGCTGGCGACGAGCCAGTGCGCGAACGGGACGTGCAGCCACCAGGCGCTCGGCTCGCCGAGCCGCTCGGCACGCCAGAACAGCGGATCGAGCGAGGGCTCGGTCAGCGCCGCCAGGGTGGCGTCGGGCAGATCCGGTTGCCCGCCATCCGCGTGCAATTTGGTCATGTCGGGTATTTCGTTCATGGGGCGTCGATCGTGTCGGTGCGCGGCCGGCGCTACACGCCGGGCGGTCGGACGGCGGCGCGGCCGGAGAGGGCAGGGGGGCGGCCCGCCATGGTGTCGCGCCAGGGAGCGTGCCAGGGGCGGGGCCAGCGCGGCGGGGTGGCGAGCACCGTGTCCTCCCAGCGGAAGACCAGGTTCGCGTTGTGGTAGGGATCGGTATCGAGGACCGGATCCCAGATCCGGCGGAAATTGCGTGTCTCGCGCGCGTTCTCGGCCTGCTTCGCGGGCGTCAGGTCGTAGCCGCGCGAGACCGATTCCAGGTGCAGCAGCTCGGCGAAGGGCGTGACCAGGATGCGGTAGCCGCGGTCGCCCAGGCGCAGGCAGAAGTCGACGTCGTTGAACGCGACCTTGAGGTTCTCCTCGTCGAGGCCGCCGGCCTCGAGATACACCGCGCGGCGGCAGGCGAGGCAGGCGGCGGTCACGGCCGAGACGCTGCGCGTCACCGCCAGCTCGCGGTTCGGTCCCGCGTCGAAGCGGCCGGAGAGGCGAAGCTGATGGATCAGCGACCAGTCCGGCCCGAGCGTGATGCCGCAATGCTGCACCCGCCCGTCGGCGTAGAGCAGCTTCGCGCCCACGGCACCGATCTCCGGCCGCGCGGCGAGGGCCACCAGCTCGGTCAGCCAGTCGGGCTCGATCACCTCGGTGTCGTTGTTGAGCAGCACCACCACCTCGCCGCGCGCCTCGCGCACGGCGGCGTTGTTCATGGCGGCGAAGTTGAACGGGCCGGAAAAGGGCAGCACCCGCACGCGCGGGTCCTCGGCCAGCCGCGCGAGCAGGGCGAGCGCCTCCGGGTCGCGGCTGTCGTTGTCGACGAGGAGGAGTTCGAGCGGCGCGTAGTCGGTGCGGGCCAGCACGCCCTCCGCGCAGCGCGCCAGCAGCGTTGCCGCGTCGCGCGTCGGCACGATCACGGAGACGGCGGGTGCCGGCCGCGGCAGCGGGCGCAGGACGCGGCTGCACGCCGGGGAGAGCGGCGCCGGCTCCACCGTCGCGCCGGCCACGCCGGTCTCCTCGAGGTGTCGGCGGACGATGTCGCGCGCCGCCGCGGCGTCCCAGCCGGGATCGGCGGCGTCGAGGCGATGGCACAGGACCGCGGGGAGGTGGCCGATGCGGCTCGGCGGCACCGCCTCGCCGAGGCGCAGCACCAGGTCGTAATGCGCGAGTTCCGCCTCGGCGGCCGGTCGCCGCTTGCCGGGCGCGGGGCGCATGCCGCCCAGGGCGCGGACCGTCTCCGTGCGCAGCGCCGCCAGGTGGCCCACCGCGTCGCAGCCCAGCATGCGGTCGGGGTCCCAGGCGGTCTTGAAGCGCGGGGAGTGACGCTCGCCGGCCCGGTCCAGCCGGTCCTCGTCGGTGAAGACGAGCTCGAGTTCCGGCTCCGCCAGCAACGCGTGGGCGAGCACGAACAGCGCGTGCTCGGCGAGCACCGCGCCGGGCGGCAGCAGCACGACGTAGCGGCCCCTCGCCCGCGCGAGGGCCTCGTTGTAGAGACGGAGCGGATCGCCGTCGCCGGCCGGCAGCGCGACATGGCGCCGGTCCACCTCGCCCGAAAGGGCGGCGGCGGTCGCCAGCACTTCCCAGTGCGGAAACAGTTGCGCCTGCAGGCTTGCGAGCGCACGCTGCGGGTGGTCCCCCGGCCCGGTGCTACCCGCCTCCGTCGCCGTCAGCATCAGCGAGAACAGGATGCCGCCCGGCATGCCGGCCACGCATTCCCTTATCGCCGTCCGGTCGGAAGCCGATAGCACGTCGTAGGCCGCCACCCAACGCGTGTAGGCATGCCTGCCATCAAGTCCATACATGGCAGGACTATATCGGACGCGCCCTGGCCAGGCTAGGAGCCCGGCGGCTTTTTCGGCCGCCCCGGCAGGCCCGTGCCCGGACGGGGCGGTGACCGCGGACGCGTTCCGCGCCCGGCGCCGGGCGGCTCCCGCGGGGAATCCGGGGGAAGGGCCCCGCCGCGGACCGGCGGGCCCGCCGTGCGACGGCCGGAGCCGATGGCCGGCATCGACCGTTCAACCGGAACATGCGACAGAACGGGCATACCCGCCGAGCGCGCCCAGCACGGAGAAGACGCATGACCGAAACCGCCGCCACCCCGTCCGCGCCGCAGCCCGGCGGGCCGCTGCGGGGCCTGCGGGTCCTCGACCTCACGCGCGTGCTGGCCGGGCCGACCTGCACCCAGATGCTGGGCGACCTCGGCGCCGAGGTCATCAAGATCGAGCGGCCCGAGGCGGGCGACGACACGCGCAACTTCGCGCCCCCCTTCATCCCGAACACCAAGGAGAGCGCCTACTTCGTCGGCGTGAACCGCAACAAGAAGTCGGTCACGGTCGACATCAGCAAGCCGGAGGGACAGGCGATCGTCCTCGCGCTGCTGGAGGGCTGCGACCTGCTGGTGGAGAATTTCAAGGTCGGTGCCCTGGCGAAGTACGGGCTCGGCTGGGAGCAGCTCCGGGTGAAGTTCCCCGGCCTGATCTACTGCTCCATCACCGGCTTCGGGCAGACCGGCCCCTACGCGCCGCGCCCGGGCTACGACTCGCTGATCCAGGGCATGGGCGGCGTGATGAGCCTGACCGGCGAGCCGGACGGGCAGCCGCAGAAGGTCGGCATTCCCGTGGCCGACGTGTTCGCCGGGCTCTACGGCACCATCGGCATCCTGGCGGCGCTGCGCCACAAGGCGCTGACCGGGGAGGGGCAGCAGGTCGACATCGGCATGCTCGACACCCATGTCGCCTGGCTCGCCAACCAGGGCATGAACTACCTCGCGACCGGCGAGAACCCGCCGCGCCTCGGCAACCAGCACCCGAACATCGTGCCCTACCAGGTCTTCCCGACCGCCGACGGCTACATGGTGCTCTCGGTCGGCAACGACCCGACCTTCAGGCGCTTCTGCGAGGCCTTCGGCCAGGAGCACCTGCTGGCCGACGAGCGCTTCGCCACCAACGCCGCCCGCGTCGGCAACCGCCAGCTCGTCACCGACACGCTGACGCCGCTGATGCGGTCGCGCACCACCGCCGACTGGGTGGAGCGACTGGAGGCGCTGAAGATCGGCTGCGGCCCGATCAACACGCTGAAGGAGGTGTTCGCCGACCCGCACGTGCAGGCCCGCAACATGGTGGTGGAGATGCCGCACGCTTCCGGCGAGACGGTGAAGGTGATGGCCAACCCGGTGAAGCTCTCGGCGACGCCGCCCACCTACCGCTCCGCCCCGCCGCTGCTCGGCGAGCACACGGACGAGGTGCTGGGCGGGCTGCTCGGCATGGATGCGGCCGGGATCGCGGCGCTGCGCGGCAAGGGCATCGTCTGAGCATGGACGACGCGCCCCCCGGCACGCCCCCCGGCACGCCCCCTGGCACGCCCCCTGGCCCGTTCCCGCCGCCGCCGCGGCGCGGCGCCGTCCGCTACCTCGTCACCGCCGGCTTCTTCACCATGCGCTGGGTGGAGTGGGGCCCGGCGGCCGGGGAGCCCGCCGCCGGCCCGCCCGTGCTCTGCGTCCACGGCCTGACGCGGACGGGCCGCGACTTCGACGCGCTGGCCCCGGCGCTGGCGGCGCGCGGCCGGCGGGTGATCTGCCCGGACCTGCCGGGGCGCGGCGCCTCGGACTGGCTGCCGGACCCGGGCCTGTACCAGCCCATCACCTATGTCGGGGCGCTCTCGCACCTGCTCGCCACCATCGAGGGGGAGGTGGACTGGGTCGGCACCTCGCTCGGCGGCGTCTGCGGCATGCTGATCGGCTCGGCCGCGAACAGCCCGGTGCGCCGGCTGGTGCTGAACGACGTGGGCAGCGTGATCCCGAAGGCGGCCGTCGCCCGCATCCGCGACTACATGGTCGAGCCGCCGCAATTCGACGACCTCGCCGGGCTGGAGGCGCATCTGCGCACGACGCTGGCCCCGTTCGGGCGGCTTTCCGACGCCGAGTGGCGCCACCTCGCCGCGACCTCGGCGCGCCGCCTGCCGGACGGCAGGGTGACGCTGCACCACGACCCGGCCATCGCCGCGCCGATCCGCGCCGCCGAGCCGGCCGACGCCGACCTGCGCTTCTTCTGGTCGCAGGTGAAGGCGCCGACCCTGCTGCTGCGCGGCGCCGAGAGCGACCTGCTGCCGGCCGAGCTGGCGGCGGAGATGGCGCAGAAGCCCGGCACGCGGCTGGAGACCATCCCCGGCTGCGGCCACGCCCCGGCGCTGCTGGACGCGGCGCAGGTGGCGCTGGTGGCGGGCTTCCTCGAAGGGTGAGGCCGGCGGGGCGCCGAAGGCGCGGCCGAGGGGGCGACCCGAGGCGATGGCTGGCGTGACGGCTCGCGCATCGCATCCCTGGCACCGCGCCGAGTGGCGCCTGACCGTCCGCGCGACGACCGGCGCGGTGCTGGCCTACCTGATCGCCACGGCCTTCGCCCTGCCGCAGGGCTACTGGTCGGTCATCACCGCGCTGGTGGTGATGCAGGGGAGCCTCGGCGGCACGCTCGGCTCGGCCTGGGACCGGATGACGGCGACCCTGGCCGGCGCCGGGACCGGGGCGGTGGTGGGGGTGGCCGGCGCGGCGCTCGGCCTGCCCTTCGCCGTGATGCTGGGCCTCGCCGTGGCGCCGCTCGCCTATCTGATGGCGGTGCGGCCGGCCTACCGCGTCGCGCCGGTGACGGCGGTGATCGTGCTGCTCGACTCCTCCACCGGCTCCGCCCTGCTGCCGGCCATGCACCGCGTCGCCGAGATCGGCCTCGGCGGCCTGGTCGGCATCCTGGTCTCGCTGCTGGTGCTGCCCTCCCGCGCCAACCGGATCGTGGTGGAGCGGACGGCGGCGGGGTTCCGGCGGCTCGGCGCCGTGGCGGCGCTGCTGCTGCGCAGCCCGCCCGCGCCGCAGGCCGAGCTGGACGCGGCGAATGCCCGCTTCCGGGTGGAGCTGCGCCAGGTGATCGCCGCCGCCGCCGAGGCGCGGCGCGAGCATGCCACCCGCCTCGGCACCGTGCCCTGGGACCGGCTGGAGCGCGTGCTGCGGCGCCTGCACAGCGACCTGGTCTTCATCGGCCGGGCGGCGCGGGCCGAGGGCGGCCGCGCGGCGGCGGCGCTGCCGGTCCCGGCGGCGCTGGCGGAGGTCCTGCCCGCGCTGTTCGCGGCCTGCGGCACGGCGCTGGAGGAGGAGGGACCGCCGCCGGCACTGGGCGGGCTGGACTCGGCGATCGGCGATTTCGCCGCCGCCCTCGAACGGCTCGGGGGCGCCGTGCCGCGCGACGCGGTGGCGCTGCTTTTCGCGCTGGAGATGCTGCGCCGCGACCTCGGCGACTTCCTAGTGGAGCTTTCGGGGCGACGTCCCGTCGGTCCGGCGCCCGGCTGAGAGTTTGTGAAGAATGCCCGTCAGCGTTGAAACCGGCCGAAAAGGACGAGTCCTTTCAACGGGCATGCTTTCGCAAGCTCGATTTCTTCACACACTCTGAGCCGCGCCGCGCCGCGCCGCGCCGGCCATCCGGGCCGGCGCGCCTTCGGGCCGGCCGCGCCCCGGCCTTCCGCCTGTCGGCGGCTCCCGCACGCCCGGCGTGACGTCGGTCGGGGCCGACGCGCTGCATTGCGGCATCGGCCGCCACGCGCGATCCTGGCCGCGAGTCCGGCCGGGGCGGGGGCGACGAAGCCTCCGTCCGGCCAGGGGATGCGTGGCCCGGGAAAGGGCCAGCGAACGGGTCGGGGATGCTTCCCCGGCACCGGTGCCGGCCGGGCAGGCCGGGCGGGGAGGAAGAGCGTGAATCGTCTCGACAGGCTGCGTCCGGTCCTGCCCGTGCTGCTGGGTGCCTCGCTGATGCTCTCCCTCGCCATGGGCTTCCGCCAGAGCCTCGGCCTGTTCATGCCGGCCCTGACCCGCGACATCGGCATCACCGTCTCCGACTTCACCCTGGCCATCGCCGTGCAGAACCTCGCCTGGGGCTTCCTGCAGCCCGTCGCGGGCGGGCTGGCGTCGCGCTGGGGCTTCCGGCCGGTGATGACCGTGGGCGCGCTGCTCTACGTGGCGGGGCTGCTGGTGCTGGCCGCGGCGCACGGGCTGGTCGCGGTCACGCTGGGTGCGGGGATCCTGATCGGCGCCTCGCTCGCCTGCACCGCCTCGGCGCTGGCCATGTCGGTGGCCTCGCGCGCCGTCTCCGTGGAGCTGCGCAGCACGGTGCTCGGCATCGTCTCGGCGGCGGGGTCGCTCGGCTCGCTGCTGGCGGCGCCGGTCGGGCAGGTGCTGCTGGAGGGGTTCGGCTGGCGCGCCGGGGTGGCCGGCTTCGCCGTGCTGTCGCTCGCCATGCTGCCGGCCGCCTGGGTCGCCGGGCGGGTGGACCGGGTGGCGCTGCCGCCGGCCGGGCGGCCCGCCGCGCCGTCGGCTGCCCTGGCGGCTGCCCCGGTGGCTGCCCCGACGGCCGCCTCGCCGGTTCCCTCGGCCATCCCGGGCACGGATGGAAGGCGCGGCGGGGACGCGCTCGGGGCGCGCGCGGCGCTCGGGCTGGCGCTCGGCAACCCGGCCTTCATCGTGATGTCGCTGGCCTACTTCGTCTGCGGCATGCAACTCGTCTTCCTCACCACGCACCTGCCCTCCTACCTCCAGCTCTGCGGCATGGACCCGATGCTGAGCGCCAAGGCGCTCGGCGTGATCGGCGGCTTCAACGTGCTGGGCAGCCTGTTCTTCGGCTGGGCCGGCGGGCGCTGGAACAAGCAGGTGCTGCTGGGCGCGATCTACCTGCTGCGCTCGCTCACCCTCGCCGTCTACTTCACCGCGGCGCCGACGCCGGCGGGCACGCTGGTCTTCGCGGCGGTGATGGGCTTCCTCTGGCTCGGCGTGGCGCCGCTGATCGCGGGCTCGGTGGCCGAGATGTTCGGGCTGCGCTGGCAGGCCATGATCCAGGGCGTCGCCTTCATGAGCCACCAGTTCGGCAGCTTCCTCGGCGCCTTCGGCGGCGGCGTGGTGTTCGACCGGCTGGGCTCCTACACGCTGGCGCTCGCGGTGGGCATCGCGCTGGGGCTGCTGGCGGGGGTGGCGCAGATCGCCTTCGCCCTGGCGCGGCCCTCGGGGCCGCCGGCGGTGGCGCTGGCGCGGTAGGCGGCACCGCCGCCCGCCGGCCGCCGGGCGGAACCGCGCCCCGGCCCGACGCGCGGACTCAACCTCGCCGCCGATCGGCGCTACAGGCTGCCCCCATGGCCGCCCCGCCCCTGCTGCTCCTCCAGGACATCCACCTGCGCATCGGCACCACGCCGCTGCTCGCGGGTGCCACGCTCTCCGTCTCGCCCGGCGAGCGGCTGGCGCTGGTCGGGCGCAACGGCTCGGGCAAGTCCACCCTGCTGCGCATCGCGGCGGGGCTGGCGCCGCCCGATTCCGGCACGCGCTTCGTGCAGCCCGGCGCCACGGTGCGCTACCTGGCGCAGGAGCCGGATCTTTCCGGCTTCGCCAGCACCCTCGCCTTCGTCGAGGCCGGGCTGGGCCCGGGCGACGACCCGTACCGCGCGCGCTACCTGCTGGAGCGGCTCGGCCTGACCGGCGAGAAGAACCCGGCGACGCTCTCGGGCGGCGAGGCGCGCCGCGCCGCGCTGGCCCGCGTGCTGGCGCCCTCGCCCGACATCCTGCTGCTCGACGAGCCGACCAACCACCTCGACCTGCCGGCCATCGAGTGGCTGGAGGAGGAGCTGGCCTCGCTCCGCTCCGCCCTGGTGCTGATCAGCCACGACCGGCGCTTCCTGGAGACCCTCTCGCGCGCCATGGTCTGGCTCGACCGCGGCACCACGCGCCGGCTGGAGCAGGGCTTCGCCGGCTTCGAGGCCTGGCGCGAGCAGGTGCTGGAGGCCGAGGAGCAGGAGCGGCACAAGCTCGGCCGCCAGATCGCGCGCGAGGAGGACTGGCTGCGCTACGGCGTCACCGCCCGGCGCAAGCGCAACGTCCGCCGCCTCGGCGAGCTGCACGCGCTGCGCCAGCGGCGGCGCGAGCAGCGCGCGGCGCAGGGCGCGGTGCGGCTGGAGGCGGCGGAGGGGCAGGGCTCCGGCACGCTGGTGGTGGCGGCCGAGCGCATCGCGAAGTCGTTCGGGGATCGGGTGGTGGTGCGCGACTTCTCCACCCGCGTGCTGCGCGGCGACCGCGTCGGCATCGTCGGGCCGAACGGCGCCGGCAAGACCACGCTGCTCAACATGCTGACCGGGCAGCTCGCGCCGGATGCCGGGGAGGTGCGGCTCGGCACGGCGCTGCAGATGGTGACGCTGGACCAGCGGCGGGCGAGCCTCGACCCGGACGTCACCCTGCAATCGGCCCTGACCGGCGGGCGCGGGGACACGGTGCAGGTGGGCGAGCAGAAGCGCCACGTCGTCGGCTACATGAAGGACTTCCTGTTCCTGCCCGAGCAGGCGCGCACGCCGGTCGGCGTGCTCTCGGGCGGCGAGCGCGGCCGGCTGATGCTGGCGCGCGCCCTGGCGCAGCCCTCCAACCTGCTGGTGCTGGACGAGCCGACCAACGACCTCGACCTGGAGACGCTGGACCTGCTGCAGGAGCTGCTCGCCGAGTACCCCGGCACGGTGCTGCTGGTCAGCCACGACCGCGACTTCCTCGACCGCGTGGCGACCTCGGTGATCGCCTACGAGGGGGACGGGCGCTGGCAGGACTATGCGGGCGGCTATTCCGACATGGTGGCGCAGCGCGGCCACGGCGTGCGGGCGCGCGAGGGCGCCGCCGCGCCGGCGGCCGGCGCTGCCGCCACCGGGCGTGGGGCGGGTGCCGCCCCGCCGGCGCCGCCCCAGCCCGCGCGGCGCAAGCTCTCCTTCAAGGAGAAGCACGCGCTGGAGACCCTGCCGGGCCGGATGGCCGGCTTGCAGGCCGAGATTGGCCGGCTGCGCGAGACCCTCGCCGACCCGAACCTGTTCGCCCGCGACCGGGCACGCTTCGACCGCGCCTCCACCGCCCTCGCCGCGGCCGAGACCGCGCTGGCCGCGGCCGAGGAGGAATGGCTGACCCTGGAGATGCTGCGCGAGGAGCTGGAGGGGCGTTGACGCCGCCGGGCCGGCGCGGGCCGTCCGCGGGCGCGTCGCCTTGAGGGCCAGCACCCTTCTGCCGCTGCCGCGGCGGCAGGTCGCCCGCCTCGCCGGCCTGTTGCCCGCCTGGATGCGCCCGGGCCAGGCGGCGCGCATCGGCCGCGCCACGGCGCGCAGCCCCGGCGCCGATCTCGGGCGCCTGCCGATCGGGCTGGACCTGCGCGGCATCAGCGTGCTGGAGGGCCTGCGCGCGGCGCTCGCCACCGCCGTGATCCTGCTCGCCAATGCCTGGCTCGACTCGCCGCTCCTCGGCATCGCGGCGCTGGCGGCGATGCTGACCTGCTTCGCCGATGTCGGCGGGCCGCTGCCGCGCCGCCTGCCGGCGCTGCTCGGCTTCGCCCTGCTGGGCGGGGCGTTCTGGGCCGGCTTCGGCGCGCTGCGCGGCCTGTCGGCGTTCCCGCCCGTCGCCTGGGCGGTGCTGCCGCTGGCGGGGCTCGTCCTGTTCGGCAACAGCATGGCGCGGGTCTGGGGCCTGCAGGCGCAGGCGGTGGGCAACCTGCTGACCGTGGTGACGGCGCTGGCCCTCTCCCACCCGGCGCCCGAGCGGGTCGCGGCGGCGGGCGGCCTCGCCTTCGCCGCCGGCGCGCTCTGGGCGGTGTTCGTGACGCTGGTGCTCTGGCGCATCCATCCGCACGGCCCGGCGCGGCACGCGATCTCCGGCGCCTGGCACCTGCTCGGCCTGCTGGCCGAGGATCTGCGCCGCCTCCTGTCGGGCCGCGAGCCCCCCGCCGCGTCCGACTGGGAGGCGCATGCGCGCGCGCATCGGCGCGCCGTGCGGGCGGAACTGGCGGAGGCGCGCGACGTCGTCACCGCGACGCTGCGCCTGCGCGGCATCAACTCGCTGCGCGCGACCCAGAACCTGCTCTGGCTGGAGGTGGCGGACGGGGTGTTCGGCGCCCTGATCGCCCTCTCCGACCGGCTGGAGCGGGGTGCCGACGCGGCCGATCGGCGGGACGCGGCGCGCCTGCTGCGGCGGCTCGTGCCGCTGCTGGCGACGATGCAGGAAGCCTCGCTCGGCCATCCGGTCCGGCACCTCGACCGGCTCGACCAGGCGCTCGCCCACCTGCGCGAGCAGGCCGCGCGCGGCAGGCTGCGGCGCATCGCCGTGGTGCTGGCCGACCGCCTGCGCGCCGGCGTCAAGATCGCCATGAGCAACGGCGTCGCCGAGCGGGCCGGGGACCGGACCGGGGGCCGGGATGGGGGCCGGGATGGGGGCCGGGATGGGGCGGGGGCGGGGGGCGGCGCGGCCCCGGCGCGGTGGTCGCCGGAGCCGGCGGTGCCGCTGCGCGAGCGGGTGCTGGGGCCGCTGCGCGCCAACCTCACCTGGCGCTCGGCGGTGCTGCGGCACGCGGCGCGCGCGGTGGCCGTCACCGTGCCGGTGATCGCGCTGACCCTCGCTTGGCACGGCCCGTACCAGCACTGGCTGGTGATCACGGTGGCGCTGACCATGCAGCCCTATTTCGCGGCCACCCGGCAGCGGGCGCTGGAGCGGGTGGCCGGCACGGTGCTGGGCGCCCTGATCGGCGGCGCCGTGGCGCTGCTGCCGCAGACGCCGCTGCTGCTGGCCCTGCTGATGTTCCCCCTCAGCATCGTCGCCTTCTCGGCCCGCCAGGTCAGCTTCGGGGCCTACATCGCCTGCCTGACCCCGCTGGTGGTGGTGCTGGTCGAGGTCGGCGGGCCCGGGGAGAGCGAGTGGGCGATCGCCGCGATGCGCACGCTCTACACGGTGATCGGCGGCCTGCTGGCGCTGCTCGCCTGCCTGCTGCTCTGGCCGACGCGGGAGCAGGGGGCGCTCGGCACCGCGGTGCGCACCGCCGTCGCCGCCTTCGTGCCCTGGGCGCGCGTCGTGCTGGACGGCGTGGCCGGCCAGCGCGACGAGGCCGCGGCGGAAGCGGCGCGCTGCGCGGCGGGGCTGGCCAACAACAACCTGGAGGCCTCGCTGTCGCGCGCCATGCAGGAGCCGCGGCCGCATCGCGCGCGCGGCGAGGGCCCAGGCGAGGGCACGGGCGCGGGCCCAGGGGAGGGCCCAGGGGAGGGTGGAACGGTGCTGCAGGCGGCGCTCGCGGCGGATGCCGCGCTGCGGCGCCTGGGCGGCACGCTGCTGGCGCTGCAGTACGATCCGCCCGCGGTGACGCCGGAGGGACGCGGCGGCTGGCGCCCCTGGCAGGACTGGGTGCCGGCCGCCCTGGCTTCCCTCGCCATGGCCGGCAGCCCCGTGCCGCCCCGGCCCGCCGAGGCACCGGACCCGGTGCTGCGCCGGCTCGCGACCCAGGTGGACCTGCTGCGGGGGGCGCTGGACCGCCTTCGCCCGGGAATCCCGCCCCGGCCTGCCCGGGAGGAAGCGCGGGAGGCCGGGCGGGACGTCAGCGGGGAGGGCGGGCAGCCCGGGCCGCCGCCATAGGCGCGCCGGCCACCGTTCCGCCCGTCGGCGAGGGGGGCGGGGCGGCCGCCGGCCGGGGCCGCCGGGACCGCGGCGACCGGCGACCTGGGCATGGCCGCCGAGGGCGCGAGACCGGCAGGCCGGGCGCTGGCGCTCCACCCGCCTGACACGATCGGCCGGATGGAGTTCTATGCTCTACGCCACGCGCCGGGGTTGAACGGGCCATGCCGCAGCACTCGCCACTGCTGACGCTGATCGTCGCGGGTCTGGTCGCGGCCTTCCTGCTCGGGCTGCTCGCGCGCCGGCTGGGGCTGCCGCCGCTGGTCGGCTACCTCGTCGCCGGCGTGCTGGTCGGGCCGCACACGCCGGGCTTCGTGGCCGACGAATCGCTGGCGCACCAGCTCGCCGAGATCGGCGTGATCCTGCTGATGTTCGGCGTCGGGCTGCACCTCGCGCCGCGCGACCTCGCGGCGGTGCGCGGCGTCGCGGTGCCGGGGGCGCTGGCGCAGATCGCGGTGGCGACCCTGCTCGGCTGCGGCATCGGGCTGGCGCTCGGCTGGACGGTCGGGGCGGGGCTGGTGTTCGGCCTCGCCCTCTCGGTCGCCAGCACGGTGGTGCTGCTGCGCGCGCTGGAGGAGCGCGGCCTGGTCCGCACGCCGCGCGGCCGCGTCGTGATCGGCTGGCTGGTGGTCGAGGACCTGGCCATGGTGGCGGCGCTGGTGGCGATCCCGGCCCTGGCCGCCGCCGCGGAGACGGGCGGCGGGTGGGGGCCGGTCGTGGCGGCGCTGGGCTGGCGGCTGGCGGAGGTGACGCTGTTCGCGGCCGGCATGCTGGTCTTCGGGCGGCGCGTCGTGCCCTGGCTGCTGGCCCGCGCCGCCGCCACGGATTCGCACGAGCTGTTCACCCTGGCCGTGCTCGCCACCGCCATGGGCATCGCCTTCGGCGCGGCGGCGCTGTTCGGCGTCTCCTTCGCGCTCGGCGCCTTCTTCGCGGGGATGGTGCTGGCCGAGAGCGAGCTGAGCCACCGCGCCGGCGCCGACATCCTGCCGCTGCAGGACGCCTTCGCCGTGCTGTTCTTCGTCTCGGTGGGGATGCTGTTCGACCCCGGCGTGCTGCTGCGCCAGCCGCTCGGCGCGCTGGCTTCGGTCGGCGTGGTGATCCTCGGCAAGTCGCTGGCCGCGCTGCTGATCGCCCGGCTGCTGGGCGAGCCGCCGGGCCTCGGGCTGACCGTCGCGGCCGGGCTCGGGCAGGTGGGCGAGTTCTCCTTCATCCTCGCGGCGCTCGGCGTCTCGCTCGGGCTGCTGCCGCCGGCCGGGCAGGACCTGATCCTCGCGGCGTCGCTGATCTCGATCGCGCTCAACCCGCTGCTCTTCGCCCTGGCCGGCCGCCTGGAGCCGGCGCTGCCGCTGCGGCCCCGGCTCGCCCGGCTGCTGGGCCGCGGCGGGGCGGCCGAGCCGCCCGCGCCGTCGCGCCACGCCGTGCCGGAGAGCTGGTCCGGCCACGTGGTGGTGGTGGGGCACGGCCGGGTCGGCGCGCTGGTGGCGCGGCTGCTGCGCGGGCGCGGCATCCGGGTGGCCGTGGTGGAGACGGATGCGGCGATCGTCGCGCGGCTGGAGCAGGCCGGGGTGCCGGTGGCGCTCGGCGAGATCGTCAATCCCGCCGTCGCCGCCAGTGTCGGGCTCGGCCGCGCCCGGCTGGTCGTCCTCGCGATTCCCGACAGCTACCAGACGCGGCGCGCGCAGGACGTACTGCACGCCGCGAACCCGCGGGCCGCCGTGGTGGCGCGCACGCATGGCGAGACGGCCTTCGCCTCGCCCGAGGAGAGCGGCGCGCGCCTGGCGGTGAACGACGAGCGGGAACTGGCGCTGCGCATCGGCCAGCGCGCGCTGGAGGCGATGGGCGTGCCGGCCGAGGAGGCGCGCCTGGCCACCGGCATGCTGCCGCGCGCGCCGGCGATCGAGCGGGCCGGGTAGGGGACTTGCGCCGGCGCGGCGGCCCATCACAATCGCCGCGCCGTGCGGGGCACTCGCGGGATGCCCTCGCGTTGCCACGCGCGGGGCGTCGTGCCCGGCGGCCGCCATGGCGTGGCGGCGCGCCCGGCGGCGTCCGTTCCAGGTCAGGAGTTCGGGACATTCGCGGCATGCGATCGGGGATCAGGGCCGTCGGCACGGAGGGTCCGGCGGCGGCCCGCGACGGTGCGGCCGCCGCCGGCGGGGCGCGGCCCCGGGGGCGGACCAGGGGACGGCCCAGGGGACGGCCCAGGGGACGGCCCAGGGGACGGCCCAGGGGACGGCCATGAACGTGATCCGCTACCCCTTCGTGCCGCGCCCGCCCTGGCTGAGCGCGACGCTGCAGACCATGCGCGGGGTGAGGAACCCCATGCGCGTGCCGCTGCCGGAGGGGCACTGGCTGTGGTTCCCGCTCGGCGACGGCGACGCGCTGGCCGCCAAGCTGCACTGGCCGGGCGCGGACGTGGCCTCGGCGCGCCCGGCACGGCCGCTGGCGCTGCTGCTGCACGGGACGATCGGCTCCGAGGACGACGCCTACCTGCGCTCGGCCTGCCGGGCGCTGCTGCGGGAAGGCTTCCCGGTGCTGCGGCTGAACCTGCGCGGCAGCCGGCTGAGCCGGTCGCGCAGCAGCAGCCACTACCACATCGGGCGCTCCGAGGACCTGCGCGACGTGCTGCGCGACCTGCCGGCGAGCCTGACCTCGGAGGGCGTGGTGGTCGCCGGCTGGTCGCTCGGCGGCGCGCTGGTGCTGAACCTGCTGGGCCGGCAGGCGGTGGAGCAGGAGGAGCGGCGCGGCCTGCCGCGGCTGCTCGGCGCCGCCGCGATCTGCCCGCCGCTCGATCCGGCCGGCGCGCATCGCGCCATCGACCGGAACAGGGTGCTCGGCCGGCCGATGCTGCGCGCCTACCGGCGGGAGGTGCTGGCGGTGCCGGCCACCGACCTGACCGACCGGCTGCGGGTCGCCGCGAAGCATGCGCGGAGCATGCGCGAATTCGAGGAGACGGTGTCCGCCCCGCGCTTCGGCTACCGCGGCTACGACGAGTTCGTCGCGGCGATCCGGCCGGACCGCGTGCTGCCGCGCATCCGCGTGCCGACGCTGCTGCTGGCCGCCGCGGACGACCCGATCGTGCCGGCGGCGATGCTGCGGGGCGTGGACTGGGATGCGTGCCCGGCGGTGGCGCCGGTGCTGGTGGCCGGCGGCGGGCATTGTGGCTTCCAGGACATGGGCCGCGGCGGGAACCTCGCGGACCGCGCCATCGTCTCGCTCTTCGTGGGCGTCGCGGAAGGCCGCGTGACCTCCAGGCCGGAGATGATGCCGGCGGACCAGTGAACCCGGGCGCCTCTGCCCGCGGGCCGGTACTGGCCGGCAGCCGGGCCCGCCGCCCCGACGAGACGCGAGGCGGCCGGGGCCCGCGGCCGCGGGCCCCGGGAAACCTTCCCGGCGGCCGGCGTCCGGGGAAGCCGGTCCGGGGGATCAGCCCAGCGCGCGCAGGCGCTCGGCGGCCTCCAGCGCGAAGTAGGTCAGCACCCCGTTCGCCCCGGCGCGCTTGAAGCCGAGCAGGGTCTCCAGGATCACCCGGTCCCCGTCCAGCCAGCCGTTGCGGATGGCGCCGGCCAGCATCGCGTACTCGCCGCTCACCTGGTAGACGAAGGTCGGCACGCCGAAGCGGTCCTTCACGCGGCGGACGATGTCGAGATAGGGCATGCCCGGCTTGACCATCACCATGTCGGCGCCCTCGTCGAGGTCCATCGCCACCTCGCGCAGCGCCTCGTCCGAATTGGCCGGGTCCATCTGGTAGGTCTTCTTGTCGGAAGGCGGCGTCAGTCCCGCGGGCGCGCTGCCGAGCTTGCCGGCGCCCACCGCGTCCCGGAACGGGCCGTAGAAGGCCGAGGCGTACTTGGCGGCGTAGCTCATGATGCGGGTGTGGCCGAAGCCCTCCGCATCGAGCGCCGCGCGGATGGCGCCGATGCGCCCGTCCATCATGTCGGAGGGGGCGATCACGTCGATCCCGGCGCGCGCCTGGTTGAGCGACTGCTCGACCAGCACCGCCACCGTGTCGTCGTTGTGGATGTGGACGCCCTGGCGGCCCTCGCGCAGCACGCCGTCATGGCCGTGGTCGGTGTAGGGGTCGAGCGCCACGTCGCCGATCAGGCCGATCTCGGGGAATTCGCGCTTCAGCAGGCTGGCGGCGCGGCACATCAGGTTGTCCGGATTGCCGGATTCCGTGCCCTCGGCGTCCTTGCGCTCGGGCGGCGTCATCGGGAAGAGGGCGAGGGCGGGGATGCCGAGCTTCGCCGCCGGCTCCACATGCGCCGCCAGCCGGTCGAGCGTGACGCGGCGCACGCCGGGCATCGAGGCGACCTCGGTGGTGGTGTTAGTGCCCTCGATGATGAAGAGCGGCCAGATCAGGTCGTCGACGGAAAGCCGGTTCTCGGCGACGAGGCGGCGGGTCCAGGCGTCCTGGCGGTTGCGGCGGGGGCGGGTGGTGGGGAAGGGCATGGAATTAGCAGGACTCTCAGGATCACGGGGCGAGAAACATAGGTACGCTTGGGGTGAGCCGGCGTCCATAGTTGGAGCATAGTCCGCAAGTAGACGGAGCACCATGATCCCAAACGAGTCATTTGGTCTCGATCAGATATTATCCGCGGGAATGATTTATTTCTAGCTAAGCTGTGAGGAAAATATGGCACCAACACTGGAAAATTCAATCGTTATCGCTGTTTCTTCCAGGGCGTTGTTTGATTTCGAGGAAGAAAATACAGTATTCAGTGAGGATGATGATGCGGAATACATGGAGATGCAGTTTCAACGTCTTGACCGGCCCGCCAGAAAAGGAGCGGCCTTCTCTCTGATCAAAAAATTACTCAGTATAAATGACAATGCCGAAGCTGGTAGCAATCACCAGCGCGTCGAGGTTGTGTTGTTATCGCGCAATGACCCTGTAAGCGGATTGCGGGTATTCAAATCTGCCCAGGAGCACGAACTCAAGATTGAAAGGGGGATTTTTACGAGAGGCAGGACTCCTTTTGGTTATCTGCGGCCGTTAGGAGCAAAATTGTTCCTGTCTGCAAATGTCGATGATGTGACTGCTGCGTTGCGCGCAGGTTCACCAGCAGCCCGTGTCATTCCACGATCCATCGGCGAAGATCCCCATCCTGACGAAATCAGAATAGCTTTTGATGGTGACGGCGTACTATTTAGTGATGAAGCTGAAAGAGTTTTTGCGCGACATGGATTGAATGAGTTTCACGCACATGAGAGAACGCGGTTGGGTACCCCATTGCCGGAAGGACCGCTTTGGCCACTCCTAGAAGCTTTGCATCAACTCAAATCCATGCAGTCGAAAAGTTCGAAAATGAGAATTCGCCTCGGTCTATTCACCGCGAGATCCGCCCCCGCTCACGAGAGAGCTATACGGACATTGATTAGCCGGCAGATACGCATCGACGAGGCTGCATTTTTGGGAGGGCTGCCAAAAGGCCCATTCTTGCGTGAATTCAAGCCAGATATATTCTTTGATGATCAGATAAGACATATAAGCAATGCGGCTTCCGTAACCTCTGTGGGGCATGTGCCATATGGAGTTAAAAATGAGATAGAACCTACCGAATCGGAATGATTCCATTCCATCGGGCCAGCGTTTTGAACTGGCCCGATAGCAGCTTGAAGGGTTTAATTTTTCAACGCCTGCTCCAGATCGGCCAGGATGTCGTCGATGTGCTCGATGCCGATGGACAGGCGCACATAGCCCGGCGTCACGCCGGTCAGCCCCTGCTCCTCGGCCGAGAGCTGGCTGTGCGTCGTGCTCGCCGGGTGGATGGCGAGGCTGCGCGCGTCGCCGATGTTGGCGACGTGGTAGAACAGCTTCAGCGCGTCGATGAAGCGCCGCCCGGCCTCGGCGCCGCCCTTCAGCTCGAAGCCCAGCAGGCTGCCGTAGCCGCCCTTCAGGTACGCCTCGGCCCGGCGCTTCGCCTCGCCCTGCTGGAGCGAGGGGTGGATGACATGCGCGACGGCCGGGTTCTCGGCCAGGTACGCCGCGACGCGCAGCGCGTTGGCGTTGTGCCGCTCCATGCGCAGCGGCAGCGTCTCCAGCCCCTGGAGCAGCAGGAAGGCGTTCATCGGCGAGAGCGCGGCGCCGAGGTCGCGCAGCAGGCAGACCCGCAGGCGCAGCGCGAAGGCGATCGGGCCGAGCGCCTTGGCCGCTTCCGACCAGACGGCGCCGTGATAGCTGGGATCGGGGGTGTTGAGCGTCGGGAAGCGGTCGGGGTGGGCGGCCCAGTCGAAATTGCCGCCATCCACCACCATGCCGCCGATGCTGGTGCCGTGGCCGCCGATGAACTTGGTGGTGGAGTGCATCACCACCGCCGCGCCGTGCCGCAGCGGCTGGCAGAGGACGGGCGCCGCCGTGTTGTCCATGACGAGCGGCACGCCGAGCTTCCGCCCCAGCGCCGCCACCTCGGCGATCGGGAAGACCTGGAGCTTCGGGTTGGGCAGGGTCTCGGCGTACCAGAGGCGGGTGCGGTCGTCGGTGGCGCGGGCGAAGGCCTCGGGATCGGCCGGATCGACGAAGCGGGTCTCGATGCCGAGATCCTTCAGCGTGTTGGCGAAGAGGTTCCAGGTGCCGCCGTAGAGGTCGGTGGAGGAGACGATGTTGTCGCCCGCGCGTGCCAGGTTCAGCACGCAGAAGGAGGTGGCCGCCTGCCCCGAGGCGACGGCGCAGGCGGCGGCGCCACCCTCCAGCGCCGCGACGCGCTGCTCCAGCACGTCGGTCGTCGGGTTCATGATGCGGGTGTAGATGTTGCCCAGCTCCTGCAGCCCGAACAGCCGCGCCGCGTGCGCCGTGTCCTGGAACTGGTAGGAGGTGGTCTGGTAGATCGGCACCGCCACGGCGCCGGTGGTCGGGTCGGCCCGGTGGCCGGCGTGCAGCACCTGGGTTTCCGGGTGGGTCCAGCTCGGTGCGGTCATGGTGTGTCCTCCTCTGGCGCCCGCTCTGGCGCTCGTCGGCCTTGCGGCGGATTCTAGAGGAGTTCGCCGGTCGGCGGAACGGCCGGCGGCGTGGAACCCCGAATTCAACCGACGGTAATGCGGGATTGGCCGCCCCCGGCCCCCTCGCGGCCCGCCGGCGGGTGGGGACGTGCATGGCGGGGTTGCAATCAACGGCTTGGGTCCCGAGGTTCCGGGAGAACACCCTCCGTGGTAGATCCTTCCGATGACCGAAGAACGCCTGACCATCGCGATGGGCGCCGACCATGGCGGCTTCATCCTGAAGGACACGCTGCGGCGCGCCCTGGAGGCCGCCGGGCACAAGGTGCTGGATTTCGGCACCAGCGGCCCGGAAAGCGTGGACTACCCCGATTTCGCCCATCCGGTCTGCGACGCGGTGGCGAGGGGCGAGGCCGGCTACGGCGTGCTGGTCTGCGGCTCCGGCATCGGCATGCAGATCGCGGCCAACCGGCATCTCGGCATACGCTGCGCCGTGCTGCACGACACCACCGAGGCGCGGCTGACCCGGGCGCACAACGACGCCAACGTCGCCGCCTTCGGCGCCCGGCTGACCGGGCCGGAGCTGGCACTGGACGCGCTCTCGGTCTTCCTCGACACGCCCTACGAGGGCGGGCGGCACGACAACCGCCTCGCCAAGCTGGCCCCGCTCTCCAAGCCGATGGCGCTGGGCCCGATCGACCTGCCCGAACCCAAGACCTTCGAAGAGCGCCCGAACGATGAGTGAGCCGAGCTTCGACGCGGAGCGCTTCTTCAACGCCCCGCTGGCCGAGACCGATCCCGAGATCGCCGAGGTGGTCCGGCGGGAGCTGGTGCGCCAGCAGGACGGGCTGGAGCTGATCGCCAGCGAGAACATCGTCTCCCGCGCCGTGCTGGAGGCCCAGGGCTCGGTCCTGACCAACAAGTACGCGGAAGGGCTGCCGGGCCGCCGCTACTACGGCGGCTGCGAGGTGGTGGACGTCGCCGAGACGCTGGCCATCGAGCGGGCGAAGAAGCTGTTCGGCTGCGAGTTCGCCAACGTGCAGCCGCATTCCGGCGCGCAGGCGAACCAGGCGGTGTTCTTCGCCACCATGCAGCCCGGCGACACCTTCATGGGGCTGGACCTGGCCGCCGGCGGGCACCTGACGCATGGCTCGCCGGTCAACTACTCCGGCAAGTGGTTCAAGGTCGCCCCCTACACCGTCCGCCGCGAGGACGGGGTGATCGACATGGCGGAGGTGGCGCGGATCGCCCGCGAGTCCCGCCCGAAGGTGATCGTCGCCGGCGGCTCCGCCTATGCCCGCTTCTGGGACTTCGCCCGCTTCCGCGAGATCGCCGACGAGGTGGGCGCGAAGTTCTTCGTGGACATGGCGCATTTCGCGGGCCTCGTGGCCGGCGGCGCGCACCCGTCCCCGTTCCCGCACGCCCATGTGGTGACCACCACCACCCACAAGACCCTGCGCGGCCCGCGCGGCGGCATGATCCTGACCAACGACCCGGAGCTGGCGAAGAAGCTCAACTCCGCCGTCTTCCCGGGCCTGCAGGGCGGGCCGCTGATGCACGTCATCGCCGCCAAGGCCGTGGCCTTCGGCGAGGCGTTGCGGCCGGAATTCCGCGCCTACGCCCACCAGGTGGTGGCCAACGCCAAGGCGCTGGCGGAATCGCTGCTGGCGCAGGATTTCGGCATCGTCACCGGCGGCACCGACAACCACCTGATGCTGGTGGACCTGCGGCCGAAGCGCGTCACCGGCAAGGTGGCCGAGGCCGGGCTGGGGCGGGCGCACCTGACCTGCAACAAGAACGCCATCCCCTTCGACCCCGAGAAGCCGGCCGTCACCTCCGGCGTGCGCCTGGGCTCGCCGGCGGCGACCTCGCGCGGGCTGGGCGAGGCCGAGTTCCACGAGATCGGCCGCATGATCGGCGAGGTGCTGGAAGGGCTGGCCGCCAAGGGCAACCAGGGTGCGGAGGCCGCCGAGGCCAACGCCGCCGTGGAGAAGGCCGTGGGCGAGCGGGTGCTCGCCCTCTGCGAGCGCTTCCCCATCTACCGGGGCTGATCCGCACCGCCCCCCGGGGGAGAACCCGGCGGGGGGCAACCAGGGAGTCCGCCCCCATGCGCTGTCCGTTCTGCGGCACCGAGGATACGCAGGTGAAGGACAGCCGCCCGGCCGAGGACGGCGCGGCGATCCGCCGCCGCCGTTCCTGCCCCGCCTGCCAGGCCCGCTTCACCACCTTCGAGCGGGTGCAGCTGCGCGAGCTGACCGTGCTCAAGACCGACGGCCGCCGCATGCCCTTCGAGCGCGAGAAGCTGGCGCGCTCGATCCGCATCGCGCTGCGCAAGCGGCCGGTGGACGACGACCGGATCGAGCGCACCATCAACGGCATCCAGCGCAGGCTGGAGACCGAGGGCGAGAGCGAGATCAGCTCGAAGCGGATCGGCGAGATCGTGATGGACACGCTGCGCGACCTCGACCAGGTCGCCTATGTCCGCTTCGCCAGCGTCTACCGGAATTTCCGCGAGGCGAAGGATTTCTCCGCCTTCCTCGGCTCGCTGGACGGCGCGCCGGGCGCCTCCTGAGCCGGCCGCGGCGGGCCCGCCCGTCCGTCGCGCCTGCCCATTCGTTGCGGATGCTGTATCAGTCGGGTGCGCCGTGGACCGGCGTGCCCGGCGGCCCGCCGGGGAACCCCCGGACCCGGATCGACCCATGGGCATCCTGCTGGCCTTCGCGCCGTTCCTCGTCTTCGCCGTCGTGGAGCGCCTCGTCGGGCCGACGGCGGGGCTGGTCGCGGGCGCGCTGACCTCGGCGGGGCTGCTGGTGCGCGACCGGGTGCTGCACGGCGGCGCGCCGAAGATCCTGGAGGCCGGCACGCTGCTGCTGTTCGGCGCGCTGGCGCTCTGGGCGCTGCTGTCCGGGCTGGGCCTGTCGGTGATCGGCGTGCGGCTGGTGGTGGATGCGGGGCTGCTGGCGATCGTCCTCGTCTCGATGGCGGTCGGCCGGCCTTTTACCCTCCAGTACGCGGCCGGGCGGGTGCCGCCGGAGATCCGCGCCACGCCGCGCTTCGTCCGCACCAACTACGTCATCACCGGCGTCTGGGCGGCGGCCTTCGCGGCGATGGTGCTGGCGGAGCTGGCCATGCTGTCGCTGCCCGGCATGCCGCAGCGCCTGGGCATCGCCGTGATCGTGCTGGCGCTGGTGGGCGCGGTGAAGTTCACCGGCTGGTATCCGGAGCGCGTACGGGCGGCGGGGTAGGGTACCCCGGCATCGGCGCGGCTTCCCCGCCCGGGCCGGGTTCCGACGGGCCGGTCGCGTCCGGTCCGGCCGCGGGGCGTCATCCCGCGGCGGCGTTCGCCGGGCTGCCCCGGACTTCGCGCCAGGGACCGGGGCCAGGAGACCGGGGGGCCACGGCACCACGGGGGCAGCCCCCTTCGAGGGCCCCTTTTCCACGTGGCGGGTCGGACGATCACGCCATCCGCGTCAGTCCGCGGGCTGGATGACGATGCCGCCGAAGCGCGCCTCGTCGGCATGGCAGCGCCTGCCGTCCACGTAGCATTCGTGGCTCGGGTGGTCGGTGCCGTCATCGGCGTGGCGCGCCATGTAGCCGCCGCTGGCGGCGGCGTTGAAGAATTCCAGCTTCCGGCCATCGGCCGTGCAGGCCCGTCCGGCGCAGTCGCGGCACAGGTAGCGCGGGTAGCGGGGACTCGCGGCGACCGCGCGGCCGCAGATCGGGCAGGGCTGGCTCGTGACCGGCTGGTGCATCGCGGCGGCTCCCCGGGCCCCGGTCGGCGGGCTTGTTCCGCGCAGGCCGGGCCGCAAGGGCCCGACCGGCGCTTCGCGGGCAGGACAGGGCGCGCGTTTTCGCATCGCCGCATCCGGCCCGGCTCGGTTCCGGCCCCGCGCGATCTGGCCTAAAGACGGTGGCAGGATGATGACGGATCGGCCAGCCCGGGATGCCGCCGCATCGGCCGGCCGACGTCCCGAGGGGGACCCGGCGGCCGACCGCGACCACATGCGCGCGGCGCTGCGCCTGGCGCGGCGCGGCCTCGGCAACACCTGGCCGAACCCGGCGGTGGGCTGCGTGGTGGTGGACGCGTCGGGGCAGGTGGCCGGGCGCGGCTGGACCCAGCCCGGCGGCCGGCCGCATGCCGAGACGGTGGCGCTGGCCCGCGCCGGCGAGCGCGCGCGCGGCGGCACCGCCTACGTCACGCTGGAGCCCTGCTCGCACTGGGGCCGCACCCCGCCCTGCTGCAACGCGCTGATCGCGGCCGGCATCGCCCGGGTGGTGGTGGCGATGCGCGATCCCGACCCGCGCGTGGACGGGCGCGGCTTCGCCATGCTGCGCGCCGCCGGCATCGCGGTGCAGGAGGGGCTGCTGGAGGCCGAGGCGCAGGCGGTGAACGCCGGCTTCTCGCGCCGCATCCGCCAGGGGCGGCCGGTGGTGACGCTCAAGCTCGCCACCACGCTGGACGGGCGCATCGCGACGGCCACGGGCGAGAGCCGCTGGATCACCGGCCCGGCGGCCCGCCGGATGGCGCACGCGCTGCGCGCCCGGCACGACGCGATCCTGGTCGGCTCCGGCACGGTGCTGGCCGACGACCCGGACCTGACCTGCCGCCTCCCCGGCATGGCGCGGGTGCCGATCGCGCGGGTGGTGGCGGATGCGCGGCTGCGCACGCCGCTCTCGGCGCGCCTGGTGACGGGGGCGCGCGCGGCGCCGACCTGGATCGCGACCGTGCAGGGCCGCCACAAGCCGGCGGCGCTGGCGCCCTACCTGGAGGCCGGGGTGGAGATCCTGGCCGTGCCGGCTGGCGAGGAGGCGGCGTCGGTCGGGATCGACCTCGACGGCCTGCTCGCGGCGCTCGCCCAGCGCGGCGTGACGCGGGTGATGGCCGAGGGCGGCGCCGGCATCGCCGCCGGGCTGCTGCGGGCCGGCCTCGTGGACCGGCTGGCCTGGTTCCACGCCCCCGGCGTGATGGGTGGCGACGGGCTGCCCGCCGCCTACGCCCTGCCGGTGACAGGGCTGGCCGGAATGCCCAGATTCCACCGGATCGCGGCCAGCGCCGCCGGCGCCGACTGGTACACCGAATTCGAACGCGAGGGCTGAGGAGCATGTTCACGGGGATCGTCACCGCACTCGGCACGGTGCGGGAGGTGCAGCCGCTCGGCGGCGGGCACGACATGCGTCTGGTGGTGGGGGTGGCGCCGGAATTCCTGGGGCGGCCCGTGCCGGTGGCGCTCGGCGCCTCGATCGCCTGCTCCGGCTGCTGCCTGACGGCGGTGGACCTCGGCGGCGACTGGTTCGCGGTCGACGCCTCGGCCGAGACCCTCTCGAAGACGGTGCTCGGCGGCTGGAAGCCGGGCAGCCGGCTGAACCTCGAACGCTCGCTGCGCCTCGGCGACGAGCTGGGCGGGCACCTCGTCGCCGGCCATGTGGACGGGGTGGCCGAGGTGCTGTCCGCCACCCCGGAGAACGGCTCGGTGCGCTGGCGCTTCCGGGCGCCGGCGGCCCTGGCCCGCTTCGTGGCACCCAAGGGCTCGGTGGCGCTGGACGGGGTGTCGCTGACGGTGAACGAGGTTGACGGGGAGGAATTCGGGGTGAACATCATCCCCCACACCGCCGCCATCACCACCTTCGGCACCCTCCAGCCGGGCGACACGGTGAATCTCGAGATCGACACGGTGGCGCGCTACGTCGCCCGCCTGCAGGAGTTCCCGGCATGACCGCCTTGCTCGGCGAGGATGCGGCGCGGCTCGCCGTCCGGACCTCGTTCCAGGAGTTCATCTCCCCCACCGAGGAGCTGCTGGACGAGGCGCGGCGCGGGCGCATGTTCATCCTGGTGGACGACGAGGACCGCGAGAACGAGGGCGACCTCGTCATCCCGGCCCAGTTCGCGACGCCGGACGCGATCAACTTCATGGCCCGCCACGCGCGCGGGCTGATCTGCCTCGCCATGACGCGCAGCCGGGTCGAGAAGCTCGGCCTGCCGCTGATGTCGCAGAGCAACGGCACGCGGCACGAGACCGCCTTCACCGTCTCGATCGAGGCGCGCGAGGGGGTGACCACCGGCATCTCGGCCGCCGACCGGGCGCACACCATCGCGGTCGCGACCAACCCCGAGCTGGGGCGCGAGTCGATCGTCACCCCGGGCCACGTCTTCCCGCTGGTGGCGCGCGAGGGCGGCACGCTGATCCGCGCCGGCCACACCGAGGCCTCGGTCGACTTCGCCCGCCTGGCCGGGCTGAACCCGGCCGGCGTGATCTGCGAGATCATGAACGACGACGGCTCGATGGCACGCATGCCCGACCTCGTCGCCTTCGCGCAGCACCACGGCCTCAAGCTCGGCACCATCGCCGACCTGATCGCGCATCGCCGCCGCACCGAGCGGCTGGTGCGGCGCGTCGAGGAGGGGGTGCTGAACCACGCGGTGGGCGGCGAGTGGCAGCTCCTGGTCTATGCCAGCACGCTCGACCATGCCGAGCACGTGGTGCTGGTGAAGGGCGACGTCGCCGACGCGGGCGTGCCGCCGCTGGTGCGCATGCACGCGGTCAGCCTGCTGCGCGACATGCTGGGCAACGAGCCGGGCAACGAGCTGCACGGGGCGATGCGCGCCATCGCCGAGGAGGGGCGCGGCGTGGTGGTGATGATCCGGGACACGCGCCTGACCGCGATCTCCGAGCAGGTCCGGCTGCGCCGCGAGCGCCGCACCGACGCGCCGGAGCTGCGCGACTACGGCATCGGCGCGCAGATCCTGGTGGATCTCGGCGTGAAGGAGATGGCGCTGCTCTCCAACCATCCGCGCCCGATCGTGGGTCTGGAGGGGTACGGGCTGAAGGTGGTCGAGACGCGGCCGATCACGGCCCCGGCGGCCGCGGCGCCGACGCTCGCCGGCAAGGGCACCTGAAGCCGTTCCGGCCCGACACGGCCGGGCCGGAACGGCTTCGGGACTTCTTGGCTTCGCGTTTTCCGGGTCGCCGAGCGGCCACGCCCGGCTTGAAAACGCTCCAGCGCGCGGGGCCGCGCGGACAGGGAAACGATGGAATGAGCACGATCGACAGCCCCGACCGCCAGGCGCCGTCGCTGCCCGGCGCGCCGCCGCGCCTGCTGGTGATCCAGGCGCCGTACTACAAGGCGGTGATCGACGGCATGCGCCACGGCGCCGAGCACGTCTTCGCCCAGGTGAAGGCCGCGGTGGAGGTGGTGGACGTGGCCGGCGCCTTCGAGCTGCCGGCGGCGCTGCGCATCGCGCTGCGGGCGCCGGAACGGCGCTGGGACGGCTACCTGATCCTCGGCTGCGTGGTGAAGGGCGAGACGGACCACTACGAGCACATCTGCCGCGAGGCCTCGCGCGGGGTGATGGACGTCGCCGTGGAGAACGGCGCCGCCATCGGCTTCGGCCTGCTGACCGTGGACACGCTGAAGCAGGCCGAGGCCCGCTCGGCCGACGACCGGCACAACAAGGGGGCCGAGGCGGCGCATGCGCTGCTCGGCCAGATCGCGCTGCGGCGCCGCTGGGGGGTGGCATGAACAAGCTGCCGGAGAAGGCCGGCGCCGCGCGCCCGCAGCGCGGCCGCCCGCGCACCGGGGCGCGCTTCGCGGCGGTGCAGGCGCTGTTCCAGAGCGACCACGGCGGCGAGAGCGCCGAGACGGTGATCGACCAGTTCGTGCGCCACCGCATCGGCGACGTGCTGGACGGCCGCGCCGGCGACGGGTTCGAGGATGGCCGCGTGCCGGAGGCGGACGTGCCGCTCTTCGTCGCCATCGTGCGCGCCGCCGCGAAGAACGCGGAGACGCTCGACCCGATCATCGCCCGGCACCTCGCCAAGGGCTGGCCGCTGGAGCGGCTGGACCCGGTGCTGCGGGCGCTGCTGCGCGCCGCCGCGGCCGAGCTGTGGGGCGGCGGCGAGCCGCCGGCGCGGGTGGTGATCACCGAGTACCTCGACATCGCGCACGGCTTCTTCAGCGGCGACGAGCCCCGCTTCGCGAGCGGCGTGCTGGATGCGCTGGCGCACACGCTGCGGCCCGAGGAATTCGCCGCCCGCGCCGCGCAGCCGGCGCGCTAGCCGGGACGTGGCGGGGAAGGGGACGCCGCCCCCGGCCGGCACCGGCCCGCCGCCGGCCGCCCCGCCCCCGGGAGAATTCCCGGCGGCGCCCGGCCCGGCCCTGCCGGGCGAGTTCGACCTGATCGCCCGCCATTTCCGGCCGCTGGCCGGGGAGGGGGCGCTCGACCTCGGCGACGACGCGGCGGTGTTCGCGCCGCCGCCGGGCCGCGCCCTGGTGGCGGCGGCGGACGCGATGGTGGCGGGGGTGCACTTCCTGCCCGACGACCCGCCCGGCACGATCGGCCGCAAGCTGCTGCGGGTGAACCTCTCCGACCTCGCGGCGATGGGCGCCGCGCCGCTCGGCTACCTGATGACCACGGCCTTCCCGAAGGGCACGCCGGATGGCTGGGTGGCGGAATTCGCCGCCGGGCTGGCCGCCGACCAGCGGGAATTCGGCATCGTGCTGCTCGGCGGCGACACCGTCTCGACGCCGGGGCCGCTGACCCTCTCGCTCACCGTGCTGGGCACGGTGGCGCCGGGGGCGGCGCTGCGCCGCGCCGGCGCGCTGCCGGGCGACGACGTGTGGGTGTCGGGCACGATCGGCGACGGGGCGCTGGGGCTGCGCGTGCTGCGCGGCGCGCTGCCGGCCGACCCGGCCGGGCACCTGGCGGAACGCTACCGGCTGCCGCGGCCGCGGCTCGCCCTCGGCGCGGCGCTGGCCGGGCTCGCGCATGCGGCCATGGATGTCTCGGACGGGCTGGCGCAGGACCTCGGCCATCTCTGCCGCGCCGGGGGCTGCGGCGCGGTGCTGGATTCGGCCGCGCTGCCGCTTTCCGCCGCCGCCGCCGCCGCGCTGGCGGCCGATCCCGCCCTGCTGCCGCTGCTGCTGACCGGGGGCGACGACTACGAGCTGCTCTTCGCCGCCCCGCCCGGGGCGCGCGGGGCCGTCCTGGCCGCCGCCGCCGGCACCGGCATACCGGCCACGCGCATCGGTCGTTTCCGGGCCGGGCCGGCGCTGGCTACCGTGCTCGGCAAGGACGGCGCGGAACTGCCGCTGCCGCGCGGAGGATGGAGTCACTTCTGATGCAGCAGGCCAGCGCCGCCGGCGTCTCCTCCAGCCCGGGCGGCGACCTGCCGGACCCGCGGCGCGCCCCACCGCAGCGCCCGGCCGCGACGGCCTTCCCGCACGAGCGCGGCAACCTCGCCCGGCTCGCCATCGGCCAGGCGCTCGCCGGGGCCAACGCCTCGGTGATCTTCGCGACGGGCGCCGTCGTCGGCAACACGCTGGCGACCGACAAGGCGCTGGCGACGCTGCCGATCACCATGTTCGTCGTCGGCACCGCGCTCGCCACCCTGCCGGCCGGGGCGATCGCGCAGCGCCACGGCCGCCGGGCGGTCTTCATGATCGGCTCGGGCTGCGGCGTGCTGGTGGGGCTGCTCGCCGCGCTCGCGGTGCTGATCGGCTCCTTCTGGCTGTTCTGCCTCGCCACCATGTTCGGCGGCGCCTACCTCGCCGTCACCGCCACCTTCCGCTTCGCGGCGGCCGAGTGCGGCCCGGCCGAGCGCCGCGCCCGCGCCCTCTCGCTGGTGATGGCGGGCGGCCTGTTCGCCGGCATCATCGGGCCGCAGCTCGTCACCCACACCATGATGCTCTGGCCGCCCTACCTGTTCGCCGCCACCTTCGTGGCGCAGGCGGTGGTGGCGGTGCTGGCCGGCGCGGTGCTGTACGGGGTGCGGCTGCCCCTCCCGAAGCGCGTCGGGACGGAGGCGGGACGGCCGCTCGGGGTGATCCTGCGCCAGCCCCGGCTGATCGCGGCGATGACGGCGGGCGTCGTCTCCTACTTCATCATGAACTGGCTGATGACCTCGGCGCCGCTCGCCATGCGGCTCTGCGGCCTCTCCCAGGCGGACGCCAACCTCGGCATCCAGTGGCACGTGCTGGCCATGTACGGCCCCTCCTTCGGGACCGGCTGGGTGATCGC
This sequence comes from Roseomonas acroporae, assembly GCF_023223525.1. Lineage (GTDB taxonomy): Bacteria > Pseudomonadota > Alphaproteobacteria > Acetobacterales > Acetobacteraceae > Roseomonas_E > Roseomonas_E acroporae. The sequence continues at coordinate 28,623 of NZ_JALPRX010000019.1, read as the reverse complement.
GCGGATCGGCGCGCCGCGGGTGGTGGCGATCGGCCTGCTGGTCTCCGTGGCCGCCGCCGCGCTCGGCCTTTCCGGGCTCAGCGTCTGGCACTTCTGGGGCACGCTGGTGCTGATCGGGCTCGGCTGGAATTTCGGCTTCGTCGGCGCCTCCGCCATGGTGCTCGACTGCTACCGGCCGGAGGAGCGGACCCGGGTGCAGAGCCTGAACGACTTCGCCGTGTTCGGCTCGATGGTGGTGGGCTCGTTCATCTCCGGCGGGCTGCTGAACCACTATGGTTGGGCGGTGGTCTGCCTGGTGTCCATCATCCCGCTGCTGATCGCGGCGGCGACGCTCTACGCCACCACCCGCTTCCGGACCCAGGCGGCACCGGCCAGGGTGGCATAGGCCCCGGGTGGCATAGGCCAAGAGTGGCATAGGCCAGGGCGGCACGCGCCGGTCGCCCGGCCGGAGGTTCCGCGCCGAAGGCACCGGCCACGGGCCGGCCCCCGCCGCCACGCGCCGGACCGGCGGGCGGCGTGCCCGGCCCGCGCTACTGACGGCCGGTCGGCTGGCCGGCCTGGGCGCCGCCGGCGCCCGGCCCGAAGCGGCCGATATTGCCGAAGAGCTGCTGCAGCACGGTGCGGTCGCCGCCGGGGACCGGCGTCTCGCGCTCCACGAGGTCGAGCTGCCGCGCCCCATCCTCGCCGACGACGCGGGAGCCGGCATACTTGCCGTTGGCGTCGAAGCGCAGCTCGGTCACCTGCTGGTTGTTGACGGCCTGGCTGCGGCCGATCCGGATCCGGGTGTCGGCGCTGATGTAGTACCAGTAATTGTCGTCGAAGGTGCCGCGCGAGGTGGGCGAGCCGATCAGCGCGATCACGTCCTGCTTGCCCTGGACCCCGGGGGTGAGCTGGCTGAGCAGCTCCGGATCCACCCGGTTGCCGCGCAGCTGGGTGGGCTGCTCGAAGAAGGAGCAGCCGGCCAGCAGCAGCGGCGCCGCGAGCAGCAGGGCGCGCCGCCAGCCGCGGCGCGCGGTGCGGGGATTGCCGGCGGCGTTGACCGTTGGGGATGCAGGGGCCATGTCTCGGGCCGAATGCCACCACCCCGCGGAGCGGTCAACCGGTGCCGGCGGCTGCCCGCGCCGCCCCGGCCCGGGGTGGCGGGAGCGGGCGATCGGCCGCGGGGCGCCGGGCCGGGTTTGACCGGGCCGGGTTTGGCCGGGTCGGGTTTGGCCGGGTCGGGTTTGGCCGGGTCGGGTTTGGGGAGACCGTCGGGAACCATGGGCCTGTTCGCCCTGCTGCGCCGCCGGCCGCACGAGCGGCCCGCCTTCCATCTCTACGGCGCCGCCGTGGCGGCGGCACGCGATCCCGTCCTCTTCGCCCGGCTCGGCGTGCCGGACACGCTCGATGGCCGGTTCGACCTGGTGGGCCTGCACGTCGCGCTGCTGATCCGCCGGCTGCGGCGGGATGCCGACCCGCGCGGAGTCGCGCTGGCGCAGGCGGTCTTCGACGCCTTCTTCGCCGACATGGACGTGACGCTGCGCGAGCTCGGGGTCGGGGACCTTTCGGTCGGCAGGCGGGTGCGGCAGATGTGGGAGGCGTTCCACGGCCGCGCCCGCGCCTACGAATCGGCGCTGGATGCCGGGGACCGCGATTCGCTGGCGCTGGCGCTGGCGCGCAACGTCTGGCGCGGCGAGCCGCCGCCGGGGGCCGGCGCGCTCCTGGCCGGGGCAGCCTTCGCGCAGGGCGCGGCGCTGGACGGGCAGGGGCTGGAGTCGCTGCTGGCCGGCGAGGCCGCCTTCGTCCCGGCCTCGGCGCTGCTGGCGCCGGCTGCCTTGGAGACCGCCGCCGTGGAGACCGCCGCCGGCGGAACCGGCCGTCCGGGGGAGGCCTCGCCGCATGCCGCATGAAACGCCGCGCCCCGAGCTGTCGCGCCCGGTCCGGCTGGGGACCATCCCGCCCGGCGGCCGCGACGAGGCGGTGCGGGCGACCGCCGGGGAATGCGCCGCCCTGGCCCGCCGCTTCGGCCTGCCGGCGGTGGAATCGGTGGAGGCCACGCTGCGCCTGCGCCAGGAGACGGGCGGCACGGTGTCGGCCGAGGGGCACCTGCGGGCCGACGTCGTGCAGAGCTGCGTGGTGACGCTGGAGCCGGTGCCGCAGCGGATCGACGAGCCGGTCTCGCTCCGCTTCGTGCCCGAGGCGGAGATGCCGGAGGAGGATCCGGACGGGCCGGACCTGATCCCCTATGCCGGCGATGTCCTCGACCTCGGCGAGGCGGTGGCGGAGCAGGTGGCCCTGGCGCTCGATCCCTATCCGCGCGCCCCGGGCGCCGAGCTGCCCGACCTGCCGGAGGCGGCGGCCGGCAGCCCCTTCGCCGCGCTGCGCCGGCTGCGCCCGCAGTAAAGCGGATCGCTGGCGGGCGGACACGCCCGGCGGCGCGGTCGTGCCGCGGGTCCCCCCCCTGTGCCGTGCGCCCCCCGCGCAACGGCGGCGGGGAAGGGGCCGCGACCCTGCCACGCGCTGCCGCTGCTTGCGCCCCGGGGGGGGCGGTGCTACAGCGCGCGCCTTCCAACGCACTTCCTGTATCTGATACGAAAGGCTCGGCACCATGGCCGTTCCGAAGAAGAAGGTTTCTCCGTCGCGCGCCGGCATGCGTCGGAGCCATGAGGCCCTGTCCCGCCCGTCCTTCGCCGAGTGCAGCAATTGCGGCGAGCTGAAGCGCCCGCACCATGTCTGCTCCTCCTGCGGCCACTACGACGGCCGTGAGGTGGTGGCGGCGGATGCCGTGAAGGGCGCCGTCCGCACCTGAGTCCGTCGCATCGCGTCGCGCCCGGGGCGGTAACGGTGGGAGCAGCAGCGTTGTCCGAGACCTACGCGCTGGCGATCGACGCCATGGGCGGCGACCATGCGCCCGACGCGGTGCTGGACGGGGTCGAGCTCGCTGCCGAGCGCCACCCGCAGGCCCGCTTCCTGCTGGTCGGCGACGAGGCGCGGGTCGGCCCGGCGCTGGAGCGGCGCAAGCGCGCGCGGCAGGCCTGCACGCTGCGCCACGCGCCCGACGTCATCTCCGGCGACATGAAGCCGACCGCGGCGCTGCGCCAGGGCCGCAACAGCTCCATGCGCCTCGCCATCGACGCGGTGGCGGTCGGGGAGGCGGCGGGCGTGGTCTCGGCCGGCAACACCGGCGCGCTGATGGCGCTCGCCAAGATCGTGCTGAAGATGCTGCCGGGCGTGGACCGGCCGGCCCTGGCCGGGCTCGGCCCCTCCTCGCGCGGCGACGTGGTCATGCTGGACCTCGGCGCCAACGTGCAGTGCGACGCGCGCAACCTGGTGGAATTCGCGGTGATGGGCGACCAGTTCGCCCGCGCCGTGCTCGGCCTGCCCTCGCCCAGCATCGGCCTGCTCAACGTGGGCTCGGAGGAGCTGAAGGGCGACGAGCGCGTCCGGCAGGCCGCCGAGATCCTGCGCGACGGCCATGTCGGCCTCAATTTCCACGGCTTCGTCGAGGGCTTCGACCTCACCTCCGGCACGGTGGACGTGGTGGTGACGGACGGCTTCACCGGCAACGTGGCGCTCAAGACGGGCGAGGGGGCGCTGAAGCTGGTCGGCGGCATGCTGCGCCAGGTCTTCACCTCCTCCATCGCGGCGCGGCTCGGCTACCTGCTGGCGCGGCCGGCGCTGGACCGGCTGCGCGAGTGGATGGATCCGCGCCGCTACAACGGCGCCGTGCTGATCGGGCTGAACGGCGTGGTGGTGAAGAGCCATGGCGGCACCGACGGCATCGGCTTCGCGCATGCCATGGACGTCGCCATGGACATGGTGAACCACGGCTTCAACGAGCGCATCCGCGAAGGTCTGGCCCGGATCTCGACCGACAGCGGCAGCCCCGGGGCGAGCCCGGCCCGGCTCGCCGCCGCGCGCTGACAGGGCCCGGGGCGGATCGCCGGCGGGCGGATCGCCCGGAGGCGTGAATCCTCCCCGGAAACAATGAGCTGGGGCAGAGGCACAGCGCACATGACCTCCTCGCGCGCGCCGGTTCGCGCCATCATCGCCGGCTGCGGCGGCTACCTGCCCGAGCGCGTGCTGGACAACGACGCGCTCGCCGCGGCCTACGGGCTCGACACCTCCGACGCCTGGATCGTGGAGCGTACCGGCATCCGGCAGCGCCACATCGCCGCCCCCGGCGAGACGGCCTCGCAGATGGGCGCCGAGGCGGCGCGCGCGGCGCTGAAGCAGGCGGGGGCCTCGGCCGACGAGGTGGACCTCGTCGTGGTCGCGACCTCGACGCCGGATTCCGCCTTCCCCGCGACGGCGGTGCGCGTCCAGCAGCACCTCGGCATCACGCGCGGCTTCGGCTTCGACGTGGCGGCGGCCTGCACCGGCTTCGTCTACGCGCTCGGCATCGCCGACTCGCTGATCCGCACCGGGCAGGCGCGCTCGGCCCTGGTGATCGGCACCGAGGTGTTCTCGCGCATCATGGACTGGACCGACCGCGGCACCTGCGTGCTGTTCGGCGACGGCGCCGGCGCCGTGCTGCTGCGCGCCGGCACGGGCGACGGGCTGCCGAGCGACCGCGGCATCATCTCCACCCACCTGCACTCGGATGGCCGCCACGGCGACATCCTGCTGGTGGATGGCGGCGCCGGCTCGAACGGCGAGGCCGGGAAGCTGCGCATGGCGGGCAAGGAGGTGTTCCGCCACGCCGTCAGCAAGCTCGCCTCGGTGGTGGACGAGGCGCTGGCCGCCAACGGGCTGCGCCACGAGGATGTGCGCTGGCTGGTGCCGCACCAGGCCAACCTGCGCATCATCGAGGCGATGGGCCGCAAGCTGAAGCTGCCGCCCGAGCGCGTGGTGGTGACGGTGGACCGGCACGCCAACACCTCCGCCGCCTCGATCCCGCTGGCGCTGGCCGAGGCGGCCGCCGGCATGGAGCGGGGCGAGGGGCGGATCGCGCCGGGCGATCTCGTCGTGCTGGAGGGCATCGGCGGCGGGCTGACCTGGGGCGCGGCGCTGGTCCGCTTCTGAGCCGCCGCCGGGACACGCTGGCCGCGGCGGGCGCGTCCCGGCCCTCCAAGGGCCGGTAGGGCAAGGGCCGGTAGGGCCGGGTACCGGCCCCTGCCGCCGACGGAACAGCCCCTGCCGGCTCGCCGGACGCCCCGGCCGCCCTGGCCGCCGGGGCGGGCCGCTTCCACGGCACGGCCAGCCGTCTCCGGCCGGCCGCGGCCGCTTTCCCGATCGATTCGATTCGCGACGAATCAGGCGCGGCGTCGCCGCCCTTCTCGTCGCGCCCGCGCGGATGCGGACCGGCGTGCTTCCCCGGCATCGCGCGCGGCCGTCGCGCTCGACCCGGCCCGATTCCCGAGCCGGGGCGCGACGCGCGGACCTTCCGGGGCCAGGATCCGTCGCGGCGCTCCGGGCGGCGCTCCGGCACGGCCGGGTTGCCCGTTTCGGCGTCGGACCCTTCCAGCTTGTTGCGGCTCCTGTGCCACAGCATGACTTTTTTGCCACAGGACGGGCGATTTCGGAGCCGGATCGGCCGTGCCGGAGCCTGTGCCGTTGACGGCTCCCGGCGAAAGCCGGTTGTGTTTCCCCGTGAACGGGTTGCGGGGTGTCGCTGCATCATGAACACGATCACCCGGGCGCATCTCGCCGAGGCGATCTATGCCCAGGTCGGGTTGTCGCGGAACGAGTCCACGGCCCTGCTCGAAACGGTGCTGGAGCGCATGTCGGCGGCGCTGGAGACGGGCGAGCCGGTGAAGATCTCGGCCTTCGGCACCTTCGCCATCCGGCAGAAGGGGCAGCGGGTCGGGCGCAACCCCAAGACGGGGGTCGAGGTGCCGATCCTGCCGCGCAAGGTGCTCTCCTTCCGGCCGTCGCAGGTTCTCAAGGCGCGCATCAACGGCCTGCCGGTGAGCCGGCATGCCGATGAGGGCGCCGATGGCTGAGGTGGCAAGGGCATGGTGCGGGCCGGCTGCGCATGGAGTCTGACCTGAGGGAGAGCTACTCCGACGAGGAACCGGCCGGCGTCTCCGAGCCCGGCCGCGGCCGCGTCCGCAAGGCGGCCACGGCGTTCCGCACCATCAGCGAGGTCGCCGAGGATCTGCGCATCCCGCAACACGTGCTGCGGTTCTGGGAGACGAAATTCCCGCAGCTCAAGCCGCTCAAGCGCGGCGGCGGCAGGCGCTACTACCGGCCCGACGACATCGCGCTGCTGCGGCGGATCAGCGACCTCCTCTACACCCAGGGCTACACGATCAAGGGCGTGCAGCGCCTGCTGCGGGAGGGCGGCGCGGAGGAGGGCGGCGAGCCCGACGAGCACGACCTCGACCTGCCGCTGGCCGAGGCGGGCGGCGACGGCCTGGAGTCGCTGCGGGAGATCCTGGAGGAGCTCGAGATGCTGAGCCGCGAGCTCCGGGCGCTGTCGGGGGATTCCTGAAGCGGGTCGCCGCGGGGCGGCCTTGGCCAGGCGCGGTCAACTCCCGTCCGCAATCCGCCGGAAGTACCCGAAATCGGCTTCCGGCCGTTCCCGACCGGTTGACCTCGACCGTCGACCTCTCTAAGCAGCGGCCCGTCGGGCAGTAGCGCAGCCTGGTAGCGCATCAGTCTGGGGGACTGGGGGTCGTGGGTTCGAATCCCGCCTGCCCGACCAAGGCCTGACGGCCGAGACCCGCCCCGCCACCCTTACGGACCACGGCCGAAGGCTGGCCGGGTCCTTTCCGGACCGCCGGATCGGACGCCGGTGCAGGGGCTGGCGGCGCATCGGGCCGCCGCGACCCCTCGCGCCCCGTGGCGATTGCCCTGCGCGGAACCGTCCCACCGTCGTTTCGTGACGCTGACATGCCGCCTGGCCCGCGCCCGCGATGGCGCGGTATCCGGGCGGTGGCAGGCCGCGCATCCCGCGGACACATTCTGCGCGCGTCGCGGGACGCGATACGCGCGGGCGGCGGGTCGTCCTCGTCGCCGCATCGACCGCGGCGCGGAGGCCCGGCGCAATCCGGAGCCGGTCGCGGTGGCCCTGGTGCCAGTGGGGCGCCGGTGGGGCTGGGCCTCCTGACGGTGGTACGGGCGTCGGGACTGGACCCGATCCGGGAGGTGTTCGTCAGCGAGGCGCGGGGCGGGATCGAGGTGCTGCGGTCATCCCGAGCCCGGGCCCGCCGGGAGGATGCCGGTGCCGGCGAGGCGCCGCGCGGAAGAGGATCGCGGCAGGCCGGGGAAAGCGGCCCTGGAGGCCGCGTGGAGGCCCGAGCGGGAATCGAACCCACATACGCGGATTTGCAGTCCGCTGCATCACCACTCTGCCATCGGGCCGGCGGCGCGCCCGTCTAGCATGGCCGGGGCGGTCGGCGTCAAGACCGCCGATGCGGGGCGGACGGCCCGGCTTTGCGGCCGCCGCCGCCGCGCCCTATAAGCGGCGCAACAGATCGGGGTCGGATCAGCATGAATTACGCGGATGCGCGGCGTTACATGGTGGACGGGCAGGTCCGCCCCAACAAGGTGTCGGACCCCCGGATCCTGGCCGCCATGCTGGAGCTGCCGCGCGAGGAATTCCTGCCCGCCCCGCTGCGCGCCCGCGCCTACGTGGACGAGGACGTGCCGCTCGGCGGCGGGCGGGTGCTGATGGAGCCCATGGTCCTCGCCCGGATGGTGCAGCTCCTCGCCCTGCGCACCGGCGACCGGGTCCTCGTCGTCGGGGCGGGCACCGGCTACGGCGCGGCGGTGGCGGCGCGCCTCGGTGCCACGGTGACGGCGTTGGAGGAGGACGAGGCGCTGCTCGCGATCGCCCGCGCCGCCGTCGCGAAGTCCGGCCTCGCGGTGCGGTTCGTGCAGGGCCGGCTGCCGGAAGGCCATGCCGGCGGCGCGCCGTACGACGGCATCCTGATCGAGGGCGAGGTGCCGCAGGTCCCGGAGGCCATCGTCGGGCAGCTCGCCGAGGGCGGCCGCCTGGTCACGGCGCTCTCCACCGCGGGCCGGATGGATCGGGCGGTGCTCGGGCAGCGCATCGGCGGCAGCTTCTCGCTGGCGCCGGTCTTCGACTGCGCCACCGCGCCGCTGCCCGCCTTCCAGCCGGCATGCGGCTTCGTCTTCTAGAGCCGTTCCGGCCTGACCGTATCAGGCCGGAACGGATCCAACCTTTTGGTTTTCCAAATTTTCCGGGTCGCTGGGTGAGCACACCCGGCTTGAAAATGCTCCAGTCAGCCTGACCGGGGCGGACGGAAGCCGCTCCGGGTGCCGCTCCCGCGCATCTTCCCGGTCGCCGGGCGCGTGCGCCCCGAATCGAGAAAGTGCCGGCGCGTGCCGCCCGGGGGCGGCGGTGCCGGACGGCGTGAGTCGGGTCCGGAGCCGGCCCCCGGCGGCTCCCCGGCGGCACGGACCAACCGCGGCATGTGCCGATCGCGGCAGGAACCGACGGCGCGCCGGGGTCCCGGCGGGCGTGCTGCCGGCGGCTGGGGCGGCGCGAGGCGAGGCCGATTGTGCCTCCACTGTGTCTCCCGCTCACTTGCGCGGGGCGGCCGCGCTCCGGTCTGCTGGGGCCGCGGCGGCCGAGTCGAACGCTTCCCGCGTGCGCCGCCGACCGGGCCGGCAGGCTCCGACGGGTCCGCACCGCTGGCACGCGGTCATTTTACCGGTGTAGGCTGCCTGCTCATGGAACTCGCTCGCGGAGAGGACTAGCCGCCATGTCGCGTACCAGGCCGCCCGCAGCATTCGTGGCGGCGCTCGCCCTTGCCGCCGTCCCGCTCGCGGGCACGCAGGCCCAGACCCTGCAGGAGGCGCTGGCCCTCACCTATTCCAACAACCCGACCCTGCTGACCGCGCGGGCCCAGCTCCGCGTGGTGGACGAGAACGTGCCCCAGGCCCTGGCCGGCTGGCGCCCCACCGTGGTGCTGCAGGGCAGCGCGGGCTACTCCGACGGCAACGCCCGCTCCCTGGCGGCGCTGAACGGCGTGGTGCCGCAGGCGGGCAACAGCTACGAGCTGCCCAACGGGCTGACGGTGTTCCCCACGGTGCCGCTGGGCACCCGCCCCGTCACCTCCGACATCAACCGCCAGACCGCGAGCGTGGCCGCGACCATCACGCAGCCGCTCTACCGCGGCGGCCGCACCACCTCCTCGACGCGGCGCGCCGAGAACCAGGTGCTCGCCCAGCGCGCGCGGCTGCTGGCGACCGAGCAGCAGGTGCTCGGCGATTCCGTGAACGCCTATGTGGGGGTAATCCAGCAGCAGGAGGTGCTGCGGATCAACACCAACAACGTGCAGGTGCTGAACCGCCAGCTCGAAGCGACCAACGAACGCTTCCGCGTCGGCGAGATCACCCGCACCGACGTGGCGCAGAACGAGTCGCGCCTCGCCGCCGCGCGTGCCACCCGGCAGCAGTCCGAGGGCCAGCTCCAGACGGCCCGCGCCACCTTCCAGCGCCTGGTGGGCCGCCCGCCCGGCCGCCTCACCGCGCCGCAGCCGCTGACGCCGGCGGTACGCACCGCCGTGGAGGCCGGGCAGCTCGCCGCCGTCAACAACCCCAACGTGGTGGCGGCGCTGTTCGACGAATCGGCGGCGCGCGACCTGATCGACGTGCAGTTCTCGCAGCTCCTGCCGCAGGTCAGCCTCCAGGGGCAGGCGGCGCGCAACGACAACGCCGTCGGGCCGCACACCCGCGTCACCGCCAACGCCGTCACCATCACCGCCTCGGTGCCGCTCTACCAGGGCGGCATCGAGTACTCGCAGGTGCGCCAGGCGCGCCAGCAGGCGCAGCAGGCGCGCTCCGTGGTGGAGGACCAGCGGCGCCTCTCCACCTCGCAGGCGACCCAGGCCTGGGAAACCCTCTTCGCCGCCCGCGCCACGGTGGAATCGCAGCGTGCGGCGATCCGCGCCGCCGAGATCGCGCTGGACGGCGTGCAGCGCGAGGCGATCGTCGGCAGCCGCACCACGCTCGACGTGCTGAACGCCGAGCAGGAGGTGCTGAACAACCGCATCGGCCTCGTGAACAGCCTGACCAATCTGATCACGGCGTCCTACGCGCTGGCCGCCTCGGTGGGCCGGCTCACCGCGCGCGACCTCGCCCTGCCGGTGCAGCTCTACGACATGGAGTCGTACTATCGCGAGGTCCGCAACCGCTGGGCCGGGCTCGGCGACTACGCCAGGTCCGGCCCGCAGCCGGTCTCCGAGCCGCTGCCGGATCCCGCCGCGTCGGTGACACCGGCCGCGAACACGGTGCCGGCCCCGGCGGCCGCGCCGCGCGCCACGCGTCCGGCGCGCTGAGCCATGGCGTCGCCGCCGGGCGGGCCACGCTTCCCCTCGCGCCCCGGGCCACGGGGCGAGGAAGGGCAGGGGGACACCCCGCCCGAGGCCGGCGCCGGCGATCCCAGCATGGAGGACATCCTCGCCTCCATCCGTCGCATCCTGAACGAGGACGAGCCGGCCGCTGCCGGACCTGCCGCCCCGACGCCTGCCGTGCCGACGCCTCCCGTGCCGACGCCGCGGCAGGCCGCCGGGCCGGCGGCGCCGCCGGAACGGCCGGACCTGCCGCCGGTGGCCGAGCCCGAGCCCGAGCCGATCACCCTGACCGAGGACATGCTGGTGAGTGCACCGAACCCTGGTTCCGCCCTGCCGCCCAACGAGGCCGCCGACCGGCTGGTCGCTCCCTCGGTGGCGGCGGCGACGGCGGCCTCCGTCGGCCAGCTCGTGCGCGCGGTGGCGGCGGAGCGGCACGCGGCCATCAGCCGCGGCGGCCCCTCCATCGAGGACGTGGTGCGCGAGGAGATCCGCCCGCTGCTCAAGACCTGGCTGGACGAGCACCTGCCGCCGCTGGTGGAGCGGCTGGTCCGCCAGGAGATCGAGCGCCTGGTCGGTCGCAACCTGGCCTGACGTGGCGGCAGGCCGGGCGCGCGGCGGCCGGGCGGGCGGGACCGGCTGACCGCACGCCGGGCAGGGCTGCGCCGGCTTTGGCTTGACGGGGCGCCGCCGACGCGGAACGGATGCGTCCATGTCGGACGCCAAGCTGGACAAGAGCTTCAACCACGCCGCCGCCGAGCCGCGGCTCTACGCGCGCTGGGAGGAGGCGGGCGATTTCGCCTGCCACCCGGAAAGCCCCGCGCCGGGCTACTGCATCGTCATCCCGCCGCCCAACGTCACGGGCAGCCTGCATATCGGGCACGCGCTCGACAACACGCTGCAGGACATCCTGATCCGCTGGCGGCGCATGCAGGGGCGCGACGCGCTCTGGCAGCCCGGCACCGACCATGCCGGCATCGCGACCCAGATGGTGGTGGAGCGGCTGCTCGGCGCCCAGGGCGTGAAGCGGCGCGACATCGGCCGCGAGAAGTTCCTGGAGCACGTCTGGAACTGGAAGGCGGAGTCGGGCGGCACCATCACGCGCCAGCTCCGCCGCCTCGGCGCCAGCCTCGACTGGCAGCGCGAGCGCTTCACCATGGACGAGGGGCTGTCCGAGGCGGTGCGGGAGGTGTTCGTCACCCTCGCCAGGCAGGGGCTGATCTACCGCGACCGGCGCCTCGTGAACTGGGACCCGGTGTTCCAGACCGCGATCTCCGACCTCGAGGTGGAGAGCCGCGAGGTGAAGGGGTCCCTCTGGTACATACGCTACCCCGTCGCCGAGGAGCCGGGCCGCTTCATCACGGTGGCGACGACCCGCCCCGAGACCATGCTGGCCGATACCGGCGTCGCCGTGCATCCGGACGACGAACGCTACCGCGACCTCGTCGGCCGGCACGTGATCCTGCCGATCACCGGGCGGCGCGTGCCGATCGTGGCGGATTCCTACTCCGACCCGGAGAAGGGCACCGGCGCGGTGAAGATCACCCCGGCGCACGACTTCAACGACTTCGAGGTGGGCCGCCGGCACGGGCTCGGCATGCCCTCCATGCTCGACCCCGAGGGGCGGGTGACCCTGGCCGAGATCGCGCCCGAGGCCGAGCTTGTGGAGGGCATCGCCGACCCCGCCCGCCTCGCCGAGTTCGACGGCGTGGACCGCTTCGCCGCGCGCAAGGGCATCGTGGCCGAGCTGGAGCGGCTGGAGCTGCTGGAGAAGGTCGAGCCGCACACCCATGCGGTGCCGCATGGCGACCGCTCCGGCGTGCCGATCGAGCCGCGCCTGACCATGCAGTGGTACGCGGACGCGGCGACTCTCGCGCAGCCCGCCATCGCGGCGGTGGAGAGCGGGCGGACGCAGTTCGTGCCGAAGCAGTGGGAGAACACCTTCTTCGCCTGGATGCGCGACATCCAGCCCTGGTGCGTCTCGCGCCAGCTCTGGTGGGGGCACCAGATCCCGGCCTGGTACGGGCCGGACGGCGAGGCCTTCGTCGAGCGCACCGAGGCCGAGGCCTACGCCGCCGCCGAGGCGCATTACGGCCGCCGCGTCGAGCTGCAGCGCGACGAGGACGTGCTCGACACCTGGTTCAGCTCCGCCCTCTGGCCGTTCTCGACGCTGGGCTGGCCGGCGCAAACGCCGGCGCTGGCCAAGTACTACCCGACCGACGTGCTGGTGACCGGCTTCGACATCATCTTCTTCTGGGTGGCCCGGATGATGATGATGGGCCTGCACTTCATGGGCGAGGTGCCGTTCCGCACCGTCTACATCCACGGGCTGGTCCGCGACGAGAAGGGCCAGAAGATGTCCAAGTCCAAGGGGAACGTGATGGACCCCCTGGAACTGGTGGACGAGTACGGCGCCGACGCGGTGCGCTTCACCCTGGCGGCGCTGGCCGGGCCCGGGCGCGACGTGAAGATGGGCAAGGCGCGCATCGAGGGCTACCGCGCCTTCCGCACCAAGCTGTGGAACGCGGCGCGCTTCGCCGAGATGAACGGCATCCGCCCCGATCCGGCCTGGGACCCGGCCTCGGCGACCCTGCCGCTGTCGCGCTGGATCCTCGATGCCGCCAACAACGCGCTGGCCGAGGCGGACGCCGCGCTGGAGGCGTTCCGCTTCGACGAGTACGCGGCGGCCACCTACCGCTTCGTCTGGAACACCTTCTGCGACTGGTTCCTGGAGCTGGCCAAGCCGGCGCTGAACCAGCCCGACTCGCCGGAGGCGGCCGAGCTGCGCGGCGCGGCCCAGCACGTGCTGGGCACGATCCTGCGGCTGCTGCACCCGGTGATGCCTTTCGTCACCACCGAGCTGTGGGAGCATTTCGGCTACGGCAGCGACGGCGACCTGATCCGCGCGCCCTGGCCGCAGCCCGCCGCCGTGGCCGGGGCGGACGAGGCGCGCGCGGAACTGGACTGGGTGGTGCGGCTGATCGCCGAGTTGCGCGCGGTGCGCGCCGAGGTGAACGTGCCGCCCTCCGTCACCACGCCGCTGCTGGTGCGCGACGCGGCGCCGGAGAGCCTCGCGCGCGCCGCGCGCTGGATCGAGCCGATCCGCCGCATGGGGCGCGTGACGGAGATCCGGCCGCTGGAAGGCGAGATGCCGAAGGGCGTCGCGCAGGCGGTGCTGGGCGAGGCGACGCTGATCCTGCCGCTGGCCGAGGTGATCGACCTCGGCGCCGAGCGCGCGCGCCTCGCCACGGCGCGCGACAAGGCCGAGGCCGAGGCGCGCAAGGTGGAGCAGAAGCTCGCCAACGCCGACTTCGTGGCCCGCGCCAAGCCGGAGGTGGTCGAGGAGAACCGCGAGCGCCTCGCCGCGCTGCGGGCCGAGGGTGAAAGGCTGGCGGCGGCGATCGCGCGCATCGGCTGAGCCGGCCGGCCGCACCTTTCCCCGCCTGCCGCGTTGGTCGGCGGACGGGAGAGAGGGGTGGGGCATGGCGGATGACGCGGGCCGGGCGGCCGGGCACGGGGCCGACGCGCATCGGGCGAGGGGCGGGCGGTGAGCGGGCGCCTGCGCGGCTGGATCGAGGGGCTGGGCGACATCTTCTGGCTGCGCCCCGCCCTGCTGGTGCTGCTCGGCATCCTGCTCGGCGAGGCGGCGATCCGGGTGGAGCATGCCGGCCTGCCGACCGGCTGGGCCGAGGCGGGCTGGATCTACGCCGGCGGCGAGTCGGGGGCGCGGGCGCTGCTGGGCGCCATCGCCACCGCCTCGATCGGCGTCGCGGGCACGGTGTTCTCGATCACGGTCGCGGCGCTGTCGCTCGCCTCCGGCCAGATGGGCCCGCGCCTGCTGCGCAACTTCACGCGCGACGCCGGCAACCAAGTGGTGCTCGGCATCTTCCTCGGCACCTTCGCCAACGCGCTGGTGGTGCTGCGCACGGTGCGCGCGGTGGAGGAGGGCAGCTTCGTCCCGCACCTCGCCGTCACCCTGGCGGTGGGGCTCGCGCTGCTCTGCGTCGCGGCGCTGGTCTGGTTCGTCCACCACGTCGCCAGCGGCATCAACGTCGAGACGGTGATCGGGCTGGTGCACGACGAGCTGTGCGCCACCATCGCCACCCTGCCGGCGGCCGGGACGGAGGCGGCCCCGGCGCCCGACGCGCCGTCCGGCGGCCATGCGGTGCGCTTCGCGGGCAGCGGCTACCTGCGCGGCCTCGACGAGCCCGGACTGGCCGACTGGGCGGCGGCGCAGGGGGCGCGGCTGGTGCTGCGCGTGCGGCCCGGCGACTACCTGCTGCCGGGCGGCATCGTCGCGCTGCTGCACGGGCCGGCGGAGGAGACGGAGGCCGCCACGGCCGCCTTCGCGGGCGCGGCCTCGGTGGGCGACCGGCAGGCGGCGGCGCAGGACCTGGAATTCGCCGTGCGCCAGCTCGTCGAGGTCGGGGTGCGGGCGCTGTCCCCCGGCATCAACGACCCGTTCACCGCCATCGCGGTGATCGACCGGCTCGGCGCCGCGCTCTGCGCGGTGGCGTCGCGCCGCCTGCCCGAGCCGGTGCTGCGACGCGACGACCGGCCGGTGCTGTGGCGGCGCGTCACCGACTATGACGGGCTGTGCGACGCGATGTTCCACATGATCCGCCAGAACGGGGCGGGCTCGGCCGCCGTGCTGATCCGGCTCGTCTCGGTGCTGCGGCAGGTCGGGGAGGTGGAGCACGATCCGGCCCGGCGGGCGACGCTGCGGCGGCACGCCGTGCTGGCGCTGGAGGCCGGGCGGCGGGAGGTGAAGGACCCGGCCGGGCTGGCCGATCTGGAGGCGTGCGCGGGGGTTGCGGGGGGCTTCGCCCCCTGCGACCCCCGCCAAGGGGCGTCGCCCCTTGGAACCCCACCAAGGGGCGAAACCCCCTTGGAACCCCCGTTCGGTTCCCAGGCCTCGCGCGTTTCGACGTCGCGGCCGCAGAACGCCGGCGGAGGTCCAGGAACCTGAGGTTCCTGGCGGGTGGGTTCCAGGGAGGGCGGCGCCCTCCCTGGCCGGTGGGGTTCGGGGAGGGCGGAGCCCTCCCCATTGGCAAGGCGGGGTTCGGGGAGGGCGGAGCCCTCCCCATTGGCAAGGCGGGGTTCGGGGAGGGCGGAGCCCTTCCCCGCCGGTTGCCGAGTCCCGGCAGTTGCGCGATAGAGCGATGCAGCCCCGGCCATTTCCGACCGGGGACCGCCACGCACGACAAGCAGGGAGCCGGCCCGGTCCCGACCTGACGCGATCAGGCCGCCGCCGCACCGACCCCGCGCCGATCGCAGGGGAAATGCCATGGCCGACCAGGTCTGGGACAAGTCGCGTCTGCCGAGCCGCCACGTCACCGTCGGGCCGGAGCGCGCGCCGCACCGCTCCTACTACTACGCGATGGGCCTGACCGAACAGGAGATCGACCAGCCCTTCGTCGGCGTCGCCACCTGCTGGAACGAGGCGGCGCCCTGCAACATCGCGCTGAACCGGCAGGCGCAGAGCGTCAAGAAGGGCGTCTCGGAGTCCGGCGGCACGCCGCGCGAGTTCACCACCATCACGGTGACCGACGGCATCGCCATGGGCCACCAGGGCATGAAGTCCTCGCTGGTCAGCCGCGAGATCATCGCCGACAGCGTCGAGCTGACCATGCGCGGCCACTGCTACGACGCGATGGTGGGCCTCGCGGGCTGCGACAAGTCGCTGCCGGGCATGATGATGGCGATGCTGCGCCTGAACGTGCCGAGCGTGTTCATGTATGGCGGCTCGATCCTGCCCGGGAAGTTCAAGGGCAAGGACGTGACCGTGGTGGACGTGTTCGAGGCGGTCGGCCAGCACGCCGCCGGCAACATGTCGGACGAGGACCTGCACGCGCTGGAATGCGTGGCCTGCCCCTCGGCCGGCGCCTGCGGCGGTCAGTTCACCGCCAACACCATGGCGACGGTGAGCGAGGCGATCGGCCTGGCGCTGCCCTTCTCCGCCGGCGCGCCGGCGCCCTACGAGGACCGCGACCGCTGGGCCGTGGAGTCGGGCAAGGCGGTGATGGAGCTGATCCGCCGCAACATCCGCCCGCGCGACATCGTCACGCGCAAGGCGCTGGAGAACGCGGCGGTGGTGGTGGGCGCCACCGGCGGCTCCACCAATGCCGGGCTGCACCTGCCGGCCATGGCCAACGAGGCGGGCATCCGCTTCACCATGGACGACGTGGTGGAGATCATGCGCCGCACGCCCTACATCGCCGACCTCAAGCCGGGCGGGAAGTACGTGGCCTACGACGTGTACAAGGTCGGCGGCATCCCGGTGCTCATCAAGGCGCTGCTCGATGCCGGGCTGCTGCACGGCGACTGCCTGACGGTCACGGGCAAGACGCTGGCCGAGAACCACAAGGACGTGGTGTTCCCGACCGACCAGGACGTGATCTACCCGGTGAGCCGCGCGCTCTCGAAGACCGGCGGCGTGGTCGGGCTGAAGGGCAACCTCGCCCCCGAGGGCGGCATCGTGAAGATCGCCGGCATGAAGACGCTGCGCTTCGAGGGCACGGCGCTTTGCTTCGACTGCGAGGAGGATGCCTTCGCCGCCGTCGAGCAGCGCGCGTACAAGAAGGGCGACATCATCGTCATCCGCTACGAGGGCCCGAAGGGCGGCCCGGGCATGCGCGAGATGCTCTCGACCACGGCCGCGATCTACGGCCAGGGCATGGGCGAGGAGGTGGCGCTGATCACCGATGGCCGCTTCTCCGGCGCCACGCGCGGCTTCTGCATCGGCCATGTCGGGCCCGAGGCGGCGGTGGGCGGGCCGATCGGCCTGCTGCGGAACGGCGACCGCATCGTGATCGACGCCGAGAAGGGCACGATCGACGCGCTGCTCTCCGACGAGGAATGGGCCGCCCGACGCGCCGCGTGGAAGCCGCGCCGGACCGACTACAATTCCGGCGCGCTGTGGAAGTACGCGCAGACCGTGGGCCCCGCCCATCTCGGCGCCGTCACCCAGCCGGGCGCCGCGGCCGAGACCCACATGTACGCCGACCAGTAGGGCCGGCGGCCCCGCCACGCGGCGGGGCTTTGGCCGACCTGGGGCCGACCTGGGGGGCCGACCTGGGGGCCGAACCAGGGCGGCGCGGTGCGGCGGCCGCCCGCCGCCTTGGAGGCCGGCGACCGCTCGCCACTTCCGGGCCGATCGGGCGTTTGCCTTCCCGCCGGAAACAGGCGCCACGGCCTTCGGCGCCCGGGAGAGGATCAGATGCGTCGCCTTCGAAACATCCTGCTGATGGCGGTCGCCGGCGCCGGGCTGGCGGTGGGGCTGGGCGGCTGCGTGGTCGCGCCGGCGCCCGGCTACTACGGGCCCCGCCCCTACTACAGGCCGTACTACCGGCCCTACGGCTACTACTACGCGCCGCGTCCCTATTACCGGTACTGGTAGGGCGCGCGCGATCGTGTGCCGGACGGCCACGAACGGCTCGCGGGACGGGGGTGTTGAGGAGGCATGGCGACGGCCATGAGATTCCAGGCCGTTTCTGTTGCTTGCGGCCCCGAAGGGGGAGCATGATCGCCTGATCCGCTCCTGCTCCGACGGCCCGCGTGCCGAGGGATGAAGATGATGGCGTCAACCCTGTTCCTGGACCCGTCGGTGCTGATCGCCGTGCTGGGTGCCGCCGGCATCGCGGCGATCGGACTTGCCGCTGGCCGGCAGCCGACGCCCCGGCGCGTCCCGGTCCGGGTTCGCCGCCACCCGCGCTGACGGCTCAGGCCGCCGAGGCACGTTTGCGGGGCGGAGGGCGGTGATGCGCCGCCATCCGGCAGGGGCCGCCGGACGGAAGCCAGGTTAGCCTCGCGGTCCGAACGCGGAGCAGGGCTCGCGCCGGCCGAGATCAGGCGAGGTCGAGCCACACCGGCGCGTGGTCGCTCGGCTGCTCCGAGGCGCGCGTGCGCGTGTCCACCTCGAAACGGGAAAGGCGCTCCGAGAGCTCCGGGCTCAGCAATGCGTGGTCGATGCGCAGGCCGCGATTGCCCTCGAAGGCGGGGCCGTAGTCCCAGTAGGTGTAGATTCGCTCGACCGGGTGCAGCGCGCGCAGCGCATCGGTCATGCCGAGGTGCAGCAGCGCCCGCCAGCGCGCCCGCGTCTCCGGCCGTACCAGCGCGTCGGTGGGGGGCAGGCTGCCGGGCGCCAGATCGTGCTCCGCCGGGCAGACATTGTAGTCGCCGAGCACCGCGAAGGGCAGGAACGCGTCCAGCCGGCGCCGCAGCTGCGCCGCGAGGCGCTCCATCCAGGCGAGCTTGTAGCCGTAGCCCTCGTCGCCGCCGGAATTGCCGTTGGGCAGGTAGATGCCGGCGGCGCGGATGCCGGCCGCCTCGACCTCGACGTAGCGGGCCTGCGCATCGGCCTCGTCGCCCGGCAGGGAATCGGCCACCACCTCGAAGGGAACGCGCCCCAGGACCGCGACGCCGTTGCGGCCGCCGCGCTGCCCGACCGCGTGGACGCGGTAGCCGAGGGCCTCGATCTCCAGCGCCGGGAATTCCGCCGCCTGGCACTTGGTCTCCTGCAGGAAGAGCAGGTCCGGCGAGACGCGGCCGAGGAAGTCGAGCAGGTGCGGCACGCGCCGGCGCACCGAGTTGACGTTGAAGCTGGCGAGGCGCAGGCCGCCGCGCGGCGCCGCCGCGCCGTCGGGCACCGCGTCGGTCACGGCCGGTTCAGCCGATCGAGAAGGAGGCGCCGCAGCCGCAGCCGGACACGGCCTGCGGGTTGCGCACGGTGAAGTGGGCGCCGATCAGCTCGTCCGCCCAGTCCAGCTCCGAGCCGGCCAGCAGGTCGAGCGAGACGGGATCGACGAAGACCCGCACCGGCGGCGCCTCGATCACCAGGTCGTCCGGTTGCGCCGCGTCCTCCAGGGCGAAGGTGTACTGGAAGCCCGAGCAGCCGCCGGCGGAGACGCCGACTCGCAGCCCCGCCCCGGGCCGGCCCTCGCGCGCGGCGATCTCGGCCACCTGCGCGGCGGCACGCCCGGTCACCTGGAAGGGGGCGGGGCCGGTGGCCCCTCGATCGGTGGTTCCGGGCGTGGTGGCGCCGGAGTTGACGGTTCCGTCTGGCATCGCTGGAAGACTCCTTGCCCGCAACATAGGCAAGGTGGCGGCCGGGTTCCACCGCATGCCGGCCGGACGCCGCGGCGTCCGGCCGGCGTGTCCATCCGGCGTGTCCATCCGGCCCGGCGGGGAGGGGCGGGGAGGGGCCGTCGCAGGGCCTCCCGCCCCGGCGGGTGCCGGCCGGCTCAGTCCTGGCGCGAGATCAGCTCGAGCCAGGCCGCCAGGCGCTTCTCCGTCCTGTTGGCCTGGTTGTCCTCGTCGAGGGCGAGGCCGACGAAGCGGTCGTCGCGCAGCGCCGCCGAGCCGGTGAAGTCGTAGCCCTCCGTGTCGGTGAAGCCGACCACGCGGGCACCGCGCTCCACCACGATGTCGTAGAGGATGCCGATCGCGTCGATGAAGCTGTCCGGGTAGTTCACCTGGTCGCCGGTGCCGAACAGCGCCACCTTGCGGCCGGCGAGGTTCGCCTCGCGCAGCACGTCGACCCGCGCCTCCCAGTCGGTCTGCAGGTCACCCCCGCCATAGGTGGGGCAGCCGAGGATCAGCAGCGAGGCGTTCTCGAAGTCGGCGCGCTGCGCCTTCTTGATGTCGAGCAGCGTACCGCCGACCTTGCCGTTGATCCGCTTCGCGATCTTGCGGGTGCAGCCGCCGTCCGACCCGTAGATGACCGTGACGCTCATGGGATGACATGCTCCTGTTCGCCGAAGGGCCATTCGGATGGGTCGGTGAGGGCCTCCGCCCGAATTGCTGCGTCGCAGTAAAAATGAAACTGCGAGTGAATCGCATTGATCCAGCGCAAGGACGGCGCCGCCGATTCGTGCCGGAAGGGTGGCGCCCGGCAGGAAGCCGCGGGGTCGTCCCCGCCGCCGGCCCGCGGTTGCGACCCCGGCGAGCGCGGTGGTAAGGCCCGCGCCATGCAGCGCAGGCCCCTCCGGCATGGACCCGGCTGACCAGCAGATGCGCGCCGCCGACCCGGCGTCGCCCGCGCCCCCGCCCGGCCACGCGCTCGCCCCCTGGGCGGTGCGCGCCGAGACCTCGCGCGGGCGGCTGCACCGGGAGCCGGGCGGCGACGCGCGCTCCCCCTTCGGGCGGGACCGCGACCGCATCATCCACAGCACCGCCTTCCGGCGGCTCCAGTACAAGACGCAGGTCTTCGTCTACCACGAGGGCGACCACTTCCGGACCCGGCTGACCCATTCGATCGAGGTGGCGCAGATCGCCCGCTCCATCGCCCGCCGGCTGCGCCTCGACGAGGACCTGGCCGAGGCGCTGGCCCTGGCGCACGACCTCGGCCACCCGCCCTTCGGCCATGCGGGCGAGGAGGCGCTGAACGCCTTCATGCGCCCCTATGGCGGCTTCGACCACAACGCGCAGAGCCTCAAGGCCGTCACCCGGCTGGAGGCGCGCTACGCCGGCTTCGACGGGCTGAACCTGACCTGGGAGACTTTGGAGGGGCTGGCGAAGCACAACGGGCCGCTGCGCCGGCCCACCCCCTACATCGCCGAGTACGACCGCCTGCACCCGCTCGACCTCGCCAGCCACGCCTCGGCCGAGGCGCAGGCGGCGGCGATCGCCGACGACATCGCCTACAACAACCACGACCTCGACGACGGGCTGCGGGCGCGCCTGTTCACCATGGAGGAGGCGGCGTCGCTGCCGCTGATCGGCATGGCGCACGAGATGGCGCTGGCCCGGGGCGACTGGCCGGAGCCGGGGCGGCCGGCCCGGGAAAGGCTGGCCGCCGAGACGATCCGGCGCGTCATCAGCCTGATGATCGAGGACGTGGTGAGCGAGGCGGGGCGGCGCATCACCGCCCTGGCGCCGCGCTCGGTGGACGACATCCGCGCCGCCGGGGCGCCGGTGATCGCCTTCTCGCCCCGCATGGCGGCGATGAACCAGGCGGTGCGGGACTTCCTGTTCACCCGCATGTACCGCCACTGGCGCGTGAACCGGACGACGCAGAAGGTCAAGCGCGTGACCCAGGTGCTGTTCTCCCTGCTGCATGGCGGCCCGCAGATGCTGCCCGACGACTGGCGCGAGCGGGCGGGGGAGGCGGGCAGCCCGCTGGCGGCGCAGGTCGTCTGCGACTACATCGCGGGCATGACCGACCGCTTCGCCCTGGAGGAGCACCGGCGCCTGACCGACCCGAACGTGCCCGGCTGAGGCCCGGCCCGGCCGGGGATCCGGCGACGGGTCCGCCCGGGGTTGCGGCCAGGGTCGCGGCCAGGGTTCCGCCCGGGTTTCCGGTCGGGGCTCCGCCCGGGGACCCCGCCATCCTTCCGCCATCGGGCGCCCCTTTGGCCGCCGCCTTCCGCCGTGCAACATCGCCGCCCCGACTTCCCGCCGCCCCGCGGCGGGCCGCCTACGAAAGCTCCGCCGATGACCGCTTCCGAGAACATCTTCGCCACGCTGCGCCTTCCCGTCCTCGCGGCGCTGCGCGAATTGCTGCCCGAACTGCCCGAGGAGGCGCTGGCGCGCGTGCAGATGGAGCCGCCGCGCGACCCGGCGCATGGCGACATGGCGACCAACGCGGCGCTGGTGGTGGCCAAGGCCGCGCGGCAGGCGCCGCCGAAGCTGGCCGCCGCCCTGGCGGAGAAGCTCTCGGCGCTGCCCGAGGTGGAGAGCGCTGCCCCGGCTGGCCCCGGCTTCGTCAACCTGCGCCTGCGCGAGGATTTCCTGCGCGCCCGGCTGCCGGAGGTGCTGCTGGCGGGGAATGACTACGGCAATTCCAGCCTCGGCGGCGGGGTGCGGGTGAATGTCGAGTACGTCTCGGCCAACCCGACCGGGCCGATGCATGTCGGCCATTGCCGCGGCGCCGTGGTGGGCGACGCGCTCGCCAACCTGCTGGCCAAGGCCGGCTGGGCCGTCACCAAGGAGTACTACGTCAACGATGCCGGGGCGCAGGTGCAGGCGCTCGCCTACGCCGCCTACTGGCGCTACCTCCAGGCGCTCGGCACGACGCTGACCGAGGAGGAATACGCCGCCATGGTGCCGGGCGGCCTGCAGTACCGGGGCGAGTACCTGATCCCGGTGGGCGAGGCGCTGCGCGACCGCTTCGGCGACCGCTACGCGGCGCCCGGGGCGGGCTTCGCCGACCCCTCGCTCTGGCTCGACACGGTGCGCGAATTCGCCGTCGCCGCGATGATGGTCTCGATCCGCGAGGACCTCGCGGCGCTCGGCGTGGCGCAGGACGTGTTCCTCTCCGAGCGCGCGCTGGTGGCGGACGGCGCCGTGGCGCGCGCCATCGCCACGCTCGACGCCAAGGGGCTGATCTACGAGGGCGTGCTGGAGCCGCCCAAGGGCAAGCTGCCCGAGGACTGGGAGGCGCGGCCGCAGACCCTGTTCCGCGCCACGCGGTTCGGCGACGACGTGGACCGGCCGCTGCGCAAGTCGGACGGCTCCAACACCTACTTCGCCAACGACATCGCCTGCCACGCCGACAAGGTGGCGCGCGGCGAGCAGGCGCTGATCGACGTCTGGGGCGCCGACCATGGCGGCTACGTGCCGCGCATGCAGGCCGCCGTGAAGGCGCTGACCGACGGGCAGGTGCCGCTGGAGGTGGTGCTCTGCCAGATCGTGCACGTGCTGAAGGACGGCCAGCCGGTGCGGATGAGCAAGCGCGCCGGCACCTACATCACGCTGCGCGACCTGATCGACGAGGTGGGGCGCGACGCGGTGCGCTTCACCATGCTGACCCGCAAGTCCGACGCGCAGATGGAATTCGACCTCGACAAGGTGGTGGAGCAGTCGCGCGAGAACCCGGTCTTCTACGTGCAGTACGCGCATGCGCGCTGCCGCTCCGTGCTGCGGCAGGTGGAGGACCCCTCGGCCGGGTCGCTGGCCGAGGCGCCGCTCGATTCCCTGACCGATCCGGCGGAGCTGGCGCTGCTCCGGCGCATCCTCGCCTGGCCACGCACCGTGGAGGCGGCGGCGGCGGCGCGCGAGCCGCACCGCATCGCCTTCTTTCTCCATGACTTGGCGAGCGATTTTCACATACTCTGGAACCGTGGGCGCGAGGATTCGACCTTGCGCTTCATCCGGACGGAGGAACCCGCGGCGACGCGGGCGCGGCTGGCGCTGGTGGGGGCCACGGCAGCGGTGATCCGATCCGGCCTCGCGGTCATGGGGGTCGAGCCGGTCGAGGAGATGCGGTGAGCGATGTTCTGATTCCGTCCTATCGGGTCCGTCCGGAACCCGGTGGGCCGCCCTGGCGCCTGATCGGGATCGCCGGCGGCGTTCTGGGCCTGGTCGCGGTCGGCGGCCTTGCCGTCTGGGGTCTCGCCGGCGGCCATGGCGGCGGCGACGGCGTGCGCGTGATCGAGGCCGATCCGCGCCCGCTCAAGATCCGCCCGGAGGACCCGGGCGGGCTGCGCGTCGCCAACCAGGACGAGATCATCTACGACCGGCGCCCGCGCGACGCCGCGCCCGTGCCGCGCGGCATGGCGCCCGAGCCCGAGCTGCCGCAGATCGATCGGCTGCGCGCGCAATTCGCGCCCCAGGTGGCGGCGCCCCAGATTCCCGCGACGCCGGCCGTGACGCCCGGGCCGGTCGCGCCGCCCGCCATGGCGGCGGCCCCGGCCGCCGAGCCGCCGGCCCTCGCCGCCGGCCAGGCGCCCGCGCCCGCCAGCCTCGTGCCGGCCAGCCCCGTGCCGGCCGGCATCTCGCCCGCCAGCCCCGCACCCGCCAGCCCCGCACCAGCCGGTCCCGCACCAGCCGGTCCCGCGCCGGCGGCCGCACCCGCCGCCACGGCGCCCACGCCCGGCGGCCGCGTGCACATCCAGCTCGGGGCGCTGAACTCCGAGGAGGCGGCGCGCGGCGAGTGGGCCAAGCTCTCGGGCCGGCTGCCGGAGCTTCTCGGCGGGCGTCGCCCGGCCATCACGCGGCTGGAGCGGGAGGGCCAGCCCACCCTCTGGCGGCTGCGTGCCGGCGGCTTCGCCGACGCCGCCGCCGGTCGCGCCGCCTGCGAGCAGGTGCGGTCCAGGGGCGGTGCCTGCTCGGTGATCCCCTGAGCACGCCCGCCCACCCCCGGGCGGCGGTCGTCGGCATCGCCGGCCCGGCGCTCTCGGCGGCGGAGGTGGCCCTGTTCCAGGCCGCGCCGCCGGCCGGCGCCATCCTGTTCGCGCGCAACGTCGAGCACCCGGCGCAGCTTCGCGCCCTGTGCGACGCGCTGCGGGCGGTGCTCGGCGACTCGGCGCCGATCCTGATCGACCAGGAAGGCGGCCGCGTCGCCCGGCTGCGCCCGCCGCACTGGCCCGCCCATCCCGCCGCCGCCCGCTTCGAGGACGGTCCGGCGGAAGCGGCGCGCGCCAACGCGGCGCTGATCGGGCTGGACTGCGCGGCCGCCGGCATCGACGTGGTCTGCGCGCCGGTGCTGGACCTGCGCCTGCCCGGCGCGCACGGCATCATCGGCGACCGCGCCTTCTCGGAGCGGCCGGCGGAGGTGGCGCGGCTCGGCCGCGCCTGGTGCGAGGGGCTCCTGGCGGCCGGCGTCACGCCCGTGGTCAAGCACATCCCCGGCCATGGCCGCGCCGCCGCCGACAGCCACCTGGAGCTGCCGCGAGTCGCCGACCCGCCCGCGGCGCTGGCGGCGGACTTCGCCCCGTTCGCGGCGCTGGCGGCCGATCCCGGCCGCGCCGCCTGGGCGATGACGGCGCACATCCTCTACGAATCGCTGGACCCGCGCCGGCCGGCGACGCTCTCGCCCACGGTCATCGGCGAGGTGATCCGCGGCCGGATCGGCTTCGACGGCGTGCTGGTCAGCGACGACCTCGCCATGAAGGCGCTGGCCGGCGACCCCGGCGCGCTCGCCGCCGAGGCGATCGCGGCGGGCTGCGACCTCGTGCTCCACTGCACCGGCGTGCCGGAGGAGACGGCGGCGGTGCTGCGCGGCTGCCCGCCGCTCGCGCCGGCCGGCGCGTCCCGGCTCGCCGCCGCCCGCGCCGCCGCCCGCGCCGCGGCGCGGCCGCTGGACCGCGACGCCCTGCGCGCCGAGCGCGACCGCCATCTCGCGGCCTCCGCGTGACCCAATGGCTGGCCGAGCTGCTGCCCGCGGTGGTGGCCACCGTGCTGGCGGTGACCCTGCACGAGGCGGCGCACGGCTACGCGGCGCTGGCGCTCGGCGACAGCACGGCGAAGCAGGCGGGGCGGCTCAGCCTCAACCCGCTGCGCCACGTGGACCCGGTGGGGACCATCCTGCTGCCCGGCTTCCTGCTGGTCGTGCAGCTCCTCACCATCGGCCGCGTGGAGGCGATGTTCGGCTGGGCCAAGCCGGTGCCGGTGAACCCGCTCCGCTTCCAGGACCCGCGGCGCGGCATGATGCTGGTGGCCATGGCCGGGCCGCTGATGAACTTCCTGCTCGCCTGGCTCGGCGGCCTCGCCGCGCATCCGGTGGACTGGCTGGGCGATTCGCTCGCCGCCGACACCCAGGCCTGGCTCTACCGCGGCATCGCCCTGTTCATCCTGGCGAACCTCGTGCTCGGCCTGTTCAACCTGCTGCCGATCCCGCCGCTGGATGGCGGGCGAATCCTGGTCGGGCTGCTGCCGCTGCCGCTGGCGCGGCAGGTGGCGCGGCTGGAGCGGGCCGGCATCGTCATCGTGCTGCTCGGCCTCCTCGTGCTGCCGCGGCTGATCGACGGCTTCGACCCGCTGGGCTGGCTGCTGCGCGGGCTGGTGCAGCCGGCCTTCGGGCTGGTGCTGCTGCTCTCGGGCAACGGATCGGTGCCGTGAAGGCGCCGCTCCCACGGGGCGGCCGCCGGTGAGCGCCGCCGCCTCGCTGCCGGCGCCGCCCGCGGCGACGCCCCTCCACGCCGGCCAGCCCGGAACGCAGCCGGTGCTGCACCTGCGGCTCGAGGGGTACGAGGGGCCGCTCGACCTGCTGCTCGACCTCGCGCGGGCGCAGAAGGTGGACATCGCCCGCATCTCGATCCTGGCGCTGGTCGACCAGTACCTCGCCGTGATCGACGGGATGCGGGCGGTGCGGCTGGAGGTGGCGGCGGACTGGCTGGTGATGGCCGCCTGGCTCGCCTGGCTGAAGTCCCGCCTGCTGCTGCCCGAGGACGAGAAGAAGCCCGAGGAGGATGCCGAGGCGCTGGCCGGCGCCCTGGCCGGCCGGCTGGCGACGCTGGAGGCGATGCGCGCCGCCGCGCGCTGGCTCGGCGCCCGGCCGCAGCTCGGCCACGAGCTGTTCGCGCGCGGCAGCGCCGAGCGGCTGGTCGAGGAGGACCGCTCCGGCATCCGCGCCGAATTGCCGGCGCTGCTCCAGGCCTACGCCGCCGCGCGGCGCCGGGCGCTGGCACGGCGGCCCTACCAGCCGAAGCAGCGCCGCCTGTGGTCCGTGCAGGAGGCGCTGGCGCGGCTCTCCCGCGCGGTGGGCGAGATGCCGAGCTGGGCGGTGCTGCAACGCTTCATGCCGGCCGGCTTCGAGGACCCGGTGGAGCGGCGCGCGGCGCTGGCCAGCACGCTGATCGCCGGGCTGGAGCTGGCGCGCAGCGGCGGCGTGGAGCTGCGCCAGGACCGCGCCTTCGGGCCGATCCTGCTGCGCCGGCGCACGCCCGGGGAGGAGGAGGCCGAGGGAGGCGGCAGGGATGGCGATAGAAGCGCCGCCTGAGGGCGGGGAAGGGGTGCCGCCGCGGGCCGAGGAACCGGCGGCCACCGCCGTGCCGCCTGCGGGCGGGGCGGGCGACGACGTCGCGCCGCCTGCGGGCGGGGCGGGCAGAGACGCCGCGCCGCCCGCCCCCGGCGCCGATCCCGCCGTGCCGGCCGCGGTGGATGCGGCCGCGCCGCTGCCTGCCCCGCTGGCCGCGCCGCTGCCGGCCCCGCCCGCCCCCGGCTCGCCCGCCTTCGAGCAGGCGCTGCGGCTGGCCGAGGCGCTGGTCTTCGCCGCCGAGCGCCCGGTGCCGACCGCGCGGCTGCGCGAGGTGCTGGCGGCGCAGTCCCTCGCCGTGCTGCCCGCCGAGACGGTGCTCGCGGCCCTGGCCGGGCGCTGCGCGGGCCGGGGCGTCGAGCTGGTCGAGGTGGCCGGCGGCTGGGCCTTCCGCACCGCGCCCGACCTCGCCCCGGCGCTGACCCGCGTCGTCGAGGCGCCGCGCCGGCTGCCGCGCGTGGCGATGGAGACGCTGGCGGTGATCGCCTACCACCAGCCCTGCACCCGTGCCGAGATCGAGGAGATACGCGGCGCCAGCCTCTCGCAGGCGACGGTGGAGTCGCTGCTGGAGATGGGGCTGATCGCCCCGCGCGGGCGCAAGGAGGTGCCGGGCCGGCCGAGCCTCTGGGGCACCACGCCGCGCTTCCTGGAGCAGTTCGGCCTGCGCGCCCTGGGCGACCTGCCCCGCCGGGAGGAGCTGGTGGCGCCGGAGCAGCCCGCCTCGCTGGCGCTGCCCGGACGCTGAGCCGGAAACGCTGACCCGGGAAGGCCGGGCCGGAAGGCTGACCCGGGAAGGCCGGGCCGGAAGGCTGGGCCGGAAAGACCGGGCCGCGGGTCGGGCCCGACGGGCGGCATGGGAGGCGGCGCCGGGCCGCGCGGCCGCCATCGTCGTTCCGCCGCCGCCATCCCATATGTCCCGCCCCGGCGGCGCCGTTCCGGATGCGCCGGCCCAGGAGCGGCGAACCGGGATGGCGGACCGGGGACGGCGGACCGGCCTGCGGCGCGTCGGGCGCCGATTGGCGGCGTGACCGGTTCCTGCTAACGGAGGCCGCCCCCGCAGCCCGTGGGGAGGGATAGCTATGTTCGACCTCGCCTGGTCAGAGATCGCCTTGATCGCCGTGGTGGCGCTCGTCGTCATCGGCCCGAAGGACATGCCCGGGGCCATACGCGGCCTCGCGCGCATGGTGCAGAAGGCCCGCCGCATGGCTGGCGAGTTCCAGGGCCATGTGGACGAGATGGTGCGGGAGGCGAAGCTCGACGACGTGCGGAACCAGATCAACGAGATCCGCAATTTCGACTTCAAGGGCGCCGTCGAGCGCACGGTCGACAACGACGGCTCGCTCCGCAAGAGCTTCACCGAGGACCCGTTCCACGCCCCGGCCGGCGTGGCCACCACCCCGATCGCCGATCCGGGCGGCGGCGCCCCCGGCGATGCCGCCCCGGCCGCCACCCCAGCCGAACCGGCGTCGCCCCCCGCGGCCCCCGCCTTCATCCCGCCCGCCGCCGCGCG
Source organism: Roseomonas acroporae (assembly GCF_023223525.1). Lineage (GTDB taxonomy): Bacteria > Pseudomonadota > Alphaproteobacteria > Acetobacterales > Acetobacteraceae > Roseomonas_E > Roseomonas_E acroporae. The sequence goes on along the minus strand of NZ_JALPRX010000019.1, from coordinate 173 downwards.
CGCCGCGGCGCCGGCCTTCCCGTCGCCCGAGCCCGCGCCGCCGCCATCCGCCTTCGTGCCGCCCGCCTTCGTGCCGCCCGGCGTGACGGCGGAGCCGTCGAACACCCTCGCCGCGCCACCGCTGCCCGCTGCCGCCGAGGCGGCGCCGGCCGCTCCCCCGCCGGCGGCCGGCG
>NZ_JALPRX010000189.1 GCF_023223525.1 Roseomonas acroporae | reverse complement strand
GTGCGGCTTGTTCCGCTCGAACTTCGCTTTCGCCATTGCCTTGTTCCCGCGCGCCTGAGGCGCCCTTAAGCCCTGAGCCTGCTGAAAACCAACACCCGGCCGCGGCCCGACCAGGGGGAGCGGCCATCGGCACGCCCTCCCGCGGTGCGGTCCGGGACGGGCGCCGCCCCGATGCGCGCGGGCGCTGGAGCGGGTGACGGGAATCGAACCCGCACAACCAGCTTGGAAGGCTGGGGCTCTACCATTGAGCTACACCCGCACGCGCGCGCCTCGGCGCACCAACCTCGACGGCGTTCGTCCCGCGCCGGGGAGGCGCCCCGCGCGGGCCGGCTCCGGTAACGGACATGGAGGGGGTTGGATTCGAACCAACGTAGGCGCTAGCCAACGGATTTACAGTCCGTCCCCTTTAGCCACTCGGGCACCCCTCCACAGGGTCCGTTCCGACGTGCCGCGCCTCGGGCCGCCCGGCGGGTCGCTGTCCGGCGGACAGGACCTTCGGGCGGGTTCCCCTCGGGCGGGCCGGCGGGAGCGGGCGGACTATCCGCATTCGTCCTGCCCTGTCAACGTGCCTCGGTGCGGTGCCGGGCAATATGTCGGGCGGGGAAGGCTTGCCAGCCCGCGCGCGCCAAGCGAGATGCCGTGGATGCGCCAGACCCGTCCGCCGAAAGGCCGCCCCCCCACCCGCTCCAGGCCCGCCGCCGGCACCTGGCCCCCCTCGGCCGGCAGGACGCGCGGGCGCGCGGCCGGGGCCGAGGCGGGCCGGGACGAGCCGCCGCGGGACGAGGCGGCCGGGAGCAGGCCGGCCGGAGGCCCGGCCCGGGGCATCGCCCGAGGCAAGGCCGGCGGCGACCCGATGCGGGGCGAGCCGCTCCGGCGGGAGGCGAAAGGCCGGCCGGGCGCCGGCGCCGGATCCGGGGCCGGCGCGTGGGGCGGCCGGCGGGGCAGGCCCCAGGGCCGGAACGAGACTGGGCACGAGGGCGGGCACGAGGGCGGACAGGGCGCCGGGGAGCAGGGCGGCAGGCCGGACGCGCCCCGTGGCGGGCCGCGCGCCGATCACCGCCCCGCCCGCTCCATCCCCTGGGGCGATCCCCGGGAGGGGCATGCCGGGCGCGCGGCGCGGCGCCCGGAGCGGACCGGCGGCCAGATGGGCGGCATGCGGCCGGCCGCCGAGAGCCCGCGCGAGGCGCCGGAGGAACGGCCGGCGCATGGCCGCGCCGGGGAAAGGGACACCAGGGACAGGGGCGGCCGCGCCGGGGGCAAGGGCGGCCCCTACTGGCTGCATGGGCTGCACGCCGTGGCGGCGGCGCTCGCCAACCCGGAGCGCCGGCCGCGCCGGCTGCTGCTGACCGAGGAGGCCAAGTCGGCGCTGGCGGCGCGGGTAGCGGGGCCGTGGCCGGTCGAGACCGAGATCGTGGAGCGCGGGCGCATCGCCGCGCTGGTGGCCGAGGATTCGGTGCACCAGGGCGCGGCGCTGCTGGCCGACCCGCTGGTGCCGCCGCCGCTCGACGAGGCGCTGGCGCGCTCGGCCGGGCCGGTGCTGGTGCTCGACCAGGTGACGGACCCGCGCAACGTCGGCGCCATCCTGCGCTCGGCGGCGGCCTTCGGCGCGGCGGCGGTGGTGCTGCAGGAGCGGCACGCGCCGCCCGAGACCGGCGTGCTGGCGCGCGCCGCCTCCGGCGCGCTGGAGGTGGTGCCGGTGCTGCGCGCGGTGAACCTCGCGCGCACGCTGGAGGCGCTGAAGAAGGCCGAGCTCTGGGTGGTGGGCCTCGACGCGGCGGCGACCGGGACGCTGGCGGAAGCGGGCCTCTCGGACCGGCGGGTGGCGCTGGTGCTGGGCGCCGAGGGCGAGGGGCTGCGCCGGCTCACCCGCGAGGGCTGCGACCTGTTGACCCGCCTGCCGATCGCGCCCGAGATGGAGAGCCTGAACGTCGCCGCCGCCGCCGCCGTCGCCCTGTACGAGCTGGCCCGGCGCTGAGGCGGCCGGCCCGGCCGCCCGGATCCGGGCCAGGAGGAGCGCGGACCAGGGGCGCGGACCGGGCGGCGCGTCGGCGGAAGCGGCGCCGGCAGGCCGGGCCCCGGCCGGCGGCGGGAAGTCGGCGCGTGCCGGGGAGCAAGGGCCGGAGAGCCGGAGCATTTTCACGCTGAGCGTCCTCGCTCAGCGGCCCGGAAAATGCGCCGGATCAAAGGCTGGAGCCGGGGGGCACGCGCCGGGCCCGGCAATCAGGGAGAGGAAACACGCCATGTCCGCCATCGCCGACGCCATCCTGGCCGCGCGCCGGGCCCGGCAGGTGCTGCAGCCGCTCGGCGCCGACTCGCCGGCCGACACGGCGGCGGGCTACGCCGCGCAGCGCGCCCTGGCCGAGCGGGTGGGCGCCGTGCCGCCCGCCGGCTTCAAGATCGGCGCCACCACGAAGCAGATGCAGGACTATCTCGGCCTCGCCGGGCCGGCGGCGGGGTTCGTCGCGGCCGCCGGGCTGCACGGCACGCCGGCGCGGCTGCGCTATGCCGACTTCCACGCGCCGGGCGCCGAGTGCGAGGTGGCGCTGCGCCTCGGACGCGACCTGCCGGCCGGCACGCAGGACGAGGCCGCGATCGCCGACGCCGTGGCCGAGGTGTTCGCGGCGATCGAGATCGTCGAGCGGCGCTACGGCGACCTCGGCGAGCTGGGGACGCCGACGCTGATCGCGGACCAGGTGTTCCATGCCGGCGGCGTGCTCGGCGCGCCGGTGCGGGACTGGCGCGGGCTCGATCTCGGCGCGGTGCGCGGGCGGATCACGGTGGATGGCGAGGCGCGCGGCGAGGGGCGCGGGGCGGACCTGCTCGGCCACCCGCTGCGGGCGCTGCGCTGGCTCGCGGGCTCCGAGGCGGCGGCGGCCTTCGGGGGGCTGCGGGCCGGGCAGGTGGTGTTCCTGGGCTCGGTGACGCCGCCGATCTGGCTGGACGGGCCCTGCCGGGTGGTGGTGGCCTTCGATTCGCTCGGCGAGGTGTCGCTGGCGCTCGACTGATGCCGGCCGCCGACGCCCCCGGCCGGCCGTCTTGTCCTCCTCCGCGCCGGGGTGCCGGGCAACGTCTCCGGCGCCCTGGGAGGCCTTTTCGCGCTGCCCCAAGGGCGGAATGATTGGCGGCATGAGGGGCGGCATCGCGCGCGTGTGACCGATGCCGGCGCGGCCTTCGCGTGCGGTCCAAAGCCGCGGTTAACCAACGTTGCACCATGGTGGCGGCATCGCCCCGCGAAACCGGGGCTCCAAGCCAGGAAGGCGTGCCGAGGATGTTCGACGATGCGCCTGCACACGGAGCCGCTGCACTGGCACTCCCTTCCCGATGAGATCCAGCTCGCCATCTCGCGCGAAGCCCTGAGACGGGCCGCCGAGACACTGGCCGAGCATGCCGAGCTGCTGGCCGAGGAGATGGATCACGGCGCGCTGGCCGATCGCGGCGGGCCGGACGCGCTGCGCCTGTTCGCCGCCGTGGTCCGCGCCACGAACGACGGCGGCATGGCCGTGGCGGGGCATGCCTGAGGCGCCGGCGGGACCGGCCCGGCGGCGGCAGCGGCGACGGCGACCGTTGAGCGGCATGGCGCGCTGCGCTATCGCTTGCGCCGCCCCGCCGGGCGGGCCGGGTTAGCACAGCGGTAGTGCAG
>NZ_JALPRX010000188.1 GCF_023223525.1 Roseomonas acroporae | reverse complement strand
CCGGCCCGGCGGCGGCAGCGGCGACGGCGACCGTTGAGCGGCATGGCGCGCTGCGCTATCGCTTGCGCCGCCCCGCCGGGCGGGCCGGGTTAGCACAGCGGTAGTGCAGCGGTTTTGTAAACCGAAGGTCGGGGGTTCGATCCCCTCACCCGGCACCAGTTTTTTCGAAATCCGTTGCGACATCGAGTTTCAGCGGACCCCCAGCGGACCCTTTTGCCCGGTGTGGTCCGCTGGTGGGTTACGAATGGCACACCCGGGCCTGGACGGGCCCAAATGCCTCCCGACACATCAAGGCCAAGGTTTTCCGCCTGTCAGGCGGCGGCAATCTCCGCCCACGCCAGCCGCTCCGCCTCCTCGCGCGTCAGGCAGGCGTCGTATTCCAGGATCGCGGACCGTTCCTCATAGGCGTCACGCCGGCTGATCTCGGCCGCCGACAGGGGTTGGGGTGGCACCCCGGGCAGGCGCCACCTCGCCAAGCGAGAGGGGACACAC
>NZ_JALPRX010000187.1 GCF_023223525.1 Roseomonas acroporae | reverse complement strand
GCAGGTGGCGGCGGCGACGCCGACCGTGATGAGCGACGCGCCGGGCGGGCCGCCGGCCGGGCCGGTCCCGCGCAACGCCGCGCCCGATCCCAACGCGCCGCCGCTGAGCGCCGGGTGGGACGTCTCGGCCGGCGAGCCGTGGACGCCGCAGACCAACCGCTCCGTCATCCAGACCGAAGCCGAGCGCAACGGCGCCACCGGCCTCGCGCCACAGTCGGAGATGCAGAGCCGCATCCCGGCCGGCATGCCGCCGAGCGGCCGGCCGCTGCCGGCGATGGCGCAGCCGAACGCCGGCGTGTCGGGGCAGCCGCCGCTCGGCCCCTCGTCCCCGACGCGGGCCCCGGCGGTGGTGTTCGGCCCCGACCAGCGGCCCATCCCCAGCCAGGCCACCCTGGCGCAGGCCGGCGGCATGGTGTCGCCCGGCGGCGCGGTGCCCGCCGCCGCTGCCGGCCGGCCGCCGCTGCTGAACCCCGACCAGGCGCTGCTGATGCAGTTCGCGGCCGGGAGCGGCAACATCGGCACGGCGCTGTCGATCGCCAACGGCGCGATCGACGCGCAGCGCCAGCAGACGCGCCCGGCGACCGCAGCCGACCTGCGCGACTTCGGCCTGCCGCCGGCGCCGCCGGGCCAGGCCTGGGTGATAGGACCGAACCGCTCGCCGCAGCTGGTGGGCGGCGTGCTGCCCAACTACGAGTTCCGCGCGGTCGGCAACCGGCTGGTCGCCTTCGACCCGCGCGACCCGACGCGGCGGATCGACGTCGGCGCGGCGCCGGACACGCGCCCGACGGTGACCATCGACCAGCGCGGCGCGACGGCGTTCGAGCAGCGCTACGGGACGCAGCAGGCCGACCGGGCGGTGGGCATCGAGCAGGCCGGCCAGCGCGCCGGCGACACGCTGCGGCAGGTCAACCTGTTCGAGAGCCTGAACCGGCGCTTCGACACCGGGGCCGGCGCCGGCATGCGTCTGACCGCCCAGCAGCTGGCGCGGCAGGTCCCCGGCATGACGCCGGAGCTGCTGGCGCGGTTCGGCATCGACCCCGGCGAGACGGCGGCGGGCGAGGCGCTGCGGGGGCTGACCTCGCGCATGCTGACCGGGCTGATCGGCTCGGGCGCCTTCCCCACGAACAACTTCTCCGACGCCGACCGGCAGATGCTGGAGCGGGCGCTGCCGAGCCTGGGCACCACGCCGGAGGGCAACCGCGTGCTGCTGGGCGTGATCCGGGCCGGCGCGCAGCGCGATCGGGAGATCGCGACGGCCTGGCGGAGCTGGCGGCGGGACCATGCGGGCCAGAACGTGTCGGACGCCTTCGAGAGCTTCCAGGCCGAGCGGCTGCCGCAGATCACCGAGCGCGACGACATCGGCGACCTGCTGCGCCCGTTCGTGCCGCAGGACGCACCGGCGGGCGCGGCAGGGGCAGCGGGCGCGGTCGGCGGCGGCATCCCTGGCCCGACGCCGGGCAGCACGGCCAGCCCGCCGGCGCCGGCCAGCGCCGGACCGCCGCGCGTGACCTCGCCGGAGGAGGCGATGCGGCTGCCCTCGGGCACGGTGTTCATCGACCCCAACGGGCAGCGGCGGGTGCGGCCATGAGCGGCAGCGTGGGCGGCAACGATCCCTGGTCGGTCTTTCCCCTGGCCGGCGGCGGCCCGGGTGGCGCCGCTGCCCCTGCCATGTCCCCGGCCGCGCCCGGCGCCGCGCCCGATCCGTGGTCGGCCTTCCCGCTGGCAGGAGCGGCACCGGCGGCCGCCGGGGGCGGCACCACGCCCGCCGCCGCCGCCGCACCGGCGCGTGGCGGCAGCCTCTACGACCTGGCGGGCACGGCGGTGAGCCGCGGCCTCGGCGCCATCGCCGGCCTGCCGAACGCCGCCGCCGAGGCGGACCGGTGGCTGCTGCGCCGGCTGTTCGGCGAGGAACGGGGCGATGCGATCGCCCGGTATCTCGACGTCGGCGCCGATCACGCCCCGACCCAGCAGCAGGCGGCCGCGGCCATCATGGACAGGGCCGGCGTGCGCGAGACGGAGGCGGAAAGCCGGCTTGGCCGGCTGGCGCAGCGCGGGGTGGAGTTCGCGGTGGGCAGCGCGGTGCCGCTGCCGCTCGGCCCGGCGCTGAGGGCCGGTGGTCTGGGCGCGCGCCTCGGCGAGCTGGGCGGGCAGGCGGTGCAGGGCGCGCGGCTCGGCGCCATCGCCGGCGTGGCCTCCGAGGCGGCCGGTCAGGCGACGGCCGGCACCGCGGCCGAGCCCTACGCCCGGGCGGCCGCCGGCGCCGCCGTGCCGCTGGCGGCCGGCGCCGCCTCGCTGGCAAACCGGGGCAGCGCCACGGTGGCCCGCCGGGCGCTGGAGGGCGTGACCGACACGCAGCTGGCCGTGGCCGAGCGGCTGATGGCGCAGTCCCGCGCCGCCGGCACGCCGCTTACCGCCGACGAGGCGATCCAGCAGGTGACCGGGGCGAACCAGCGTCTCCAAACGCTGCGCCGCACGGTGGAGCAGGCCGAGCAGGGCGCGCCGCTGCGGCAGCTGATGCAGGAGCGGCCGGCGGCCAACCGCGCGGCCTTCGGGCGGATGGCGGATGCCGAGCTGCCGGCGGCGGACCCGCTGACCGCGCCGACCATCCCGGCCCGGCTGAGTGCGGCGGCCGAGCAGGTGCTGGCCGAGGCGCGGCGTGCCCGCACCGACGCCACCCGGCCGATCTTCGAGATGGCGCAGCGCCAGCTCTCCACCCCGGCGGCGCGGCCGCAGGTGCGGCAGGCGGTGGAGCAGGCGATCGCGGAGATGGACCAGGCCATCCGGGCGGACCAGTCCGGGCTGCTGGCGCGCCAGCTCGACCCGGTGCGGCGCTCGTTCCAGCGCCCCGGCGCCAGCGGCCGGCTGGAGCCGGTGACCGACATCGAGAGCATCGAGCGGGCGCGGCGGTACTTCCGCGACACGCTGGCCGCGCCGCCGGCGCCCGGGCAGCCGGTGATCGACCGGGAGCTGGCCGCCCGGGTTGGCACGGCGCTGAACGGGCTGCGCGACCGGCTGCGGGGCCTCTCGGACAGCCTCGCCACCACCTCCGGGCGCGGCCCCTACGGCGTGGCGCTGGACCGCTACGCCGACATCAGCCGCACCCAGGTCGAGCCGCTGGAGAGCGGGCTGATCGGGGCCGTGTCGCGCCAGCCGACGGCGCCGGGGCAGTACCGGACGCTGGTGCCCGACGCGCCGAGCCTCGCGGCGCTGCCGACCACGCCGGCCGCGACCCGGCAGGCGGTGCGCCAGCTCGCCGCGCGCGATCCCGGCGCGGCGCAGGACCTGATCTCGACCTATGTCCGCGGCGCCTTCGAGGAAGCGTCGCAGCGCCTCGGTAGTGCCGGGCAGCGCGAGCAGGGGGCGGCGGGCTTCGCGGCAACGGTGGCGGGCAACGCCGAGCAGCGGGCGGTGCTGCGCTCGGCGATCGAGGCGGCGCACGGGCCGGAGGCGTGGCGGGGCTTCGAGCGGCTGCTCGACGTGTTCGACGCGCAGCAGTACCGGGCGGCCGCGGGCAGCCAGACGACGTTCAACACGGCGATGCGCGACGACCTGACGCGCGGCGGGCTGGTGCAGGGGGCGGTGGCGGCGGCCAACGTGCCGGCCTGGTCGCGCCGGCTGCGCGAGGTGATGGAGGATCTGCGCTACGGCCGCAACGTCGGCCGGATCGCCGACATCCTCACCTCGGCGGAAGGCGTGCAGCGCCTGCGCGCCCTGGCCCGGCAGCCGGCAGGCTCGGCGGGAGCCGCAGCCATTCTCGGGGGCCTCTTTGCCGGATCGCGGGGGTGGTCGGACGCGCCCGGCGACGCCGCCACCACGCCGTGAACCGCTCGATGTCGCCCCAGACGCTGTTCCAGTACCAGACCCAGCCGGCGGCGGCGACGCTGGCGGCGACGAACCGGCCGCTGTCGCGGGCGCCCTCGATGTCGCAGGCGAGCACGCCGGCGAAGACGGCAACGCTGGAGAGGTTGATCAGGCGCAGCAGGCGGCGGCTGGTGCGGGGCGACATGCGGCCGATCCTACAGGGCCGCCACCGGTGAGCGGAACAGCGCCGTGACCGCGACGCCGCAGCCGACGCCGCTGCCGCCGGACCACCCGGCGATGCTGCGGACCTGGCGCGTGCAGGTGCAGGGCGCCGTGGCGCACCTGCTGCTGCTGGCGATCCGGTCGGCCGAGGCCGGCGACCCCGCGACGGCCGACATGGCACTGCGCCTGGCGCGCGGCATTCCGGAGCAGGCCGGCCTGTGGGACGGCGATCTCGAGCGGCTGGAGGGCACGCTGCGCTTCGTGGCGGGGATCGCCCTGGGGACGCCGGCCGTCGCGCCGTCGCCGGAGCGGCTGGA
>NZ_JALPRX010000186.1 GCF_023223525.1 Roseomonas acroporae | reverse complement strand
CGATCAAACGGATCCACCGATCACGATCGACCGGATTACGCAGGCGCACACCCGGTGCCGCGCCGGGTCCTCGGACCAGAAATGGTGCGCCGGCTCCGCCACGCCCAGGCACCGGACACGATGCAGGGTGAACGTCACCCGGCCCGTCGGCGGTACGGCAGGGTCATCGTCCAGCACGCGGTCGCCGGGGCGCGGCCCCGGCGCGGCGCGCGGGAAGCCTCGCCCGGCGTGCCAGTCGGTGCGCCGAGGCGGTGGAGGCGGTTGCGCACGGCGCAGAACGACACCCCCATCCGCTCGGCGATTTCCTCCCGCAGCAGGCGCTCCGGGCCGGTGCGGGCATAGAGCGCGAGCAACTCCGCGTCGCGGGCCGGCGTCCAGAACGGGTACGCCGCGGCATCGGCGGCATCGGCGGCATCAGCGGCCCCCGTCTCCCCATGGACCTCCGGCGGCGTCTCGGCAGCGGCGTTCGGCAGCATTGTGGATGGGTACGTCCCTGCGCCCGGGAGGAGCGGCACGCCGGCGGAGGGCATCGCCGCGGCGGTTGTCGTCAGGCCGGCAGCAGCACCGGGAGATCCATGCCCAGGTCCCGAGCCGGCACCCGCCGCAGTGCCTGACGACACGGCGAGGATGGTACGATGGCAGGTTGGGACTCCACGGGGAGGCATGACGACGGACCGTGCGGAGGAGGTGCTGCTGTCCGAGGTCACGTGCGGATTGCCCGGTGTGGCCTACTGGCCAAGCTGGGCGCTACACTCGGCGCGCTGCTCTGGACCGAAGCCTTCCGATCGCCCTGTCCGGCTGAGAATGTAGGGGCGTTTGGAAGCGGCTCCGGCGAGCCGGTCGCCGTCGAGGAGGTCTCCCTCGGCCAGAGCAGCTCAAGCCCGCCTTTCCCGCAGATCCTGCCACCTTCGCTCAGGTCCGCCCCTCCCGCACCGCCTGCGCCACCCGCTCGCGTGCCGCGTCCAGACGCGCCGCCAGGGCCTCGTTGACGTTCACGTTGGCCTCCACCGACACCCGAGGCTTGCCCCAGCCGCGATCCAGCAGCGCCACGCAGGCCGCCACCCGCGCCGGCGGCGGCATGGCCTCGTCGCCGGCGATCGTCGCCAGCGTCTCGATGGCAGCCGTGGTGTGCGCCCGCGCGGCCTCCTCCACCTCCACCATCGCCTTCGACCGCCCCGACGGGTTGCCCGACTGTCCGGGCATGAAGCCCCGACCCGTGATCCCGCCCAGCATCCGCCCGCTCTCGCTCATGCCACGCTCTCCGAGACTGCGACGCCCCGCCGCGCCTGGACGGAGGCCAGCAGCTCGGCCTTGAGCGCCTCGCACTCCTCCTCCGACGGGCCGGGCGGCGTCCGTGCCTCCATCGCCGGCGTCCACCGGCCCCACTTCCGGATCAGGCGGTTGATCTCCCAGCGCAGATCCTCGTCGCTGGCCCGCCGCACCACCGCGTGCGCCTCGGGATCGTCGGCCGCCAGGCTGTGCGCGTAGGCCTCGGCCACCGCCTCGGGCCACCGCCGTCGGGATCGGTTGCGCCACCGCCACCAGCCCACGCGAGGCACGCCGTTCCAGGGCGCCGAGCCACCACCGTCCAGCCGGTCCAGCCGCGCCATCAGCCGGCCGTTCGTCACGCTGCTCACCGCCGTCCCTCCGTGCCGCGCTCGACCTCCAGCTCGGCGATGCGCCGGGCCAGGTCCTCCGTCTCGATCGCCCGCCGGTGCGTCTCCACGATCGACGCCACCGCCTGCCCCTCCTCGGGCGTCAGGGTGCCCGCGCTGACCGCCGCGGCGATCCGGCCGAGCGCCACCACCACGTCGGCCGGCTTCGTGATCTCGGGCATCTCGAACCGCACCGGCCGGCCGCGCCGCTCGGGCCAGGCGCGCTTGGCCAGCGCTTCCAGCGCCGGTCCCTTCGGCCACAGCCGCACCTCGGCGACGTGTTCGACCTCGCCCTCGCCGAGACGGCGTGTCGTTACCTTGAGCGACTGCACCGCGGCGGCGGTGTCGTCGTCCCACTCGCAGGGCGGCAGCAGGCTGGTGCCGTCGAAGATGCGCCGCACGTCGGCCCGTGCGATCCGGACCAGCTCGCGCACGATGTCGTCGGCTGCCACGGCGGCACGACCCAGGCGCTCGCCCTCGGCGGATCGGATCGCGGCGTGGATGACTACATTCGACAGCAGCCGCGACCCCTCGCGGTTCGCCGTGTCCGCGCTGTAGCCGGCCCGGATCGCCGCCTGCGTCGCGTTCAGGTCCGTCAGGTACTCGGCCACGAACCGACGCTGCCGGGGCGTCAGCGTGTCGCCGGCCTCGTCGCTCGCCTCGCCCTGGTCGGTCGGATCGGTCGGCACCCTGCGTTCACCCCTCGGCCGTGCCGCGGCTCATGCCCGCCGGTCATGGGCGCGAGGCTAGGGGCAAGCCGGCGCGAGACTCCGCAGCCGTGTCGTTGGTGGACGTTGCTGCCAACAGCGAAGGCGCGAGCGGAGGCAGCAGCGGTTCCGACCGGTTCCGACCGCATCAGCATAGCCCTGCTGGAGACGCGCGCTCGGCGCTGCGTCGGCGAAATCGTTCCGGTTCCCACCGGTTCCCACCCCGGTTCCCACGTTTCCCACCACGCAAACCATTGGTATTGTTCAGGTTCCCACCGGTTCCCACGGTTCCCACCGAAATGCAGGATACCCCCTGGCTGAAAATGAACATTCGAGGCGCCGTGCAAGGGAGTGGCAGGGGCCTGTCAGAGGCGAGTGAGGGGAGGTGCAGGCTGTTTCAGGAAGGAAGAATGGAATTCTTGGAAACGATATACGTGACGCGGAACTCAGCATTCCTGCTCCTGCATCTGCTTCCAAACCTCGCCTGCCACCCGGTCGGCCGCGGCAAGCAGCGTCGTGTCCGGCATGTGGGCATAGCGGGCTGTCACCCCCGGCACCTTGTGCCTGAGCAAGCCGGCGATGGTCAGTTCGGAGAACCCCAGCCCTGCCGCAGTGGCAGCGAAGCTGTGGCGCAGGACGTGAACCGTCACGCCGGTCAGGCCAGCGCGGGCGCAGAGCCGATCCAGGACGTTCGGCAGGCCGACCAGGTGCCCATCGCCCCGCACCGCCGGGAATGCCCACAGGCAGCCTTCAGGACGGCTCACGGAGGCCAGCACCGCCAACGCCGGGGCGCCCAGCACGCACAGTTCGATGCGGCTCCCCACCTCGCGGGCCCGGATGCCCTTGCTGTCGCGGAAGCGGATGCAGCGCGTCTCGGTGTCCACCCAGGCCAGCGGCAACGTCAGTACCTCCGATCGCCGGCAGCCGGTCAGCAACAGAAACTGCGCCGCTGCGATCGCGACCGGGTTCTCGCCATCGTCCAGCGCCTGCCGCATGGCGACGCCGAGGCGGGCGATCTCGGCCAGCGTCAGGAACCGCGTCTGCTTACCCTCGGGCAGCCGCGCCACCCCGCGCGCCGGGTTTTCCTTGATGATCCTGCGGCTCTTGGCGAACTCCAGGATGGTCCCGAGCATCCCGATCGTGCGGGAGGCAACACCCTTGCCGCCGGTGGCTTGCCCTCCTCGCCCCTCACCCCGTGCCTTGGCGGACTTCCCGATGGCGATGTCGGTCTGCAGCTTCGCCACGTCCTCGGCGGTCAGGCTAGGCACGGTGAGGCGACCGATCAGCGGCTTCACGTGCGTCTCGATGCGGCTGCGGTCCATGGCCAGGGTGGAGGCCTTCACCCGTTCGGCAGCGTCCTGCAGGTAGAGATCGCACAACTCGGTCACCGTCATAGCGCCACGCTTGGCATGTCGTTCGGCGGAAGGGTCCGCCCCCTTGGCGGCATCGGTCAGCTTGTCGCGTGCCTGCCGACGTGCCTCTTCTGGAGTGAGCGTGCCGACACGGCCCAGCACCAGCTTGCGCTGCCGCCCTTCCCCTGTGCGGTAGTAGACGAAGTAGGACGCAACCCCGGTCGGCATCATCCGCACGCCAAAGCCCCTCAACTCCGTGTCCCACACCATGAGTTCTCGGCCTGCAGGGCTGGGCTGGAGGGTATCCACGATCCGCTTGGTGATCTTCGGCATGACGCGCTCATCTGCTTCCGTGGATGCTCCCGAAAAGGCCACGGAAGCAGGGCGGAAGCAGAAGGGAGCAAACTCCATCCGATTCGGGCAAACCAAATCCAACCAAAGCGAAGCTATATCAGTGTGTTGTGCCCATCTCGGGCAAACTCAGGGTAACGTTGGAAAGCAATGGAAAATCAACCACCCCAAGGTTGCCAAGGTTGGGGTCGAGGGTTCGAATCCCTTCGCCCGCTCCAGTCGGTCTCCTCACAACCTGTCTCTCCTGGTAAGCGTCCGGCCTCCATCGCCTTCCCTGGCCCCTGACGTGCGT
>NZ_JALPRX010000185.1 GCF_023223525.1 Roseomonas acroporae | reverse complement strand
CCCAGCCCAGTCGTTTCGGCAACGGCTCGTCAGCGTGACAATGCCCGATCTCCACGACCTTGCGGCGGAGCGCGCCGAGCAGCACGTCGTGCTCCCAATGCGCGAGGTCGGGCGGGACCAGCGTGAAAAATCAAGTCCAACTTGAGTTCAGAGCCCTGGGAAGTCCAATATGAATATTGACGCAGAATGTATCTTGCTAAACAATGCCGATAACTCTAACATGGACTGCATCACGATGTCTGACCGTATGATCAGGAAGTGCTCTTGGGATCCGAGAATGCAGGGCATTGAAGTCCCCCATGTTGCTCCAACAACACCTATTCAAGGTGACAGTGTCTCTCCGGCACGTTCGTCTATGCCAACACCCGGCACGATACCGAATCGTCTCGTATCAGAAAATACACCTGCCGTCGGTCAGCATCTTCACATTGGCAAGCTGTTTTCGAAACGGCCGGACTAGGTCCAGCTTGCGAGACGGCGCCCGACTCATGACCTATTCCTACTACCGCTTTCTGGGAAAGATCACCGACCACACAGTGTGGCTGTACCATGTGTCCGGTCTCAGCCTGCGGGACGTCGAGCTACTTCCGGCCTCGTTGGGCATTGCCGTCACGTACGATAGCATCCGGCATTGGTGCTACGGACCAACTCTGTCCGCGAGTTGCGTCGACGGGGCCCCAGGCCGGACGGCATCTGTCATCTCGAAAAGGTTTTCCTGAGGATCAACGACAAATTACGCTGCCTTTGGAGTGCAACTGATTTTGCGGCTGTGCCGACTGGCGCCAGTCGGCCGTTCCGGAGCAATCACCTATGGACCCAAACCTGATCGAAGCCGTCGCTCGCGCACTGATCGAGGCCGAGGATGATCTGCCAGGTACACGTATACCGGTAATCACCGCTGAAGAACTTGCCGAGACAGTTTTAGCCACTATTGTTGCCGCAGGCTTCGATCTTGTTCGTCGTAAGTCGGACTAGGTCGTGTCTGCAAAGACGGCTACAGCCATAGCAGGATCATGCCGATGGTGACCATGGCGAGGTAGTTGGCGGCGCGCTTTTCGTAGCGCGTGGCGATGCGCCTGAACTGCTTGAGGCAGCTGAACATCCTCTCGACCGCGTTGCGCCTGCGGTAGGCCTTGCGGTCGAAGCGCGGCAGCCGGCGCTGGTCGCTGCGCGTCGGGATGACGGGGCGAACGCCGCGCCGGCGCAGGCGCGCCCGGACGGTCGGGCTGCTGTAGCCCCGATCGCCGGCGACACACCGGGGGCGCAGCCGCGGCCTGCCGCGCCCGGAGCGGCGGACGGCGCCATGGTCCATCAGCGCCTCGACGGCGATCTGCTCGTGCCGCTGGCCCGCGGTGAGCACCGTCGCCATCGGCCTGCCGCCGCCCTCGGCGCGGACGTGCAGCCTGGTCGAGAAGCCGCCCTGGCTGCGGCCGAGCCCCTCGCGCGCCTGCGCCTCACCCCCCGATGGCGCCATCCCGGCGGACGCCGGCGGCGTGCTGGTGGGCGCGGATCACGGTCGCATCCAGGAAGTGCAGATCCCAGTCCAGCCCGCCTGCCGCATCCGCCTCGGCCTGCAGGCCGGCGAGCACCCGGTGGTCCCAGACGCCGGCGGCCTGCCAGCGGTAGAACCGCTGGAGACCGTCCCGACAGGCCCGTAGCGCGCCGGCCCGAGCGACATCGCCCAGGCACGCCTCGTCGCTGAAGCTGCCAAGGAGGTCTCACAACCAGACAGTTGGCATCGGCGCGGGCGCTGTCGGGCCGGTCCCGCCAGGCGTAGTGCCCGAGGCCGAGACGCCGAGCACGCGGCAGGTCGTGCGGACCGGCCAGGTGTCGGCATGGTCGGCGATGAAGCGGAACTTCATCTCTGGGCTTCCGAGAAGATGCCGATGGCCTTTTTTAAAATGTCGCGCTCCATGCGGGCGCGGTCGAGCTCCCGGCGCAGCCGCGCCACCTCGGCCGCCTGATCCGCCGGCAAGGCCATGGCGGGCGCCGTCACCGTAGGGGCAGACCCCGCCGCAGGCGCCATGGCCCGTGACCGCGGCGCCTCGCCGTTCTGCATCGCGCGCCAGTTGCGCAGCATCGAGGGCTGGATCCCCAGCTCGGCTGCCACCCGGGTCAGGGGGCGGCCGCTCGAGCGCAGCAACTCGACCGCCTCGCGCTTGAACTCCGGCGTGAACTCCCGCCGCGTCTTGCTCATCAGACACCTTCCTCGCTCCCATGGAGCTTACTCAGGGGTGTCCATCAACTCGAGGGAGGATCAGCCCTCAACTCCAGCGCAGAGCGGTATCATCACACCAAATCAGAGCAACAACCCCCTTCAGATTTCAGCAGCCTGCCAGACCAACGCCAGACACAGTCTAAAAAAATCTCACAAATTGGCAAAATTTCCAAAATATAATTTATCAATTAAATAATTCTTCGATGTTGCAAATATCCACCAGAGAGACTTCTTGAAAGTTCTTGCAACCTATTGGCGAAAGAGGCACCATTTATTCGCCCTGTCTGGTGAGCAGCCATGCTTAGAAGCGCCGCACACGTGATTCCTATCGAAAAAGATCAGACTATGAATAGCGACTCTTATTCAGCGCAGAAAAGAAATATCTTTCAAGGAAATGATAGTTTGCGTGCATTGCTTGAGTTAGCCGGAGTGAAGGCAGGATCCGAGCACAGCGAAGGATCGAGAAATCTCGACGAAGTTCGGCGCCTCAATGTCACCGAAAGTGACAGTGTAAATCTTGCCACAAAGTCAAACCAAACTTCTTTGCTGGAAGATTTCTTGTTATATGTTTTGGATCAGCGCCGGGCTAAATATGCTGCAACAAGGCTGTTAGATCGATTTGGGTCGATCGCAGGGGTGATGACAGCTGCCTCAGGGCGGCTAGCTGAGGCGATGCCGGAACTCGAATGCTGCGAACAATTCCTCAAGGCGGCACACAGAGTACACATGGCGACGCTTGTTTCACCACTCAACTCTGGCCCAGCAATAAAAACATGGTCCGCGCTTGAGAAATATCTTAGGCTCACATTGAGCCACGAACAGGCTGAAGTTTGCAAAATACTTTTCTTAAATTCGAAAAATAGCCTAATTAAAGACGAAGAGCACGCAAGGGGGTCGATAAAAGGGGTACAGATTTACCCGAGAGAAATTGTAAGGCGTATTATTGAAACAAACGCATCCGCAATAATAATCGTGCATAATCACCCAAGCGGTGATCCTACACCAAGCGACGAGGATATCGAACTTACAAAACATTTGTTTCGAATTTTAAAAGATATGGATGTAGCGCTCCACGATCATGTTATTGTTGGCCATGATCGTTGCGTTAGCATGCGCAAGCTTCGGCTTTTTTAAGGACAGAGAATCATGGTAAATGAAATCATTGTGCCGCAGCAAAATGATGCAGAAACAAAATTCCGGATGGCCATTTCTGGTTATGTGTCATCGCATACGAACAAGATTATGCCGACCGAAAATTATGCGAGCCTTTCGTCGTTGATGCCTGCCATAAATCAGGCCAACCAAACATCAGTTGGTAATATATCTTATATTTTCAATGGGCGAAATTTGACGCAGGTGATAAATTCGGAGGAAATGCGCTCAGCAGATCCGGAGATTAGTCAGAATAATATATTGATTTCGCATCAATCTTCCGAAAGGCAGCAAGTGGATGGTCTATACAATTTCTCCCTGCGTCAAGATCCGAATACAAGTATGCCAAATGGCAGTTCGAATTTTGGCTCAAATTTAGCGCCATCCTATTGTCCTGTTGATCAGGAATACCTGACGACGCGGATTAACTTTGCCGAAAAAATTTTACCGTTTTCCTCAGGCATGACTACAAGCGGGGGCTTTGCGCCGGATGTGCTAAATTCTCAGGCCAGCAATAGATATTCTCCACTAGCCCATAGTGCAAATTCGACAATTTCTTCTCCTTTGCATTTTGGTCTGGAAAAAATGGGCAACTCAATATCGGCCGCCTCAATAGAAAAGCCGCAAAATGGAAATTCCAGGTTTGATGCTGTCGACAACACGCATGTTACAAAAGGCGAGCTCGTCATAAATTCTACGAATGCCACAAGCCCATCCATGCACACAATTTCGCAAAATGATCAACAGACACAAAATTATGCGGCCGGCGGATTCAATTCCGTCAGTCAGCCAACTTCTTTTGATAACACAATGGGCCTGCTTCAGCCTTCGGTCACTACATTTGTTGAGGAAATAAAAGGATTTACAATCTCCGCTGATGTTATTTCACCAGAACAAGCAAAAGCACAGATTGCGTTGGTGAGCGACTTAATGACTAGCGGCAGCCAAGCGAATTTAAACCAGAAAATTGACGAAGCTAGCATTGCGTCAAGTTCTTCTCAGAGAAATCAATCAGCTATAGTAGTCACCGAGCATAGTACGGACCAACACGCCACTACCGCCGTGGTGGAGCCCGGCACGAGCCAGCCCACTACCGCCGTG
>NZ_JALPRX010000184.1 GCF_023223525.1 Roseomonas acroporae | reverse complement strand
GCTCGACGCATCAGCGCCCAAGCACAAGGCGGTCGAGAACGATGGCGGCCCACGCGGCGAGGCGTCGATCCGTGCGTGGTTCGCGCGGCGTGATGCGGCTCGTGGCGCCGCTGAAGCCCTCCTCGCCAGGATCGGAGCCTGACCCATGCTCATCACCCTCACCGCCGTCGCGGCGCTCGCCGCCGCCTGCGCCGTGCACATCACCGCGTGCGTGCTGGACATGCTCGGCGCCGCGCGGCCCGTGGATCTGGAGGACGTGTGATGCTGGCGACACTCTGCCGCGCCGTGCTGGCGATCTGCCGCACGCGCTCTACCGTCGCGGACCTGATCGAGAACGATCCTGCGGGGTGGGCAGCCTACGGCAAATACCGCATCCGTCATGGCGTCTCTGGCGTTGCTGTGTGGATCGGAAACGACGCCTACGGCCTGCACGTCGAAATCGACGGCGAGGAGTGGAAGCCCAGCGCTGCCGAGCGCCGCCTGATCTGGCAGGCGGTCAAGACCCTCGTGCGCCGCGAAAAGCGCCTCCGGGAACGCCGTGTCTCGTCCAGCATCGAGCGTGCCATTGCGCGCGCGACGAACGGAGAGCCCGCGCCATGACCCTCCGCGCTTTCATCGACACGCACCTGATCGGCGCCGCGCCCGAGCCCGATCTGCCGCCCGAGCCGGGCCGGCTGACGGCGGACACCGCGTTCGCCGTGCTGGCGGCCGGCGTCGCCGGGAGCTGGGGCGCGCTGTACCTGCTGGCGCGGGCCGTGCGGTGGGCCGCGTCGTGGTGACGCTCGCCGCAGCCGGCATCGCGGTCGCGGTGTTCGGCGCCCTCTGGATCCTCGTGCAGCGCGGGATCCGCGAGGAGAACGGCATCCACTACAGCCGGTTCGATGTGTGGGAGGACGACGATGGCTGATGAGCAGTCCATGCCGGCGGGGCGCGAGGAACGCGCTTTTTGGCTTTGGCAGCACTATCGAGCCATCACACAAGGCTGCCCCGCTGATCCGTGGGTGCTGCTGGTTGACGTGCTCGATCCGTACCTCGCCGCCCCCGCTGCGGCTCCGGCGCCTGATGCGATGGCCGCTGCGGTCAAAGCTTGGGAAGCGACAGCGCCAGATGAAGGCGGCTTGACGAAGCTTGGGCAAGCGGCACTGGCGAATGGGATCGCGGCGTATCTCGCTGCGGCTCCGGCGCCGGACGTGCGAGCGGCGGCGCTGGAGGAAGCTGCGCGAGCGTGCGAGGAATACGCGGATCGCATCCGCTACGGCCGCCCCTGGCTTCTCGTGTCTGGCGAGCGGAGTAATGGCGCGCAGGGTGCGCTCGAATGCGCTGAGCAAATCCGCGCCCTTCGCGACCAGCACCCGCCAGCCGACGCGCCGAGGTCGCCATGACGCGGCCCCGCCTCGCAGAGCCGCCGCTGTGGCTCGTGATCCTCAACCACATCGACACGTGGATTGCGGCCCGGCGCCGCTGGAGGTCAGCGTGAGCAACCTGCCCGACGGCATGAACCTCGCGGACGTCGGCGGCCCCTACGAGCCGCCGCTGAGCCCGCAGGAGGCGCAGCGCCGCAAGACCATGGCCGCCGGCCAGCGGTGGGCCGCCCAGGCCAACCGCGTCGCGGACCTGCTGGACCGGTTCCCGCACGAGTGGCCGCCCAGCGCGGAGACGGAGCGGTACTTCGCCATCATGGCCCGCCAGTTCGAGGGCATCGCCGCCGGGCTGGAGAGCACGTTCTTCATGCGCGACCGGCCGCTCGGGCAGCGCGACATGTTCAAGCCGGCGCTGCCGGCGGCCGTGGGGATCGCCCGATGAACGCCACCGTCCGCCCCCTCCCGACCGTCGCCGCCCTGACGGCCGAGGTCGAGCGCCTGCACGAGCGGATGCAGGAGGAGCTGCACCGCCCCGGCGCCTGGCGCTGGTGGCGCGTGGCGGCCCTGCGGCGCCGGCTGGCCGGGATCGCCGGCAGCCTGGGCGACGCGCTGGCGGATGCGCGGGGGTGGGCATGACCGACCGCTGGGACGAGGCCCTGCTGGCCGGGCTCCGCGCCGCCGGCGAGGCAGCCTATGACGCCACGACCGACGCCACCCGCGCCCTGCGCGGCGCCGCGCTCGGCCTCGGCGACGAAACCGCTCTGCTGGCCGGCATGCGCACCGTGGCCGAGATGGTGCTGGCGATGGAGGCCCTGGAGGACGCGGCCTCGGCCCATGCCACCCGGCTACGCGAGGCCCTGCTGCATGCGCTGGACGAGAGCAACGGCGTCGGGGTCGAGACGGCGCACCACCGCGTGGTGAAGGCCGACGGCCCGGCCGGCGTCCACATCACGGACCCGGCGCTGATCCCGGCCGACCTGATGCGCCGGCCCGAGCCGGTGCCGGACAAGAAGGCCATCGAGCGGCGCCTGCGCGCCGGCGAGGCCGTGCCCGGCGCAGCGCTCCGCAACGGCCGGCCGTACCTCCGCTACCACCCGATCCAGAGGTGAGAACGTGAACGCCATGACCACGCAACGCACCGTCAGCCTCGCGCCGACCACGTTCCAGGAGGCGATCCGCTTCTCGGAGATGCTGGCGAACAGCGACATGGTGCCCAAGGACTACAAGGGGCGCCCGGCCAACGTTATGGTCGCGATACAATGGGGCGCAGAGGTCGGGCTGAGCCCGCTCCAGGCCCTCAGCAACATCGCCATCGTGAACGGCCGGCCCAGCCTGTGGGGCGACGCGGCCCTGGCCCTGGTACGCGGCCACCCGGCGTGCTCCGGCGTGCGCGAGGGCGTCGAGGGCGAGGGCGAGGCCCGGCACGGCTGGTGCGAGGTGATCCGCCGGGGCGAGCAACCGCAGCGCCGGACGTTCAGCGTGGCCGATGCAAAGAATGCCGGGCTGTGGGGAAAGCAGGGGCCGTGGAGCCAGTACCCCGACCGGATGATGCAGCTCCGCGCGCGCGGCTTTGCCATCCGCGACGTGTTCCCGGATGCCCTGCGCGGGGTCATCACGACCGAAGAGGCGCAGGACATCCCAGCTGAGCCTCTGCCACCCGCGCGCGGCGCCACCATCGACGCCGAGCCGCAGCGTGCGTCCGAGCCGCGCCGCGAGCCGATCCCCGGCGGCATGGTGGAGCATGTGCAGGGGCAGCAGCAGCGCCGGACGATGCGCGACCTGATCGCGGACGTGGAGCAGCGCCTCGACGCCGTGGTGGATGCGCCGGACCTGCTGGCCGTGATCGACGATCCGGCCGTGCGCAAGCTGCGCGACACGCTGCGCCAGGCCGAGCCCGGCACCGCGAAGGCCGACGCGGGGTCGGCGCTGGAGGATCGGTTCAGCGCCCTGTACCAGCGGCTCATGACGCCGCCAGTGGACATGGCCGATGCCGAGATGGAGGACGTGGCATGACCACCCCCGACGCCGACGCGCTGACGGCGCTGGTCACGTGGCACGAGCAGCGGTTCGGCGGCGCCTGCATCAAGCCAACCACGCTCGGCCGCCGCGTGCGCGCCGTGCTGGCCGGGGAGGGCGGGTGATGTCGGATGAAACGATCTGGCACCGAGCATCTCTCACCGCGTCGGAGTGGTACGTGCAGTGTCCGGTCTGCGGCGGGTGCTCGATGGGCGTGGATACCGAGGAGGATGACGGCGGGGCAATCATTCCCCGTGCCGACGAGCAGTTTCAGCAATGTCCAGACTGCGACGCGTTCATCGAAGTGCGCGCGGTGAGTGTGACGGAGGCGTACCCGGATGACAATACCCACTGACCCGCGGCCGCAGCCCATGCCGGCGGGGCGCGAGGCGCTGATCGAATGGATACATCGTCGCTTCCCGCCGGGCGTTGGTTTTGAGGAAGGGGTTGTCATGCTTGCCGACGCCATTCTCGCCGCCCCCGCTGCGGCTCCGGCGCCGGACGTGCGGGCGGCGTTGGCAGATATCGTCAACCTCCTGCATGACGTTCATGTGCCGGACCCCGATGGTACACCAGTTGAACGACTAGCGCAGATGGCGCACGACATTGCACGCGACGCCCTCGCCAAGCACTCGCCCGCCGACGCGCAGGGGGTGGCGTGGCGGGATATCAGCACGGCGCCGAAAGGCATCGTAGTTAATGGTACGCCACGGTCCGTTTACTTTCTCGCCTACTGCCCAGACATATCAGCCATCGACCCATCGGCATGCCTCTGCATTTGCTGGTGGGAACCGTTCATCGGAGACGGATGCTGGTACGGCGAAGGTGATTTTGAAACTCACCCGACGCACTGGATGCCGCTGCCCGCGCCCCCAGCCGCCGACACGCAGGCCGGGCGGGAGGGGTAGCCGTGGCGATGAAGCTTGAGGTCGGCCAGGAGTGGGTTCCTGCCGAGGGCCATCATTGGACGGCCGGCCGGAGGGTCACCCATCTGGGCGTCTATCGCCCCGACGATTTCGTCACCGTCCAATGGCGGCGGATCGGATCGTCGCATTGGAGCGAATGCAGCGAGGCTGCTTTCTGGCGCTGGGTCAAGAAGAACGACGCCACCGCGCGCCCGGCCGGCGAGGGAG
>NZ_JALPRX010000183.1 GCF_023223525.1 Roseomonas acroporae | reverse complement strand
GGGCGCGGGATGCGCCCGGTGGGGAGGGGTTACAGCGCGGCCCGCCCCCCCGGCGCTGAAGCCCTTCACGCCGCCGGACCGACCCTGCCGCCGATCGAGCGCTGCCGGCCGCTGATCCCTGTCCGGCCCGACCACCGGCCAGGCGTCGCGCGGCAGGAGCGACGGCAGATCCTCCAGCGCGGGCCTGAGCCCCGAGGGTTCCAGCCCGGTGTGGCCGAGCAGCGTCACCACTCCAGTTCCACCGTGCCGGCCGCATCCAGCCGCGCCCGTGCCCGGCCGACCTCGATGGGGTAGCCGCCGCCGGTGATGCCCGATGCCTCCAGATCGAGGAAGATCGGCGGCTCGGGCGCGCTCATGGTCGGGATCCCCGGTCGGACTGCCAGCCTCCATGCTGGCCGCGCGCCGCCGGCGGACGAGGCGCCTCGGGTGCCGGCAGGCCGTGCGGAACGAGTGCCGGTCCGTCGTGCCGCTGGCCGGGGCCCGGATCGGCGCCGGGCTGCGGCAGGCCGCCGTCGCGGGAGGCGGGCCGATGGCGCCGGCGGCTTGCCATCCGCCAGCCCAGGCCCAGCTTCGCGCCATGCCCCTGCCACCCGAGAACGTCTGGGACTACCCCCGCCCGCCGCGGCTGGAACGTGTGCCGCAGCGTCTGCGCATCGACTTCGCCGGGCGCACCGTCGCCGGGACCACCGCGGCCTGGCGCGTGCTGGAGACCAGCTACCCGCCCGCCTACTACCTGCCGCCCGGCAGCTTCTCCGGCTGCGCGCTGGAGCCTGCGCCCGGCGGCTCCCTCTGCGAGTGGAAGGGGCGTGCCCGGTACTGGACGCTGCGGGTCGGGGATCGTCGTGCCGAGGCCGCCGCCTGGAGCTACCCGGCGCCGACGCCGGCCTTCGCGCCGCTCCGCGACCACCTCGCCGTCCATGCCGGCCGCGTGGACGCCTGCTTCGTCGATGGCGAGCAGGTGCGGCCGCAGCCCGGCGGGTTCTACGGCGGCTGGATCACCGCCAACCTGATCGGCCCGTTCAAGGGCATGCCGGGGAGCGCGGGCTGGTGACGCGGCGCGTCGCCATCGTCGGCGCCGGCATGGCCGGCCTCGCTTGTGCCGGGGCGCTGGCCGCGGCGGGGCTGGAGGCGGTGCTGTTCGACAAGGGCCGTGCCGCGGGCGGCCGCATCGCCACCCGGCGCACCGGGCTGCCGGATGGTCGTGGCCTCTCCTTCAACCACGGCGCCCAGTACGCGACGGCGCGTGACCCGGGCTTCCTGGCGCTGCTGGAGCGGCTGCGCGCCGCCGGCCACGCCGCGCCCTGGGACGCGGCAGGGCCGGAGCGGTGGTGCGGCGTGCCGGCCATGTCCGCCCTGCCGCGCGCCCTGCTGGCCGATGGCGGCGCGGTGCTGCGCGCCGGGCGTCAGGTCGGACTGCTCCGGCGCGACGCGGCCGGCTGGGTTCTGCACCACCTGCCCGCCGCCGAGACGCGCCCCGGCGAGGTGGCGGCACGCGGCGAGCAGGAACGGTTCGACGACGTGCTGCTGGCCGTCCCGCCCGCCCAGGCCGCGCCGCTGCTGCGCGCGGCCGGGCAGGGCGGCCTGGCCGACCGGCTCGCCCCCGTGCAGGTGGCACCGTGCTGGAGCCTGATGCTGGCCTTCGAGGCGCCGGTCGCGGCGCCCGACACGCGGCGCTTCGCCGAGGGGCCGCTCGCCTGGATCGCAAGGGAGGGCAGCCGCCCCGGAGCCGACCCGGCGGCCTCCGACCGATGGGTGGCGCACGCCTCGCCAGGCTGGTCGCGCCGGCACCTGGAGGCGGACCCGCAGGCGGTGGCGCCGCTGCTCCTCGCCCTGTTCCGCGACGCCACCGGTGCCGCTGCCGCGCCGCTGCACCTCGCCGCGCATCGCTGGCGCCACGCCCTGACCGAGCGGCCGCTGGGCGAGGCCGCGCTCTGGGATCCCGCGGCGGGTCTCGGCCTGTGCGGCGACTGGTGCCTGGACGGGCGCGTCGAGGCGGCCTGGCTGTCGGGCCGCGCCCTGGCCGCGCGCGTGCTCGGCCGCTGATGCGGGGCTTTCCGGCCGATGGCTGCGCCGTGGTGATCGGCGCCTCCGGCGGCATCGGCGCCGCGCTGACGCGGGCGCTGGTCGCGGATGGCGGCTTCGCGGCGGTGGTGGCGCTGTCCCGCCGCGACGTGCGGCCCGTGGCTGGCGCCTTGCCGGGCCGCATCGACCTGCTCGACGAGACCGGCGTCGCCGCCGCGGCCGCGCGGGTGGCCGCCATCGCCCCGCCGCGCCTCGTGCTGGTCGCCACCGGCTGGCTGGGCACCGCGCCGGAGAAGAGCTGGCGCGCGCTGGACGCCGACCGGCTGGTGGAGGCCTTCCGGCGCAACGCGGTGGGCCCGGCCCTGGCCATGAAGCACTTCCTGCCGCTGCTGCCGGAAGGCCGGGCGGTGTTCGCGGCGCTCTCGGCCCGCGTCGGCAGCATCGGCGACAACCGCCTCGGCGGCTGGCATGGCTACCGGGCCGCCAAGGCGGCGTTGAACATGCTGCTGCGCAACGGCGCCATCGAGCTGGCGCGCACGCGGCCGGACGCCCTCTGCGTCGGGCTGCACCCGGGCACGGTGGACACCGGGCTGAGCCGTCCGTTCCAGCGCGGCGTGCCCGAGGGCAGGCTGTTCACGCCGGACTTCGCCGCGGAACGACTGCTCGCCGTCATCGACGGGCTGCGGCCCGCGGACAGCGGGGGCGTGTTCGCCTGGGACGGTGCGCCGGTGCCGCCCTGAGCGTGGATCACCGGCGGGGCCGCGCCGAGCCAAGCCGCCGCGCCAACGCGCTG
>NZ_JALPRX010000182.1 GCF_023223525.1 Roseomonas acroporae | reverse complement strand
GGAACGACTGCTCGCCGTCATCGACGGGCTGCGGCCCGCGGACAGCGGGGGCGTGTTCGCCTGGGACGGTGCGCCGGTGCCGCCCTGAGCGTGGATCACCGGCGGGGCCGCGCCGAGCCAAGCCGCCGCGCCAACGCGCTGATTAGAGCGGATCGCCGGCGGGCGGACACGCCCGGCGGCGTGAATCCGCGCCGTGAACAACGCGCTACGGCGAACCGCAGTCCCAACCGGACTGCGGTTCGCTGTAGGGGATGAGGCCGGTCACCATGACCAGGCCCTCGGAATGCTTTGAGTCCATGGCGGATGAGGTGTCTGTAGAACTAACGTTCCCCTGCGTGCCTGAATGACCTCTAGAGTGCTGTGATATATACATCATTTCGCACGAACCATAGCATTCCCGGTTCCGCTTGTTCCCATAAATCCGCGCGCTAATATGGGAACAGTCTTGGGAACAGGGAACGGTGGGGCGGGCATGGCCGGCAAGCTGACAGCGATGGGCGTGAGGGCGCTGAACAAGCCGGGGCGCTACGGCGACGGCGGCGGGCTGCACCTCTACGTCAAGGACGCCGCCCGCAGGACGTGGGTCCTGCGCTACATGCGCGACGGCAAGAGCCGAGACATGGGCCTCGGCGCCTATCCGGCCGTCTCCCTGGCGGAAGCGCGCGAGAAGGCGGACGCCGCGCGCAAGCTCATCCGGGACGGACAGGACCCGCAGCAGGCACGGGCGGCGGACAAGGCCGCGCGTGCCGTCGCGCAGGAGCGCACCTTCCGCGCTGCCGCCGAGGCGCTGATCGCGGACAAGGCCGCCGGCTGGCGCAACCCGAAGCACGGGGCACAGTGGAGGGCGACGCTGGAGGCTTATGCCTATCCGGCGTTCGGGGACCGACCCGTGGAGGAGGTGGACACGGCCGCCGTGCTGGCGGTGCTTCGGCCGCTCTGGACGCGCGTGCCCGAGACGGCCTCGCGCCTGCGCGGGCGGATCGAAGCGGTGCTGGACGCGGCCAAGGCCGGCGGCTGGCGTACTGGCGAGAACCCGGCGCGTTGGAAGGGGCACCTCGCCATGAAGCTCCCGCCCGCCAGGAAGGTGAAGCCGGTGGAGAACCACCCCGCGCTGCCCTGGAAGGATATGGCCGCCTTCATGGCGAGGCTGGCGGGCGAGGCCGGCGTCGGCCCGCTGGCGCTGCGCTTTGCGATCCTGACGGCCGCCCGCTCCGGGGAGGTGCGCGGCATGACATGGGGCGAGGTGGACATGGAGGCCGCCGTCTGGACCGTGCCGGCCAAGCGCATGAAGGCCGGCAAGCTGCATCGCGTGCCGCTGTCCGGTTCCGCCATGGACCTGCTGCGGAGCGTCCGCATGGGCGACCCTGCGCCGGGCGCTCTGGTGTTCCCCGGCACCGGCCGGCGCGGCGGCGGCAAGGGCGGGCCGAAGGACGGCGCGGACACGTCCGCGCAACGTCCGCTGTCCGACATGACGCTGACGATGCTCCTGCGCCGCATGGAGCGCAGCGACATCCACGTGCACGGCTTCCGCTCCACGTTCCGCGATTGGGCCGCCGAGTGCACGCCCTACCCGCGGGACGTGGTGGAGAAGGCGCTGGCGCACAGCGTTCGGGACAAGGTCGAGGCCGCCTATCAGCGGGCGGACATGCTGGAGCGCCGGCGCCCGCTCATGGAGGAATGGGCCGCCTGGTGCGAGGGGGCGGCGCGGCGGGGCGCCACAGGGGCGGCGCAGCCGGCGGAGCGGGGCGCCATGGCAGAGGCGGACAGCTCGGCGGCGTAGTCCCTCCGCCGCGCGGTTGCCGGCCACTTCAGGCCGCCCGTTGGCACCGCGGGCGGGTGGGCACCGGGTGCGCGCCAAGCCGCCCATGAGGTGGCCGCGAAGGCGAGCGAGGCCGCCACCTGTTTCGCTCGGCGGCATGATGTTTGACCAGCCAAACAATGGCTCGGCGTCACGATTGCATGCAGTATACAATCGATGATAGCCCGCAGAAATCCGCCGTTTCCGCGGCCCGCCGCCATTCGCTACAAGCCTCCGATGACTGTCCGCGGACGGGGCGGACATGACCCTGGCGGATCGGCAAGGGCCGCATCGCCTCAATCTCTGGCCGCCCCACGCCTGGCCGTCCCCTCGGGCCATAGGCAGCCGCAGACGGCCACTCCAGCGTCGCCGCGCTCCGGCCGGGTCGCACTGGCGACGTGAAGCGGGAACCCGGGCACCATCCCGTCATGAGCCGCCGCCCCATGTCGGGCGCCATGGGAAACTGGACGGAGGCGACGGGGAGAACTG
>NZ_JALPRX010000181.1 GCF_023223525.1 Roseomonas acroporae | reverse complement strand
CCCGGCACCGATCAGGTGGACCAACACGCCACCACCGCCGTGGCGATTAATCATATGGCCACTACTGACCACGGAAATTCCAATGCAAATTTTGTACACGATAAGTCTGTGCTTCACGTGGCGAATGATTCTTCGGAAATGTTTGATGGGAATCTTAACTCAAAATTCTTAGAAATTTCCTCAAAAAATCAGTCGCTAGTAAATAGCGAGGAGGATTTCCATTATCCGGAAGCGCCCGATTTTAGATATGGGGATCCTGGTGATGGCGTGTCCCCTCGTGTCGCAGAAGCAATAATTAGGATGCTAAATACAGAACCCGACGATTCGAATTTCACGCTAGCAAAATTCGAATCGAATTTATCTAATCTTATGGCAAATCTCGAAGTTGATCACTCATATTCCCCGAAGACCGACAGCACTAATTCAGTCGACCTGAATGAAGACGCCAACCATTCAAGCGAATATAACATAGATATGCAAATACACTCTGCGGATGCACATGTGATGTGGAATTCAAGCCTTTCTCACTCGCAAGATATACATCACCATTTTGGTGATTTTAATAGTTGATGCTGGTGCTCTTTGCACAAATCAATCTCGTATAACTGCCGCTCAGCAATGCTCAGCAACATTGTGGGGAAAACCAAGTGCTGAAAATCGGACCCGCTATAGATGTATGGCTCTCCGCCAAGAAAATCATTCGGCGCGGAATATTCTACAGCCTATCTCTCAGCGCCTTTTCAAGTATTTTACAACTGAGTGTACCATTATACAGCATGCTGATCTTTAACAAAGTTTTGCCGAGTGGCAGCATGGCCACGCTCGGTCTTATATCAATGCTGTTGTTTTTGACGCTGTTTTGTTCTGTTCTTATTGAAGGAGCAAGAAATTCTGTTCTTGCCAGGGCGGGATATTGCGTCGACGAAAAAATAAGAGATTTTTTTACTAAATCATTTTTCATAGAGGGAGCAAAAAATAATCAGCCATTAAAAGACGTCGACGCATTGAGAAACTTCTTTTGTGGCCAAGCCTTGCCAACAATACTCGATGCGCCATTTTGCGTTGTATTCATCGGCGCGATTTTTGTACTGCATCCTTGGCTGGGACTTATCACTATTGCGGCAATATTTTCCTCCCTGATGCTTTCGGTGGGAGAAAAGCGTTTCGTGGCAAGAAGACTCAACATCATAAATAAAAATCTCCATCAATTCGAATTCATCGCGCAAAATAACTTTTCAAAATTCGATGTGGTTGTTGCTATGGGTTCGCGTGGATTGATAATAAAGAAGCTGACCTCCATCAATAATAAGATAAACCTCGCCATGCTGAATATGAGTGAAATATGCGGATGGATTGATGCTTCTGGGCGGTCCCTGAAGAGCATTGCTCAAGGTCTACTTTTGGCAATCGCCGCATATTTAGTTTTGGAGCGTGAGATGCAGGCAGGCGCGCTAATCGCAACTTCAATGCTATTCGGCAGAGTGATGAATACCACCGAAAAGCTCAGCGCCTCATACAGCTCCATTGTAGCTACTCGTGCAGCTGTGGCACGAATAAGGAAGCTACTAGATAATTCTAGCCAATTCGAATGTTCTGAACTGCCGATTCTGCAGGGGTATATTTCTGCCAATAATGTTAGTGTCCGTTCCATCAACCGCCACAAGCCAATTCTAAATAACCTAAATTTCACAATAAACCAAGGAGATTTCATTGCTGTAGTAGGGCGCGAGGGAGCTGGAAAAACCACTTTAGCGAGGCTGCTTGCAGGCGCAGAACAACCCTCTTCGGGCATCGTCAGATTTGATGATTATTCGTTGGTGAGGTTTAAGGAGCAAGATTTTGGTTTTCAAGTGGGCTATCTTCCTGAAAGCCAACAGCTTGGATATGATAAAGTTTCACAAATTATTGGGCGAGGCTACTCTGATCTTTCTGCCGTCGTCGATGCGGCGAAATTGAGTGGAGCTGATTTGGTCATAAGAAATTTGCAGTTCGACTATAATACATTTATTAGTGACGATACTTGCCAATTGACTGCGGGCGCAAGGCAACGGATCGCTTTAGCCCGAGCGTTTTTCGGAAAACCCAAGATTCTCATTTTGGATGAACCCACCACTCATCTTGACCACGAAGGAGAAGCAATTCTGCTCAAAGCATTGAAGCATTTTCACAGTGTCGGAACGACTATCGTGGCGATTTCTAGGCATGCCGGCATACAAAATCTTGCAAATCGCATGATGATATTAGAGGATGGTAATCTCGAAGCATTTGTCAGCCAAGCCGAAATTCACGATGCCCTGAGACCTAAATTGGTAAGTGCGGTCCAATAAAAATCACGTACGGGAGACCTGCGATGGCAAATTTCCTTAAGCCAATTATCATTGGTGTTGTGGGAATATCAGTTGCTTTTGGTGGACTATTAATTTGGTCTGCTCTGGCGCCATTAGCGTCCGCCGCAATAGCGCCCGGGGTTATTGTGGTTGAAAGCAACAGAAAGATCGTACAGCACCCTGATGGAGGCGTAGTACGTGAAATTCTTGTTCGAGATGGGGATTTGGTGGCATCCGGGCAAATTTTGGCCGTGTTGGAGAGTTCTAGGCTTAACCTGTCGCTTAACAACACACGAGAGCAACTTGCGATAAATATTGCGAATACCGAACGCCTTGAGGCGGAGAGGACAGGGCAGCCGCTTGCTTTTTCTGAACAATCATTGGCAGAAGTTAGCATTTCTCAATACCCTTACATACGTCGAGATCAGGAAATTATGTACGCCGCACGGAGGGCGGTTATTGCAAACAATCTCGCAATAGCTCAGTCAGAACGGGCTCAGGCTCAATCAATATTGGGCCATCTAGTAATCCAGTTGGACGCCAAGATCGAGCATTTGCGTTTGGCTGAAAGGGATGTTTCAGTTGCGCAGGATTTAGCAAGAAATGGCGCCGGGACCGAACGGCGCCTTAATGAGGTGAGGCAAGTAGCAACTGAAATTCGTTCGGATATTGCTTCTATTCGAGCTAGAATTGCAGAGAACCAAGCGCGTATAGAGCGTGCTACTTTGGATGAAAGCAGGAGTCATTGGATGTACCTAGAATCTGTGGAAAAAGACATCGCAGCTGCGCGTCGAGAGAGAGCTGATTTAATCGAAAAAATCGGATCGCTAAACGAGCAAATATCTAGATTGACCATTCGAGCCCCTGTGGCCGGACGAGTTGTGAATCAGACAATCTCTACCATAGGTGGCGTTGTCGGATCAGGTATGAGGATGCTAGAAATTGTTCCTGCTGAAGACTCGCTTTTGATAGAGGCGCAAGTCCGCCCTTCCGACATTGAGAATGTTCGTCCCGGCTTGAATGTGGAAATCAGGATACTGGGAACTTATGGTATGAATTTGCCAAGGCTGAATGGGTTGGTCTCAGTTGTATCTGCTGATCGCCTGGTGGATGGTCCTCAAAATCACCAATTTTTTCTTGTTCGAATCAATTTTGATGAAAATTCAGAGCGCTTCTTGAGGGGGCATGGTTTGAGACCAGGTGTACCAACTGAAACCATAATCTATACCGGAGATTCAACAATGTTGGCTTATCTTACCTCCAATTTGACGCGCTTCTTTTCTCTTGCGATGAAGGAATAATCGGCCGCTTATAGAGGGCGTTTGGCAATTTCATGTCGCGCTCTTCGCGAGCCTGCGCGGGACGATGCGCGCCATGGCCATGTAGACGAGCATCTCGCCGGTCTGCATGAGGTGTTCGTAGTCCTTTGCCATGCGCCGGTTGCGGCTGATCCAGGTGGACTTCCCCCTGGGGAGTGGAGGGGTGAGATCAGAGCGTCATGCGGCGAGTGGCATGGCGGCCTCCGGGCTCATGGCTGCACGCGCCTTGGCGGGCGTGCGGTAGCCGACGCCCGAGTTCAGGCGTTGCCGGTTGTAGAAGACCTCGATGTAGTCGAACACCGCTGCCCTGGCCTCCTCGCAGGTACGGAACCGGGCCTGGTGGACGCTTTCTTTCTTGAACGAGGCGGAGAAGCTCTCCATGGGCGCGTTGTCCAGGCAGTTGCCGCGGCGGCTCATGGACTGCTCGATGCCCTGCCGCTCCAGCACGTGGCGGTAGTCGGTGGAAGCATATTGGGTGGATTCAAACGGTCGTCGCCACACCCCTGGGGGAGGGCGGAAGCGATGGCGGGTCGGCGGCGTTCGGATCGGGCTTTGCGGCGGAAGCTGAGGTCGCCCGGGCGGCCGGGCGTGGCGCGACAGGAGGACCGGCGGCGGTTCTGGGCGTTGGTCGCCAAGGGCTTGTCGAGTGAGGACGCGGCGGTGGAAGTCGGGATATCGCAACCGGTCGGGTACCGTTGGTTTCGCGAAGCGGGCGGCATGGCGCCGTCGCATCTGTCGCGATCATCGAAGCCGCTCTCCGGGCGCTATCTCAGCCTGGCGGAGCGGGAGGAGATCGCGCTGCTGCGGGCGCAGGGCCTGGGCGTCCGGGAGATTGCCCGCCGCCTGGGACGAGCGGCGTCGACCGTATCGCGGGAGCTGCGGCGCAACGCGGCGACGCGGGGCGGCAACCTGGATTACCGGGCGACCACGGCACAATGGCACGCGGAGCGGGCGGCACGGCGGCCGAAGCCGGCGAAGCTGACCACACACCCGGCGCTGCGAGCCTACGTGCAGGACCGGTTGGCCGGCGCCGTGGCGGCTCCGGGCGGCGCTGCGGTGCCCGGCCCGACAACGGTACCGTGGAAGGGCCGACGGCATGGGCGACGGCAGCATCGGCGATGGGCCATGGCGTGGAGCCCGCAGCAGATTGCCGAGCGCCTGCGGCTCGACTTCCCGGACGACAGCAGCATGCGCATCAGCCACGAGGCCATCTATCAGGCGCTCTACATCCAGGGTCGGGGCGCCCTGAAGCGTGAGCTGACCGCGTGCCTGCGCACGGGTCGGGCGTTGCGCGTGCCGCGGGCACGCTCGCGGGGGCGGGGCAAGGCGTTCATCACCCCGGAGATCCTCATCGGCGAACGCCCGGCGGAGGCGGCGGACCGTGCCGTACCGTGCCATTGGGAGGGGGACCTCATCCTGGGTCTCGGCAGCTCCGCCATCGGCACCCTCGTCGAGCGCACGACGCGGTTCACGCTGCTGCTGCACCTGCCGCCGATGGCGGGCCATGGCGACGGGCCGCGCGAGAAGAACGGCCCGGCGCTGGCCGGGCACGGCGCCGAGGCGGTGCGCGAGGCGATCGCGCGCGAGATCACGACCTTGCCTGCGCAGTTGCGCCGGTCGCTGACCTGGGACCAGGGAGCGGAGATGGCGCAGCACGCCCGGCTGCGGATCGACACGGGGCTTGCGATCTACTTCTGTGATCCCCGAAGCCCCTGGCAGCGCGGCACGAACGAGAACACCAACGGGCTGCTGCTGCGTAATCCGGTCGATCGTGATCGGTGGATCCGTTTGATCGCG
>NZ_JALPRX010000180.1 GCF_023223525.1 Roseomonas acroporae | reverse complement strand
CCAACTCAGGATACGCTTCCATGTAAACGCAGCATGCTCTAGAGCACGGCGCCGCCCCTGTCAGCGGGGCGCCGGGGCCGCTTCCCGCGCCCGCGCCCGTTCCGCCGGCGTCGCCGTCCGCCGCACCGCGGCAACGTCCGAGGCGGCGACCGGCGTGCCGCGGTTGCCCCAGGCCGCGCGCACGAAGCTCGCCACGTCCGCCACCGCGGCGTCGTCCAGGCGGCCGGCGGCGGGCGGCATGGTGAAGGCGGAGGGCGCCGTGCGCAGCCCCGGCAGCGTGCTGCCGAACAGTACGATGCGGATCAGCGAGGTCGGGTCGGCATCCAGCACCACCGGGTTGCCGGCCAGCGCGGGAAAGACCCGCGTGTAGCCCTGGCCGCCGCTGCGGTGGCAGGCATTGCAGTTGTCGAGGTAGACGGCGGCGCCGCGCGCGCCGTCGTCGCCGCCGCGCAGCGCCGCCTCCGTGGCGCCGTCCGGCCGGTACGGGTCGCGCGGCGCGCCGCCGAGCGACTTGAGGTAGGCGGCGATGGCGCCGAGATCCGCCTCCGTCATGTGCTGCGTGCTGTGCGCCACCACGTCCGTCATGCCGCCGAACACGGCGGTGAAGCGGTTGCGGCCGGTGCGCAGGAATTCGACGATGTCCTGCTCGCTCCAGGAAGCGAGTCCGGCGCGGGCGTCGTTGCGCAGGGCGGGCGCCACCCAGCCGTCGATCACCGCGCCGCCCGCCAGGTAGTCGGCGCCGTCGCGGTCGGTCAGGGCCTTCTCCTGCATGGTGAGCGCGCGCGGCGTGTGGCAGGCGCCGCAATGGCCGAGCCCCTGCACGAGATAGGCGCCGCGCGCCACGCGCGGATCGGGATAGGCGGCGGCGTCGAAGGGGCGCGGCGCGGGCGCGAAGGCGAGGCGCCAGAAGCGCAGCGGCCAGCGCATGGAGAGCGGCCAGGGGATGTCGGAATCCCGGTTCGCCTGCCGCTGCGGCGCGACGCCGTGCATGAAGTAGGCGTAGAGCGCCGCGGTGTCCGCCTCCGTCAGCCGGGCATAGGACGGGTAGGGCATGGCCGGGTACAGGGTGTGGCCTTCCGGCACCACGCCCTCGCGCAGCACGCGCGCGAAGTCGGCCTCGGAATAGCGGCCGATGCCGGTCTCGCGGTCCGGCGTGATGTTGGTGCTGTAGATCGTGCCGACCGGCGTCGCCATGGCCAGGCCGCCGGCGAAGGGCCGGCCGCCCGGCGCGGTGTGGCAGGCCGTGCAGTCGCCGAGCCGCGCGAGATAGGCGCCGCGCGCCACCAGCGCCGGGTCGGCGGCCGGCGGCGCCGCGGACTCCGTCGCGGACCCCGTGTTGGGCGTCGCGGCGGGAATCGCCCGGGCGCCCCCCGGCGTGGCGGCCGGCCGGGTGCCGAGCCCGGCCGTCGCGAGCAGCACGGCGGCGAGCAGCGGCGCGAGGCGGCGCCTCATCGCGGCACCAGCGGGCCGGGGTTCCTCAGATACTCGCCGCGGATCGCCCGGGCCGACCAGTAGGTCAGCGCCGCCACCGTGCCGGTCGGGTTGTAGCCGAGCCCCTGCGGGAAGGCGGAGGAGCCGGGGACGAACACGTTGTGCACGTCCCAGCTCTGCAGATAGCGGTTCAGCACGCTGGTGCGCGGGTCGGTGCCCATGACGGCGCCGCCGCCCATGTGCGTGGTCTGGTAGGAGCGCGCGTCGAAATGCGCGCCGGGCTGCTTGACCAGCACGTTGATCGACTTCGGCGCCATCGCCCGCGCCACCTTCTCCATCTGCGCGGTGACGTAGCGGCTCATGCGGATGTCGTTGTCGTGCCAGTCGAAGGTCATGCGCAGCAGCGGCTGGCCCCAGGCATCCCTGTAGGTGGGGTCGAGCGAGAGGTAGCAGTCGCGGTAGGAGAGGTTGGTGCCGTGCGCGTCCATCGAGACGGTGTGGCGGTAGGCGTCGCGCGCCGCCTTCTTCCAGGCGGCGCCCCAGCCGGGCGAGCCGGCCGGCAGGGCGATGCCGCTCGCCGGCTTGTTGCCGGCCTGGTTCACCCAGCAGGGCGAGCCGCCGACGAATCCGAGCGGGCCGTGGTCGAAGTGGTCGCCGTTGAAGTCGTCGAAGGCGACGCCGTTGCCGCCGGCGCCGATGAAGGGATCGACATACTTGTCGGTGTCGAAGAACGCCTTGATGGTGGCCATGTTCTGGTAGTTGAAGTTGCGCCCCACCGTGCCCTCGCCGCTGCGCGGGTCGTAGGGCTGGCCGATGCGCGAGAGCAGCAGCAGCCGCGCGTTGTTGTAGGCGAAGGTGGCGACGATCACGAGGCGCGCCGGCTGCGTCACCGTGTTGCCCTCGGCATCGGCGTAGGTGACGCCGGTCGCCTGCCGGCCCGTGCTGTCGAGATCGACGCGCAGCACCTCGCAGCCCGGGCGCAGCTCGAATTCCGGGTCGTCGCGCAGCGCCGGCAGGATGTTCACGTTGGGCGAGGCCTTGGAGTACATGTAGCAGGCGTAGCCCGAGCAGAAGCCGCAGAAATTGCACGGCCCCATCTGGCAGTCGTACGGGTTGGTGTAGGGGGCGGAGGTGTTGGCGGAGGGGATGCTGAAGGGGTGGAAGCCCACCTCCAGCGCGGCGCGGCGGAACAGCTCGGCGGAATAGGTGTTCTTCTGCGCCGGCAGCGGGAAGGGGCTGGAGCGGTCGGCCTCGAAGGGATTGCCCTCGCCCACCACCTGCCCCTTGACGCGGTAGGCGGTGCCGGAGGTGCCGAAGACCTTCTCGGCGAAGTCGAAATGCGGCTCCAGCTCGGCATAGGTGACGCCGAAGTCCTGGATCGTCATCTCGTCCGGGATGAAGCCCCGGCCGTAGCGTTCCTCGTAGTGGCTGCGCAGGCGCAGCTCCTCGGGCAGCACGCGCCAGTGGCAGCCGGACCAGTGCAGCCCCGCCCCGCCCACGCCTTGCCCGGGCAGGAAGGCGCCGAAGCGCCGGTACGGCACGGCCTGCTGGCCTTCATTGTGCCGGATCGTCACCGTGCTCTGCGAGAGATCCTGGAACAGCCTGTGCCGGACGTTGTAGGTCAGCTCGTCCAGCGTCTTCGGGTAGGCGCCGTCGGGCCAGGTGTCGCGCATCGCGCCGCGCTCCAGCGCCACCACGCGCAGCCCCGCCTCGCGCATCTCCTTGGCCATGATGGCGCCGCACCAGCCGAAGCCGACGATGGCGACGTCGACCTCGGGCCGCCGTGTCTCCGCCATCGCTCAGGCCCGCCGGCCGGTGATCGACATCGGCGGCAGCGGGTAGGGCCTGCCGTCGTGGCGGTCCACCCAGTCCCAGAAATCGCCGCGCGCGCCGGGGAAGCCCACCATCTTCCAGCCGCCCATGCCGCGGTTGCCGCCATGCACGGGGTCGGCGAAGTAGCCGTGCAGCGTGTCCTGCAGCACCGAGGCGAAGAAGTAGGCCGATGGCAGCGCGGGGCCGAGATCCGTCTCGCCCTTGTCGAGCGCGTGCAGCACCGCGTCGCGCGCCGCGGCGTCCAGCTCGGCGAACGCCCGGCCCTGCGCGCGCCGCACCGAGGCCTCCACCGCGGCGATGCCCTGCCGGTAGAGGTCGCGCGGCGTCAGCGGGGATTGCACGCCGAGCTCGGGCGGGCCGTCGACGAAGGGGCCTTCCATGTACCAGAGCTTCCCGAAGCCCCAGGGCGTGGCGAGCTGGCGGTCGATGAATTCCGGCACGCCGGCCTCGACCGCGCCCGGCCCGGTCTCGTCGGCGGGGATCAGCCGGTCGCAGAAGGCGTGCAGGAAGCGCCATTCCGTGGCGGTAAAGTAGCCGGGCGCGTAGGCCGCCGGGGCCGCCGCGGGCGGCGTGCCGGCCTCGGCCCGCCCGATCCCGGCATGGCCGGCTTCCAGCCCGGCCAGCGCCGGCAGCAGCGCGGCACCGAGCTTCATCAGGCCGCGACGATCGCTCGGCAGGCTCCCATTCGACATGACGCGATCCCCTTCGCCGCCCCGAGGGGGGCCGCCGCGGGGGGCGTGCGGGCCTCGGCCCGCCCGATCCCGGCTTGGCCGGCTTCCAGCCCGGCCAGCGCCGGCAGCAGCGCGGCACCGAGCTTCATCAGGCCGCGACGATCGCTCGGCTGGCTCCCAGTCGACTTGACGGGATCCCCTGCGCCGCCCGGTGGGGGGCCGCCGGGTTCCGGAACGCGCCGACAGGAACGGTGTTGCACATCGGTGTGAGGCGGAGTGGCCGGGTGCCCCGCCGCGCCGGCGGTGGGCGTCGGGGCGGCAGCCTGCCCGGGCATGGCACCGGCCCGCGCGGGGCGGGGTGGGGCGGGCCCGTCCTGCCCCGGCCCTTCCCGGAGCGGCCCGTTCTGGACCGGCCCGTTCTGGGCCGGCCGGGTCTGTCGGCACCGGCCGGTCCCCACGGTCGGCGCGGTGCCCGGAACCTGGTCCGGCCGGGCGTCAGGCCACCGCCGGCGCCGCCACCGGCGCCTCGATCCGGCCGGCCGCCCGCCGCCGCAGCGGCTTGACCACCGCGATCGCCAGCACCGCCGCCGCGATGTTGCAGGTCGCGGCCACCAGGAACACGCCCTCCCAGCCGCCGCTCACCTGCTGGAGCACCGAGGAGAGCGGCACCAGCAGCGCCGCCGTGCCCTTGGCGGTGTAGAGCATGCCGTAGTTGGTGGTGGCGTGGCTGCGGCCGTAGAGGTCCGTGCACAGCGCCGGGAACAGCGAGTAGATCTCGCCCCAGGCGAAGAAGACGAGGCCGGTCAGCACCACGAACAGCACCGGGTCGGCGCCGAAGTGCATCAGCGCCAGGATGCCGATGCCTTCCAGCAGGAAGGCGCCGAACATGGTGTTCTCGCGCCCGAGATGGTCCGACACCCAGCCGAAGAAGGGCCGCGTCAGCCCGTTCAGCACGCGGTCGATCGAGAGGGCGAAGGTCAGCGCCGGCAGGGTCAGGCCCAGGATCGAGACGGGCGTGTTGGCGATGCCGAAGTCGTGCGCGATCGGGGCGAGCTGCGCCGTCGCCATCAGCCCGCCGGCGCAGACCATGACGAACATCGCGTAGAGCACCCAGAACAGCGGCGAGCGCAGCACCTGGCCGGGCTTCCAGTCGGCCCCCTGGCGCATGCCGCTCCCCTGGGCGCCGCCGGCCGGCGTGGCCTGGGCCGCCACCACCGGCACCTCGCCCGCGGCGGGCTTGCGCATCGCCAGCGAGGCCAGCAGCAGCACCGCGCCCTGGCCGAGTCCGAACCACAGGAAGGTGGCCTGGTAGCCGTGCGCCTCGATCATCCAGGCGATGGGCAGGATGGTCAGCGCCGAGCCGCCGCCGAAGCCCGCCGCGGTGATGCCGGCGGCGAGGCCGCGCCGGTCGGGGAACCAGGCGAGCGCGTTGCCGACCGAGGCGGCGTAGACGAAGCCCGCGCCGGCGCCGCCGACCGCGGCCGCCACGTAGAGCAGGGCAAGGCTGTCGGCGACCGCGTTCATCGACCAGCCGGCCGCCACCAGCAGGCCGCCGGTGAAGACGGTGGCGCGCGGGCCGAAGCGGTCGATCAGCCAGCCCTCGATCGGCAGCAGCCAGGTCTCGGCGACGATGAAGATGGTGAAGGCGACCTGGATCGCGGCGCGGCTCCAGCCGTGCTGCGCCTGCATCGGGCCGACGAAGAGCGTCCAGCCGTATTGCATGTTGGCGATCATCACCATCGCCAGCACGCCGAGGGCGAGCTGCCCCCAGCGCCGGGCGGGTGTCGCCGGATCCACTCCCATCGTGTCGCTGCGTGTCATGACGCCCTGCGCTCCGGTACGGGTAACGAGATGCCGCAATGCAACAGACAGCTTCGGTCGCGCGCAATGCCATGTTTGTAAATTTTCTACAGTTTTCAGGGTGTTTACAGAAGTTTTCTTGCGCACTGGGTTTGACAAGGCTTTACAAGCCGCTCGCCACGAGGGCGTCCCGCCCCGGGGCGGCGCCGGCCGCGACGGGGACGGGACGCCGGCAGCGGGACCGGCCGGGGATGACGAACGGGGCCATCGGCCGGCTCAACGGGACGGCGATCCGCTGTAGGCTGCCGGCCCCGACCGCCGAGAGGTTCCGCCATCGTGACGCCGAGCGTTCTCCTCGCCGACCGCACCTTCCCCGACACCGCCCGCTACCTCCGCGAGGCCCGCCCGGACTTCGTCCTGGCGGTGGACGACCTCGCCGCCGGGCTGGCGGCCGATCCGGGCCGCCGCTGGGCCGCGCCGGTGCTGGTACCGCTGATGACGCGGGTGGACGGCGCGCTGATGGACCGGATCGACGGGCTGCGCCTGATCCAGCAATGGGGCGCGGGGCTGGAGGGGGTGGACATCGAGGCGGCGACGGCGCGCGGCATCGCCGTCGGCAAC
Source organism: Roseomonas acroporae (assembly GCF_023223525.1). GTDB lineage: Bacteria > Pseudomonadota > Alphaproteobacteria > Acetobacterales > Acetobacteraceae > Roseomonas_E > Roseomonas_E acroporae. Next base: position 853 of record NZ_JALPRX010000180.1, on the reverse strand, counting down.
GTGCCGAGCACGCTGACGGGCAACGCCGAATCCGTGGCCGAATGGTGCGTGATGGCGGCGCTGGCGCTGGGGCGGGACCTGCTGCGGCTCTTGGCGCGGATGCGGGCCGCCGGCGGAGCCGGGGGCAACGCCACGATCGCCGACTGGGGCGCGCCGACCGGCCAGGCGCTGCTGGGGCGCACCGCCGGCATCGTCGGGCTGGGCGGCATCGGCAAGGCGCTGGCGGCGCGGCTGCGCCCCTTCGGCATGCGGGTGGTCGCGGCGACGCGCACGCCGGATCCGGCGGCGGCCGCGGCGCTGGGGCTTGCCGGGGTGACGGGCATGGACGGGTTCGCGCGGCTGCTCGGCGAGAGCGACTACGTGTTCCTCTGCCTGCCGCTGGGGCCGGCGACTCGGCACGTGATGGACGCGGCGGCCTTCGCGGCGATGAAGCCCGGCGCGTTCCTGGTGAATGTCGGGCGCGGCGGTCTGGTGGACCAGGACGCGCTGCTGGCGGCGCTGGAGGCCGGGCGGCTCGCCGGCGCGGCGCTCGACGTGTTCACGCCCGAGCCGCTGCCGGCGGCTTCCCCGCTGCTGGCGCGGCCGGAGATCCTGGCGACGCCGCACATCGCCGGCGTCACCGACTGGTCCTACACGCGCGCGGCGGGGGAGATGGCGCGGGCCATCGACGCCTGCCTCGCCGGGGCGGCGCCGACGCACGCCGTGAACTGGGCGGCGGTGCGGGGGCGCTGGCGGGGCGATGCGGCGGGGTAGGGCGGGCCGGCGGCAGGGCCGCGCCGGCTCCCTTTCCCCTCCCGCGCGAGGCGGCGTGGCCCGGCCCTCGCGGCCCGGCCGGGCTACGGCGAACCGCAGT
>NZ_JALPRX010000018.1 GCF_023223525.1 Roseomonas acroporae | reverse complement strand
CCGGCGGCCGGCGCCGCGCCGGCCCCGAACCGCCCCGAAGGGCAGAGCCTCTAAGTCATGCCGCGCGATCCCGAGGATACGATCGACGACAAGCCGATGCCGCTGCTCGACCATCTGCTCGAGCTGCGCACGAGGCTGATGTGGTCGATCGGCGGCTTCGCCATCGCCTTCGCCGTCTGCTACTACTTCTCGACGCAGATCTACGGCTTCCTGGCGCGGCCGCTGGCCGACATCCTGATGCACCAGGGCGGCGGCGACCGCCGCCTGATCTTCACGGCGCTCTACGAGGCCTTCTTCACCTACCTCAAGGTCGCCTTCTTCGGCGCCACCTTCTTCTCCTTCCCGATCTGGGCGACGCAGCTCTGGCTGTTCATCGCCCCCGGCCTGTACCGGTCCGAGAAGAAGGCGGTGCTGCCCTTCCTGCTGGCCTCGCCGATCCTGTTCGTGATGGGCGCGGCGCTGGCCTACTACTTCATCTTCCCCCTCGCCTGGCGCTTCTTCATCTCCTTCGAGAGCCCCTCCGGCGGCGGCGGCATCCCGATCCAGCTCGAGGCCAAGGTCAGCGAGTACCTCTCGCTGGTCATGCACATGATCCTGGCCTTCGGCATCGCCTTCCAGCTGCCGGTGGCGATCACGCTGCTGGCGCGCGTCGGGCTGGTGACGGTGGACCAGCTCCGGCACGCGCGGCGCTACGCCATCGTCGGCATGTTCGTGGTGGCGGCGATCCTGACGCCGCCCGACATCATCAGCCAGGTCGGCCTCGCCGTGCCGCTGCTGCTGCTCTACGAGCTGTCGATCCTGGCCGCGAAGTACATGGCGCCGAAGCCTCCCAAGGACGACGAGTAGCCCGATGCACGACATCAAGGCGGTGCGCGCCGAGCCGGCCGCGTTCGACGCGGCCATGGCTCGGCGTGGCCTGCCGCCCGTGGCCGAGCGGCTGCTGGCGCTGGACGAGGCGCGGCGCGGCGCGATCACCGCGCTGGAGACGGCGCGCGCCGAGAAGAAGCGACGCTCCAAGGAGATCGGCGCGCTGAAGGGGCGCGGCGAGCACGAGGAGGCCGACCGGCTGATCGCCGCCATGAACGCGGGCGAGCAGTCGGGCGAGCAGGGCGCGGCCGCGGCCGAGGCGGCGCTGACCGCGGCACTGGAGGTGCTGCCCAACCTCCTCGACCCCGAGGTGCCGGACGGGCCGGACGAGACGGCCAACGTCGTGCTGCACCAGCACGGCGAGCCGCCGCGCCCGAATTTCGCGCCGAGGCAGCATTTCGAGCTGGGCGAGTCGCTCGGGCTGATGGACTTCGCCGGTGCCGCCAAGCTGGCCGGCGCCCGCTTCACCGTGCTGCGCGGCGCGCTGGCGCGGCTGGAGCGCGCGCTCGGCCAGTGGATGCTCTCGCTGCACGCGGACGAGCACGGCTACACGGAGCATTCCGTGCCGCTGCTGGTGAACGACGCCACCATGTACGGCACCGGGCAATTGCCGAAATTCGCCGAGGACCTGTTCCGCACCACCGACGGCCGCTGGCTGATCCCCACCGCCGAGGTGCCGCTGACCAACCTCGCGCGCGACGAGATCCTGGCCGAATCGGCGCTGCCGCTGCGCATGACGGCGCTGACCCCCTCCTTCCGCTCGGAGGCCGGCAGCGCCGGGCGGGACACGCGCGGCATGCTGCGCCAGCACCAGTTCTGGAAGGTGGAACTGGTCTCCGTCACCGCGCCCGAGGCCTCGGCCGAGGAGCACGAGCGCATGACCGCCTGCGCCGAGCGCGTGCTGACCGGGCTGGGGCTGGTCTGGCGCCGGGTGCTGCTCTGCTCGGGCGACACCGGCTTCTCCTCGGCCCGCACCTACGACCTGGAGGTCTGGCTGCCGGGGCAGGGGGCGTGGCGGGAGATCTCCTCCTGCTCGAACTGCCGCGACTTCCAGGCGCGCCGGATGAGGGCGCGCTACCGGGGCGCCGACGGCAAGGTGAAGGGCCTCGTCCACACGCTGAACGGCTCCGGCGTCGCGGTCGGCCGGGCGCTGATCGCGGTGATGGAGACGCACCAGCAGGCGGACGGCTCGATCCTGGTGCCCGAGGTGCTGCGCCCCTGGATGGGCGGGATCGAGCGGATCGGCTGAAGGGTGCGCCGCCGGGCATCGTGAACCGGCGGCGCTGCGTCGTGCTGTAAGGGGTCAGGCCCCGCACGGGGCCGTCGCGGGTGGATTCGCCCGGGCCGGCGGCGTACTGCGCGGACCGACCTGCGCCCACCGGGAGCCCGATGCCGTTGCCCTGCCACCCGATCGCGCCACGCCTGCCCAAGCGGCACACGCCGCCGGCGATGTGGCTGCTCCTCGTGCCGCTGCTCGGCGGTTGCGTCCGGGTGGTGGTGCCGGAGCCCGACCCGGCCGTCACCTCGGCGGCCGCGGCCGGGGCCGCGCTGGGCGGGATGCTCGGCGCCGCGCTGGATGCCGCGGCCTATCCCGGATACCCGCCGCCCACCTATCCGCCGCCCACCCATCCGCCGTCGGCCGGCCCCGCCGCCCCCTGGGGTGGCGCCAAGTCGCCTTGAGCCCTACGCCTCGACGCATGAGCCGCCCGCCCGACCCCGACCGCATCTGCGGCGTCGCCCCCGTCGCCGCGCTGTTCGCCCGCCGCCCCGGCGACGTGCTGCGCCTGTTCCACACCCAGGCGACCCGCCGCGAGGCCGGGCCGCACTGCGCCGTGCTGGCGCGGCTGCGCCGGCCCTATCGCGAGGTGCCGGCCGAGGAGCTGGCCCGCATCGCCGGCACGCCGCACCATGGCGGCATCGTCGCCGTGGCGGTGCCGCGCGCGATCCGGGTGCTGACGCCGGACGACCTGCCCGAGCTGCTGGCCGGGCCGGTGCTGCCGGTGCTGGACGGGGTGGGCAACCCGCACAACCTCGGCGCCATCGCCCGCACCGCCGCCTTCTTCGGCTGCCGGGCGCTGCTGCTCTCGGGCGATCCGTGCCAGGCCGGCCTCTCCGATGCCGCCTACCGGACCGCCGAGGGCGGGCTGGAGCACCTGGCCCTGTTCGGCACCGACGAGCTGCCGGAGGTGCTGCGCGCCCTCGCGGCGCGGGCCCTGACCGTGGCGGCGGAGGCCGAGGGCGGCGTGCCGATGGGACGCATCCCGCGCGACCGACCCATCGCCCTGGTGCTGGGCAACGAGGAGCACGGGCCGGCCGCCGCCACGCTGGAGGCTTGTGCCGCGCGGGTGACGCTGCGCGGGGCGGGCGCGATCCAGAGCCTCAACGTCTCGAACGCCGCCGCTATACTGCTGCACGGCCTGTCCGGACCGGCTTGACCACGGCGCGCCGGGGCCCGACCTGCTGGCCACATCCGGGAGACAGAGAAGAGATGCTGAACCGTCGTGCCGTTCTCGGCGCGCCGCTGGCGCTCGCCGCCGGCCGTGCCCTGCTGCCCAGCCCGGCCCTCGCGCAGGCCGCCTACCCGACCCGCCCCGTCCGCCTGATCGTGCCCTACGCGCCGGGCGGCGCCGTGGACATCACCGGCCGGCAGATCGCCGAGCGGCTGACGCCCACGCTCGGGCAGAACGTGATCGTGGAGAACCGCGGCGGCGCCGGCGGCAACCTCGGCGCCGACGCCGTCGCGAAGGCGGCCAAGGACGGGTACACGATCCTGCTCTCCTCGGCCTCGATCCAGTGCGCCAACAAGTTCCTCTACCGCACCTCGATGCCCTTCGACCCGATCCGCGACTTCGCGCCGCTGACGCGGGTGACCACCGGCACCATCCTGCTGATGGTCAACGGCACGCGCCCCTGGAAGAGCTTCGGCGAGCTGATCGAGGCGGCGAGGAAGGACCCGGGCAAGCTCACCATGGGCTCCTCCGGCACCGGCACGATCAGCCACCTCGCCATCGAGAAGGTGAAGAAGGTGGCCGGGGTGGACATCACCCACATCCCCTATCGCGGCGGCGGCCCGGCCTTCGCCGACCTGCTGGCCGGCACCATCGACATGTGCTTCGACGTGATCCCGGCCGCCATGCCGCACATCCGCTCCGGCGCCTTCCGCCCGCTCGCCGTGGGCAGCGCCGAGCGGCTGACCTACGTGCCCGAGCTGGTGGACGTGCCGGGGATGAACGAATTGCTGCCCGGCGCCGGCATCGACTTCCAGAGCTGGTACGCGATGGACGCGCCGGCCGGCACGCCGCCCGAGGTGGTGCGGGTGCTGCACGACGCGCTGGTGAAGGTGGTCGGCACGCCGGAATTCCGCGCGCGGTTCGAGCCGACCGGCATGACCACGATCTGGGACGAGACCCCGGACGCCTATGGCCGCTACAAGCGCGAGCAGGAGAAGGTCTGGCAGGATCTGGTGGCCGTGTCCGGCGCGACGCTGGACTGAGCCGGCGGGCGGGGGCCGCCCGGACCCCGCCCGGCCACGCGGCGACCGGCGCCCGAGGGGGAGCGGCCGAGGGGGAGAGGCCCGGGGGGAGAAGCCGGAGGGAAGCGGCCGGGGGGCAGGCCGGCCGCGCCGGGCCCTGCCATGCTCCCGCGGGGCTCGCGGCCATCCCCTGGCTCTGATATCGCGCGCCCATGCCGCGCGTTCGACCAAGCCCCTTGGCAGCCCCCTTGGCCACCCCCTTGGCCGACCCTTCCACCCGCGCGCTGCTGGGACGGCTCTGGCGGGCCTATCTGCGCCACCATCCCGGCGGCATCCTGCTCGCCCTGGCCTGCACGGCCGCGGTGGCGGGGCTGACCGCGCTCTACCCGGTGGTGATCCAGCGCGCCTTCGACATGGTGATGCGCAACGACCCGCGCATCCTGGCGGTGATCCCGCCCGTCATCATCGTCATCACGGCGGCCAAGGCGGCGGTGCAGTACGGGCAGGCGGTGTCGATCCAGGCCGTGGTGCTGCGGGTGATCGAATCCCTCCAGCTCGACCTGTTCCGCGCCCTGACGCGCGCCGACCTCGCGACCGTCGCGCGCGAGGCGCCGGCGCGCCACGCCGCCCGCTTCACCGCGGACGCGGCGCAGATCCGCGAGGCGCTCGGGAAGGCGGTGAACGCCGTCGCCGACGCGCTGACGGTGATCGGCCTGGTCGCCTCGATGATCTACCTCGACTGGCAGATGTCGCTGATCGCGGCGCTGCTCTACCCGCTGGCGGCGGCGCCGATCCTCAAGCTCGGCAAGCGCATCCGCCGCGCCTCGGGCGGCATGCAGGAGCGGGTGGGCGAGACGGCGGCGATGCTGAACGAGAGCTTCGGCGCCGCCCGCGTGGTGCGCACCTACCGGCTGGAGGCGCAGGAGGAGGCGCGCGCGGCGGCGGCCTTCGCCGGGCTGCGCGCGGCGCTGCTCGGCATGGCGCGCAACCGCGCGCGGGTCGATCCGATCCTGGAGGCGCTGGGCGGCCTCGCGGTCGCGGCGGTGCTGTACTTCGTCGGCTGGCGCGTCTCGGCCGGGCTCGGCACGGTGGGCGACTTCACCGGCTTCGTCACCGCGCTGCTGCTGGCCTCGCGGCCCGTGCGGGCGCTGGGCTCGCTGAACGCGGCGCTGCAGGAGGGGCTGGCCGGCCTCGCCCGCGTCTTCGCGGTGATGGACGAGAAGCCGACCCTGGTGGACGCGCCCGGCGCCGTGGCGCTGCCGCCGGGGCACGGCGAGATCGTGTTCGACCATGTCGGCTTCCGCTACGACGGCGTGCCGGACGCGGCGCTGGCCGATCTCTCCTTCACCGCGCGCCCGGGCGAGACGGTGGCGCTGGTCGGGCCCTCCGGCGCCGGCAAATCGACCGCGCTGGCGCTGGTGCCGCGTCTCTACGAGGTGACGGCGGGCGCGATCCGGCTCGACGGCGCCGACCTGCGCGCCGTCACCGTCGAGAGCCTGCGCGACGCCATCGCCTATGTCGGCCAGGACGCGGTGCTGTTCGACGACACCGCCTTCAGCAACATCGCCTGCGGCCGCCCCGGCGCCACCGCGGCCGAGGTGGAGGAAGCCGCGCGCGCGGCGGCCGCGCACGACTTCATCGCAGCCCTGCCGCAGGGCTACGCGACGCCGCTCGGCCCGGCCGGCTCGCGGCTCTCCGGCGGGCAGCGGCAGCGCGTCTCGCTGGCGCGCGCCCTGCTGCGCGACCCGCGCGTGCTGCTGCTGGACGAGGCGACTTCGGCGCTCGACGCCGAGAACGAGGCCGCCGTGCAGCGCGCCCTGGCGCGGCTGCGCGCCGGCCGCACCACGCTGGTGATCGCGCACCGCCTCTCCACCGTGCGCGACGCCGACCGCATCGTGGTGATGGAGGCCGGGCGCGCGGTGGAGCAGGGCACGCATGCCGAGCTGATGGCGGCGGGCGGGCTGTACGCGCGCCTCGTGCGGACGCAGGCCTTCGCGGCGGAGCCGGCGTAGCCGCCACGGCACGGCGCGTCGGGCCGGCACGGCGCGACGAGCGGAACGACCTGTGCGGGTTCTGCCGCCATCGCCTGCCGCGACAGGATGGGCCGTGCCGAGGCGCGCCCGGGCATGTCCGCGCCGGAGCCAGGCATCCTGGTGCGGCGTCCGGGCGTGGGGGCCCTACGTCCCGTGGATCGGCGGCTGCGCCGCGGCCGCCAGCACCTGCCGCCGCGCGCCCAGCGCCGCCGCCACGCCGAGCACCACGATGCCGACCCAGACCGCCGGGCGCGGGCCGAATTCCAGGTCGAGATTCGCCCACAGCACGCGCTGCGCCGGGATGCGCGTGGCCAGCGCGTACCAGGCGTACTCCACCCCGGCCGTCGCCAGCGTCGCGACCGGCGCGAGCAGCGCCAGGGCGAGGCCGCTGCCCTGCCAGCGCGCCGGCAGCAGCCGCCAGAGCATCAGCGCCAGGAACAGCCCGGCGGCGAAGGTCGCCTCGGAGACGTCGGCCTTGCTCTGCAGGAAGAAGTGCAGCAGCGCCAGCACGCCGATCGGGTAGACGAGGCGCTGGAGGCGCTTCCAGTTGCGCCCCAGGCGCTTCGTCCAGCCATCCGTCGAGGTGGCGCCGAGCAGCGCGAGCCCGAGCAGCGCCACGAAGCCGATGGTGAGGTAGAAGCGCCGCACGATCTCCGAGGCGACGTGCAGCAGCCGGAAATTCTCGTCCGCCACGTAGAGGCCGAGATGCGCCAGCGCGTAGGCCATCGCGGCCACGCCGAGCATCCGCCGCACCAGCAGCACCCGCGTCGTGTCGGCCAGCCTGCGCAGCGGCGAGACCAGCAGCGCGAGCAGCAGGAAGCGCACCGCCCAGAGCCCGGTCCGGTGGATCGCCTCGGTCAGCGGGCGAGAGCCGAGCCCGTCCGTCGCCCAGAGCGCCAGGATCCAGGCGGCGGGCAGCAGCGTGCCGAGCAGCACCAGCGCCTTGAAGGGCGAGAACCGGCCGCCCCGGTCGCGCCAGGGCCAGGGGAAGGACCATGGGAAGGACCGGGGGAAGGGGCGACGGCCGGCCTGACCCGGTCGCGCCTGGGCGGTCTGGCGCGGAGGCGCCGGGACACCTTGCTGCGGAGGCGACGGGACGCTTTGCCGCGGTCGCGCCGGGTCGGGTCGCCGCCGGTCGGAGACGTCGTTGGGCATGAGGCGGCTCCGAAAGCGGCGTCCCGGGTTCCCGCGCGGCACGCCGGGGGCGGGATCGTCGGGAAGTGGCCTCAGACCGGCAGGTTGTCCAGCAGCCGCACCGCGCCGAGCCGGGCGGCGGCGAGCAGCCGGCCCGTGCCGGCCGGCGGCAGCGCCGCCAGCGGCCGCAGCGTGGCCGCCTCCACCAGGGCCAGGTAGTCCACCGCGCCGAAGCCCTGCCGGACGAGGCCGGCGGCCGCTTCCGCGAGCACCGGCGCCGGCGCCTCGCCCGCGCGCAGCCGTGCCACCGCCGCCTGCATCGCCGCGTGCAGGGCAGGGGCGAGGGCCCGCTCGGCCGGCGCGAGGAAGCGGTTGCGCGAGGAGAGCGCCAGCCCGTCCGGCTCGCGCACCGTCGGCACCGGCACGATGCGCAGCGGCAGGTCGAGGTCGCGCACCATGCGCGAGACCACCTGCACCTGCTGCCAGTCCTTCTCGCCGAAGAAGGCCAGATCCGCCTCGACCTGCGAGAACAGCTTGCAGCACACCGTGGCGACGCCGCGGAAATGGCCGGGGCGCTGCTCGGCCTCCCACAGCGCGGCCGGCGGGCCGTCCACCGTCACCGTCGTGGCGGCGCCTTCCGGGTACATGGTGGGCACGTCCGGCAGCCAGGCGAGGTCGCAGCCCGCCGCGCGCAGCTTGTCGAGGTCGCCCTCCTCGTCGCGCGGGTAGCGGGCGAGGTCCTCGTTGGGGCCGAATTGAAGCGGGTTGACGAAGATCGAGGCGGCCACGGCGCCGCCCGCGCGCTTCCCCGCCGCCACCAGGGCGAGGTGCCCGGCATGCAGCGCGCCCATGGTGGGCACGAAGGCGAGGCCGCCACGTTCGGCGCGCAGCCGCGCCGTCGCGTCGCGCAGCGTCGGCAGATCCCGGACAACCAGCATGGGCATTTCCCCGAAGTAATCATGGTGTCGCGCCGCCCGCGGGCGGCGGCGCGGCCGCGGGCCGGCGCGCCGCCTCTCCGGGGGCCCGCCGGCGTCGCGCCCGCGCCGGTTTCATCGCATTCCCCGGCCGCGCGGGCGAGCCGGAATGTCGGCCCGCCGCCCGGCCCCGTCCGCATGGAAGCGGGATCGCGGAGAGTCGCCGCCCTCGCCGCCGGCGTGCGGGACGGCATTCCGGAAGGCCCGGCGCCGGCGGCCCCGACATCACGCCCCGGCATCACGCCCCGGCATCACGCCCCGGGCAGCAGCGCCCGCCGCCCGGCGGCGAGCTGCGCCGCATCCTCCTGCGGCGCGTGGATGCGGGCGCACTGCACGTCGCGCCAGTGCCGCTCGAACGGTTCGCCGCGCGACAGCGCCCGGTTGCCGGCCAGCCGGGCGGCGCGCGCCACCGCCTCCACCGCGTTCTCCGCCAGCAGCGCCTTGAGCAGGTTCGCCTCGACCGGATCGACCGCGCCGCCGGCATCCGCCTCGCGCGCCAGGCCGTCGATCAGGCGCCGGCTGGCCAGCAGCAGCGCGTCGATGCCGCCCAGCGCCGACTGCATGCGCGGCAGGGTGGCCAGCGGCGCGCCGAGGCTGCCCGGCACCCGTTCGCGCAGGAACCGCACCAGCCAGTCGCGCGCCGCGGCGGCGACGCCGGTGTAGAGGGCGCCGAGCAGCATCGCGTTCCAGGCCGCGAATTCCGGGTCCGGCACCGCCCATTCCGCCGCCGGGCGCAGCGCCACGGCATGGCCGTCGGGCAGCGCCACCGCGTCGAATTCCACGTCGTGGCTGGCCGAGCCGCGCAGGCCGAGCTGGTCCCAGCTTTCGACCACCCGCACCCCCGGCGCGCCGCCCGGCACCAGGAACCAGCCGGTGCGCGGCGCCCCGCCCGCCTCCGCCTCGGCCCGCGCGAAGACCAGCATCCAGCGCAGCGCGGCGGCGCCGGTCACCGCGGTCTTGCGGCCGGAGAGGCGCCAGCCCCCGGCCTCCCGGCGTGCCGCCGTCTCCGGCAGGCCGCCGCGCGAGGGGGTGCCGAGGCCGGGCTCGGTGGCGAGCGCGTTGACCAGCCCGCCACGGCACGCATCGGCCGCCACCGCCCGCGCCAGCCCGTCCGGCCAGCGCGCCAGCAGCCGAGTCTGGAGGAGCTGCATCGCGAAGGAGAGCCCGGTGGCGGCGCAGGCCCCGCCCACCGCGGCGACGGCACCGGCGGCCTCCCGCAGCCCGGCGCCGCGCCCTCCCAGGGCCACGGGCAGCGCCAGGGTCAGCAGCCCGGCCCCGTGCAGCGCGGCGAGGCTGCCGGCGGGAAAGCTGCCCTCCCGGTCATGCGCGGCGGCGGCCCCGGCGATGGCGGCGAGCACCCGGGGCGGGATCTCGGTCATGGTCTCCTCCGGCGTCGTGCCGGCCTGCGTAGGGCAGCCGGGCGGGCCGGCCAAGGGAAGGTCGAGAGGAGAGCGGCCCGGCATGGGAAGGCGTTTCCCGCCTGCGCCGTGCCGCCCGGCGCCGCGCAGCGACTCGTTGCGCCCTGCAACGGATCGTGGAACGCTGCCGCCGGGATGGAACGGAGAGTCGCGATGCCTTCCATGCGGCGGATTCGCCCGGCGTCCCGGCATCCGCCCACGACGTGCCGGGACGCGCCGCCTTGACCGCCTTCTTCGAGGGCTTCGTGCTGGAGACCCGCGCGGCGGACGGCCAGCGCGTCCGTCTGCGGCGCGGCGGCGAGGGGCCGCCGGTGCTGCTGCTGCACGGCAACCCGCAGACCCACGCCATGTGGCACGAGGTGGCGCCGGCGCTGACGCGGCAGTACGCGGTGGTCTGCCCCGACCTGCGCGGCTACGGCTTCTCCGGCAAGCCGCCGGCGAGCGGCGACCATGCCGCCTACGCCAAGCGCGCCATGGCGGCCGACCTCGTCGCGCTGATGCGCGACCTCGGGCACGAGCACTTCGCCGTGGTCTCGCACGACCGCGGCGCGCGCGTCGCGCACCGGCTGGCGCTGGACCACCCGGATCGCGTCACGCGGCTCTGCACCATGGACATCGTGCCGACGATCGAGCACTTCGAGCGCGCCGACATGGATTTCGCCATGGGCTACTACCACTGGTTCTTCCTGGCGCAGCCGCACGACAAGCCGGAGCGCATGATCCTGCGCGACGTGGAGGACTGGTTCGACCTGCACACCTCGCGCGAGCCCAAGGACCGGGGCTTCTTCCACCCCGAGGCGCGCGCCGACTACCTCGCGGCGCTGCGCGAGCCCGGCACCGTCACGGCGATCTGCGAGGACTACCGCGCCGCCGCCACGATCGACCTGAGGCACGACCGCGAGAGCCGGGCGCGCGGCGAGCGGCTGCGCTGCCCGCTGCTGGCGCTCTGGGGCAGCAAGGGCAGGCTGGAGCAGTGGTACGACGTGCCGGCGATCTGGCGCGGCTATGCCGATTCGACGGTCGAGGCCCGTTCGGTGCCCTCCGGCCACTACCTCGCCGAGGAGGCGCCCCAGGCGGTGCTCGCGGCGGTGCTTCCCTTCCTGGACGCCGGCCGGTGACGCCGCCGGCGGCGCCTTCCGGCTGAGCCCGACGATGCCCCGCCTCGCCGGCGGAGCCGACCCCGGCGTGGCGGCAGGACAGGCCGCAGGCCGGCAGGCTCCCGCCCGCGGGCCGCGCGGCCCCGTCGGCCGCCCGCCATGGCGCGAGGCGCTGCCGCCGCTGGCGCTGCTGCTCGCCACCGGAATCCTGTCCGCCCTGCCCGACGCGACGCTCGGCCCCGCCACCCGCGCCCCGGCGGCGGTGGTCGCGGCCGGCGGGGCGGCGTGGCTGCTGAGGCGGGCGGCGCCGGGGCGCTCCGGGCAGGCGGCCGGGCGCGCCGCCGAGCTGGCCCGGCGGGAGGCCGAGACGGCGAGGGATGAGGCCGAGGCGGCGCTGCGGACCAGCGAGGAGCGGCTGCGCCTGGCCCAGGAGGCGGCCGGCATCGGCGTGTGGGAGCGCGACATCGCTTCCGGCCGGGCGCTCTTCTGGTCGCCCGAGCAGTTCCGCCTGTTTGGCCTGCCGCCGGGACCGGCGCCGCTGTCGCGCGAGGCGTTCCTCGCCCTCGTGGTGGAGGAGGATCGCCGCCGCATGCGGTTCGAGCGGCTGGGCCAGGACGCGGCCGGCAGCGGGGGGACGCTGCTATTCCGCAACGAGTTCCGCATCCGGCGCGCCGACGACGGCACGGTGCGCTGGCTGCTGGGGCTCGGCCGGGTCCTTCCCGGGCCCGACGGCCGGGCCGGGCGGGTGGTCGGCGTCAACCTCGACATCACCGAGCGGCGGGAGGCGGAGGAGCGGCAGAAGCTGCTGACGCGGGAGCTCGATCACCGCGCCAAGAACATGCTGGCCGTGGTGCAGGCGGTGCTGCGCCTGACGCCGCGCGACGATCCGGCCGCCTTCGTGCGGATGGTCGAGGGCCGCATCGCCGCGCTCGCCCGGGCGCATTCCCTGCTTGCCGAGGGGCAGTGGACCGGCGCCCGGCTGCGGGCGCTGCTGCAGGCGGAGCTGGCGCCCTTCATCGCCTCGGGCCGGTCGGTCGCGATCGAGGGGCCCGATCTCGCCGTGCCGCCCGCGGCGGCGCAGCCGCTCTCCATGGCCATGCACGAGCTGGCCACCAACGCGGTGAAGTACGGCGCGCTCTCGATCCCGCAGGGGCGCCTGGCGATCGGCTGGCGCGCGGCGGAGGCGTCGCTGATCATCGAATGGGTGGAATCCGGCTGCCGCGGCATCGCCCCGGCGCCGGCCCGTACCGGATTCGGCACGCGCGTGATCGGCAGCACCATCCGGCTGCAGCTCGGCGGCTCGGTGGAGAAGCAGTGGACGCCGGAGGGGCTGCGCTGCACGATCACGCTGCCCCTGGAGCGTGTCCAGGCCGGCGGCGCTCCGGACTGACGACGGGCGGCGCCCGCCCTCAGCGCGGCAGCAGCCCGGCCGCCTGCAGGGCCACGCGCAGCAGCGCGGTCGGGTCGAACGGATCGGATGGCGGGGCGGGGGCGTCCCCGTCACCCCGCGGGCGGAGGAGCGATCCGGCCGGTGCCGCCGCGGCCGCCTCCCCGGCGAGGGGCGCCCCGATCTCCCAGAAGGCCAGGATCCGGTGGGTCGAGGACAGGCCGACCGGCTGGCCGTAGGACCCGGGCAGCCAGCCGCCGGCCCCGGCCACGTCCGGATCCGCGCCTGCCCCGTGGTCCGGCACGATCGGGATGCCGTGCGACATGCCCGCGATGCTGTGCCGCTCGACCGCGACGCGGCCGTCGTCGCCCCGCCAGCGCCGGCGGGTCACCGCGCCCAGCCGTTCCTCCTCGGGCGCGTCGTCGGACAGGCCGTGGACGTCGAGCCATTGCCGTTCGCTCTCGCCGGCATTGACCGCCCGCACCATGGTGTCCTCCTCGCCGTGCCAGATGCTGACGCGCGGCCAGGGCCCGGCATGGCCGGAGGCGGCGCGCACCAGGTCGCCCCAGGCGCGCGCCGGCTGGCGCCGGCCGCCGAACATCGCCTCCAGCGCCTGCCCGATGCCGGCGGCGCTGCCGTAGGGCAGGGCGGCGATCAGCGCGCCGGCGGCGAAGGTCTCGGGCGCGGTGGCCAGCAGCGCCGCGGCCATGGCGCCGCCCGCCGAGAGGCCGGCGACGAACACCCGCGCCGGATCGAGCCGGTGCGTCGCCACCATGTGCGCCACCGCCTCGCGGATCGACAGCACCTCGCCGGAATCGCGTCGCGTGTCGGTCGGCTCGAACCAGTTGAAGCAGCGGTTCTGGTTGTTCTCGAGACGCTGCTCGGGCAGCAGCAGGGCATAGCCGCAGCGGTCGGCCAGCATCGACCAGCCGCTGGCGGCGTCATACTCGGCGGCGTCCTGGTGGCAGCCGTGCAGGGCGACGACCAGCGGCGCGCCCTCGGGCAGGCCGGGCGGCAGGTGCGCCACCATGCGCAGCGCGCCGGGGTTGCTGCCGAATTCCCGGATCTCCCGGAGCCCCCCCGTTCCGCCGGCCGACGCGGATCCGCCAGGCGGCGCGGACCACTCGCGATGGTGGCGCACCAGCTCGTCCAGGCGGTGATGTGGTCGCTGCACCCGCTGCATCCTTCCAGCGGTGCCGGGCGGGACTCGCGAGGGCCGGACGTGGCGGACCCCGGGGTACCGGCCGGGCCGCCTCCTAGTCCCATGCTCGCCGGCAGCATCCATCGACTTTCGCTGCACTGCAACATGGAAGTGCGCGAGGCCCGGCCGTGGTCGTCCATCCGTTCGCATCAACATTCTGTGCGACGAAGGCGGCCTCTCATCCGAGGAACGGATTGCTCCGCCGCTCGGCGCCGATGCTGGAGCCGGGCCCGTGGCCGCAGACGAACTGCCAGTCGTCGCCGAGCGGCAGCAGCTTGTCGCGGATCGAGGCGAGCAGCGCGGCCGTATCGCCGTAGGGGAAGTCGGTGCGCCCGACCGAGCCCTGGAACAGCACGTCGCCCACCAGGGCGAAGCGCAACCCGTCGTGCAGGAACACGACATGCCCCGGCGTGTGCCCCGGGCAGTGCAGCACGCGGAACCGCTGGTCCCCGACGTCCACCGTGTCGCCTTCCTTCAGCCAGCGGTCGGGCGTGACGTCGCGCAGCCCCGGCATGCCGTAGGCGGCGCCCTGCCTGGCCAGGCCTTCGAGCAGGAAGCGGTCGCGCTCGTCGGGCCCCTCGATCGGGATCGCGGCCGGCGCGTCCGGGGCGGCGAGCAGGCGCTCGCGCAGCTCGGCGGCGCCGCCGGCATGGTCCAGATGGCCGTGGGTGAGCAGGATCTTCTCGACCCTGAGCCCGAGCTGCGCGACGGCCGCCAGGATGCGGTCCACCTCGCCGCCGGGATCGACCACGGCGGCGCGCTTCGAGGCGGGCTCCCACAGCAGGGTGCAGTTCTGCTGGAACGGGGTGACCGGCAGGATCGCGGCCTGCAAGGGCGGGGCGGCGTCGGGCATGGCGGGATCCTCGTGGCCGGACATCCCGCGAGGCTGGCGCGTGGCGCGCCGCCCGTCCAGCACCGGGAGGCGGGCGCCCGGGGAGCGGCCGGGCGGACGGATTGGCGGACCCGCCGCCCCGCCGCATCATCCGGCGCGGGGATGGACGGGAGAGCGATGCAGCGCATGCACAGGACCGGCGGCCGGAGCGGGATGCGGCCGGAGGAGATCGGGGAGGACACGGACGGCCTGCTGGCCCGGCTCGACGCCACGGCACGGCGCGCGGAGACGCCGTGCGGGGAGGGCAGCATGGTCTGGCGCCTCTGGGACGGCATGGCGGATGGCGCCGGTATCGGCGCCGGCTCCGCTGCGGCAGGCCCCGATGGCGGCGACCGCGATGCCCGCCCCGCCGTGCTGGACCCCGTGCTGGGCCCCGTGCTGGTGCTGCTGCATGGCGGCAGCGGCTCCTGGCGCCACTGGGCGCGCAACATCGGGCCGCTGCTGGCAGCCGGGAACCGGCTGCTGGTGCCCGACCTGCCGGGCCTCGGCGAATCGGCCATGCCGCCGGGCGAGGTCGATCCCGCCAACGTCGCCGCGGTGCTGGCCGAGGGGATCGACCGGCTGCTCGGGGCCGACGCGCGCTACGACCTCGCCGGCTTCTCCTTCGGCGCGGTCTGCGCGGGGCACGTCGCGGCGATCCGCCCGGGGCGGCTGCGCTCGGTCACCATCGTCGGCGCCGGCTCGCTCGGCCTGGAACGGTCCGTCACCCATCTCGTGAAGGTGCGCAGCGAGCACGGCGCGGCGCGCGAGGCGGCGCACCGGCACAACCTCGCCGCCCTGATGATCGCCGATCCGGCACGCATCGACCCGCTGGCGCTGCGCATCCAGGAGCTGAACACCGTGCAGGCCCGGCTGCGCTCGCGCGGCTTCGCCAGCACGGCGCGGCTGCGCCAGGCGCTGGAGCGCAGCGACGCGCCGCTCAATGCCATCTGGGGCGAGCAGGACGCGATCGCCCGCAACGACCTGCCGGCGCGGCTGCGCGTGGTGCGCGAGATCCAGCCCGGGGCGGATGTGCGCGTCATCCCCGGCGCCGGCCACTGGGTCGCCTACGAGGCGGCCGAGGCGTTCAACGCGATGCTGTCGGACATGCTGCGCCGGCGCCGCGCGGCGAGGTAGGGCATTCCCGGCCCGGGCGTACCCGCCCGGCGCCCCGGAAGATGCGCCGGATCGAAGCCTGGAGCCGTTCCGGCCTGATGCGCTCGGGCCGGGACGGCGGCGCTAGAGCGGATCGCCGGCGGGCGGCCCCGCCCGGCGCCCCGGAAGATGCGCCGGATCGAAGCCTGGAGCCGTGCCGGCCTGATGCGCTCGGGCCGGGACGGCGGCGCTCGAGCGGATCGCCGGCGGGCGGACACGCCCGGCGGCGTGAAGCCGCGCCCGAGAACAACAAGCTACAGCGAACCGCAGTCCCAACCGGAGTGCGGTTCGCTGTAGGCAGCGCCTTGCCGCGACGGGCGGACGGCGATGGGCGGACGCCGCGGCTGCCGCGATCAGTCCAGCCGCGCGCCGGTGGCCCGCACCGCCTCGCGCCAGATCGGGATCTCGGTCTGCATGGTGCGGCGGAACCCCTCCGGCGTGCTGCACACGGGCGTGGTCCCGAGCCGGTCCAGCGCGGTGCGGAAGCCGGCATCGTCGCACGCCTCGCCGAGGATCGCGGCCAGGCGCCGGACCACCGGCTCCGGCGTGCCGGCCGGCGCCGCGATGCCGTTCCAGGTGCCGGCCTGGAAGCCGGGATAGCCCGACTCCGCCACGGTCGGCACGTCCGGCATGGCGGCGAGCCGGGACTCGCCGGCGACCGCCAGCACGCGGATGCGGCCGCCGTTGAGCTGCGGGATGATGTCGGACGGGTTGCCGAAATGGGCGGCGACCTCGCCCGTCAGTAGCGCCTGCATCGCCGGCGCGCCGCCGCGGTAGGGCACGGATTGCAGCTCGATGTGCGCGCGCTCGGCGAACAGCCCCATGGCGAGGTGCGAGGAGGCGCCGATGCCGGCGGTGGAGTAGTTGATCTGCCCCGGCCGCTGCCGCGCCAGCGCCACGAATTCGGCCAGGGTCCGGACGCCGAGCGAGGCCGAGACGGCCAGCACCATCGGGTTGCTCGCCACGATCGAGACCGGGGCGAAATCGGCGACCGGGTCGAAGCTCAGCCGCGCCATGGCCGGCAGCATCACCATCTGCGAGGCGCTGGCGGTGAACAGGGTGTAGCCGTCGGCGGGGCTGCGCAGCACCGCCTCGGCGGCGATGGCGCCGTTGGCGCCGCTGCGGTTCTCGACCGGGAAGGGCTGGCCCAGCCGCGCCGACAGCCATTCGGCGCTCATCCGGGCGATGCTGTCGGTGACGCCGCCCGGCGCGAAGGGCACGATCACCCGTACCGGATGGTCCGGCCAGCCGCCCTGCGCCAGGGCCGGTCCGCCTGCCAGGCCGGCGGCCAGCCCGAGCAGGGCGGCGAGGGTGGCGATGCCCGGCCGGCGGCCGGTTCGGCCGGCGGTCCTCCGGATGTCCTGTCGCTGCGCCTGCATCGCCATTCGGTCTCCCAGCCACGCGGATCGGCGCGCCGGGGCCGCGTGGCTCCCGGGGCGCGTTGTTTCGCGTGTGCTGGCGCCTCCGCGCGGCGGGGCGTTGCCCGTCGCGTCGTCCCGGCCTTGCCGGCCGGCTTCGGGACGGGCCGGGCAGGGCGGGGTGTCCGTCCCGCCGCTCCGCCCGCCCCGGGACGGCGCTCCTGCCGCCGCGGGTCGTCGGGCGGCAACGGCTCCGTTCGTCATCCGCCGGCCTGCGTCGGGCGGCCGGTCATCCTTCGCCGGCCCGTCCCGGGCCGCCCGGTTTCCCCGGCCCGTTCCGGGCCACCCGGTTTCCCCGGCCCGTTCCGGGCCGCTGGCCGGCAGGCCGCCGCGTCAGGCGATCTCCTCGGCGCGGCGCAGGCTGTTGATCATCGAGACGCCCAGCAGGTAGGCGTGCGCCGCCGCCGGGTCGGCGGCGGCCGCCGCCATGCGCTCGCGGAAGGCGCGCCGCGCCTCGGGCTCGCGCGCCTCCAGGTTCTGCTTGTTGGTGATGGTCTGCCGCTGCACGTGCTCGACGGTGACGCCGCGCCGCTGCCGGTCGTAGCGGTCGAGCAGCGCCGGCGCCGCCTCGCCGTGCCAGACGGCGGCGAGCTTCTCGGCCAGATTCACCGCGTCGTGGATGCCGCCGTTCAGCCCCATGCCGCCGAGCGGGTTGTTGATGTGCGCGGCATCGCCGGCGAGCAGGACGCGCCCCTGCCGGAAGGTCTCCGCGACGCGCTGGTGCACCCGGTAGAGGGTCCGGTGCGCGGTCGGGTAGTCGTCGCGGCCGGGCACGATGCGGCCGAAGCGGGCGCGGGCATAGGCGTCGCCGAGCGTCTCCTCGTCCGGCACCTCGGCCGGCACCGGGAACATGGCGCGCCACAGCGGCGTCACCGGGCCGGGCACGCGCAGCAGGAAGAACCACTCCTCCGGGTCGGCGTAGTAGGAGACGTCGGCGAGGTCCGGGATCAGCGTGGTGAAGTCGAAGGGGGTCGAGAGCACCAGGAAGCGCTCGGGCCAGGTGAAGCCGGCGAATTCGATGCCGGTCGACTTGCGCACCGTGCTGCGCGCCCCGTCCGCGCCGATCAGGTAGGCGCCCTCCACCCGGCTGCCATCGGCGAGATGCGCCACGGCGCGGTCGCCCTCGTCGGCGCAGCCGGTGACCTCGGCGCCGAGGCGCAGGGTGAAGCCGGGGCGGTCGCGCAGCAGCGCGTGCAGGATGCGGGTCAGCTTGAACTGCTCGCATTGCAGCCGGAAGGGATGGCGCGTGACGTCGGCCAGCACGCCGAAGTCGAATTCCGCGATGATGCCGTGGTCGCGGCTGCGGTACTGCATGCGCGGCGCCACCAGCCCCTGCGCGATCATCGGCCGCGCCGCGCCGAGCCGGTCCAGCATGTCGAGCGTGGGTGCGTGGAAGGTCGAGCCGCGCATCTCGCCCGAGAGGGCCTCGCCCGCCTCCAGCACGACGACCGGCACGCCGTTGTGCACCAGCGACGCCGCCGCCACGAGCCCGACCGGCCCGGCGCCGGCCACGATGACCGGCCGCGTCTCCGCCACTGCTGCCACCTTGCCCTCCGATCTGCCGGCGATGCCGGCGCGTGTCGCAGGCCCGCCCGTGCTGCGGTGCGGCGAGCATCGCGCGGCGGCCGGCGCGGGGCAATGCCCGCAGGATCGGCTTTGTGTGGGTGTGGCAACACATTCTGCCGACGCGGCAGGCAGGCTGCCGGCCGGGTGGGCGCGGAACGCAACGCCGTTGGGCAGGCCGGGGCGGCGATGGCTCGCCGCCGTGCCGCCCGCCCCCCGATTCAGGCGTTGCCGAGTTCCGCCCGCACCAGCTCGGCGATGGCGAGCGAGGCGGTCAGGCCGGGGCTCTCGATGCCGAACAGGTGCAGCAGGCCGGGAATGCCGTGCACGCGCTCGCCCTGGATCACGAAGTCCTGCCCCGGCGCGCCCGGCGGCACGGTCTTGGGGCGGATGCCGGAATAGCCGGGCTGCAGCGCGCCGTCCTTCAGCCCGGGCCAGTAGCGGCGGATCGCGTCGTAGAACAGCGCGCCGCGCGCCGGTTCCACCTCGTACTCGATCCGGTCCACCCACTCCACGTCGGGACCGAAGCGCGCCTGGCCGCCGAGGTCGATGGTCAGGTGCGTGCCGAGGCCGCCCGGCACCGGCACCGGGTAGATCAGCCGCGAGAAGGGCGAGCGGCCGGCCAGGGTGAAGTAGTTGCCCTTGGCGAAGTAGGCCGGCGGCACCAGCGCCTCGGGCATGCCGGCGAGCGAGCGTGCCAGCGCCGGCGCGTGCAGCCCGGCGGAATTGACCAGGGTGCGGCAGCGCAGCGCCATCGGCTCGGCGCCGCCCACCTCCACCTCGATGCCGTCCCCGGCGATGCGGCCGCCGGTGACGGGGCTGTGGAAGACGAAGGTGGCGCCGGCATTCTCGGCATCGCCCTGCAGCGCCAGCATGTAGGCATGGCTGTCGATGATGCCGGTGGAGGGCGAGAGCAGGGCCGCGGTGCAGTGCAGCGCGGGCTCCATGGCCAGCGCCTCCTCGCGGGAGAGCAGGCGCATGTCGTCCACGCCGTTGGCGGCGGCGCGGCCCTTGATGCCTTCCAGCCTTTCCGCCTCGGCCGCGTCGGTGGCGACGATCAGCTTGCCGCAATTGCGGTGCGGCACGCCGCGCTCGGCGCAGTAGCGGTAGAGCCGCTTCTTGCCCTCGACGCAGCAGCGCGCCATCAGGCTGCCGGCCGGGTAGTAGATGCCGGCGTGGATCACCTCGCTGTTGCGCGAGGAGGTTTCCGTGCCGATGCCCTCGGCCGCCTCCAGCACCAGCACCTCGCGGCCGGCCAGCGCCAGGGTCCGCGCCACCGCCAGGCCGACCACGCCGGCCCCCACCACGATGCAGTCGACCTCGTCCACCGGCTTCTCCCGCGTTGCCGGTCTAGATGAGCGCATCGGGCGGCGGAGGCAATCGGCAAACGCGGCCTCGCTGCCGGCGGCGGCTTCGCAGCGGCGGGCATCCGCGCCATCATGCGCGTCGCAAGGCCCGCGCGCCTGCGAGGCGCGACTAAGGCTCGCGCGCCGAAGGCGCGATGTAATCGGCGCGCCGAAGGCGCGACAACGGAGGAGGAACGCCGCATGCAGGCAGTGACACCCGAACTGCGCATATTGGCCGAGGGGCTGCGCTTTCCCGAGGGGCCGGTGGTGATGCCCGATGGCAGCGTCACCCTGGTCGAGATCAACGGGCAGTGCGTCAGCCGCATCGCGCCGGACGGCACGCGCAGCGTGGTGGCGAAGCCGGGCGGCGGGCCGAACGGCATGGCGCTCGGGCCGGACGGCATGCTCTACGTCTGCAACAACGGCGGCTTCGAGTGGCACGAGGAGCCGGGCCTGCTGCGCCCGACCTTCCAGGCCTACGACTACCGCACCGGCCGCATCGAGCGCATCGACCCCGCGACCGGCGCCGTGACCGTGCTCTACGAACGCTGTGGCGAGCGGCCGCTGCGCGGCCCGAACGACATAGTGCTGGACGGGCAGGGCGGCTTCTGGTTCAGCGACCTCGGCAAGGTGCGCGCGCGCGACCGCGACCATGGCGGCGTGTACTGGGCGGCGCTGGATGGCAGCCGCATCGTCGAGGCGGCCTTCCCGATCGCCGGCGGCGCCAACGGCATCGGCCTGTCGCCGGACGGGCGGACCCTCTACGTCGCCGAGACCGAGACGGGCCGGCTCTGGGCCTGGGACGTCGAGGGGCCGGGCGCGCTGCGCAAGGATTCCTGGCCGAGCGTGCATGGCGGGCGGCTGCTCTGCCAGTTCCCGGGCTTCCGCCGCCTCGACAGCCTGGCCGTCGCGGCCTCCGGCAACGTCGTGGTGGCGACGCTGATAGCAGGGGAGATCACCACCGTCTCGCCGGCAGGCGAGATCGTGCACGTGGTGAAGATGCCCGAGCGCATGCCGACCAACATCTGTTTCGGCGGGCCGGGGCTGCGGACGGCCTACATCACGCTCTCCACCACCGGCAAGCTGGTGGCGATGGACTGGCACGAGCCGGGGCTGCAACTCGCGGCGTGAACGGCCGGCGCCCGGCGCGGTGGGCGGTGCCGCCCGGCGCGCCGGGATCGCCCCAACGGAAGCCCCGCCCGAATCACCACGGGGTCGCGTCGCCGGCGGCCCGGCCGGTGACAGGGGAGCGCCCGGCAGGACGACCGGGGACTTCCCCGGCCGCGACGGCCCCGGGCCCGGACCGTCGTGCCGGCGCGGCGGCGATCCACGGTGGCGCGGCCTCGCCGATTGCGGCAGGAAGCCGCACCGCCGAACGCGAACCGCTGGAGTTGCCACATGCGTGACACGACCTCGACCGCCCTGCCGCCCCCGCATCGGACCGCGCGGCCGTGATCGCCGCCGGGGCGGCGCCGGACCGGTCGGAGGGAGCCGGCGCCGGGGAACCGGGCATCCGGGCCCGGGATGTCGGGGCGCCGGGTGGCGGGAACGCGGTGCCGGAGACCCTCACCGCGCTGCTGGAGGGGACGGCCGCCCGCCACCCCGGGGCGACGGCGCTGGTCGGCGCGGCCCGGCGGCTGGACTACGCCACCTTCGCCGCCGCCAGCCGGCGCGTGGCCGAGGCGCTGTCGCGGCAGGGGATCGGGCCGGGCGACCGCGTCGCGGTGTGGCTGCCGAACCGGCCGGAATTCCTGGTCCTGCTCTTCGCGCTGGCGCGGCTCGGCGCCTGCGCCGTGTTCGTCAACACGCGATTCCGGGGCGAGGAGGTGTCCTCGCTGATCGACCGCGCCCGGCCGAGCGCGCTGGTCACCGCCTGGGGCTTCGCGCCGGTGGACTTCCCGGCGCTGCTGGAAGGCATCCTGCCCGATGCCCGCGCGCCGCTGCGCTTCGTGGTGGGGGTGGACGCACCGGAGGGCGCGGCGGCGGTGGCCGGCCTGCCGGTGCTGCCCTGGGAGGCGCTGGAGCTGGCGCTGGAGCGCGCGGCCGACGACGCGGCGCCGGACGCGGCCTGCCTGACCTTCACCACCTCCGGCACCACCGCCGGCCCGAAGCTGGTGCTGCACCGCCAGCGCGCCGTCGCCGGCCACGCGCTCGACGTGATGCGCGGCTTCGGCACGGACGCGCCGGAGGCGGCGGCGCTCTCGGCGATCCCGCTCTGCGGCACCTTCGGGCTGACCCTGGCGATGGCGGCGATCGCGGGCGGGGCGCGCATCGTCACCATGGACCGCTTCGACGCGGCCGAGGCCGACGCGCTGATCCGGCGGGAGCGGGTGACGCACAGCTCCGGCGGCGACGACCTGGCCGAGCGGCTGATCGAGGCGGCCGCGGGCCGGCCCTACGACGTGCCGCTGCTGTTCGGCTTCGGCGCCTTCCGCCCCGGCGCCGATGCGGTGGTGGCGCGCGGCGACGCGATCGGGCTGCGCTGCCGCGGCGTCTACGGCAGTTCCGAGGTGCAGGCGCTGTTCTCGCTCCAGCCCGCCGACTCGCCGCGGCGCGCCTTCGGCGGCGGCATCCCGGTCGGCGGGGCGGAGATCCGCGTACGCGACGCCGCGACCGGCGGGCTGGCGGCGCCGGGCGTGAACGGCGAGCTGGAATTCCGCGCCCCCTCGCTCTTCGCCGGCTACCTGAACAACCCGGAAGCCACCGCGAAGGCGATGACGGCGGACGGGTTCTTCCGCTCCGGAGATCTCGGCCGGATCGAGCCCGAGGGAAGCCCGGCTGGCGGCTTCGGCTTCGAGGCGCGGATCGGCGACACGCTGCGTCTCGGCGGCTTCCTGGTGAACCCGGAGGAGATCGAGGGCTTCCTGAAGCGCCAGCCCGGGGTCGCCGAGGCGCAGGTGGTCGGCGTCGAGGGCGACCCCGGGGGAGGCGGTGGCGGCGGCACCGCCGCCGTGGCCTTCGTGCAGGCGGCTGCCGGGGCGGCGTTGTCGGAACCGGCGCTGCTCGCGGCGTGCCGCGACGGGCTGGCGCGGTTCAAGGTGCCGGCGCGGATCGTGACCGTGGAGTCCTTCCCCGTCACCGAGAGCCCGAACGGCCCGAAGATCCAGCGCGTGCGCCTGCGCGAGATGGCGGCGGCGCTGCCGGCGGCGGCGGCCGAGCTGGCGGCGGCCTCGCCGGGCTGACGCGGGCGTGCCGGCGGCGGGGCGGCCGCCTCGTCCGGCGGCGCGGCGCCGGGGCGACACCGCGCCGGCCGCCGTCAGGAACCGGCAAGCACCGCCTGCGATCTTGTCTCGGCCACGCCCGGGGCCGAACCTGCCCGATGCCAGTCTCCAACAGCGGCCCAACAGCGGATCGACGCCAGCCGAATGCAGGACCGGACCCGAACCGGGATGAGACGACCACGCGGCGGCACGCGGTGCGGCCTGCCGGGCCGGGCCGGCCTCGCCCTCGCGCTGGCCCTCGGCCCGGCCGTGCAGGCCGCGACGCCGGTGGCGGCCTCGGCCATGCTGGGGTTCGGCGCGGTTCTCGCCGCCACGGGCCCCGCCGAGGCGCAGCGCAGCCGCTCCAGCGGCGGCTACTCGCGCTCGTCGGGCGGCGGCTATGGCGGCAGCCGCACGCCCTCCTTTGGCGGTTCCTCCGGTGGCTACAGCCGCACCCCCTCGATGGGCGGCTACACGCGATCGGCGCCCGGTGGCGGTTATGGCGGTGGCTATGGCGGCGGCTTCGGTGGCTATGCCGGCTCGCCGGGCGACCGCAGCGTCTCGCGGCAATCCTCGGGATCGGCGCTCGACTCCTACCGGCGCAGCCAGCAGCCGGCGAACCGCACGCCGGACCTGTCGCCGTCCGCCCCGGGGGGCAGCCAGGGCGGCGACGTGCCGTGGTGGCGCCAGGGCGCCCGCACCGGGCCGGGCGGCGGCGGCTTCGGCGTCCCGCGCGGCGGGGGCGGCGGTTCCTGGGGCGGCTCCTGGGGGCGGGCCGCGCCGGTTCCGCGCGGCAATTTCGGCATGTGGGACGCGGCGCTGCTCTGGTTCCTGTTCAACAGCCTGTCGCAGCCCGGCCACGACCGCTTCTTCCACGACCACGCCGACGACCCGCGCCTGCGCGACTGGCGCCAGGAGGCGGAACGGCGGGCGCAGACCGATCCCGAGATCCGCGCGCGCCTGGACGACCTCGACCGCCGGCTGGACGGCATGGCGACGCAGCCGCGCGACCCGGATGCGCCGCCGCCGGCCGACGCGCCCCGGCCGGCCGCGCCGGCGGGCCAGGGGGGCGGCTGGGTCACGCCGCTGGTCCTGGCCGGCGGCCTCGGCTTCCTGGGCTTCATGTGGCTGCGCCGGCGCCAGGCCGACGCGCGGGGCCGGGGGAGATCCGGTTCCGGCACATCCGGCCAGGGCACTTCCGGCGGAGGGGATTCCGGCATGGGCAATTCGCCGATCGGCACCGCCGCCGGCATCCTGCGCCAGCGCATGTCCGGCCAGGGCTACACGCCGCGCCTGTTCCGCGTCGGCCAGACCGTCACGCTGGACCCGACGCCCTTCCTGCTGCTCGGCGGCGCCACCCACGTGCCGGCCCCGGCGGCGCCGAGCACCAGCGTCGAGCGCGTCTCGACCCTGAGCAGCCCGCTGGGCGACGGCCGCTTCGCGCTGACCCGGCTCTACCTGCCGGGCGGGGCGCTGCTGCAGCTCCACCTCGACGCCGGCGGCCAGCCGGACGAGTGCCGCTACTTCGCGCCGCTCGACGAGGTGACGCCGCAGGACAACGACGAATGGGGCTTCTGGCTGGACGAGCGGGAGGGCGCCATCGGCTGGCCCGACTTCCAGACCAAGGACGGCAAGGTCTACCAGCGAGTCTGGTCGCCCGGCCCCGCCCGCGTGCCGCCGCTGGTGCTGGACGAGACGCTGCAGGGCGTGGAGCCGGAGCGTGGCGGCGTGCCGGGGCAGGGCGGCGGCGCCACCCGCCGGCTGACCGCCATGCTCTACGGCGCCCCCACCGGCGCCGCGCCGCCGGCGCCGCAGACGGAATACATGCTGGTCGCCGTGGTGGAGCAGGGCGGCGAGGCGCATGTCGAGATCCTCGCCGGGATCGACGTCAACCCGGCTTCCCTTTCCCTGGCCTGAGGCGACCATGCCCGACACCGTGCCGAACACCGCTGACGCGATCCTCGCCGGCCTCGGCGCCGGGCTGCCGCTGCTGATCGTGCAGTTCGTGGCGACGCTGCTGCTGCTCGGGATCGGCGTCGCCGTCTACATGGCGATCACGCCGCTGCACGAGCGCCGGCTGGTGGCCGAGGGCAACGTCGCGGCCGGGCTCAGCCTGGGCGGGGCGGTGCTGGCGATCGCCATCCCGCTGGCCGCGACCCTCGGCTCCACCACCGTGCTGCTCGACATCGTGGTCTGGGGCGTGGTGGCGCTGCTGCTCCAGCTCGTCACCTTCTTCCTCGTCGCCGCGCTGATGCCGGGGCTGCGCGGCCGCATCGAGGCGGGCAACGTCGCCGCCGCCTGCCCGCTGGTGGCGGCGCAGCTCGCCGTCGCCCTGCTCAACGCCGCGGCGATCGCCGGCTGAGGCGGGCGCCGTCGACGCAACCCCGGAGCCGTTCCGGCCCGGCCGGGTCCGGCGGGAACGGCTCCGGTCCTTGATCCAAGGCATCCTCCGAGCCACCGGGCGAATGCGTCCGGCCCGGAGATGCTCCAAACGGGAGTGGCCGCCATGATCTCCTTCCTGCGCAACCTCGTGGGCGTGAAGACCGACCGGGTCGTCCAGGCCGGCGTCGAGGCGCTGGTCCGCTGGGACCCGAAATCCGCCACCGAGGCGGAGCTGCGCACCATGGAACAGCATCTCGACCAGCTCGGCATCGAGGTGGCGCGGGCGCGGCAGACCCTGGAGCGCGAGAAGCGCGAGGCCGATGCCGTCACCCAACTCTCGCAGCAGCGCATGGCGGCGGCCGAGCAGATCCAGCGCCGCATCGAGGCCGAGCCGGAGAACAAGGCCGCGCTGGAGCGCAGCCTGGAGACGCTGGTCGGCATGCTGGAGAGCATGCAGCCCGACATCGAGCGCGAGACGCGCGACGCGGCCGACGCCGAGGATTTCCTGCGCACGCTGGAAGGCGCCTACAACGAGGCCGGCGCCAAGCTGAAGACCGCGCGCTCCGAGCTGGAGCGGGCCAACCGCGACATGCGCCGCGCCGAGCAGCAGCGCGACATGGCGCAGCGCCAGGCCGAGGCGGCGCGCCGCGCGGCCGGGCTGGCCAGCACGACCTCCGGCCTCAGCGTCGCGCTGAAGGCGATGCAGGACGCCGCCGCCAAGGACCTGGCGCTGGCCGAGGCGGCGCGCGCCAAGTCCCGCCTGCTGACGCCGACCGAACCGGAGAAGGAGGACCCGAACATCGCCTCGGCGATGGCCGCCGCCGGCGGACGGGCGCAGGCGCCGGCCGATCTGGCCGGACGCCTCGCGGCGCTGCGCGCCAAGCAGCATCGCTGAGCCTCGAGCGGATCGCCGGCGGGCGGACACGCCCGGCGGCGTGAATCCGCGCCGGGAACGACGAGCGACAGCGAACCGCAGTCCCAACCGGACTGCGGTTCGCTGTCGCCGGCCCGCGGGGGGCGGAAACGTGCCGGGCCCCGTCCTCCCCGGACGCGGCCCCGGGCGGGGCGTGGACGCCCGGCCCGGGAACGCTCTACCGCCCGCCCGGCGC
>NZ_JALPRX010000179.1 GCF_023223525.1 Roseomonas acroporae | reverse complement strand
GGGTTGGAATACACCATGACTGGGGCGCCGGCGTGATCTCCATCCTCGGCAACGGCGAGGGGCCGGGCGTGCGGCTGCGGAAGCAGGCCGAGTGATCAACCGCGCCTCCCCGCCTGGCTCACCGATTGCGGATACCTACCCACCCCTACCGTCCAGCACGGCCGACTTTTCAGCCATTACAGATCGGTGGGGTTAAGCGGCGCGTTTAAATCAGAGCAGATCCCAGTTCGCATCCAGCGCGGCGACCACCACTGTGCATACCGTATTGACCGTTTGGGATGGTGCTGCGGTCATATCCCAGACTACGATACCGCCGTTGTCATGCTGCCAAAGCACGTCGTCGTCACCATCGCCGTTATAATCGCCGATGCCTTCCACGGCCCAGCCGGGGTATATGAAAGCGGTATAGCCGCCACCGCTTACGTGTGTGCCCTTCATTTCCCAGACCTCGGAAAGGCTGCTGCCCCTGCTGTAGGGAAGCTGAAGGAGTATATCGACGTTGGACCCGTGGTTTATACCACTGGCAAAATGGGCGAGGCCCGTGACGGTCCAACCAGAGGTCAGATAACTGATCGGCCCCCACCGATGACGTTGGCGCCGTCCATTTCCCAAAGCGCGAGGAGGCCGTCAGCCTTCTGCAGCAGGATGTCGGAATGGCCATCACCATTGAAATCGGCCACCCCCTTGATCGACCAGTCCGGCGATAGTTGAGCGATCACGCCACCACCGACGATCTGCGCGCCGCTCATCTGCCATTCCGCAATGGTTCCGTCAGCACCGCGCCCAAAGAACGTCCGCATAGCCGTCACCATTGAAGTCGCCGGTGCCGGCAACGCTCCAGTCCGACCCGACATAACCAACGAGGCCGCCACCGACGACCTGGTTGTTGTGCATCGCCCACAGCACGACGGCACCATCGGTGTTTTGCCAGAGCATGTCCAACGTACCGCTGTGGTCGAAATCTCCCACCGCCCGCAGTGTCCAACTCGCATCGGCGACGCCAACCACCGTGCCACTCGCCACGGCCGGCAAGCCCGATGCGGTGGAGGTCATCGAAAAAACCACGACAGTGCCATCTGCTTGCCGGGCAAGAATGTCGGACCAGCCAGCGCCATTGAAGTCGTATTTGGCGGCCAAGGAGTTGGTCCTTTATCAGCTTACGCTAGGGGACAATTTAGCCCGAAGATCCGCATGGTAGCGAGTCTTACTCAATGCCACGTACGGGCTCGGTGCGATGCCTGCCGCATGTCTGCCTTCCACTACCGCCGAAGGCCAGCAGTTTCCGATCGCGTAGCAAAGGATGGGCTGAAAGAGAAGAACGGAAGCCGTGATCGCGCGTGTCCGCGCCATCCACGCCCGGGTGCACGTGACGGAGGCGACCAGCTTCCTCGACGCCTGGATCCGCTACGCCGAGCCGAGCATGGCCGCT
>NZ_JALPRX010000178.1 GCF_023223525.1 Roseomonas acroporae | reverse complement strand
CGCGTGTCCGCGCCATCCACGCCCGGGTGCACGTGACGGAGGCGACCAGCTTCCTCGACGCCTGGATCCGCTACGCCGAGCCGAGCATGGCCGCTGCCGACCAGGACCGCTATTTCGCCGAGATGGCCGTCATCGGCGCGGCGCTGGGCGCCGACCCGGTGCCATGCAGCCGGGTCGAGGCGCGCCGGTTGATGCAGGGCATACGGCCGGCGCTGCGCCGCGACGCGCGGACCGAAGCGGTGGCCCGGCTGATCCTGCGCCGGCCGGCCGCGAGCCCGGCCGTCGAGCCGGTGCGGGCGCTGATGTCGCGGGCCGCCGTGGACTTGCTGCCGGAATGGGCCAGGCGCCTGCACGGGCTGCCGGCCCCGGGGCTGGACCTGCCGCTCGTGCAGGCGGGCATGTTCGGTGTGGCGGGAACGCTGCGCTGGGCGTTCGGGCAGGGCAGCGGCGAGGAGCGGTGGCACCGGGAGGCGTGACGCGGGTGGCTCATACCCAACTCGAAGCCGGCGGCATCGAGTTCATCCCAGAGAACGGGGGGGGGGTAGGCGTGAGGTTGAGGAAGCCGGTCGTATAGGCTTCGTGACGTCCGCATCGCCCCCTTTATTCGGAACTGATCGCTTCCTAATATCATGGCATGCCACCATCGCCCGATGCACTCCCCGAACGACACCGCGGCCCCGGCCGTCCGCGCGAGTTCGACATGGATGCCGCTCTTGACCAGGCGCTGCTGGTGTTCCGCGAACGTGGCTACCACGCCGCATCACTGACCGAACTCGGCGCGGCGATGGGGCTCTCGTCCGGAAGCATCTACAAGGCGTTCGTCGACAAGCAGGCACTGTTCCGCGCGGCCTTCGACCGCTACACCAGCCGACGCGGCGCTGAGCTTCGCCGAGCGGTCGATGCCGAGCGGACCGGCTTCGCGAAGATCCATGCCGTGCTGCGGTTCTACGCCGCGGCATCCCACGGTATTGAGGGCCGACGCGGCTGTCTTGTCGCCGGCGGCGCAGCGGCACTGGCCTCGCTTGACCCCGACATGGCGCGGTGCGTGACCAAGTCGATGCAGGCCACGGAGACGCTCCTGCTCGACCTTATCCGGCTTGGCCAGGCCGACGGTTCCGTTCCCGCCCACCTCGACGCCGGAACGGCGGCCGTGACCCTGCTGTGCCTTCTGCAAGGCATGCGGATCGTCGGCAAGGGTGGCCGGACCCATGCGGGAATGAAGGCGGTCGCGGACCACGCCCTTGGCCTGGTTGCCGCGACCCATACCGAATAAGGGAGCGCCCGCTTCCTTATATAGGCCGCACGCATCCCGCCCCGGCGGAAGCGGCCAGGAACCGCGAGCCGCAACGGCAGAAAGGAGCAGCAAAGGTGACGCAGGATCAACCGGTCTCCGTCCCCGCATCCCGGGTGACGGAGGCTGCACCCGCTGCCCGACCCGTGACCATGGCCGGGCTGGAGGGCTTCGCGCACCGGTTCCGCATGGTGGAGAACGTCAGGCTGCACTACGTCGAGGGCGGCAGGGCCGACGGTGACGCTGTCGTGCTGCTGGCCGGCTTTCCGGAGAGCTGGTACGCGTGGCGCAAGGTGATGCCGGCGCTCGCCGCCAGCTTTCGCGTGTTCGCCGTCGACCTTCCCGGCCAGGGCGATTCCGACTGCCCGGCCGAGGGCTACGATACGCGGTCGCTCGCCGTCGCGGTGCATGGCCTGCTGCGGCAAATCGGCATCGAGCGCTGCCTTCTCGCGGCCCATGACGTGGGCGCCTGGGTCGCCTTTCCCTACGCGATGCTGTTCGGTGCCGAGGTCCGCCGCCTCGTGCTGATGGATGCCGGCATCCCCGGCGTCACCCTGCCCGACGCGCTGCCGACGGCGCCGGACCGCGCCTGGCGCACCTGGCACTTCGCGTTCCATGCCGTGCCCGACCTGCCGGAAAGCCTGATTGCCGGCCGCGAGCCGGCCTATCTCGACTGGTTCCTGCGACGCAAGGCGGCGGATCCCGGCAGCTTCTCGGATGCCGACCTGGCCGAGTATCTGCGCGTGTT
The DNA here is from genome assembly GCF_023223525.1 of Roseomonas acroporae. GTDB lineage: Bacteria > Pseudomonadota > Alphaproteobacteria > Acetobacterales > Acetobacteraceae > Roseomonas_E > Roseomonas_E acroporae. Next base: position 4,506 of record NZ_JALPRX010000178.1, on the reverse strand, counting down.
CCGCAGGGAGGGCGGGCTCCGGGCCGGGTTGGCCTACTACCGCGCCGCCGCTCTCTCGGCCCTGCAGAACCGGGAGCTTGCCGAGCGCGGCCGGCTGGCGATGCCGGTGCTGGCGCTCGGTTCCGACCAGGGCTCGATCGCCGACATGGCCGCGCCGCTGCGGGCCTTCGCCGACGAGGTGCGCGGCGCCACCATTCCGTTCTGCGGCCATTTCCTGCCGGAGGAGCAGCCGGAAGCGGTGGCCCGCGAGATGCTGGCCTTCTTCGCCGAGGCGATAGCGGTCCGGGCCGGGGTGCCGTCATGATGACCGACCCGAACTTCCCGACCGGTTCGACCGGCCTGATCGCGGTCGACAAGGTGGGAAACCGGATACTGTTCCTGCATCCGGAGACCCTCGCGGTGGAGACGGTCCTGGAGGGGTTCGCCCCACGGGTCCACGAGCTCGCGGTATCGGCCGACCGTGCCACCGCCTACGTCCCCGTGTACGGCGATGGCCGGCACGGCGACAACCCGCACCCCGGGCAGTCGATTGCCGTCATCGACCTCGCGGAGCGCCGGCATGCCGGCGAGCTGAGCGTGGCCCCGTTCCTGGCGCCCCACGGGATACGCTGGGGTGCCGGGGGCAGGCTCCTCTGCGTCTGCGAGAACAGCGGCATCGTGTTGGAGATCGACCCCCGGACCGGCGCGCATGGCCGCGTCTTCGATGTGGGCTCGACCAATGCGCACCGGATCGAGGTGCTGCCGGACGGGTCCAGGCTCTATGTCGAGAACGAGGAGGACCCTTTCGCCAGCGTGGTCGACCTGCGCACCGGCCGCCGACTGGCGGACATCCCCGCGCCGAACGGCCTGGCCGGGCTTGGCCTGTCGCCCGACGGGCGCCGCCTCGTCATGGTGGACGCGAAGCGGCCCGAGTTGCTGGTGGTCGATACCGCCCGGGATGCGGTCGTGGGGACGGTGCGGCTGTCGGGGCACCGGCAGGCGGCACAGATCGCCCGCTACGCCCCGGACGGCCGGCACCTGGTCGTCACCAGCCATGATGAGGGGCTTGGCACCATCCTGGGCGCCGACCTCGACACCCAGCGCACCGTCCCGCTCGGCAGGGAACCGATGGACGTCGCCTTTCATCCGGACGGGCGGACGGCCCTGGTGGGCAACCAGGGAGACGGCACGATCACGGTCCTGGACCTCGAGCATGCCGCTGTCCGCCTGACCGTCGCGGCGGGTGCCGGCGTCGAGGTGCTCGCCTATTACTGAGGTATCGTCGATCATCCGGAACGAAGCCGGCTCCGGCTCAGCCGACGGTGCTGATGCGCTGGCCACTCTGATCCGTTGGCCCGAGCCCTTCTGGAAGGGATGAAGGAATAACCCTCTCCGACGCCCTGCTGCTGGCCATTGGCCCGCTGGGCCTGATGGCCGCCGCCGCCCTGGCCTATTGGGCCGTCCACCGGCCGTCCTGACGGCGATCGGCGGCCAACATGGCCGTCCTGCGGTGCCCCCTCGAAACTGCTGGCGCCGAGTTCATCTCTGAGAACGGCGAGGGGCGGGGCTGGGGCAGCGGGCGAAGCCGGCGGTATGATCGTTCCGAAACCCCGGCGCATCAGGTCGAGCGCCGCCCCAGGGAGCACAGCGATGGGACAGCACCCTTCTCGCGGCGGCGACAAGAGCTCGCCCGGTCGTCCCGGCACTCTCTCCCGCCGGCGTCTGGCGGTCGCTGGCTTCGCGAGCGTCGTCAGCATGCGCGACGCGAGGGCGCAGGCGTGGCCGACGCACCCGATCCGCCTGATCGTCGCCTTCTCGCCCGGCGGCTTCACCGACATCGCGGCGCGTCTGCTGGCGCAGGGGCTGTCGATCGAACTGGGGCAGCCTGTCGTGGTGGAGAACCGGGCGGGCGCCGGCGGCATCATCGGTACGGAAGCTGCCGCGCAGGCGGTGCCGGATGGCTACACGTTGCTGCTGGGGACCATCAGCACGCATGCTATGAATGTCGGACTGTACCGGCAGCTCCCCTACGATCCGATGCGCAGCTTCACCGCCGTCTCGCGGGTGGCGAGCGGGCCCAACATCCTGGTGGCTCATCCGTCGCTGCCGGCCACCTCGGTCGCGGAACTGATTGCGCTGGCCAGGGCGCGGCCCGGCAGGATCACCTACGGGTCCGGCGGCATCGGCACCACGACGCATCTTGCCGGCGAATTGTTCAAGTCGATGGCCGGCGTGGATCTGCTGCATGTGCCCTTCCGCAGTCCCGCCCCTGCCGCGACGGCGCTGCTGTCCGGGCAGGTGGACATCATGTTCGACACGGCTCCCTCCGCGCTGCCGCCGGTCCGGCAGGGACGGTTGCGGGCACTCGGCATCACCTCGCCACGCCGCAGTCCGGACCTGCCCGATCTGCCATCGCTGGCGGAAACGCTGCCGGGCTTCGAGATGCGCACATGGGTCGGGGTATTCGCGCCCGCCGGTACGCCGGCCGCCATCGTGAACCGGCTCGATGCCGCCACACGCGCTGCCCTGGCCGGCCCGGATCTTCCGGGCAGGTTTGCCGAACTCGGGATGCGGCCATTTCCGGCCGGACCGGACGAGTTCGCCACCTATGTCGAGGCCGAGATCGGCAAGTGGGTCGACGTCACCCGACGTGGCGGCATCACTGCCGAATGAGCGAGCCGACGACGATCCCGACCCACCCCGAGGAGATGACCGCCAGCGTGGACATGCGCCTCGGCAGCAGCGTGTCGGTGCAGGCGCGTGCCCGCGCGACGCCGGCCGGGCTGATCGCCGCGGGCATCCTCGCCGCCGCCGTCATCCTGGCCATCGTGCCGCTGGTGCGGGCAGCGCGGCGGTGAGGTCGAGAAAGGGGCCGGGGCGTGACGCCGGCTGATCGCCTGCCGGTGCTACGCCGCCCGTGCCATCCTCTCGCCTCCGGAACGGGAGCGGGCCGCCCCGGGGCTCCGCGCCGCGTTGGCCTGCGCGGTGGTCGCTATCACTGGGGCGCCGGTGGGCAGCAGACACCTGACCGCGTGCGCGAATCGTGGAGCTTGGTGCGTCTGATGCACGCCGGCCAGCTCACCGCGGACGAGGTGATCCGCACCGTCGAGGGCGCGCTGCGCTAGGTCGCAAGTCGAAAATCGAATCTGATCAGTGACTTAGAGGCAGTAAGAGGCGTTGCTAAAGCGTTGATATAACATGGAATCTGGTGTAGGATTCGGCTGGCGGGCAACGTCGGGCTACCCTTGTTGCAGTCTTGCGGCAGTCGGCGGATGCCTTCTCGTAGGAGAAGGTTATGCACCGCCGATGGTAGTAGGGTCCGGGGGCCCGCCACCCTTGCGGCAGTAGCCGCGATAGAAGTCGAAAACCTCGATTTGCGGCGCCCGTAGCCGCCGCAGGGCAGCCTCCGGGATCATTTTTACACCATAGCCGAAGCGTTCTCCGCGCGCATTGCTCGTCACGCGGGGTGCCAACGCCTTGGCGAATTCCGGATTGACCCGTCCCTCCGCAGTGAGTTCGGTTGCTTGGTAGAAGGCTCCTGCGACGCAGTCGGCCAGTTGCAGACCTGCGCGTGACTTGTTCGGGTACTCAACCATGAGGCGGACATCCACGACCGACCATGCGAGGTTGCCCCACTTATTGAACATCATCCCCATCGCGTTCTGATCTCGCAGGTAGGAAAAGTAATCCCTAACCTCATCCAGCCTGACCCCGCCACGAGACGAGAACTCGAAGCGCACTGGTCTGTGCATTCCGAAATCCCTGATGGTGCGCCGGGCGCAGTAATCTGTGATCCTTTCGAGGAGCATTCGAGTGCACCAGCAATAGAACCACGCCGTTCGATTTACTTTAGCGGCTGCGGCATTATTGTTGATGTAACCCTGCATATTCCGCTTGTGCGAGAGTACTGTGAAAATACGAAGAGGTGGGTTGGCCAATCGGTCGCAGACGAGTGTCTTACGGTCGTCACGCAGTGTTCGGAAGTGCAAGTGCGCAAGTTGTGGTTGCTTCAATGCGTCCAGCAGCTGCGCTGCCCAAGTAACTGTTTCCGTCTCGCGCTCTATCCGAACTAGCACGGCCGACAAGATGAACCATTCTGACGCGCCGGGGGCGCTTTCGGTCCGAATAAGCCGCAGACCATCATCACCCGCCTCATCTATGAATGCGACGTATCCAGGCGGGACGATCGGCTGCGGCAAAGCCAAGGGCTGCACATACGGCATTGGGCGATAATACTAAGCGCGTCCGTTTCGCGGAAATCCCGATCCTGCTCTACCCGCCGGGCGAGATCGGGGCTGTCCTCCAGCACGCGGCGGCGACGCGCCCACACCCCCTCAGTTCACTGCCTCGCTGCCCGGCGCGGCGGCAGCCACCGGCGCCTGGAACCGAAAGGCCAGCATGGCCGCGTCGCGCTCGCCGCGCAGGCCGCGCACCAGTTCGATGCAGGCGTCGCGCAGCATCAGCCCTATCTCCGCCGTCTCCTCCAGCCGCTCCGGCGACGGCGCGACGGCCGGCGTCCCCAGGGCG
>NZ_JALPRX010000177.1 GCF_023223525.1 Roseomonas acroporae | reverse complement strand
TGACACGCATGGCGCCCGCGGCGAATGGCGCGTGGAGATCCGCTCTTTCCGCGCCTGGATCCGCCGCCACAACGCCACCTGCCAGGAGCCGGGAGCGTGAGCGGCCTTGTCCCAGGGCCCAACGAGTGGCCCGCGATGTGGACCTACTCCTTCCGCGGAGTGCTCTTGCTCGGCGAAGCCACGCAGGAGCCACACAGCAGCCCGCCAGACCCCCAGGCCGCTGCCGCACCACCAGACGGTGGGCAGACAGGCCTGGGCGGGCAGCGCAGGCCGCGCACGGGGGATGTGGGGAGGGTGGGGTGATGCCAGCCCGCCGCTGGACCCCCGAGCGCGACGCCGCCTTGCTCGCCCTCTACGCCCGCACCGGGCCCGAGCGCCTGCTGTGCGGAGAGATTGCACGCCTGCTGGGCGCGTCGTTCTGGGCAGTCCGGCACCGCCTCAGCCGCCTCGGCGCCCGGCGTACCGACTGGACTGCGGGGAGAGGGTTCGCCATGTGCCAAGGACCCAAGCCGGGCGACCGCGTGCTGGACGACGACCCCGACGCCCAGCCGACCGGCCGCGTCACCCATACGCTGCACAAGGTGCGCTGCCTCGGGCAGGGCGAGCCGCACATGTTCTGGTCCCGTGATCCGCGCGCGCACCGTGTCTGCGACCGCTGCCAACGCCTGGGCGAGCAGGGCGTCTCGGATGCCCCAACGTTGCACGAGGACTGGGCCGACCTCGCTCGCCGGGTGCGGCGGGAATACACCAACGGACAGGATCGGTAGGCGATGAGCGACTGCCCGGCGTGCCTCAACGGCTGCGGCGGCGTGCGGAGCGATTGCCCGCTGCGGGATTGGTCCGAGCCATCGCCGCGTCGCGGGAGGCCGAGCACCTATCGGCGGGAGGTAGCAGACCGCATCTGCGCCGAACTAGCGGCGGGGCGCAGCCTGCGCTCGATTTGCGAGGCCGAGGGCATGCCGCCTCGGTCCACGGTTGAGGGATGGGTGATAAGTGACTGTGACGGATTTGGCGGCCGGTACGCGCGCGCGCGCGACCTGGGTCTGGAGCAGATGGCCGACGAGACAATCGCTATCGCCGACGATGGCCGCAACGACACATCCACGGATGAGGACGGCCGGACCCTCACCAACTACGATGTGATCCAGCGGTCAAAGCTGCGCGTGGACACACGCAAGTGGATCCTCAGCAAGCGGCTGCCCAAGACCTACGGCGACAAGCTTGACCTGACCCACTCCGGCGAGGTCGCCGTGCGGGACCTGACCGATGACCAGCTCCTCGCCCAGCTCGCTTCCGCCCAGCGCCTACTCCGCGATCTCGGCATTCACCTCGGCGGCAGCGGAGATGAAGCGCCGGAAGGAGAGGCGCAAGCTCTGGACCTATTATCCGGACAGCGGCCCCCTGAGGCGTGAGCTGTACCCGAAGCACATGGAGTTCTTTGCCGCCGGCGCGCAGCACCGCGAGCGCCTGATGCTCGCCGCGAACCGCATCGGCAAGACCGAGGGCATCGGTGGGTACGAGACGACGCTACACCTGACCGGGCGCTATCCGCACTGGTGGCAGGGCCGGCGGTTCGACCGGCCGATCCGCGCGTGGGTCGCAGGCAAAACGAACGAAACCACGCGTGACATCGTGCAGACGAAGCTCTGCGGGCCGGTGACGGGCTCGGGCTCGACCAAGGCGTTCGCCGGCACCGGCCTGATCCCCGGCGATGATCTGGTGGAGAAGCCGGCGTGGAAGGCCGGGCTGTCGGACCTCGCGGACACGGTGCGCGTCCGGCACGTCTCGGGCGGCCTCTCCACGCTGGGCATCAAGAGCTACCAGCAGGGGCGCGGCTCATTCGAGGGCACGGAGCAGGATCTGATCTGGCTGGATGAGGAGCCGCCGATGGACGTGTACGCCGAGTGCCTGGTGCGGACGATGACCACGGACGGGCTGGTGCTGCTGACGTTCACGCCTCTCGAGGGAATGAGCGAGGTGGTGCTGTCGTTCTTGGAGGATGGGAAGGCGCCATGACCCGCCACGTCGTCACCGCGAAGGTCTGCATCATGTGTGGCGAGGAAAAGCCCAGGGCGGCCTTTTATACATACCCCTACACCACGAACCAAGGGAAGCGGAGCGTCCGGCTGGAGAGCCGGTGCATCCCTTGCTCTCGATCGCGCAGGAAAGATGACTACGCCCGCCACGGGGAGGCACGGCGTGCGACCGCTCGGCGCTACAAAGACGCGAACCGAGAAGCCGTGGCAGCCCAGGTCCGTGAATACCGAACGGCCAACATCGACCTGCTTCGCCGGCAACGGGTGGTATCAGAGCAGAAGCGCCGTGCCGGCGCTCGGATCAGCAGTGCCGAAAGTCGAGCCCTGATTGAGCGAGTTCTGGAGGAGGCAAGGTTCGGTGACCGCTACCTTGATGCCTACACGGGAGAACTGATCGACAAGCCCGAAATAGACCACATCGTGCCCCTGAAGGCCGGCGGTGAACATGTCTACGAAAACCTCTGTGTGACATCGGGTAAGGTGAACCGCTCAAAGCACGCTCGCCCCCTCTTGCTGTGGATGGCAAGCCGATGAGCCGGTATGTGGTCACAGCTACTTGGAGCGATGTTCCTCATCTTACTGAGAACCAGAAATCCGAACTGCTGGCCTCCATCCCCCCGTACCAGCGCGACGCGCGATCCAAGGGCATCCCGCAGCTCGGCAGCGGCGCCATCTACCCGGTGGCCGAGGAGACGGTGATCGAGGAGCCGTTCGAGCTGCCACCCTACTGGCCGCGCGGCTACGCCCTCGACGTGGGCTGGAACCGCACTGCCGCCGTGTGGGGCGCGCACGACCGGGAGACGGACGTGGTGCACCTCTACGCTGAGCACTACGTCGGCCAGGCCGAGCCGGCGACCCACGCGCAGGCGATCCGGGGGCGGGGCGCCTGGATGACGGGCGCCATCGATCCGGCATCGCGCGGGCGCGGGCAGAAGGATGGCGAGCAGCTTCTTCAGGCATACCGCGACCTCGGGCTGAACCTCGCGCCGGCCGCCAACGGGGTGGAGAGCGGGCTGTTCGAGGTGCTGGTTCGGCTCCAGACCGGCCGGCTGCGCGTGTTCCGCACCCTGCAATCGTGGCTGGGCGAGTTCCGCCTGTACCGGCGCGATGAGCGTGGGCACGTGGTGAAGGAGCGGGACCACCTGATGGATGCCACCCGCTACCTGATCGTCTCCGGCGTGCCGATGTTCGGGGTGCCGCCCGACGCTGCGGACCGGATCCGCGGCCGTCGCAACGTCGCCATCTCCGCGCCCGACCCGTACTGACGCCGCCGCACTCCCCCGTGGAGTGCCAATCGCCCGCGCCCACACCATCCCGGCATGTGCATGGGCGCCAAAACCCCCGCCGTCCCCGAGCCGACGCCGGCCGTGGTCCCGGCCGCCATCCCCGATCCGCCGACCAAGGCGTCCGCTGACGTGCAGGGCGCGCGCGGTGCGGCCCGTAACCGCGGGCTCGCCGCCGCCGGTACCACGTCCACGCTGCTCACCGGCGCGAGCGGGCTGAGCACCACGGCGACCAACGCGCCCAAGAGCCTGCTGGGGCAGTAGCCCATGCCCCTCGACGCCGCGCCGCCGCGCCAGCCGAGCCGCCCGGCCCAGCACGAGGGTCGCGAGGTGGGCGAGATGCTGTCCCGCCTCAACCGGCGGCTCGCCAGCCTGCGGGCTGCGCGCGACCCCTACATGGCGACGTGGCGCGAGCTGCGCGACTTCATCCTGCCGGCGCGCGGGCGGCTCGACACGCAGCCCCAGCCCGGCGACACGCGGCGCGGCCGGACCGAGCAGACGCGCATCCTCGACCGCACGGCCACCAAGGCGGCCGCCGACCTCTCCGCGTTCCTGATGGCCGGCATGACCTCGCCGGCCCGGCCGTGGTTCCGCCTCACGGTGCCGGATCAGGACCTCGCCGACGTGTCCGAGGTGCGCGCCTGGCTGGACGAGGTGCGCGACCGGATGAACAAGGTGTTCGCCGCGAGCAATTTCTACAACGCGATGGCGACCCTCTACACGGAACTCGCCGGCTTCGGCACGGGCGCGGTGCTGATCGTGCAGGACTACGACACGGTCATCCGCTGCTACCCACTGACCGCCGGCGAGTACATGATCGGCCTCGACCAGCGGCTCCGGGCGGACACGCTGTACCGCGAGTACGTCATCACCATCGGGCAGGCGGCGGCGCAGTTCGGGCTCGAGAACCTGAGCATCGGCGCGCGGCAGGCGCACGAGGCCGGGCGGCTGGATCAGGAGATCGTGGTCTGCCACGCCATCGAGCCCAACGAGCGGCGTGACCGGGCGCGGGGCGACTGGCGCCGGCTGCCGTGGCTGTCCGTCTGGTGGGAGGTGGGGCGGCAGGGCGAGCGCGCGCTGAGCATCCGCGGCTTCCACGACTTCCCCGTGATCGCGCCGCGCTGGGACGTGGTGGGCTCCGACCCCTACGGCCACGGGCCGGGCGAGGACGCGCTGCCCGACGTGAAGGCGTTGCAGTTCCTCAAGCGCAAGCGGGCCCGCGTGGTGGACAAGATGGCCGAGCCGCCGCTCGTGGCGCCGGCCAGCCTCGCGCAGAGCCAGATCAGCGTCCTGCCCAACGCGGTGAACTTCGTGTCGGACGCCGCGACGGCGAAGCTCTCGCCGCTCTACGCCATGCCGCCGCACACGCAGTCGCTTGACCTCGAGATCGCGGAGGCGCGGGAGGCGATCCGGCAGACGTTCAAGGGCGACCTCATCACCATGTTCGCCGCCTCCGACCGGCGCGAGATGACGGCGGCCGAGGTAGCGGCGCGGTCGGAGGAGAAGATGCTGATGCTCGGGCCGGTGCTCGAGCGGTTCCACGACGAGGCGCTGAACCCGGTCATCGACATCGTGTTCGGCATCATGGCGCGCGGCGGGCTGCTGCCGCCGATCCCCGATCTGCTGCGCGGCCGGCACGTCGAGCCGGACTACATCTCCCTGCTGGCGCAGGCGCAGAAGGCCATCGGCACCACGGCCATCGAGCGGGTGGTCGGGTTCGTCGGCAATCTGGCGCAGGCCGTGCCCGAGGTGCTGGACAACCTCAACACCGACGAGACGGTGGGCGTCTACCACAACCTGCTGGGCGCCTCGCCGCGCATGCTGCGGGGTGACGACGAGGTGGCGGCGATCCGCAAGGCGCGCGCCGAAGCGGCGGCCAAGGCGCAGGCGATGGAGCAGGCGCAGGCCATGGCGGCCTCGGTCAAGCAGGGCGCGGAGGGCGCGCGGCTGCTGAGCGAGACGCAGACAGGGGCCGGTCAGAACGCGCTCTCCCAGATCCTCGGCAATGGCTGACCTCGACGACTACCTCGACCCCGGCGGCGAGGAGCGGCGCGAGCGCGACGCGCTGGCCGAGCGGGTGGCGGCCGAGGATGCGTGGCGCGCGGTGCTGGCGTCGCACCACGGGCGCCTCGTGCTGGCGGCGCTGCTGCGGCAGAGCGGCTACCTCGGCCCGAGCCACACGCCGGGCGATCCGCTGAGCACGGCCTACCGCGAGGGCGCGCGGGCGCTGGGCGGCGTCATCCATGCGCGGGCCATGGCGCTCGACCCGGCCGGCTGGCCGCGCCTGTGGCGGCTCATCGCCGCGGGCGAAGAAAGCGCTTGACGGCGGGTTGGAGTGCCATTGCGCCGCGCTCCTAGCCTGACAGCATGTCGGAAGCGACCACCACACCCGATCCCGCCTCGACGCCCGCCGCCTCGCCGGATGGCGTGACGAGCCTGCTGGGCGACGTCGCGCCGGCCGCCCCGGCCGAGGGGCAGGCGCCCGCGCCGGCGGCCGCCGAGCCCGAAGTCGAGCGCGTCGGCGCGCCCGAAGGCGACTACGCCTACACGCCGCCCGAGGGCGTGACGCTCGACCAGCCGATGTTCGAGACCTGGACCGCGCAGGCGCGCGAGGCCGGGCTGACGCAGAAGCAGTTCGAGGCGCTGACGCCCAAGGCCGTCGAGCTGGTTTCCGGCATCCGCGCCGCGCAGGTGGAGGCATGGAACGGCCTCCAGCGCGAGTGGCAGGCGACCATCGCCGCCGACAAGGATCTGGCCGGCGCCACGCCAGGCACGCTGGCGCCCGAGGCGTCCGCCGCGGCGAACCGCTTCATCGCCGCGCACGGCGGGGCCGAACTGGCGAAGGCGCTGGCGCTGACCGGCGCCGGCAATCACCCCGCCGTGGTTCGCGCCTTCGTCGCCGCCGGCAAGGCGATGGGCGACGACACCGGCGCGCTCCAGCCGAGCAAGTCGCCAACCTCGGAGGGCGCGTTCTTCGACGCCCTGTACCCGTCCATGCGCCGGTAGGAGCGCAGGCCCGCACGCCGCCCTTGGGCAAGGCAGCACGCAACGCCGTGAGGCGTCGCATCCCTGAGATGGACCCTGCCCTATGGCGATCCTGACGAACAACGTCCTCACCCTCGCCGACTATGCCACCCGCCTCGGCCCGGATGGCACGCTCGCCCCGCTCATCAACATGGTCAGCCAGAACAACGAGGTTCTGGAGGACATGCTGTGGATGGAAGGCAACCTGCCCACCGGCCACAAGACCACGCAGGTGGTCGGCATCCCGCAGGCCTCGTGGCGCCTCCTGAACTACGGCGTGCCCTACGTGAAGGGCCAGACCGCGAGCGTCACCGACACCACGGCGATGCTGGAGGCCTACACCAAGACCGACAAGAAGCTGGTCGATCTCGCCTCCAACCCCGCCGGCTTCCGGCTCGGCGAGGAGAGCATCGTCATCCAGGGCATGTCGATCCAGATGGCGTCGGCGCTGTTCTACGGGAACAACCAGGCGAACCCGGCGATGTTCACCGGGCTGGCGCCGCGCTACTCGACGGTCAACACCGGCACCGCGCCGAACGCGGCCAACGTGCTCGACGCCGGCGGCACCGGCTCCGACAACACCTCCATCTGGCTGGTGGTGTGGGGCCAGAACAGCATCACGGGCATCTACCCGAAGGGCTCGCAGGCCGGGCTCCAGCACGAGGACGTGACGACCAACGCGCCGGTGCTCGATGCGGCCGGCAACCCGTACCAGGCGTACCAGTCGCACTACATGTGGGACTGCGGCATCTCCCTGCGCGACTGGCGCTACGTGGTGCGCATCGCGAACATCAGCATCGCGGCGCTCAAGGCCGGCACGGGCCCGAACCTGATCGACCTGATGATCCAGGCCGTGAACCTGCCGCCGGTCATGCCGAGCGGCGCGGGCAACGTGCAGGGCACGGCCGGCGACGGCGGGCGCGCGGCGCCGGTGACGATGGGGCGGGCGGCGATCTACTGCAACCGCACGGTCGCGACGTGGCTCCAGATCGCGTTCCGCAAGGAGCGCACCGCCTTCACCAGCGTGGAGACGGTGATGGGCCGCACCATCACCTCCTTCGAGGGCATCCCGATCCGAAAGACCGACGCGCTGCTCAATACGGAGGCGCGGGTCGTCTGATGGCAGCCCTCTCCCGTCACGATCGGCAGGCCAAGGCCGCTGCAATTGCGGCGGGCGAGGCGCATTACATGCCCGAGAAGCCCTGCGGGCACGGTCACGCTTCGCCGCGTGGGGTCAACCACGGCCGTTGTCTCTCCTGCGCGGCACAGCGGCGCGCGGAGTGGGTCAACGTCAACCGCGAAAAGGTGCGCGCGGCCGACGCGGCGGCGCATCGCCAAAGGCGCGCAGAGAAGGCGGTCGCCGAGGGGCGCGAGCCGGTCCGCATCGGACGTATGCCGTTTCTGACCGCCGAGCAGCGGATTGCCAACAGGCGGGCCAACAGCCTCCGTTACTGGCGCGAGCGACCCGGCCTGCACTCGGCCATGAATGCCGCCCATCACGCCGCGAAGCCGGAGCAGACGATCGCTCGTGTGGCGAAGCGCCGTGCCCGGAGGAAACAGGCCGCAGGGACCTTCACTGCTGCTGACATTCGCGCGTTGCGGCTCGCGCAGAAGGACAGGTGCGTGCTCTGCCTCAAGCCCTTCGGGTGCGTATTCCGGTGATCGCGATCGGCTGTTCCGGTGGATCCTGA
>NZ_JALPRX010000176.1 GCF_023223525.1 Roseomonas acroporae | reverse complement strand
CCGTTTCGGAACCCCGATTCCGATCAAACGCAGCATGCTCTAGCGGCCGGGCTGCGGCCGCTCCTCGCCCGCGACCCGCGCCCGGTTGCCCGACAGCAGCAGCCGCACCATCAGCTCCCGCCGCGCCTGCGGGTCGATCCCGGCCAGCCGCCGCAGCCGGTCGAGCCCGGCCGGGCCGGCGATCAGCATCTCGGCCAGCGCCTCGGTGTTGGTGTTGCGCCGCCAGTCCTCCAGCATCCGCGGCACTGCCTGGAACGGGTTCGACGCCAGCCGCCCCGCCGCCTGCACCCCGCCGAGACCGGCCGCCTCCTGCTGCGCCAGCCGCGGTGCCGTCTGGCTGCCCCGCGTCGGCGCGTAGCCTTGCGCCCCGAACACCTGCAGCAGCCGCTGCGTGTCGTCCGCCAGCGGCCCGGCGCCGGGCAGCGCCCGCATCGCCGCGTCCAGCGTGTCGCCCTGCCGCTCCGTGCGCAGCAGCTGCGCCGCCAGCGCCGCGCCCATCCGGTCGGTCGGGCCGGCCCGTGTCCGGCGCTGCGCCTCGTCCAGCCGCGCCGCCAGCTCCGTCCCCAGCAGCCCGCGCACGCTCCGGTTCGCGTCTAGGTCCACGCGGTTCCGGGTCGGCGTCGCACCCGAGAGCCGCCCCACCGCGTCGGACGCCATCTCCGGCGTGGTCGGCACGGCGCCCGCCATCGGCGCTTGCGGGAACAGCAGCGCCCGCTGCGCGGCGGCGTCGCCGGTCTCGGCCACCCGCCCGACCAGCCCCTGCTCGACCGGCTCCACCATCTCGCGCGTCAGCCGCCGGAACTCGGCGTCGGCCTGCGCGAACTCCGGCACCAGCCGGTGCAGCCGGCCCGTCAGCCGGTCCAGCTCGCCGCCCACCATGGCACCCACCCGCCGGTCGAGGATCGGCTGCCCGGCCTGTGCCTGCGCCGCCGTCATCTCGCGGATCTCGCGCCGCACGTCCTGCAACGCCTCGAAGTCGCCGCGCCCCTGCGCCAGCCGGTCGCGCAGGCGGGTGACGGCCGGGCCCAGCGCCGGGTTCTGCGCCGCCATGTTGTCCAGCCGGCCCAGCGACAGCGACAGCTCGTTGTCCACGCTGCGGGCAACCTGCGGGTTGTTCGTCACCGCGTCGGCCGCCGCGTCGTAGAGCGGCCGCACCTGTGCCGAGCGTGCCCGCCGTACCGCCGCCACCTCGCGGCCCGCCTCGGCCTGGATGCGGCCGGGGATCATGGCGCCGTCCATGCCCTGCGGCAGCAGCGGCGCCACCAGCCCTTCCGCCGCCGCCCGCGCCCCGGCCTCGCGGGTGTTCAGGAACGGGTCCATCACCGCCTGCCCGCCGCGGCTCGTCTGCGCCAGGTCCTGCGCGGCGTGCAGCTCGCGGATCGGCCGGCCCGCCGCCTGCTGCGCCGCCTCGGCCACCGTGATCGGGCTGCCGGCCCGCTCGGCGTCGGCCAGCAGCTGTCGCGCCCGGGCGATCTGCGGCGGCGTCAGCCCTTCCAGCCCCCGGGCCGCGTCACGCAGCGGGCTGCCCGTCAGCAGCGCCCTGGCCCCGCCCGCCGCGGTGGGGGCGAGGGCGCCCGCGACCCGGGCCACCGCCTGCCCCGTCTCCCCTAGCCCGCTCGCCTGGGCCGCCTGCCCCGCCCCCTCCGACAGCAGGCCCGCCACGGCACCGCCGGCCACGTTACGCGTGAGGGCCGGCACGCTGCCGCCGACCGCGCTGCCGACCCCGAACCGCACCGCCTCGGCGCCGAGCCGCCCCAGCCGCGTCTGCGGCTCGACCGGCGTGATATGCGCCGTCTCCAGCATCCGATCCGCCACCCGCTCCGAGGTGGGCAGCGCACGGTCCAGGGCGCCGCGCCCGGCCAGCGCGCCGCGCACCCGCTCCATCTGCTCGGGCGTGAGCACCTGCCGCAGCGCCCAGTCGGTGGCGGCGTCGAGGCCGCGCGAGAAGGTCTGCGGCATCGTCACCAGATCGGCGATGCCGCGCGTGGCGGCGGTCGGCAGCCAGCCGGCGCCGTTGCCCTGATCCGCCGGCGGCGCGGCGGCCATGCGCCCCACCTCCTCCAGCGAGAACTCGCGCGGGGCGCCGATGGCAGCCCCGGCGCCGCCGGCAGCCTGCCCCGGGGGAGACGCGGGCGCGGCGCCGGTCATCGCCGCCACGTCCTCCAGGCTGAACTCGCGGGGCATCTCAGCGCACCTCGATGAAGGTCTGCCGGTCGGCGTCGAACCGGGCGCGGGCGCCGTTCGGCAGGGTGTACACCTCGCCACCCCGGAGGCGGCCGGCGTCCGGCACGCTGCGCCCGCCCTGCTGCATCATCGGCAGCGGCGGCGGTCCGGGCTCGGCCGTGCCGCGACCGCCCGGACCGAACCCGCCGGAGGCACCGGCTGCGGCGCCCGGACCGGCGCCCCCGCCACCCGATGCCTGCCCGCCGATCAGCGGCGCGATCACGTCCCGGGCCACGAGCTGCGGCAGGCGCTCGTTCTGGAAGCGCCGGAAGCTCGCCGCGTCGGCGCCGTTGTCGCGCTGCCAGGCCCGCCAGGCCTCGCCGATCTCGGCCTGCCGCTGCGAGGTCGCCCGCAGCACCGCGACCATCGCCCGGTTGCCGGCCGGGCTGTTGCCGAGCCCCGGCAGCGTGCGCTCCAGCGCCTCGCGGTCGGCGTTGCTGAAGTTGTTCGCCGGGATGCCGCCCGGCCCGATCATGCCCTGCAGGATCTGCCCCGACAGCGCCTGCACCACCTCGGCCGAGGCCGTGGCGTTGCGATCGAGGCCCATGCCCGCCAGCGTCTCGTCGGGGATGCCGAGCCGCTGCGCCAGCTGCCCGACGCGCATCTGCGTCGCCGCCCCCGGGCCGGTGCTCAGGTTGCCCAGCGCCCGCTCCAGCATGTTCAGGCGGCTGATGTTCTGCCCCGCACTCGCCGAGGCCGCTTCCAGCTCGTCCACCGCGCGGGCGGCGGAGCGGCCGCGCTCCTGCGAATAGACCGTCTCGCCGCGCTGGGTGTTGTCGATCACCGTGCGCCGATCGACCGGCGAGCCGAGGCGCCGGATCGGCTGCCCGGTGCGGTCATCGATCAGGAAGATGCCCTCGGCCGTCTCGTGCACGCTGGTGTGCGGGTTCGCGCCCGGTCCGAGGTTGCGGACCACGCTGCCGGTGCGCTGGTCGATCAGCGCCTGCCCGTTCGCCGTGTCGATCACCTGCGTGTGCGGCGAGCGGTTGGCGTAGGCCGACAGCGGCGCCGCCATGGCGCGGATCCGCTCGTTCGGCGACATCCCCGCCGCCAGCGCCGCCCGGGCCGCCATCTCGGGGTCGAGCTGGGCCACCAGGGCCTGCGCGCGGGTGTCCGCGGCCGGGGCCCCGCCGGGCATCAGCTGCTGCGCCAGGCGCTGCTGCATCGTCGGCGCGGGCTGCGGCATGGGCATCCCGTCTGCCGCCGGCGGCGCATCGGTCGCCGCCGACAGGCTTGCCATCTGCTGACGCTGCCCGCCGCCCGGCGCCTGTCCGGCCGGTGCCGCGCCCCGGAACTGCCAGTGCCAGGGCTCGCGCGGGATGGTCTCGAAGCCGAAGCGGCCGCCGTTCTGCTGGAGCCACGCCTGCGCCTGCTGCGGCAGTGGCATGATACGCCCGTCCGGGCCGACCACGCCGAGATCCAGCGCCTCGCCCAGCCCGTGCCGGCTGGTGCCCGGCGCCGCGGCGTACCCGCCCTGGCTGTACAGCCCCTTGCGCCGGGCGAGGGCCTGCTGCTGGGCGAGCGTGCGGTAGCTGTCGGTCGGCGCGATGTTGAACCCGGCCTCGCGCGCCGCCGCGATCATCTGCTGGTAGGCCGTGGCCGCCGGCGCCGTGAGCCGGTGCGGGCCGCCGATGGAGACGAGCGAGGCCGGGTCCAGCTCGCCGTTGCGCGGCGTGGCGCCGGCGGCCGGCGCCGCCCCCTCGGGCGTCTGGCCGAGCAGCGGGTTGCCGGCGCCCGGCTGCACGGGTGGCGCGCCTGGCAGCGGGCCGGCCAAGGGATTGCCGCCGGCGGCGCCCGGCAGCGGCCCGCCGATGCCGGCGAGCGGGATGGCGGGCGCGGTGTCCGACGAGCCCGGGTTCGGCGTGTTGATCGCCTGGTGTGTCTCCGGGCGGATCGAACCCGGCATCCCACCGGGGCCCGGCACCGAAGCGGTGCCGCCACTGTGGGTCTGCAGCGGCACCGGCGCGCCGCCGGCGGGACCGCTGTTCATGCCCGCATCGGCACCACCGCCGAAGCCCAGCCGGCCCATGAACTGCTGCGCCTCGGCGCGGTCCTGCGCCTCGCGCTTCTGCGCCTGGCGCAGCATGTCGCGCATCTCGTCGCGGTCGGCGTCCTGCTGCCGCGCCGCCTCGGCCCCGGTGTAGCCGGCATATCCGCCGGTCAGCAGGCCGCTCAGGATCGCGAGGTTGCCGCTGCGGGCATCCGGCCCCGGCTGCGGCTGGTTCTGCAGCAGCCGCTGCGCCAGCGCCGCGCGCCGGTCCACGATGCCGCCTTGCGAGGGGTTGAGCAGTCGGGCGGCCATGAGCTGCCGCGAGAAATCGTCCGCCATCGGGCGCGCGTCTCCAGTGTCGGGTGTGGTGGCACCGTCACCAGATCGCTTGACCGTCAGCCCGGCATCGCCGCGGCGGTTTGGCGCCTGAAGTGGGTAGGCCGTCAGGAAATCCGTTGGCACAGCATAGCAATTTCTGACCGCGCCGCCACCATGGAATGCTTCCTGTCAAGAAAAATCTGCCGTATCTACGCCGGGTCACCTCGCCGCGAACAACGTACCGTCGAAGCGGAGTTCCATAGCTGGCTTCTGCGCATCGCCGGTCAAGGCGCGAACACGCCGGTCAATATAGGCCGCGAGTTCCGTCGCACTGATCAACCCATCATGGTTGCCGTCCGCTCCGCTGAGCGCCTCAAGAAAGGCCGCCGTGAAGGCGCCGTGCTGCCAGGCGGGGCTTTCGCGCGAGGTCTGCGAGGCGGAAGAGGAGGTCAGCACGCTGATATTGGCGGCGGCGAGTGCTGTACTAAGGATGCTAGATGGCACCTCCCGCGCTTGCCCGTCCAACGATGCGCCACCAGAGTAGCAAGCATCGAGTAGTACCAGCACACGACCGCGCTCGGCGATGCGCATAAGCTCCGCCCGAAAGGCAGCCATCGGCAGTGCACTGTCCTTCAATGCAACGGCATCGCCCACCTGCACGTCGTGGGGCAGCAGGTAAAGCTCACCATCAACCATGGCTCCGTGACCGGAAAAGTGCACTATGGCGAGATCATCCGCGCCCGTTATCGCACCTCGCAAGGTGTCCAGTCCTCGGCGGATCGCGGTACGACTGGCGTCCTCATCGGCAAGGTACTGCCGGCTACCAGTAACCCACAGCCCTCCCTGCGTGCTAGCGAGCGCCGAGGCCACGTCGCGCGCGTCCTGTTGAGCGAAATTCAGGCGCAGATGCACTGCGTCGTACCGACTGACACCAACAGCCATCAGATGCAGCTTCACGCCAGGTGGAAGGCGGCTGTTAGTCAGCAACCGTACCGTTTCGCGCTGCTCAGCGAGGATGGCGAGGCCGATGGCGCGCGGCGTTTCCATCTCCTGCAATACCAACTTGATCGCCTCTGGCCGGTAGAAGCCTGGAATATCGGCTACGGCGTACTCCCGGGCCGGCTGCCAGTTGGGCTGATTGACATGCCAGCGCAGCACACCATGCGCACCAGGGCTCGCAGCATAGAAGCCTTCCGGTGTCCAGGCGACCCAGTCACGACGGTTCTGCAGCGGCATAAAAGTCAAAATTTCCCGGCCATCATCCATCCGGTGCCATCGGATGGTGCCGTCGCCGCAGGCAGCGACTACAAGGCGACCATCACCAGTTACGTTCACCGCCCAGATAGCGCCGGGCACAGGCCAGCGCCAAAGCGAGGTACCGCGCGCATCAAATGCGCGCAGTGACAAACCAGTGCCGAGGACGAACCGGTCACCCGCAGGGTTCAAGGCAAGGCAATGTGACTTCTCGAAACCCTCGAGCGATAGGGGCATGCCATTCAGAGTAGGAGCTTGGGTTTCGTTCCATCCTTCGATAGATAATCCCTGCTGGCGGGGTAGCGCAGTGTTTGAATCAGGCTTGAAATTAGGCTCTAGCGATAAGCGATCTAGGTCAAAGCGTGCTGGATTGTTGCCGTTAAGCGCGTAGCCGAATTCGACAACACTGCCACTGGTTGAGACGCGAAGGGTAGATTCTTGGTCGCGGAAGTCGGCTAGGATTCCAGTCCAAGTCCAAGGCGGCATGGCCGTCTGCCGTAAGGCGGGCGAGAAAGGGATCCAGTGACGCCACTAGCAAGTTTTCATTCGGCAGCGGCACCAAGCTTATAACCGTATTCAGCCCCGCCGGCAGGTGACGTGGCTCAGCGCGCCATCCCGCCGCCCAGGCAAGGACAGGAACCATGCCCATGTCGTTCTCGAAGTTCCCGCCCGCCAGCAGCGTTCCGTCTGTTGCCCAGGCGACAGTACTAATGTCCCCGTTGTCAATGCCCTTGCTCTCCACCGTATGCAGGAGCGCTAGGCTTTGCCCATCTAGTATGTCGACGCGGGTATTGTCGTCATAGCCGATAGCAAGGCAAGCACCATCAGCGCGGAAGGCGATGCCGTAAGGGTGAGCGCCGCCCGGGGCGCGCTGACGTAGCGGCGGCAGGTTGAAGCTGGGACGGTATAAGCGGATTAGGCCATCAAAGCTGACCGTGGCGAGGCTGCCATCCGGAGCAAAGGCGGCGCCATAACTATCATTGTCGTATTCAGTGTCCCGCACCACCTCGGCCCAATCTTGGTTGCTGTCGAAGACGCGCAAACCGCGTTTGTTACTCAGCATCGCTGCCAGGAACCGCCCGTCATGCGAGAAGGTGAGATGCAATACGCTTTCAGACAGATCGCCGATCTGATGTCGCAGTGCGCCGGTCGTGGCTTCGTAGAGAAAAATGCTTTCCTGCATACCACGTGGTGTAGTCCACCCGCCAACCGCGATTACTATCCCTGCTGGGTCGATAGCAACTGCGAGAGGCCGACCAACTTGACCCGGGCCTGCAGGCAATCGAATAGTGCGCAGCAGCGTGCCATCCGTCACTGACCAAACTCGCACCGTTTTGTCATAGGAGGCAGTGACCGCCAGCCGTCCCGCCGCATCCGCATCGGCACGTTTGATCGCTCCTGTGTGCTGGCCGGGATCTACCACCAGCACTGGTCGGTCGTAGAAGCCTATCGGCAGGTCATGCCCGAGCACAGACGCTGTGTCAGCTAACTGAGCCGCTGCTTGTGTTTTGACTATTGGGGCAAGTGCACTCAGCGCGAGCGTGGCGCGCCGGGAAATTCGGGCCATCGTGTTGCCTCCAACTGGGTGCGGATCGTCTCGCGGCGTAGCCGGTCGTCGTCCCGATGCATCTCCCAAAGCTTCACCACCGCCTCGAGAACCGGCTTCACCACGGCGCCGAGCACGTCGCTCAACGGGTTCCGCTGCCCAGGCGGCACAGGTGGCAGGCGAGTAGCGACCTGCTCGCAGAAGTGCCGCCGCCCTTCTACGCCCGCTGTCATGCGCCGCTCCAGCTCTGCCAAGGCAACCGGCTCGCGGCTTTCAGCCAAAGCCACAGCAAGACCAGCGATGACGCCATCCACTTCCGCCTTCGCAGCACCGTACCCGCGCACCAGCGGGTCGGACGCGGTAAGGCGGAGCGCGCGGGCTTGCTCGACGCACGTTGCCGCCCGCGTGCGTTCGGCGGCGAGGCGGGCGATCGCGTCTGACCAGGTGATAGGGGGCGATTGGGCCAGCGCCGTCGCGCTGAGCGCGAACACCGCCATCACCACACCGGCGGCCGTCCTGATCAGGGTCACGTGCCGCTCCCTCCGCCTGCTGCCACGCCTCTCCAGGTCGGACGGCATGTGTCGGTTACGAAATCATGTTCGGGCAATCGCCGTCTACGGTGCCTTCCCTGCTGTGGCACTCACGCCCTTCACGCCTGCGAGTGCGGCGTCGGGAGATGCCGCAGCGCTTAATCTCCACCGCCCGCCAGCATCTTCTCCAGCTCCCGCAGCGTCGCCCGCGCCTCGCCGCGCAGCTTTGCCTGCGCCCGCGCCTTCGCGTCCCGCGCACCATGCTTGCGCGGCGCCGAGCGGCAACGCTCAAGGCCGGCCGCCGTGCGGGCGCCGGTGCTCTTGCCGCCGTGCATTCGGCACCGGCCGTTGCGCATGCCGGGCCCGAGGCAGGCATGCCCGTCGCGGCAGCGGGCGCCACATCGAGGGGCGGCATGGGCAGCAGCCATCGGATCCGTGGCCGCAGCCTCGCTTTTCGTCACGACAGGCAGCGCATCGGGTCCTTCGCTCAACGCCCCGAGGCCCCCCTCCCCTGCTGCACATCGCCGGCGATCACCACGGCCTGCCCACCCTCAGCCACGTGAGTATGGACGTGCCGGACCACGACCTCCTGCCGGCCGCCGTTCTTGACCCGGTCGAGGGTATGCAGGCCCCTGGCATAGGCCTCGGTCAGCCGCCCCACCACGTTCGCGGTCTTGGCCGCCTCGGCGAGTGCCTTCGGGTGGAGGTGCCCGGCGCTCCGATCCCGGGCCATATCGCGCACCGCCGCGGCGGACAGTTCCATCGTGAGACGGTGCACCGCCGTCAGCATGTGGGCGAGGCCCTTCTGCAGCGGCGTGTCGGCCTCCGCTCCAGCCTGCACCGCCTCAGCCAGAACCCCGACCTGATGGGCGAGCTGCAGCCGGCTGCGGCTGGCCTCGGCGTCGAGGGCGGCCGGCGCGTCGCGCACCGCCATGGACACCATCCGGTCCGGCCAGCGGTCGTCCGGGCTGATCGGAACCGCCACCTCGCCGCCATTGCCGACCGCCAGGGCATCGTGGCCGCGCTGGAGTACGGCGGCGGCGGCCTCCAGCCCGGCGGCCTCGGCGGCGAGTTGGGCCAGCCAGAGCGGATCGGCGCCGGCGGAAGCGGCGATGGTGGCCCGCTTGTTCGCCGCCTCGACGGCGAGGATCTCCGCTTCCGCGGCGGAAAGGGGCGGAGGGACTGGCGACGCGGGGTTGTCGGGCATGGGCGGCTCGGTCTCCGGCTGCTCGGGCACGGCATCGTCGGTCACGTCGGGCATCCAGCGATCGCATTTGTGCGCAGCGGGTCCGCGACACGAAGATGGCGGCGCCTCTGCAAATTACCCGATGGAGACTGGAAGATGCACGAGCAAAGGCGCCTGGGGGGGTGGTCTCGGCGTCGCCGAGCGATCGTTGCATACGTGCTAGCGGTTCCGACCGGGTCCGACCATGGTTCCGGCGGGTCCGACCATACAAGCTATTGATATTGGCTCGTTCCCGACCGGTTCCGACGGTTCCGACCGGAAATCGACACACCCTGGGTGAAAACGCGTGTTCGGTGCGCGGCGCGAAGGGGCAGCGGGGCTCTGGCCGAGGCGGTTGGAGGCTGTTTTCA
>NZ_JALPRX010000175.1 GCF_023223525.1 Roseomonas acroporae | reverse complement strand
ACACACCCTGGGTGAAAACGCGTGTTCGGTGCGCGGCGCGAAGGGGCAGCGGGGCTCTGGCCGAGGCGGTTGGAGGCTGTTTTCAGAAGGAAGGATGGAATTCCTGAAAACGAAATTCGTGTGCGAGAGATAGGGGGTCGGACGATCACGGCATACGCGCCGGCACTGCCTCTGCGGTTCTGCACCACCGTCTGTTCCACACCGCTCCCGCCATCTGGGCCACTCCCGAAGCCGCTAATGTAGCGCTCATCAAGCAAAGTGGTGGCAGACCGAAGATCAGGCCTTCCGTGCCCTGCGGCCGGGCAGTGGCACAACGTTGGCCTTCGCCGGCATGTCGGCAGCACAGGCAAGGACATGCACCGCCCAGGCATCGAGCGCCCGCTGTCGTTCGGGCAGGAACTGCCCACGCTGATAGATGGCGGCCACGCCCTTGATTGTCCCCCGAACGTGGTTGAGCAGCCGGTCGGCCACGTGAGGGGCGAAACCCATCTCGGCCAGCACGGTGACGCCAGTGCGGCGGAAGTCGTGCATCCGCCAGGCCGGCATGGGCTCTGGGGCTTTGCCCAAACAGCCAGCCCCTCTCTCTTCTGCAATCAGGACATCGAGCTGTCGCTTGATGAACGAGAAGGAGGTCAGCGGCTTCCCCGCCCCCACCCCGAACACCAAGTCGGTGCTGCCGCCAGCCCCCAACTGCCGCAGGATCTCTCGGGCAGGCTCGGCCAGATGGTTCAAGTGCGCCTTGCCGTTCTTCGCGCGCTCCTGCGGCAGCGTCCAACGGGTCAGATCGTCCGAAATCTCACCCCACACCATGCCAGCCACCTCCTCCCTGCGCTGTAGGGTCAGAAGCAGGAAGCGAACGAATGGGCCATAAGGTGGCGCGAGCTTTCCGGCTGCTCGCCAGACCATCCCGATCTCGATGCCCGTCAGAACCCGGTCCCGCTGCACCTCCTGCCCGGGCGCCGGCACCCCTTCGAAGGGATTGGTGTCCACGCTGCCGCGGCTCATGGCCCAGCGATACATGGTGCGGGCATACCCCTGAACCCGCCGTGCCGTTGTCTCGCTATCAAGCGACATCCGGAACTGGACGGTTTCGCCACGGAGAA
>NZ_JALPRX010000174.1 GCF_023223525.1 Roseomonas acroporae | reverse complement strand
TCGCCAACTCAGGATACGCTTCCATGTAAACGCAGCACGCTCTAGAAGATCGGCCGGCCGTGGCGGAGGTCGCTCACCGCCTCGCAGAGGCGCAGGACGATCAGCGCCGCGAGCCAGCCGAAGAAGCCGCCCATCAGCGGCGGCGCCAGGTGGTTGTCGGCCATCGACGGGTCGGCGGCGCCGACCTGCGCCAGCCAGCCGCCCAGCAGGGTGCCGGCGGCGTAGCAGGCCAGCACGAGCCAGCGCGGCGGCTGCCACTCGCCGGGCTTGGCAGGCCAGAGATCGCTGCTGGGCGTGCGGCGGTGCGCGGGACGCATCGGGGACCTCGGATCGGCAATGTTGCCGATCCTATCACGAACGGAGGCGGTACCTCGCATGATCACCCTGGCCCCCGACCTGTGGGAGCAGCTGCGCGGCGATCCGGACGTGGCGATGTCGTGGCGCGTGACGGTGCTGGGCGCGGTGACGCGGCTGCTGCTGGCGGGCTTGGCGGCGGCGCAGGCGGGCGATGCCCTGTCGGCCGAGGCGGCGTTCGTGCTGGCGCGCCTGACGCCCGAGCAGACGGGCCTGTGGGATGACGAGATGGCCCGGCTGCACGCCGCGATGTCGGCTGTGCGGGGCAGCGTGGTAGCCCCGGCCTGCCCGCAGCCCAACCCGTCGCGCACCGACGCGATGGCGGCGCTGGTGAAGGACCTCGACATGATGTGCCTGGCGCTGATGGCGCTGCGGCAAGGCGAGGTGGCGGCCGAGGCCGCGGCGATCCGCATGTGCCGCACCGACATGCCGTGCAACCTGTCCCAACATATGCAAGTCTCGCACTAACCGGCCCGCCGCCGCGTGCCGGAGGACAGCCCCGACCTCGCCCGGCGGGTCGAGCGCGACCGGGACTTCCGGCGGCAGTTCGGCAGGAGCCCAAGGGATGCGGAGGTCGGGGTGGAGTGAGGGTGGCTGGTGTGCCCGTTCATCCAAATGGATGGTCGGTCCGGTGCTCGGCATAACCCGAGGTGATATAGTGCAGCGTGGCGGCATGCAGGTCGTTGCCGTAGGCGGCCCGAAGGTCGGCATAGTTGGCGAGATACTGAGCGGCATTGAACAAGGTGGGATTGCGCCCTTCCGCATGGCCGCTGGTGATATAATGCAGTTCGCCTGCCGTCGTGTTCGCGCCGTAGGCTCCGATCAGGTCGCCATAGGAGGCGATGTACTCCAGGGAGTCGAAGGTGACGAGGCGGCCTTCGAGGTGGCCGGTGTTGATGTAGTGCAACTCGCCCGCCACCTTGTTCGCGCCGAAGGCGGCGATCAGGTCGGCATAGGAGGCGATGTAGGCCAGCCCGTCGAAGCTGGCGGTGCGACCCTCCACGATGCCGCTGCTCTCGTAGTGCAGGAAGGCGGCCTGCTGGTTGGTGCCGAACACCCTACTAAGGTCGGCGTAGGAGGCGACGTAGGACAAGGGCTGAAACACCGGCAGCTGCGAGATGTCCAGCGACTGGTCTGTGAACTGGAAGTTCTGCACGTTGACCGTTTGGTCGAGCTGATGGCTGACCGTGTCGTACACCACGGCTTGGCCGTTCCATTCGGCTGCACGAACCTGACCATAGGTGAAGTTCAGCTTGACAGCGTTGAACCCGCCGCCCCCGTCGATCTGGTTGAAGCTGCCATAGGCGGGGAGCACGTCGAGCGTGCTGCTCCCGATCACGACGTTGGCCCCGGACAGGGCGGCGCTCAGTAGCGCGGCGGCCGAGCCGGACTGCACCGCCGCCGCGTAACTCGCGGCGCTGAAGGCGGTCGTGCTTATGGAGAAGCTCTGGCTACCCGGCAGGGATACGCTCAGGCCGAGGATGGTGCCGGTGGTCGGACCGTAATTCGTATAGCCGCCCAGGCCGAAACCATCCAGCGTGACCGTGTAGCCGGCGCTGTGGAGGTTGTTGCCCTGGTAATGCACGGAGGTGGCGTCGGTCGAGGCCAGCGCGGTCCAGGAACCGAGCGAAAGGGCGCTGCTGTCGAAACCGCCCGTGCCCACGCTTAGAACTGCCATGATCGCATCCCTTCCGATAGTGGCTGCCTGAAGGCCGTTTCAGTGACAGCTCAGCGAGCCGGCGTTTCCGCTCGAACTCGATGTGCAGTTCATCCTGCTGAGGTCGGGCATCTGGATCTGCGGTATTCCGATGTCGGCGGGGCCGCTGCTCATGGCGCGCTGGGCCTCGTCACGGCGCCGTTGGGCTTCGGCGTCGCTGCGGGCCCGCTCGGCCGCCTCGCGCTCCTGGCGGGCCTGGTTCTCCTGCGCCTGGCGCGCCTGGAAGGCGCGGCGGTCGGCGGCCGCCTCCGCCTCACGCTGCTGCGTGGCACTCATCAGGCAGTTGGCAAACCCGTCCGTGCCGGGCGCGAAGCCGAAGCCGGCGCATCGCTGCGTGTCCATGGCACGCAACTCCTCGGCGGTGGGGCCGCAGGCGGCGAGCAACGCTAGGGTGCCGCCCAGCGGCAGCGACCACAGCAGCCTTGTCATCCCCATCAGTCGCCTCTCGACATTGCTGGAGTGGCGGCCCGGCACCGCGGCGATACGCCCGAAACGGTCCACGCGCCGAAGGACGGCGGCAGCGAATATCGTTCCAGCATCGCTTCGCCCAGACTGCACGCCCGCATCCTGGCGCGGGAGGCGGTGGACTGGCACTCTATGGTTTCCTTGCCGGAAACAATGGCCACCTCTTGGACAAGCTCGACCGCCTGCGGCTTTTCACCCTCGCCGTCGATCTGGGCAGCCTGCGCGCCGCCGCGCAACGCCTTGGCGTCCCACCCTCTGCTGCGAGCAAGGGCCTGGCCCAGTTGGAGCGTGAGCTGGATGCCAGGCTGCTGGAACGGAACGCGCGACGGCTGACCGTCACCGCGGATGGCAGCCTCTACCTGGCCTCCTGCCGCACCGCGCTCGGTGGGCTTGACGCGGCGGCCCGGTGGCTCGCCGACGGGCGGCGGGCGGTGGAGGGTCGGCTTCGGATCAGCCTGCCCTCCTCGCTCGGGCGGATCGCTCTGGTGCCGCACCTGCCGGGGCTGCTCCGACGTTGGCCAAGGCTGCACGTCGAGGCCAGCTTCGACGACCGGCAGGTGGACCCGGTGGCTGAGGGCTACGACATCGTGCTGCGCGTCGGCCCCGATCAGGGCGCCCGGCTGGTTGGAACACGCATCAGTGGTACCCGGTTCATGACCGCCGCCTCGCCGGCCTTCCTCGCCGCCCTGCCCGAGCCGATCGAACGGCCGGCAGATCTGGATCCGGAGGCCTGCCTGCGCTTCCTGCTGCCCAACCGCGGCACCGTCGGCACCTGGCGCCACGGCCGCGACGGGGGCGTGCATCGGCTCGTCCCCGCCGGCCGCTTCACCAGCGACGATGCCGAGGCGCTGGTCGCCGCCGCGCTGGCCGGCACCGGCATCGTGTTCATGCTGGGGCTGTCACTGCTGCCCTGGTTTGCCTCCGGCGCACTGGTGCGGCTACTGCCGGATTGGGAACTGCCCGGACCGGACATCTGGGCGCTCTACCCCGAGGATCGGCGCGGCAATGCCAAGGTGCTCGCCTTCGTCGAGGCGCTGGTGGAACTGGCGGCGGGCGGCGCCTTCGGGTGAACGGCTCTGGTCCTACGCAGCCCCGGTGGGTCGGGAGGGATTGGGACGGTCCCATGCCCCCGGGTCGCCACCCGTCAGCCTCTCGGACGTCTCGAAGGCGGAGATGCGCGTTCACGGGCCGGCTGCGCCTCAACCGGGGCCTCAGCCAAAAGCGATGGCGCACCACCGCCACCTGCCGAACGCGCTCGGGGTGGCCGCGGCGCCGGTGACCAGGCGCCTCGGTCTCGGCGTCATCATCCAGTTCGGCCAGGTCGAGGGGGAGGATCACGGTGGGGACGGTCGCTCACCGTGAGCTGCCTTGGGCTCTGGCGGGGCCGGTGCTGGCGGCTCCGGCAGCGGGCCCATCCCCGACCCCAGCCACAGGTATGCCGGCATCCCGTGCGCTGCGCTCCAGGCGCCAGACGGGATCGAGGATTGGTCTGGGCAGCGGGGGCAGTGCGGGGGCGCTTGCGACACCCGGGCTTCTCGTTACGATACAATTATGGGTTGCACAGACGGCAGGCACCGCTGCTGCGGCGCGGGAATGAACGGCAGCGGGCGAACGCCATGGCAGAAACCGGCTTCCGCCTTCCTGGCGCCCGGCCTCGCCCGGAGGTGCGGGCCGAGCTGCTGCGGATCTGGGACGCGCTCGATCCGGAGCGGCGGAAGGCGCTGATCTTCACCGCGCGGGCGCTGGCGAAGGACGCGGGGCTGCTGCCGGCGGACGCGCCGCTGTTGGCGATGGGCGGGAAGGCGGTGCTGTGAGGGACGGCGGGCGGCAATCTTATTGCTGAAACCGTGGCGCCAGACGCAACAATGCAATTCTGAAAGTTTGCGTTTGGCGTTGCGAAACTTTCGAGTTCGCACACGCGATTTTTTCTTTGTCTTAAGCGATTAAGTCATCCTCAAGCCTTTCATGCCATGCAAGGGTGAATTCTCACCCCTTTCCCGGCCGTGAAAGCGGCCCCCGGAGAGACCCGTGGACGGCATGGACACCCATTTGGGCAGCGCAGAAGGACAGGCTACGTTCGGTATGGCGAACCTGCGCCCAGACAAGACCGGCCTGCCGTTTATTGTATTCATTTCGCAACGGGATGCGGCTCAACACGACATCCGGGTGAAGGTCTCTCCCGCTCCCAGGGTCCGCCACGACCAGATGAGTTCCTATTCCATCAGGCCGGCTTTGCACCATCAGACCGGGCCGGTTCTCTCCACAAGTGACGAGCGGCTGCTGAACGAGTGGGTGGACAAGAACTTCGATGTGCTCCTCGGCTACTGGAATGGAGACATAGAGTACACCGAGGACGCCATGGACCTGCTTCAGCCTATCCCGAAACGGTCAGCCCACTAGCCACCCACCCTACCACCCACCACCCAGCCCGCCCGGGAGACCGCGGCGGGTTTCGCGTGTCAGGCGGTCGGGATCAGTTGCGCCGCAGAAAACGGCTGACTGCTTCCACCTTTGCATCAGCAGCCTGCTGCGCCGCTTGGCGACCCACGCGCGGCGCTGGCCGAGGCGGCTGCTGCCGGATCGCCCCCTGCACCGCGAGTTGCGCATCGCGCCGCGCCACCGCGGCCGCGAGCCACTGCGAGGCGAGCGCGCAGGCTTTCCGGTTCAGGATCACGATCGGCACCTCGGTCCACGTCATCAGCGTGCGCTGCGCGATGGGCATGATGCGCATGGTGATCTCCTCCGCCGCACGGGCTCGGCTCCAGTAGGCGCCCGGATAGGCCAGCACGGTGCCGTTGCCGTCAGCCGGCTTCATCGCCCGCCGGTTTCCGCAGCCTGACCTCAGGCCCCTCGCCGTTGCCGCGGGTGAAGGTGGAAAGTTAGTCGGCAGCGCGTCGCTGGTTGAGGGCCAGCAATCGGGCCAGAACATCGCTCTCAGATATGTCGGCAGGCCAGCCGTAAGCCGCTGCTACTGCGGCGTCTAGAGCCAGATGCAGGCGATCTAGCCATGCCCCCTCTGGCGTGCCGCGCGTGTTGTACAGCGCCGTCAGCGTCCGCCGCTTCAGCATCGCTGCCGCCTCGGCGCTCCGGGGCAGAAGTCGGTCGGGAAACCCCGCCACTACCTCCGGCACCCGTTCCACAAGCTCCGGCGGGTTCAGCCAGCGATCGCGCGCCTCGACCAGCGCCCGCGCGGCCGCCGCGATGGCCTGCGCGCGAGAGTCATCGGCATAGGTGGAGGCGGGCAGGTGCGGGGTGAGGCCCTCCGGGAAGGGAAAGGTCTCGAGGGTGGTAGAGGGGGTGTAGCGGGGATCGTTGCCGACACCCAGCCATGTGCCCAGACGCAATGCCCATATCTCGTGGAAGCGGCTGTGCAGGATGCCGAAGGTGGTGTTGTCGTCGCGGGCGATGGCGATGAGCTGGTGATCCGCCAAGGCCGGGAGTGTCATCCAGGCAAAAAGTCGATGCTTGGCGACCGTCGGCGTCACGATAAATCGCAACAATCCAGCCAAAGCCCTGTGCATTCCAGGTCGCGGCTCGACATGTCGCCACCACTCCCGTGCATATGTCTCGCGCTTGTTCGTTGCACGAACCGGCCGCACATGTTCGACCAGATGCGCATAAGGCGCGGAGTAGTAGGCCGCCTCGGCGTCCGTCATTGTCCAGCCGAAGTCCACGATCCAGGTATCGGAGGGCCGCCGTGTCACGGCCATGCCGTTCGCCCAGGGGCGCAGCACATCCGCGTTCGTTCGCCCGTTCGCGTTGCTAGGCAGGCGCAACCATGCGCGCGCCACATCGCCCGGCACGTCGAAGGCACCACCCTTCGTGTCGCCCATGAACGCCACGCCCGCATTCTCGGGCAACCGTCGCGCCGCCGTCAGGTTGGCGCTACCCGCCGTCAAGTCAGCATGGATTGCCGGCACTGCCAGCCCGTCCAGCATCGCCCCTGCCGCCCGTTCCCGTCCCCAGCACACCAGCGAGACACGCACGGCCGCGCCATCCAGCACCCATGGCTCGTCTGACCACGCTTCCGTCAGAGTGCCCCCCGCCGCCATCGGCTCCAGTACCCGACGGTTCGCGCCGCCTCGAATGCTGTTGGTGGTGACCAACCCCGCCCGCTCGGTTCGTCCGGCCACCACCGCCGCCTGCGCACGCGCCACCCAATAGCAGACGAGGTCGGCTTCGGCCGGCACCGCGCCGCGATGAGCTACGAACAGCCGCTCCGCGTACTCGTCTCCCAGCATCGCGCGCAGCCGCTTGCCACCTAGGAATGGTGGGTTTCCCACGATCGCTTCCGCCTTCGGCCACGCTGCCGGCGTGCTGTCTGTCGTTAGTATTGCGTCACGGCACTCAATAGTGCTCAGCGCGCGCAGCACTGGATTGTGCGGCATGGGATAGCCATTGCGTCGCGCCCATTGGATATGGCCGATCCAGACTGAGACGCGCGCCAGTTCCGCCGCGAAGGGATTGAGTTCGATCCCTAGCACCGCCTCAGGCCCCACTTCGGGGAAGCCGGTTGCTAAGCCAAGCGCCGCTGCCTCTGCCAGCACTCGCGCTTCCAAATCTTTGAGCGCCAGCAACGCCACGTACAGGAAGTTGCCCGATCCGCAGGCCGGGTCTAAAACCCGGAAGTCCCGTAGGCGTGCACGGAAGGCTTCCAGCGTCTCCTTCGCCCTCGCCAGCAGGTCGGCCATGCGCCGTCGTCGCCGCTCGCCCTCGCGCGCCAGTGCCTTGCGTGCCTTTACGGCTTCGCCCGTGACCACCTCACCGGCCAAGGCATCCAGGGCCTCATTCCCGCCGACGGTAGAGCGCAGAGCCTCGCGCTCATCCATGGCATGGGCAATCCGCTCGCGCGCCGTCGCCCATTCAGCTAGCAGCGGATCGCGCACCACGGGATCGATGATCCGTTCGATAGTGGCTCGGTCAGTATAGTGGGCGCCGAGCTGTCCGCGCTTATCAGGATCGAGCCCGCGCTCGAACAGCGTGCCCATGATCGCCGGATCGATCTCGGACCAGTCGCGCGCCACGGCTTGTTCCAGCAGTCGGATATCACCCGCGTCCACCGGCAATGCCTCCGCGTTGGCGAAGAGCCCACCGTTGAACCATGGCACCGGTTTAAAACCGATGCGGCCGTCACGCTCGGCGAGCTGGTTAAACAGCGTAGACACGAGGTTCTGGAATTGTCCTGGCTCAGCCCGCCCGAGCGCCAGCAGGTCTGTCAGGATATCGCGCGACAGCAACCCTACGTCTTCCGCGAACAGGCAGAAGACCAGCCGGTTGACGAAACGTGCCACCGTCCCTGCGTTATGCCCCCGTGTGCGGAGCCGCTGTGCCAGAGCTACAAAGTCGGCCGCGGCTTGTTCAGTGATGGCTTGCCGCGTTTCAGCCGGACGCCAAGTGTCCGGCCGCGTCCACATCGTCGCCAGCCGCGCGGTCACACCTGGGTCGCGCAGTTCCCTCAGACCGAAATCGTGTCGTTCCGTCTTGGCGTTGGTCCAGGCGGTTCGGACAATGATGCGCTCCATGTCCGACACCACCAGCAGCGGCGGGTTTTCCAGGGCACCGGCATAGCGGAGTAGTTGAAGATGCGCTTCATCGAGGTCATGACCTCGAGACTTGTATTCCCAGCCGAAGCACTCGCGCTTCCACACATCGGCCCAGCCTTTGCCGCCCCCGGCCTTGGTGACGCCCTTCTCAAAAGCGTATGTGGAACCATTGGGATCGTCGTTAGGCCGAGGCGTGTTCAACAGCGCGCATAGGTCAAGGAAATGCTCCTTGGCGGCCGCGGCTTCGGGGCGGGTATTTCGGTTCCATTTCTCGACGAAAGCGTCGGGTGTCATCGACGAGCCTTGGCGCGCTTCGGCGCCAGGGATGGGCGCCCCCTTTGGCGGAGCCTAGGAGAGGCATTATTGTTGTTCAACCGGAACGAAAAAAGCACACCTAACGAACATGGAATGAACCTTTAATGGAACATTAACTGTCATCCGCAATCGCGGCAGACGTCAGTGAAAGGCATCATGCTCCGGGTTCGGTGGCCGCCATTGAAGGAGGCACCACGCCTCCATCCTGGGTGAAGCGTATCCCGGCTGCTTCATAGGCTCGCTGAATGGTGTTTAGCGTCGCTGTGTTCACCGACTTGTCTGCTTCAACTCGGACCACAGTGTTGGGCGCCACACCGGCCTGCTGTCCTACTTGCGCTACCGTGAGGCGAAGGATCGCCCTCGCTGCCCGAGCCTGAGCGCCAGATATCATAAATCTGCGTTCCCATCGCAAAAATCTGGTTGACCGCACCAATCGTGACTGCGATGGTGTCGCACCGAAGCGATACTATCGCAAAAGATAGGTGCCGCAAA
>NZ_JALPRX010000173.1 GCF_023223525.1 Roseomonas acroporae | reverse complement strand
TCATAAATCTGCGTTCCCATCGCAAAAATCTGGTTGACCGCACCAATCGTGACTGCGATGGTGTCGCACCGAAGCGATACTATCGCAAAAGATAGGTGCCGCAAACCATGCCCCTCGACACCACCCCCACGATCCGCCGCGAGGTCCACGCCGCCGGGCTGGTGTCCGCCGCGCTGGGCCTGCGCTTCTCCGCCATCCCCAATGCCTCGGTCATCGCCGACCCGCTGCCGCGCGACCGCAGCGTGGTGGTGCTGGTGATGCACAGGTGCCGGTGCTGGCACGTCCGGACGACCGCGGCGGGGCATGCGGCCGCCTACTACGATCCGACCCACGGCGACATGCCGCTGGCCACCGGCAGCCTGGAGGCGGTGCTGGGCGCCATCGCCGGCCACCTGGAGCGCGTCGCCCACCTGGCGCCGATGGTCGAGCACGATCCCGCGGTGCGCGCCGCCCTGGCGGGGGTCGCGGCCGAGGCGGCGGTGGACGCACGGCGCGAGGCAATGGCCGAGGCGGTCGAGGCCCTGCGCGTGGCGAACCGTGCGCCCGGTGGTGCCGAGGCTCGCCGTGCCGCCCAAGCGGCTGCCTTCTGCGCGCTGAACGCCGCCCGTGCCGCGCTGCGCCGGGCCGAGGTGGCGCTGCACGGGCCGCAGCCCCGGCCGGTGCTGGCCCGCCGCCCGAAGCAGTCGCCCACGCGCCGCGTGCCGGCGGTGCCGGTCCTGCAGATGGGAGCCTGAGACATGTCCCGCCTCACCCCCGCTGTTCTGATCGCCAGCCCGTGCGGCCGCTACCGGGCCTGGGGTGACGAGGGCGACCGCTTCCTGGTCGTCACCCAGGACGACGAGAACAGCCCGTGCGTCGTGCAGGCCGTCGCCTCCGAGGACGAGGCCCGCCGGATGGTCGCAGCCGCCGCCGAGTTGCATGCCGCGAACGACGCCGAGATGGAGGTCCACTTCTTCCTGCCCGGCGTGTCCGGCGCTCGCGTGCGTCAGGCCCGCTGCTACGGCATGAACGGCGGCGTCGGTCGCAGCCGCACCCGCGCCAGCCTGGGCCGCGAAAGCAGGGCCCGCGCCGCCGCCGAGGGTGTGGACGTCGAGGACCGCGCCGCCTTCCGCCGCTGGGAGAGCGAGCAGGGCGACATGCTGTTCGCCAGGATCGCGGTGTTCTCGCGGCTTCGCACCGCCCCCATTGCCCAGCCGGCGCCCGCCGCCGTCTGAGCCGTCCGCGCCGGGGCGGCTCCCCGGCATCAGGCGGCGCAGGCGGGTGTGTCCAGCACCCACCCGCGCCTGACCACCAGCAAGGGACGCATCCCCTATGCCCGTGGCTTCCTCCGCTTCTACCACTGCCCGCCGTGGCGTGCTCGGGGGCGCGGCGTCGCTCCTGGCGTTCGCCACGGCGGTTTCCTACGCCCGCCCTGCCGTTGCTTCCCCCGATGCCGAGGTGTGCCGCGTCGCCGGCCTGATGGTAGACGGCCGCGCCGAGATCGAGCGGCACATGGAGCCCTACTACGACGCGGTGCGCTTCGAGTACCCGCCGGGAACGGCGGCGCGGATGCGGCTGCTGAACGAGCAGCACCGCGAGCTGCGCGACCGCCTCGCCGTGACGCCCGCCGCTTCGTTCGAGGGCTGGCAGGCGAAGGCCCGGGCGCTGCTGCTCTGGCTGACGCCGGGCGGCGATGCCGACGTGCCGACCGATCCGGACCAGCGGCTCGTGCTGAGCCTCTGCCGCGACCTGCTGGCGGGGAGGGCGGCATGAGCGGCGCCCCCGACAGGCTGGCCCGCGCCGGCCTGCGCCCCGACGCCGA
>NZ_JALPRX010000172.1 GCF_023223525.1 Roseomonas acroporae | reverse complement strand
GGCCGCCGCCTGATCGTCAACCGCGGCCCTCACCGGACGGGTACGCCATGACCGACCGAGTGCTTCCCTCAGCCTGGAAGGACACTCGTAAGCTGGGGGCGAGGATCGATGGGACGGATGATCCAGAAGGCGCGGATCACCGGGTTGCGGCCGTCCGGGGTCACGATCGATCCGGTCGCGCAGTAGGTGATACCCCACTGGTCCTGGCGGACGATCTCAACGCTGGCCGTCAAGGCATGCGCCATCAGGGCATCGCACAGGACGGGCCAGCCGGCCTGGGAAAAGCCATGCGACTGGAAGAATTTCAGTCGTGACCGGCCTTTCTCAGTTGTGCTGCTCAGCAGATAATCCCGAACCTTTGCATCCGGTATCCAGCGAAGGCCGGGATTAGGCAGGCCGGGCAATGGCTGCTTCCAGGGCTGCCACGGAGATGGTCTCGGGGACGTCGTAGGGCCCTTCGAGCTCGATCTGATACATGTCATCGCCCAAGGGGAGAAGGACCGTCCCGATCGTGCCTTTAGGGACGATGCCAGCCGGCGTCGTGACAGCCCGAGTGAGGCGAACAATCTGATTGGGTCCGAAATGGACGCGAGACGTCCCGGGGCGGTGGGGAATGGGCAAGGCGCTACCCGACATCGAAACCTCCATCTCCTGCCCGGAGAATACCGGATTGCCGCCACACGTAGTAGCGCGGTGCCGCTGGATCATCCTCTGCCGGCGCCGGCCGGGGTCGGGAGGAACAATGGCGGATCGTGGGGGTCAATCGGCGAGCACGTCCAGGCCGAGTTCCTGGCGCAGATGGGCGAGCAGGCCGGGCTCCAGGGTGTGGCGCCCCTGTAGGAGTGCGCGCAGGGCGGCAAGCCCTGCCGCGGTGAAGCAGGCGCGGTAGCCGATCCGTCCGGGGCCGACCTCCACCAGCCCGCGCGCCAGCATGCTCTGCACCGCCGGCGGCAGCTTGGGCTGACCCTGCAGCGGACCGCCCCGCCAGCTGCGCAGGAACAACCCCTCGGCCAGGCTGGGGTACTGGCCGAAGCGCATGCCGAGCTCGCGTCGGAGTAGCTCGCGTTCCTTGGCGGTGAACGTGACCGGCGCCGTGGTCACGACAACCACCTCGGGTGACGACACGACAGCAGCGGCAGGGGAACGGCTCATGCCGTGGAGGCTATCACGCGCTGGGCGGGCCAGCAGGTCGAGTTGTGATTTCACCATGGCGACCAGCAAGACACGGGACGTCTCGTCAGGATTCAGGCCGGGCGATCAGCGCATGGGTGGCGCGTAGATCTCGTCGATCCCGATGGTGATACCGGGGGGATCGAGGCTGAGGGCGCCCGTCGTGACGATCTCCGTCAGCAGGGACGGACCGTTCCGCCGGTGATGGATGACCTGCGGCCGGTCCGCCCGCAGGATCAGGTAGTGCATCACCGAGGACAGGCGAAAGTAGTCGGCAAGCTTTGCGCCGCTGTCGACGGATCGGGTCGATGGCGACAGCACCTCGGCTACGATGAGCGGGTTCGGCGCGGCGATCGCATCACCCGGGATCGGCGCGCCACAGTTGACCACCGCATCCGGCTCGTAGTCGGTGTCCTCCCCGACCTCGACCGTCACGCCGTCGGGCAGCGCATCGCAGAGTAGCCCGGCGTCCTGGATCGCCCGGTCAAGTGCCTGCCAAAGACGCGCCTTGACACGCACATGGGCTATCCGTTCCGGAGCCATAGCAACGACCTCGCCGGCGATCCGCTCGAAGCGGCCGCGTGGCTGCGCGGCGGTCCACGCCCGGTACTCGGCTCTGTTCGCTAGATGCGGTAGCTTGGGTTGCGGCACACTCATGACGGCAGAGTATCACAAGACGACCTGGATGTGGCTTCGGCAGCAGCCTCGGGTGCCGATACGATGGCAGCGGCAGGGTGGCACTCGTGCGTTGCGGCTATCCATGCCCGACTGTCGCCGGCAGTCCGATGCTGATGCTCCCGAACGGCTCCTCCTGCTCGATGGTAGCGGTGCCCTCGCGGGCGAGTTCGAGGCCGGCGACCAGGGTGCTGGCCAGCGCCGCCCGCCGCCGTAGCGGCCGGTCGGGCGCGTCGGGTTCGAGCGGCGGCAGGCAGGCCTCGAGCGGCAGGCCGGCGGCCGGCGCCTCCTGCAGCAGCGCTGCGATGCGCCCGAGGGCGTCCGGCACGCGCCAGAGCTCGGGCGGGCTGGGCCGGTAAGTTGCGGTGGCCGCACCAGCCCCGCCCCCCTGCCCTGCCCGTCCCTCCAGCAGGACCAGCGTCGCTTCCAGGAAGGACAGCACCAGCTCGGCCTGGGGCTGCACACGCCGCGGCGGCTGCCCGCGGCCGAACACATCGAACCCAAGTTGCGGCCGCGCCGCCAGCCACGCCGCGGCGGCGCGCATCGCCGCCAGCTCCCCGAGTTGCCCGAGCCGCCGGTCCGCCTCGGCCGCGGCCTCCGCCGCCTCCCGTGGATTGGTCGGGCAGAGCAGCTGCGCCTTGAGCCGCACCAGTTCGCTCGCCATAACCAGCCAGTCGCCGCGGCGCTCTAGCCGAACCCGGTCGGCGCCGGCTTCCAGGGCGGCAGTGAACTGGTCGGTCAGGGTGACGATGGACAGCCGCCCGAGATCGAGCTGGTGCCGGCGCACCATCTCCAACAAAAA
Organism: Roseomonas acroporae; assembly: GCF_023223525.1. GTDB lineage: Bacteria > Pseudomonadota > Alphaproteobacteria > Acetobacterales > Acetobacteraceae > Roseomonas_E > Roseomonas_E acroporae. Next base: position 9,888 of record NZ_JALPRX010000172.1, on the reverse strand, counting down.
GTCGAGCGGCCCCTCGAAGCCCGCGACGCTGAGATAGGGCACCGCCTCGGCCGACCGGCGCGCTTCGGGCGGCCCGACATCCTCGGCCCAGTCGTCCGCGGCCGGGGCGGCTGGTCCCTCGATCACGGCGCGCGCCTGTCTGCCGCCGGCCGGCCGGTGCCTGTCCTCCCCCTGCCCTTCCTATTTCGCGGCATCGCCCGTTCCGGTTCTGATGCCTCGGCCTCACCCGGCGCGTCGTTCTTCTCGTCGTAGTGCGGCCGCAGATCCAGCGTCAGGTCCGGCCAGTCCCGGCGCAGCCGCCGCAGCGCCGGCCAGGGCGACCAGTCGGCCGACCAGAATTCGACCCGTAGCTCGGCCATCCGCTTGCGCCGGCCATCCAGCGCGGCCGGCAGCGCACGGACGTGCCGCAGTGCCCGGGTGGTACCCCAGTGCGCCCAGAGCCAGCCCTGACTCACCGGATCCTCCGGCCCGAGCCGCAGGATCGCCGGCGGCACCGGCAGCAACCGCTGCAGGTCGAAGGGACAGCGCCGGTCGGTGTCGAGCCGCGCCAGTGCCCGCTGGTGGTTGGCGTGGGCCGCGTCGCGCAGGCGCCGGGCCAGGATGCGCGCGCCCGCCAGGCTGATCGCCCGCTCGCCCTCGGGCGGGGCGGCCAGATTGAGGAACCAGTCCTCCTCCATGCGGTCGAGGTCCAGCACCCAGGGGATCACCCCTGCCCCGGCCGCGGCGGCGGCAAAGCGCGCCACCGCCTCGCTCGGCCCGGTCACCACCAGCGTATGGCGCAGCCAGTCGGTGTCCGCCGGCGCCAGCGGTGTTGCCGCCGGGCTGTCCAAACCCGTCGCGGTGCTCGCCCGCGGCGGTGCCATGGGCGCCTTCTCGTCGACCGACACTACCGCGCTGGCCGGGCCGGTGCGGGACCGTTGTCCTGCTCCCGATCCCGGAGGCGATAGTGCTGCGTCGTGGCGCGGCTCGACTGCCTGGCGAGGCGGCGCACCGCGGCCGCGGACATACCGTCACGGAGCGCCACGGTAATGCGGCCGGCGCGCAGCCCGTGCGGGCCGAGCCGCTCGCCCGCATCGACGGTGAGGCCCGCGATCGCCGCCCGCCTGCGCAGGATCTTCCACACGCCGTTGGCGGTCAGCCGCCCCTCAGGGAGCCCGCACGGGCCGAGGCGCCGGAACACCGCACCATAGGCGATCCCGGCGCGGCGCAGCCATTCCTCCACCGCCCGCACCGGGCAGGTCGGCGGATCCGGGCCACGTGGGATGCCCAGGGCGGCTTGCCGCCCTGCCTGTCCGCGCCCGGATGGCGGCACGGCCAGCACCAGCCCCTCGCCGGTGAAGCGCAGGTGCTCGCGGTCGATCGCGACCAACTCGGCGCGGCGCAACGCGCCAGCGAAACCCAGCAGCAGCAGCGCCCGGTCGCGATAGCCCGCAGGGTCGCCGCCGCAGGTGTCGAGCAGCTTTCCGATCTCGGTCGGGGTGAGCGCTGCGGCGGGGCGGACGGGACGTTGCCGCGGGATGCCGCGCAGGGCCGAGGCGATGACCGGGTCGCGGGAGGACCAGGGATATCCGGCACGCCGATGGTGATGCGCGATCGCGGCCAGGATCAGCCGCAGGCCGCTGCGCCCGAGCGAGACGGAGCGTTCAGCGAGATAGGCCGCGACGATGGTGGGCAGGGATGGCAGGGCGGGGACGGCGTGGCCCTCGCACCAGGTCTGGAACGCCGCCCAGTAGGTGCCGTAGGCCTGTTCGGTGCGTGGCGCGACGGCGTACCCGACGTCATCCCGCGCCCTGGCCACCGGCTCGCCGACGTCCTCGGCCGGAGGACCAGGAGGGCGCGGCAAGGCCTTGGCGGGGGTGTCAGCCATGCCTGGCGGCCGTCCGGGTCACGGCTGCCCACCCGATCCCGGCGCGTCGAAGCCGAACACCTGATGGAAGGTGTCGCGCTGCGCCTTGAGCCAGGTGGGCGGTGCGTCACCGAGTTTGCCGGCGATCACGGAGCGATCGAGTGTCGCCAGCTTGTCGAAGCGCACAACCGAGGGGACTTTGAGGCCGGTGCCCGGGCTGGCGGCCAGCGGCGCCATGTCGGGGCCGCTGCGCGGCACCGAGGTGATGAAGCATACCACGAGGTCGGTGCGCCGGTCGTTGTCACGCGACACCACCAGGGCCGGACGCCGCTTGTCGCCGGACAGGTCGGTGAAGGGAAAGCGCGTCAGGACGATGCTGCCGAAGTTGAACACTCAGCCGGCCCGCTCCACCAGGTCGGCGTCGGTGTAGAGCTCAGGCTCGTCGGCCAGCCAATCGAGGGCCCTTCCCTGCTGGGCGATGACGGCCATGGGTAGGTCGCCGGCATCGAGCACCTCGACCACGACGTGCACGCGGGCGGTCGCGCCGATGCCGCGCCGGGCAAGCTCGGTGGAAATCTCCTCCACCCTGGCATCGAGCACGATCTGCTGCATGGCCTTGGCCCTCGCGAGACTGCCACCTTACAGGCGCACGGCCTTGCCTGTCCTGCCGGGCCAGCGACCGGTCGGCCGGCTGGCTCGCCCACTCTGGGGCGGCCTATCAATTATGGCAATCTTTCATTCTCGTGTTGTCAGGCACGCTAATCGTGCACAACTTGCCTGGCAAAGCCGGTTCTTCGATCTAAATCATTGTTTCACAACAACTTTCCCGGGCGCTACAGCGCGCTGCCTTGCACGGCGCTGCTGCACCCCACCACCTCGTCCATTCCGTCCGCTAATCCTGCTTTGCGGACATGATGATTGCGCCTCGGCGAACATGGATCTACATTGAGCAGAGTAGATGGAGCGCCGCGCCATGCAGGTCAGCCGCTGGGGCAACAGCCTCGCCGTCCGCCTCCCCGCCGCCGTGGTCGCGGCCCTCGGCCTGCGCGAGGGCGACGAGGTCGCCATCGAGGTGGCCGACGTCCGCACCTTCCGCCTCGGCCGCGACCACCGCCGCGACGACGCCCTGGCGGCGCTGCGCGACCTCGGCTGGCACCTGCCGCCCGACCACCGGTTCTCGCGGGACGAGGCCAACGAGCGCGGTTGATGCGCCGGGTCTTCCTCGACACCAACGTGCTGCTCTGCGCCGCCCTGCAGCCGGATCCGCGCTCGGACGCCGCCCGCGCCCTGCTCGCCCGCGGCGGCGTCATCAGCGTGCAGGTGCTCAACGAGTTCACTGCCGTCGCCCGCCGCAAGCTGCGGCGCCCCTGGCCCGAGGTCGGCCGGGCGCTGGCGGCCATCCGCACCCTCTGCCCCGCCCCGCAGCCGCTGACCCTCGCCGTCCACGACGCGGCGCTCGGGCTCGCCGAGACCCTCGGGTACACGATCGACGACGCGCTGATCCTCGCCTCGGCGCTGGAGGCCGGCTGCGACACGCTGCTGTCGCAGGACCTGCAGGACGGGCAGATGATCGAGGGGCGCCTGACCATCCGCAATCCCTTCGCGGCGCCATGACCGACCCCGATCCCCTGGCCTTGCTCGCCGCGTCGGCCGGCGACACCGCGCCGGGCACCGTCACCCTGCACACCAGCCTGCTCGGCGACCTGGTCGTGCCCGGCACGCCTGCGCAGGCGGCCGAGTTGCAGGCGCTGGCGGCGCGCGCCGCCGTCTACGCCACCCGCGCCCGCGGCGACGGCACCCGCCGTGCCTACCGCTCCGCCTGGGCCGCCTACGAGGCGTGGTGCCGCAGCCTCGGCCGCGCGCCGCTGGCCGGCGACCCGGACACCCTGGCCCTGTACGCCGTGCACGCCGCCGACCGCGGCCTCGCCGTCGCCTCGCTGCGCGTGCATCTGGCCGCCATCCAGGCAGCGCACCGGCTGGCCGGCGTGGCCCTCGACCTGCGCGACGCCCGGCTGGCCATGGTGCTGGAGGGCATCACCCGTGCCAAGGGCACCCGGCCCCGCAAGCGTGCCGCCGCCGCCGGGCCCGACGCGCTGCGGCTCATGCTGGCCACCCGCCCCGCCGCCGACACCCCGCTCGGCGCCCGCGACCGCGCGCTGCTGCTGCTGGGCTTCGGGGCAGCGCTCAGGCGCAGCGAGCTGGTCGGGCTGGCGATGGGCGACGTCACCGTCGTGCCCGGCCGTGGCCTGCGGGTCGTCATCCGCCGCTCAAAGACCGACCAGCGTGGCGCCGGGCAGGAGGTCGCCGTCTGGGCCAATCCCCAGGAACCCGCCTTCTGCCCGGCGGCAGCGCTGCAGGCGTGGCTGAGATTCCGGTGGGCTGCTGGCGACCTGGTCGGGGCGGCCTCGGATGCCGAACGACCGCTCTTTGTGGGGATGAGCAAGGCCGGACGCCTGTCAGCGCAAGGGCTGTCGGACAAGGCGGTGTGGCGGCTGGTCAAACAGGCCGCTGCCGATGCCGGGCTGCCCGAGCCTGAGCGCTACTCCGGCCACTCGCTGCGCGCCGGCCTCGCCACCGCCGCCGGCGACGCCGGTGCCGACCTCGCCCAGGTCATGCGCCAGACCCGCCACCGCTCCGCCGAGGTGGCCCTCGGCTATCTCCGACCCGCCGACCTCTGGCGCAACAACGTCACAGCACGACTGTTCAGCGCCGGTTCACCACGCAACGGAGAGGAAAGTTGGATCGGGTGATCCCCGCCGCGCGACGTTGTCGCATAGAGCTAAGTTGCGAATGCACTGAACCCAGCACATTGGGTGCGTCATGCAATGCCGACGTACTCCTGGCGCCCAGGCTTCAGCATCAGGTTCAGCACAGTGACGGTGATCGCGACCTCGGCTGCCTACTGTGTGTCGGTACGTGAGGGCAGGCTGTCGCCGATGACATGTTTGAAACGCGCGGTATCGGTTTCGATCAAAGCCTCCGGTCATAGCCTGACGCCTTCTGCCAACCATGCGGCCACGTTGCACGATCATCGCGAGGTGCCGATCGCGCTGTGTCGGTGTCGTCGCTGCCATCTCGCTCGGCACTGCGTTGGCAGGCGACGGCACGATGATCGTGGATTCAGGGTACCGGGCCGCGATTGCGGCATAAACGTCATCCTGATCGAAGGTACCTTACCGTCAGGCTGCCACGCCGTCGCAGCGCTGCATCACAAGCGAGCCAGTTCGTGATCTGGTGCTTCTGCCTATGGATGAGTGGCGATGGGCGGCCCGCACTTTGAAGGGCAAGAAGCTCCCCCCCTGCTTGGTAGAGCTATGGTATTCACACAGCGAGGCTTGCGGTTGGCCTGAAGGTTTGATTCCGTCGTCGGTGGTGGGGTTGGGGGCGAGGATGACGGAGTTTGTGCTGGGACGGTTTGGCGACCGGCGCCTGGAAAAAGGGGGGCCTTCCTGCACGCTCAGTTGGTGCGCACGGGCGGTCAGTCGGTGCGGGTGCGGCGGCTGGGTGGTGACCGGGCTAGCGAGATCCGGCTGCAGCGTCTGCTGCGCCATCCGGCGGTGAGGCCGGCGGCGATGGTGGCGGAGGCGGTATTGCGGACGGCGCCACGCTGCGCGGGGCGGCACGTGCTGGCGATCCAGGACACCACGGTGGTGCGCTCGGCGGGTGGCGGCGGGCTCTACCTGCACCCTTCCTGGCGGTGGACCCACGGAGCGGCGCCATCCTGGGGCTGGCCCATGCCGACTTCCTGAGCCGGACCCAGGGCAAGGCGGCCGACCGCCGGTCGCGGCTGGTGGCCGAGAAGAAGAGCCAGCGCTGGCTGGACGGCGCCTGCCACGCGGCGGCGGTCTGCCAGTCGGCGGCACGGCTGACCGTGGTCGGCGACCAGGAGAACGACATCTACCAGGCCTTCGCGGCCTGTCCGCCCGGGGCCGATCTCCTCGTGCGGGCCGCGCATGACCGGGCCCTGGGCGATGGCGGCCGTCTGTTCGCCCATCTCGACGCCCTGCCTATCGCGGGCTGGACCGGCTTCGAGCTGCCGGCGGCGCCGGGGCGCAAGGCACGCCCGGTGCAACTGGCGATCCGTTTCACGGCCACCCGGATCGCCCACCCCCGCAAAGGCCGCCGCGAAGGGCCGGAAAGCCTCGCCGTGACCCTGATCGACGTGCGCGAGCCGGCACCGCCACCCGGTGCGGCGGCCATCCACTGGCGCCTGATGACCACGCAGCGCGTCGCCAGCGTCGAGGACGCCCTGGACGTCGTCGGGCTCTACCGCCAGCGCTGGACCATCGAGCATCTGTTCCGCACCCTCAAGACCCAGGGCTTCGACATCGAGAACCTGCGCATCGAGGACGAGGTGCCGCTGCGCGGCCTCGTCATGGCCACCCTGCTCGCCGCCGTCACCATCCAGCAACTCGTCCATGCGCGCGAGGGCAACGCCATGCCCGGCCCGCTGCGACCCGTCACCGATGCCTTCGAGCCAGAGGACCAGCCCCTGCTCGAAGCCTTCTGCACCCGGCTCGAAGGGAGGACACAGCGACAGAAGAACCCCCACCCCAGGGGTTCCCTCGCCTACGCCGCCTGGGTCTGCGCGCGGCTCGGCGGCTGGACCGGGTACTACGGCAAGCCAGGACCCATCTTCATGCTAAACGGCTGGCGATACTTCCAGGCCGCCAAGGCCGGTGCGCGGCTCCATGCCACAGCCAAAAATGTGTGAATCTGATAGCTTAGTAGAGGGAGCCTTCCCTCCGCCTCACCCTACCAGAAGCTCTCTCAGCACGCGGTCGATGCAGCAGAGTCGTCCGCAATGCATGAAGTGCTGTAGGGTGTCGTGCGTTTTTGCGCTCGCACTTCGCTCTGGGCTGTGCGGCCGACCCTGGCCGGGCAGCGCGACGGGTTTTCCCTTGTAAAACGCGAACACGCTATGGGTCGTGGGAGCCCGCTCCTGGATCCTGATCCCGCGCAACGCGGCGACCGGTTTTCCCTTGTAAAAAGTCTTGCTTGTTGTGCGATCGTGACCGATGCACCCTTGCTGCGACTTGAAGGCTGGAGAAAGGTTGATGCGCTCAAAAAGGACTGCCGAAGGGCGAGTGTTGCTCGTTGCTAGCCCGAAGGGTGGCGTCGGCAAGAGTAGCCTGTGCCGCAATATCCTCGTCGCTGCGGTGATGGCTGGCGCGCGAGTGCAGGGGGTGGACCTCGATGCGCAGCAGACGCTTGTGAAGTGGCACCAGCGACGCGAACTCGTACGAAAAACATATCCGGAGACTCCGGAGGTGCCGGTGCTTGGTATGGCGCTTGCGGACTGGAGAGCCGTGCTGCGGGAGGCACCACGCTTCGACCTAACGGTGATCGACACACCGCCGAGCATCGAGGTGCAGTATGGCGCTGCGGTCGCGTTGTGCCAGGCGGCGCATCACGTATTGGTGCCGACCGGTGCAACACAGGACGACGTGGACAGCGTGACGCCTTGGATGCGGACGCTGACGGAGGCCGGGGTGCCGGCGAGCTTTGTACTGAACAAGGCGAACCGAAGAGTTAAGAGCTATGAGGCAGTGAGAACGAAGCTGCTTAAGGCCGGCTTGCTCTGCCCAGTGGAGATCCCGATGCTGGAGGACATCCACGTCAGCGCGGGGAAGGGGCTGGCCGTCCTGGACCTCTCCAACAGGAAGACGAACGAGACCTTCGATTCCCTCTGGGCCTATGTCGCCCGCGTGGTCGGCATGAAGATGGCGACCGAGGCGCCCGTCGCATGAGCACGAGCACCAAACGCGCCCGGGGCCTCTCCCGCCGGGCCATGCTTGAGGTCGCCACCGACGAGGAGTTGCCGGCGTCGGATTTGCCTGACAAGCGCCAGGGGGAGATGGCGCCGCTAGTCCATGTGGACGAGGCGTTGCTGGAGACCTTGCAGGAGGTGTTCGCCGGCACGTCGCTGATGAGTGATCAGCGCAAGGTGCGGGCCGTTGTCACACTCCGTGGCCATGTGGATGTGGCGTGGCAGCAGACGCGCGACGCCTTTCTCGAGATCGGCCGGGCGCTCAACGAGGTGGACGCGGTGCTGGACGAGGAGGAGCAGGAGAGCCTCAAGCGGGGCTTCCGCAAACTGTTCCCGTTCTCGGAGACGGTGGCGAGTCAGTTCCGGGTGATTGCCCGCGCGGTGGATGCCGGCCATATCCGGAAGGAGGCGCTGCCAGGCAGCTACGGGACAGCCTACCAGATGGCCTTACTTAACAGCGAGCAGCGGCGAATCGCAGAAAAGGAGGGGCTGATCCGTCCGACCGTCAGCCGCAATGCGCTGATTGAGTTCCGTAAGCTGAACGAGGGGGTGATGCCGCGGCAGGCGAGGGGCCCCGATCCTGCGAAGATGCGGGCGGAGCTCGGACGGCTGGAGCGGTCGGAGGTGAAGTTGTCCAAGGCGCTGGAGGGCTTGCGCAAGCGTATCGCCGAGATACGCGAGCTGCTGGCGCTGGAGGACGAGGCATAGGGCGCGTGCTTCGGGTTCTGTCAGATTTCGCGCCAAACATGGTGGTGCGAGGCGAAGGGCGCAGTCAGCCTACGCTGCCTGCAGGATGGTGAGCACGGCGTTTGCACGACGAAGATGAAGCAGGCGGCGGCGATTGGCACAGACATGCTGGTTGTGGCGAGTGCGGAGGCGGAGATGGTTGCGTAGCTCATCGTAGCCTCGACAGAACCGTTCGGCCGAGGTGAAAATCTTGAACCCGCGCATACATCGGATCCGGCCTTTCAGGCCGCGGCGGTCCTGCTCGAGGCTGTTGTTCCTTCAGGGCGATTGCATTTGGAATGATGGTTCTGGGCTGGGTGGGTTGTCTGGGTTGCTGTTTCCTCCCTGCGGACTGGGTGGGGAGGGCATGGGATGTCGCCATGGCTGGCGTTCGAGGCGTTGCCGGACCCGCGCTGCGGCAACGCTCGGCGGCATAACCTGCTGGACATGCTGGTGATTGCCCTGACCGCGGCGGTGTGCGGGGCGGAAAGCTGCGTCGACTTCGCCGACTTCGGCCGAGACCGCGAGGCGCTGTTCCGCGAGTTTCTGGAACTACCGGGCGGTCCGCCCAGCCACGACACCTACTCGCGGCTGTTCCGCCTGCTCGACCCGGCGGCCTTCGCCGACTGCTTTGCCGCCTTCCTCGATGATCTGGGCAAGGACGGTCCCGGCGTGCTGGCGATCGACGGCAAGACCCTGCGGCGCTCCTTCGACCGAGCCGCCCGGCGCTCGGCCCTGCACGTGGTGACCGCCTTCGCGGCCGAGGCGCGGGTGGTGGTCGGGCAGGTCGCGGCCGGCACCAGGGAGAGCGAGATCACCGCCGCGCGGCAACTGCTCGGCCTGCTCGACCTCGACGGCGTGCTGGTCACCGGCGATGCGCTGCACTGCCAGGGCGGGACCGCCCGGCTGATCCGCGAGAAGGGCGGCGACTGGCTGTTCGCGCTGAAGGACAACCGCCCCAGCCAGCGCGCCGAGGTCGCCGCCTGGTTCGCCGACCCGCTCAACCGCCCCGACGGCGAGCACGTCACCTTCGATGCCGGGCACGGCCGTCTCGAGCAGCGCCGCCACCGGGTCAGCCACGATATCGGCTGGCTGCTCTCCGAGCGCCGCTACCCCGGCGAGGCCGCCTTGCAGGGCCTGGCCATGATCGGCGAGGTCGAGGCCCGCGTCACCCGCGACGGGCTGACCAGCACCACCCGGCGCCTCTACCTCGCCTCCGCCAGGCTCGACGCCGCCGCCTTCGCCCGCGCCGTCCGCGCCCACTGGGCCATCGAGAACAGCCTCCACTGGGTCCTCGACGTCGGCTTCGACGAGGACCGCGCCCGCCACCGACGCGACAACGCCCCGGAAAACCTCGCCATCCTCAGGAAGCTGACACTCAACCTCCTCCAGCGCACCCGACCCGGCATCTCCATCCGACGCAAGCGACTACGCGCCGGATGGTCCGATGACTTCGCCAGATCCGTCATCGGCCAAATGCGATAGCCCTGGTTGTTCTTTTAGAGGAACTAACACAACCCGGTTGTCGTTGTAGCGTGATGGCCCA
>NZ_JALPRX010000171.1 GCF_023223525.1 Roseomonas acroporae | reverse complement strand
TGACGAGGCTGGACAGGTCGCCGGCGGGCTGGCCCGCCAGCGTCGTACGCACCACGCGGCGCAGCACCTTCATCGAGCGTGTCCGCGGCAGCTCACGCACGAAGAGCACGCGTTTCGGCCGGAAGGCGCGCCCCAGCGCCGCGCCCACGGCATCGGCCAGCAGCCGCGCCTGCGCCGCGTCGCCCGCCTGGCCCGGCGCCGCGACCGCGACGCAGGCCACCGCGTTGCCGGTGACCGGGTCGGGCAGCGCCACCGCCGCCACTTCCGTCACCGTGCCGGTGGCCAGCACCGCCTGCTCGATCTCGGTCGGGCCGATGCGCTTGCCCGCGACCTTCAGCGTGTCGTCGGAACGGCCGTGCAGGAACCAGAACCCGTCCGTGTCGCGCGAGGCGAGGTCCCCCTGAACCCACAGGCCAGGGATCTGCGACCAGTAGCTCTCGTGGAAGCGCGCCGGATCGTGCCACAGGCCGCGCGTGGTGCCGATGCAGGCCTCGCGCATCACCAGCTCGCCGATCTCGCCGGGCGGCAGGCTGCGCCCGTCCGGGCCGACGATGTCGCCGCCGGTGCCCGGCACCGCGCCGTTGAAGCTCGCCGGCTTCTGCGGGAACAGGATGTTGGAGGCCACGATGGCGCACATCTCGGTGCCGCCGGAGAAGTTCAGGATCGGCGCGCGGCCGCCGCCGACGCGCTCCACCACCCAGCGCCAGGTCTCCGCGTCCCAGGCCTCGCCGCTGGAAGGGAAGGCGCGCAGCGACGACAGGTCATGGCGGTCGATCAGGGCATCGGCGTCGCGGCGCAGCAGGCGCGCCAGGGTCGGCGCCGTGCCGAGATGGGTGATCCGGTGCCGCGCGATCAGCCGCCACAGCCGGTCCGGCGCGGGATGGTTCGGGTTGCCCTCGGCGATCACCAGCGTGGCGCCGGCCAGCAGGCTGCCGAGGATGCTGACGGTGCCGCCGAACCAGCCGAAATCGGTGGGCCAGATCAGCCGGTCGCCGGCCTTGAGGTCGAGTGTCAGCCGGGCGTCCTGGCCGATCTTGATGCCCAGCCCGCCATGGGTGTGCACCGTGCCCTTCGGCAGGCCGGTGGTGCCGGAGGTGTACATCAGCAGCATCGGCTGCTCCGCCGGCAATTCGAGCGGGTCCGCCGCGGCCTCGGACGCGATCTCGTGCCACCAGCGGTCGCGCGGCGCCCGCATCGGCACGTCGAGGCCCTGGTGCCGCAGCACGACGACGTGACGCACCGTCTCGTCGCCTGCCAGCGCCGCGTCGATCACCGGCTTCATGGGCGCGCTCTCGCCGCGGCGGCGCGTGCCGTCGGCGGTGATCACGGCCCGGGCACCGCCGAGGCGCAGGCGCTGCGCCACCGCCTCGGCGCCGAAGCCGGAGAACAGTGGCAGCGCGATGCAGCCGAGCCAGGCGCAGGCCAGGAAGGCGGCGGCGGTCTCCGGCAGCATGGGCAGGTAGAGCCCGACGACGTCGCCCGGGCCGAGGCCCAGCCCGTGCAACCCGGCCGCGAGGCTCGCGGTATCCCGGTACAACTCGGCGTAGCTGCGCCGCTGCTCCTCGCCGGTCTCGGCCTCCCAGATGATCGCCGGGCGATCGGGGGCCTGCTCCAGCGTCGCGGTCAGCGCGCTGTCGCAGAGGTTGGCGGTGCCGCCGAGCAGCCAGCGCGGGTGCTCCACGCCCCCGTCCAGATCCAGCATGCGCCGGGGTACCTGGCGGAAGCGGAAGCCCAGCCAGTCGGCCAGGCTGCGCCAGTACCATTCCGGCTCGGCCGAGGCACGGGCGGCGAGGGCGGCGTAGTCGGGCAGGCCGCAATGGGCGACGAAGCGCGTCCAGTTCGCGTCGCGGCGCACCGCCTCCGAGGGCCGCCAGGCGATTCCCGTCTCCACGACCGTTCTCCTCCCGACCCGATGTGGCGGCGCGAGGCGCTCAGAACGCCTTCCGACGGCTGCCCATGCCGCCATCCACGGTGACGACGGTGCCGCTGGTGTAGCTGGACAGGTCGCTGGCCAGGAAGGCGGCGAGCGCCGCGACCTCCCGGACGTCGCCGGCGCGGCCGAAGGGCATGGCCGCCATGGTCTCGCGCCAGCGCCCCGGATCGCCGAGCGTCTCGGCGGCGCGGCGGCGCAGCAGCGCCTCCAGCCGGTCGGTGAGGATCGGGCCCGGATTGATGCCGACCACGCGGATCCCGTCGTCCGGAGACCTGCCGCCGAGGGCGCGGGTGAGCGCCATCAGCGCGGCGTTGCCGGCGCTGCCGGCGATGTAGTCGGCATCCGGGCTCTCGCCGGCGGCGCCGATGACGTTGACGATGACGCTGCGGCCGCGTTCACGCATCAGCGCATAGAAGCGCCGGCACATGTTGGCGTAGCCGAACACCTTCAGGTCCCAGGCGGCGCGCCAGCGCGCCTCGTCCACCGCGTCCAGCGAGCCGCCGGGGATGGCGCCGGCATTGTTGACCAGGATGTCGGTCTCCGGGAATTCGGCCGCCAGCGCGTCCACGGCGCGGCTGTCGGCGAGGTCGAGGGCGCGGGTCGTCACCGAACCGCCGCCTTCGGCGCGCAGCCGCGCCGCCGCCGCGTCGAGATCGGCGGCGCCGCGTGCGACGAGCACGAGGTCGCAGCCCTCCTCCGCCAGGGCCGCGGCGCAGGCGAGGCCGATGCCCTTCGAGGCGCCGGTGACGAGCGCGCGGCGGCCGCGCAGACCGAGTTCCATCAGAACGGCTTCCGGCACTGGCTCTGGTCGAGCGGGCGGAAGGCCTCGGCGGCCGGCACCACGCCGAGGATCTCGTAGTAGTCCCAGGGGTGCTTCTGCTCCGAGGGCGCCTTGATGCGCGCGGTCAGCATGTCGTGGATCAGGCGGCCGTTCGGCAGCAGCCTGGCGTTGCGCGCGAACATGTCCTCGAAGGGCCGCTCGCGCAGCCAGCCGCGCACCTCCTCGGCCTTCGTGCCGCCGGTCGCCTTCACCGCGTTGAGGTACTGCGTCACGGCGGAATAGACGCCGGCCTGGAACATGGTGGGCTGCTTGCGCCGGGTGGCGAGGAAGCGGGCGGCGAAGGCGCGGGTCTGCTCGTCGCGGTCCCAGTAGAAGGCGGTGACGAAGTTCAGGTTCTGCAGCGCCTCCAGCCCGATGCCGTGCACGTCGGTGATCACGGTGAACATGGTGCCGATCTGCTGCCCGCGCTGCATCAGGCCGAATTCGCGCACCTGCTTCAGCGCGTTGATCAGGTCCGAGCCGCCGGCGGTGAACATCACGAACTTGGCGCGGCTGGCCTGCGCCTGGAGCAGGTAGGAGGAGAAGTCCACCGTGCCGAGCGGGTGCGCCACCTGCCCGACCACCCGGCCGCCCGCCGCCAGCAGCCGCTCGCGCGCCGTGGCGGCGAGGGCATGGCCCGAGGCGTAGTCCTGGTAGATGATGAACCAGGTGTCGAGGCCGCGCTTCATCTGCAGCTGCACGCTGCTGCGCGCGACCGAGTAGATGTCCCAGGTCCAGGCCATGCCGTAGCCGTTGCAGTCCTCCTCGGTCAGCCGGTCGAGGATGGCGGTGCTGCAGAAGAACAGCTTGCGCGACTGCCCGGCCACGGTGTTGACGGCGAGCGCCACGGAGCCGGTCGGGCAGTCGAAGATCGCGTCCACCCCCTGGTTGTCGTACCAGGCGCGGGCGAGGCCGGCGCCGGTGTCGGGCTTGTTCTGGTGGTCGGCCGAGACGAGCTGCACGCGCTCGCCCAGCCCGGAATCGACGATGGCGAGGCGCGCCGCCTCGACCGAGCCGGGACCGGCGTAGTCGGCATAGACCGTGCCCATGTCGGTCAGCACGCCGATCTTCACCGCCGGCGACTGCGCCCGCAGCGTCGGCGGCGCGGCGAGGCCGGCCAGCGCGGTGCCGAGCAGGGTGCGCCGCGTGACGGCGCCGAGGGTCGGATGGCTCAAGACGGTCCTCCTGTCGTTGCTTTCCGGTAGTGCGCCCCGGTCATGCGTCGGTCGTGCCGGGGCGGGCGTGCCGCCGCCTCCCCCGCCGGCCGGGTCAGGCCGGGTGCGCGGCCGGCACGGCGTCCGGTTCCCGCGCGAGTCGGACGATGCCGGCCCGGGCCAGCGCCGCGATCGCGGCCGTGTCGTAGCCGGACTCGGCCAGGATCGCCTCGGTATGCTCGCCGGGCTGCGGCGCGCGCCGGCGGATCGTCGGCGGGGTGCGGCTCAGCGAGACGGGCGGGCGGGCGATCGGCGCCGGCTGCGGCAGGCCGGGATAGTCCAGCGCCCGGAAGGCGCCGGAGGCACGGATGTGCGGATCGGCCAGCACCTGGCGCGGCGCCAGCACCGGCCCGCAGGGGATGCGCGCCGCCGCGAGCGCCGACAGCGCCGATTCCACGTCGTGCCCGGCGCACCAGGCCGCCATCAGCGCGCTCAGCTCCTCGCCATGGTCGCCGCGCGACTGGTCGGTGGCGAAGCGCGGCGCGTCCGCGAGGTCGGGGCGGCCGATCAGCGCGGCCCAGCGGCGGAACAGCGGGTCGCCCATCACCTGCACGATGATCCAGCCGTCGCGCACCCGGAAGGTGTCGGAGGGGCCGCCGAGCGGGCTGCGGTTGCCGGCCGCCTCGCGGCCCGGATGCAGCAGCGCCTCCTCGATCAGCGCGTTGTTGGCGATGGTGAGCGCGGTGCCGAGCAGCGAGCCGCTGACCTGCTGGCCGCGCCCCGTCCGCTGCCGCTCGTGCAGCGCCGCGAGGGTGCCGAAGGCCCCGGCCAGGGCGGTGGCGAAATCGACGCAGGAGACCATCAGCTTGGCCGGCCGGCCCGGCTCGCCGCTGAGGTGCATCGCGCCGCTCATCGCCTGCGCCACGCCGTCGAAGCCCGGCCGGTCGCCGAGCGGCCCGCCCTCGCCGAAGGCGGAGGTGGTGGTCAGGATGATGTCGGGGCGGATCGCGGCGAGGGTTTCGTAGTCCAGGCCGAGCCGGCGCAGCGTGGGCGGCGGCAGGTTGGCCACCACCACGTCGGCCTGCGCCACCTGCCGGCGCAGCACCGCCTGCCCTTCCGGCCGGGCGATGTCGAGCGCGATGCAGCGCTTGTTGCGGTTGACCTGGAGGAACAGGGCGCCCGTGCCGTCCCCGGCAACGGGCGTGACGCCGCGATCCTCGCCGCCGTCGATCCGCTCGATCCGCGTCACCTCGGCGCCGAGATCGCCGAGCAGCGCGGCGCAGAACGGGCCGGCGATGTAGCGGCCGAGGTCGAGCACCCGGATGCCGTGCAGGACGGGCAGCGCATCCGCGGCGGGAGCGGCCGGCCTGCCGGGCCCTTCCGGCGGCATCTCAGCCGGCCTCCCGCGCGGCTTCCCCGATGCGCGCGAGGGAGGCGGGGTTGTCGAGCGAGCCGAGATCGCCGGGGTTCTGCCCGGTGTAGACCCGCCGGATGACGCGCCGCATGACCTTCTGGCTGCGCGTCCGCGGCAGGTCCTCCACCACGTGCACGCGGGCAGGGCGGAAGGGCCGGCCCATCCGGCTCTCCACCAGCGCTGCCGCCCGAGCGGCCAAGGGGGTGGCCAAGGGGGTGGAGAGCGACGGGTCCGGCCGCCGCCCGGCGGCCGGCACCAGGAACACCACGAGCTTCTGGCCCTTCACCGCGTCCTCGACGCCGATCGCCGCCGCCTCGCCGATCTCCGGCAGCTCCAGCAGGATGTCCTCGACCTCGGCAGGGCCGAGACGCTTGCCGGCGACCTTCAGCGTGTCGTCGGAGCGGCCGAGCAGGAAGATCTGGCCGTCCCCGGTCCGCATCGCGAGGTCGCCGTGCATCCAGATCCCCGGCACCTGCGACCAGTAGGTCTCGAGGTAGCGCTCGCGGTCCTGCCAGAAGGACTGCGTCATGCCGACGAAGGGCTGCAGGATCGCCAGCTCGCCGACCCGGTCGCGCACCGGCTGTCCCGCCTCGTCCACCACCTCCACCCGCACGCCGGGCGAGATGCTGTTGAAGCCGGCCGGCACGATCGGGCGCAGCAGCACGTTGCCGACCAGCGCGCCGGAGACCTCGGTGCCGCCCGAGTAGTTGATGACGGGGCAGGTGCCGCGCCCCATCACGCGCTGGTACCAGCCCATGTGCTCGGGCGAGATCACCTCGCCCGCCGTGATCAGCAGCCGCACCGTGTCGAGCGCGCCGGCGGTCGCCAGCGCCTCGTTCGCCGCGAGGCCGCGGATCAGCGTGGGCGAGGCGCCGAGATGCGTCACCCCGTGCGCCGAGACGAGTCGCGACAGGCGCGACCAGTCCGGGAAGTCCGGTGCGCCGTCGTAGCAGACCATGGTGGCGCCGCGCATGAGCGCCGAGGCGATGGTCAGCGGCCCCGCCACCCAGCCCATGTCGGCCGGCCAGAAGAACACGTCGCCGGCGCCGATGTCGAAATGCACGGCGGCGTCGTGCGCGATCTTCAGCGGGAAGCCGCCATGGGCGTGCACCGCGCCCTTCGGCCTGCCGGTGGTGCCGGAGGTGTAGATCACCATCATCGGCTCGTCGGGCGCCATCGTGGCGGGCTCGGCCCCGGCCGCCTCGGCTGCGGCGAGAGCGGTCCAGGCGAGGGCCTCCGGCACCGCCGCCACCTCGTCCGGCGGTCCCTTGAGGACCAGCAGGCCGAGGTCCGGCAACTGCGCCCGCGCCTCGCGCAGCAGCGGACGGGTGTCGATCCGCCGGCCGCGCCGGTCGAAGCCGGTGGTGGCGACCAGCGCCCGCGCCCCGGAGGCCGACAGGCGCGAGACGATCGCGTCCACGCCGAAGCCGCTGAACAGCGGTACCGCGACCGCACCGAGCCAGGACAGGGCGAGCAGCGAGACCACCGCCTCGATGCCGCTCTCCATCAGCAGCCCCACCCGGTCGCCGCGCCCGATGCCCTGCCGCGCCAGCCCGCCGGCGAAGCGGCCGACCGCCTCGCGCAGGCCGCCGTAGGAGACGTGCCGCGTGCCGCCCGCCTCGTCCTCGGCGATCACCGCCATCCGCGCCGCGTCGTGCGCGAAGATGGTGTCGAGCCAGTTCAGCGTGCCGCCGGTGAACCACCGCGGGAAGGGCGCGCCGTCGGACAGGTCGAGGAAGGTCGCGTAATCCCGGCGCCAGCGGATGCCGAGGAATTCCAGGGCGCCGCGCCAGTAGCGGTCCGGCTGCCGGTCGGCCTGCTCCAGAAGGGCGTCATAGGAGTCCAGGCCCTGGTACGCGACGAGCCGGGCCAGTTGGGAGTCCGACCTGTCGCGCGGGGTGGGCCGCCATAGGGGCGCCTCATGGGGGGCCAGCTTCTCCATCGCTCAGCCCCCTGCCAGGCCGAGCCGGTTGCCGCCTGAAGCGGGGGCGGGGTGGGCGGGCATCAGGGAACCGGGCTCACGCCCCTCGGGCCGCCGCATGCCGTCGGCGTGTGGCCATCGGAAACGCTGGGTGTCCATCCGTCCGCCCTCCCTGGTCGACCCGGCTGCGCCGAGCGTTCATCATTCCCTATATTGAATTCCATCCCTCATGATGAATGCAAGCCTTCTCTCCTGCTGTCGAGCGCCAGGGCATTCCCATCGACCCGGCCGGCACGGGGTGGGCGGCATCGGGCGTGGCGCCCCGGATGTGGCACCCTGTGGCCGGCCACAGTATGTCGGTCGCTCCGTACGCGTGGGACCGCGCCGGCAGGCACCATCTGCGGGGATACCCAGGCGCCTGCCCGCGGATCGGCTCCGGCTCGCGCGGCGGCTCGGAACACAGTGCGGCTAGCCTGGACGGAGGGCGCCATCGACACGACCGAGAACCATCTCGCAACGGACGAGGACGCCAGCCTGCGGACGCCGCAGAAGGATGTCGGCGCGGTGGCCAACGCCGTGCAGATCCTGGGCTGCCTCGCCGCCGCGACCCGGCCGATGGGTGTCGCCGCTGTGGCCCGCGCCACCGGCGTCAGCACGAGCACCTGCTTCAACATCCTGCGCACCCTGGCACGGGCGCGCTACGTCGCCTTCCACGGCGCGGACAAGACCTACTCGCTGGGACTGGCCGTGGCCGAACTGGCACTGGGCCTGATCGGTACCAGCCCCACCGAGCTGATCCGGCCGGAGATGGAGCGGCTGGCGCTGCGGCACGGGATCCTCGTGCTGCTGTGGCGGATCACCGACGACAACCATGTCGTCCTGCTGGACCGTGCCCACAGCCAGACCGCCATCCGGGTGGAGGTCAGCATCGGGTATCGCATGCCGGCTTTCGCCGGAGCGGTCGGCCGCTGCGTCGCCGCTGCGATGAACCTGCCGGAAGCCGAGCTGCGCCGGATTTTCGCCACCCTCCGCTGGCAGACCGCGCCGAGCTACGAGCGCTACCGGGCGGAGGTGTCGGAAGCGCGCCAGCAGGGCTGGGCGATCGACGACAACGTTCTGTATCGCGGTCTGGTCAGCATCGGCACGGTGATCACCGACGGTGATGGCGTGCCACGCTTCGGCCTCAGCGGCGTCGGGATCGCTGGGCAGCACAGCACAACGGCCCTGCGGACGTGCAGCGAGGAGTTGCGTGACGTGGCGCAGATCGCGGGCCGGTCCCTTTACCTCACCGGCGGCGCCATCGGCCCTGCCGGCATTGAGAATCCTCGCGCAAAGGACGCTCGGGAACGGCAGCCGCAGTTGGGCGCAGACGCACAAAGGACCGGCAGGAAAAGAGGTTGATCCGGCTTGTGTGATCTCGAGCAGGCAGGTTCACCCCGGATGCGCCTTGTCGGGGTCTGTCAGCCGTCGTGCCAGCGACGCCTGGGATGGCCGTCCCGGGCCGGCGTGGAAGGCTCCTGAGAGACCTTGTGTGGACGGTCCCCGGTCGGGCAAGGGGCATGTGGCGTGATGCTGCCGCGGTCGGGAGCGGTCATGTGTCTGGCCTGTTGGTACGACCTGCATGGCCGCTGGCCCTGGCGCAATCCGCGGCCTGGCGCCCGATTGGTTTGTCGCGCTACGGGACGCGAAGCTCTCGAAGCCTGTTCGAGAGTGTCTGGACCGGGTTGCGGAGGGCCTGCGCGGCGGCAAGGACATTGGCGGCGGCGAGGCGCGCGGCGGCGACGTCGAGACGCCCGGCGCGGTCGCGCAGCAGGCCGCCCCAGTGGCTGAGCCAGCCGAAGGAGCGTTCGACCCCCCATCGACGCGGCAGGACGGCGAAGCCCTTCCGGCCTTTCGGACGATGGACGACGTCATGGCGCAGACCATGGCGATCGCACCGGTCGTGGCAGCGACGGGCCACGAAGCCGCCGTCGAAGAGCGCCACGCGCAGGCTCGGCCAGGCAGCCACGCCGGCATCGAGGGCGGGCAGGGCGTCGCGCTCCTGCACCGAGGCCGGCATCACGGCCGACGCCAGCCAGTGCCCCTCCGTGAAGGTATCCGGCACGAGCGGCGTGAAGCCGAGACGCTCCGCGTTGTCGCGCGCCCACGCGAGCGTGGTGGACCGGCTCCTCCTGCGCCAGGCGGATCTCGGGCTATCGCCCTTCCGGGCCGGCCACCCCCTGCTGCGGGAGGAGGTGCTGGGCCGGTATCCCATGTACGCCGCGATTCCGGTTGAATGGCCACTGGTTGAATGGCTACTGGCGCGCGAGGAGATGGTGGAGCGGTCCGACCTCGTGACGCTCCCGCTGATCGGCCACGCGCCGGACACGCCGATCGGGGCGACGATCGCGGCGCATCCCGGAAGCGCCGGGTGCGAAGGCTCACGACGACCTCTCCCACCAAGCGGCCGGGTATCCGCCGCCGGTAGTAGAAGCTGCTCTCTTTTCGCGTCAGGCGGGAGACGCTTCGGGCTGTGGGAGGGTTGTGGGAGGCATGGGCGCAAGCTCGATCGCTTCGGGCGGGCCGGGACCGAAACTCGCAGCGAAAACAGGATGTTCGGGAAAAGCTGGCTGGGGGACCTGGATTCGAACCAAGGCTGCCCGGGTCAGAGCCGGGAGTTCTACCGCTAAACTATCCCCCAAGCGGCGTGCGGCGGGTGCTACCACGGGCCGTGAGGGTAGGCAACCACCCACTCGCGCGTTCCACGCAACAACCGTCGAAACCGCTTGCCGGCTGCCCCACATACCCGGATCATCGCCTCCCCCGCCGCCACGCGCGGTCGCGGAGCCGCCCTAGGTCCCACCCGATGCCGGATGATGCCGCTCCGTACCACATCGCCGAACTGACGCGTGAGACGGCGCGGCAGCCGGCCCCGGCCCCGCCGGAACGCGCCGCCGGCATGGCGCCGCTCTTCGCCGCGCTCGATCTCGGCACCAACAATTGCCGCCTGCTGATCGCGGCCGGCACGCCCGGCGGCGGCTTCCGCGTGCTCGACAGCTTCAGCCGCATCGTCCGGCTCGGCCAGGGGCTCGCCGGCACGGGGCGCCTTGCTGAGACGGCGATGGACCGCGCCATGGCGGCGCTGCGGACCTGCACGGAGAAGCTCGCGCGCCGTCCGGTGCGCCGCCTGCACGCCGTCGCCACCGAAGCCTGCCGGCGCGCCGAGAACGGCGCCGCCTTCCTGGGCCGGGTCGAGTCGGAACTCGGCCTCCGGCTGCAGATCATCTCGGCACGGGAGGAGGCGGCGCTGGCGATGGAGTCCTGCTCCCCGCTGCTGGCGCCCGAGGACCGGCGTGCCCTGCTGTTCGACATCGGCGGCGGCAGCACCGAGATCGCCTGGATCCGCATCCCCCCGCCGCGCGGCCGGCCGGCGGGGGCGCGTCCCGGGGGGACGCATCCGGACGCCCACCATCCGGCCGCCTACCGGAGCGTGACGCCGGAGCTGATCGGCTACACCTCGCTGCCCCTCGGGGTCGTCACCCTGGCCGAGCGCACCGGTTCCTCCTGCTTCACCGCCGCCGGCTTCACCGCGGTGGTGGACGAGGTGGCGGACCAGCTCGCCGACTTCGACCGGGTCCACTGCATCAGCCAGGAATTGCGGGCGGGCGGGGTACGGCTGATGGGCACGAGCGGCACCGTCACCACCCTGGCGGGCGTCGCGCTGTCGCTGCCGCGCTACCGCCGGCCGCTGGTGGATGGCTGCACGCTGGACATCGACGCCGCGGACCAGGCGCTCGGGGACCTGTTCGCGCTGGGGCCGGAGGGACTGGCCGCGCATCCCTGCGTCGGGCCGGAGCGGGCGGAGTTCGTGCTGCCGGGCTGCGCCGTCTACGCCGCCATCCGCCGGGTCTGGCCGGCGCGCCGCCTGACCGTGGCCGATCGCGGCCTGCGCGAGGGCATGCTGCTGCGCATGCTGCGCGGCGAGCGCGGGGCGGACCGCTCGTCGCGGGCCGTGCCATGGCGGCCACGGCCGGGCGGCGCGGCCGGGCGTCCGCACTGAAGGCCTGCCCGGGCGGCCTGCGGGTCGGTCCGGCGGGTCCTTCCGGGCGCCGGGAGCGTCGGGGACCCGGCACGACGCACCGCATCGCGCCGGCGGCCCATGCCCCGCGGCACGGAAAGCCTCCGCCATCCCGCCGCCGGCCACTCGGACAGGCCCGTCCGCTTGCCCTGGCGCGCAGGGCTG
>NZ_JALPRX010000170.1 GCF_023223525.1 Roseomonas acroporae | reverse complement strand
GCACGACGCACCGCATCGCGCCGGCGGCCCATGCCCCGCGGCACGGAAAGCCTCCGCCATCCCGCCGCCGGCCACTCGGACAGGCCCGTCCGCTTGCCCTGGCGCGCAGGGCTGGGCTACAGCGAACCGCAGTCCGGTTGGGACTGCGGTTCGCCGTAGCTCGCTGTTCCCGGCGCGGACTCACGCCGCCGGGCGTGTCCGCCCGCCGGCGATCCGCTCCAACCCAACCGGCGAAGACCTCCGTCACTCCCTCCTCCCCGCCACGGCAGCCGCCCGGATGTCCCGGTAGGGGCATGCCGGCGAGGGAGGGGCCGTTCATGCGGCGGTCCGGCAGACCGGTCCGCCTCCGCCACGCCCGACGAGCAAGCAACCCCGCATGAAGCCCCCGACCGGCAAGCCCCCCGCAGGATCCGCTGGCGGGAAGTCCTCCGGAAAGTCCATCGGCAGGTCCCCTGGCAAGTCCATCGGCACCGCCCCCGGCAGGACCGCCGTGCAGGATGGGCGCGGCCTCACCACGCGCCTGCGCACCGCCAAGGGGCGCACCACGGCCAGCCAGCGCTGGCTGGAGCGCCAGCTCAACGACCCCTACGTGCAGGCGGCGAAGGCGCGCGGCCTGCGTTCCCGTGCCGCCTTCAAGCTGATCGAGCTGGACGAGCGCTTCCACCTGCTGCGCCCCGGCCAGCGCGTGGTGGACCTCGGCGCCGCCCCGGGGGGCTGGACCCAGGTGGCGGCGGAGCGGATCGGCCTGGACCGGCCCGGGCCGGGCGGCCACATCGTGGCGCTCGACCTGCTCGCCATGGACCCGGTGCCGGGCGCCGTCGTGCTCCAGGGCGACTTCCAGGACGAGGCGGCGGAGGCGGCGGTGATCGCGGCGCTGGACGGGCAGGCCGACCTCGTCCTCTCCGACATGGCGCCCAACACCACCGGCCACACCGCCACCGACCACCTGCGCATCATCGGGCTGGTGGAGCTGGCGCTCGACTTCGCGCGCCGGGTGCTGGCGCCGGGCGGCGGCTTCGTGGCCAAGGTGTTCCAGGGGGGCACCGAGAAGACCCTGCTCGACCAGCTCCGGCGCGACTTCCGCGAGGTGCGCCACGCCAAGCCGCCCGCCAGCCGCAAGGACAGCAGCGAGCTGTACGTGGTCGCCACGGGCTTCCGCGGCGGCTGACACGGGAACGGCCGATCCCGCCGGCAGGCCGCGTCCGGGCCCGCGGTCGCCGGGAAGGTCGTTGGGAAGCGGCCGGTCGGCCCGCCGCGTGACCTGCGGCTCGCCCTAGAGCGTGCTGCGTTTACATGGAAGCGTATCCTGAGTTGGCGA
>NZ_JALPRX010000017.1 GCF_023223525.1 Roseomonas acroporae | reverse complement strand
CCCCCCCCGCCCCGCGGGGGGCGGAAACGTGCCGGGCCCCGTCCTCCCCGGACGCGGCCCCGGGCGGGGCGTGGACGCCCGGCCCGGGAACGCTCTACCGCCCGCCCGGCGCGCGCCCCATGCCGGCCGGATCCGGGGCGCCGCGGGCCCCGATGCCGGCACCGATCCCGGCCCCGGGTCCCGGGCCGATGTCGATGCCGCCATCGCCCCGGAGCGGCGGCGCCAGGCCGAGGCGGCCTGCGACCGGATTGCCGGGGCCTTGATCCCGGCCGCCCGGAAAGCCCGGTGCGCCGCCCGTCCGGCCTTCTCCCGGGCCGCTGCCGCGCAGGCCGGGCATCGGGGCCGGCGACCAGTGCCCGTTGCCGCCCGTTGCCCCGCCGTCACGCGGCGGCGCGAAGGCGCCGCCCGGGGCCGGCGGCGCTGGCGGTTCCGCCGCGGCGCGCATGCCGGTGGCGAGCAGGCTGCCATCCGGCCGGCGCTCCAGTTCCAGCACCGCACGCCGCTCCGGGGGCGCCATGCCGGGAAGGCCGAGTGGCAGCGTGACGCCGTCGCCCAGCCGGAAGCGGTCGCCGAGCCGTTGCACCTCGGCCTCCACCACGTAGCGACGGACCGCCGGCCCGAAGGCCGCGGTGGGGTCGCGCAGCAGCGGGTCGGCGGCAAGGGAGGCGGCGGCCAGCGTGCCCTCGGCGTAGCGGCCGGTGGCCTGCACGGGCTGGCCGAGCAGGGCGGCCGGGAGCTGGCCCGGCCGCACCGTCAGCGCCCCGATGCGCAGCGCGCCGCCGTCGCGGCGCAGGACGCCGCGCACCACCGCCTCGCCGGGCGCCCGCCGGTCGAGCCGCGTGGCGCCCACCGTGCCGTCCGGGCGGCGCAGCCCGCTGACATCCACCCAGTCGCCGGCCCGCAACCCGGCCACGCCCGGCACCGTCCCGGCGGTGACCACGCCCTGGCCGGCGACCCGCAGCAGCACCGGCGAGGCGTCGCCGCCGGCGACGATGGACTCCACCGGGCCCGACACCTCGTGGCGCAGCACGACCCGCCGCGCCTCCAGCACCGTGTCGCCCGGCGCGTCGCCAACGGGGCTGCCAACGGGGCTGCCAGCGGGGCTGCCAGCGGGGCTGCCAGCGGGGCTGTCCGCAGGAGTGCCCTGGGAGGCGGCCACGGGACCGCTCGCCTCGATCAGCACGATCTGGCCCACGCGCAGCATGCCGATCGGCATGGCACGCCCGTCGATCTCCACCGTGGCGTCGGGCGCGTGCCGCACCTCCAGCCCGTTGACGCAGATGCTGGCGAAGCCGGTGATCACGCCGACGATGCCGATGGGGGCGCCGGTGCCGCCGATGCCGCGCTCGGCGAACCGGGCCGTGCCCGGCGCGGCGGGGGCGCCGGTGCCGCCGATTCCCCGCTCTGTCACCTGCGCCGGCACCGGCGCGCCGCCATCCGGACCGACGCGGCACTGGCCGGGGCGGTCGAGCGCCGCGGCGGGCGGCGCGGGCGGCGGCGCGGCCGGGCGGCAGGCGGTGAGGGCCGCCAGGAACAGCAGTGGCAGGCGACGCATCGTCACGCCTTCTCGTCGGCGGGTTCGTCCTCGACATACAGGAATACGCCGAGGTTGACCCGCCGGGTCGGCGCCGGCGCCGCCTCTCCCGGGGCCGTCCTTCCCGGGCCGCCGGCCGCCTCGTCGGCCTCGACGATCGCCAGCGCCAGCCGGTTGATGTCGAGCAGCAGGCGCTGCGCCGCCTCGCGCCCGGCCGCCTCCAGCCGCGCCGCCGAGTCGGGGCTCAGCCGGTCGTAGTGCACCGTCCGGTCGAGGAACGGCGCGGCGCCGGCGGCGAGGATGTTGGCCCCCGCCGCCGCGATGTGGTCGTGCAGGTTGCGCGAGAAGTAGAAGAGCTGCGCCTCGCGCCCCGGGCGCGGGATGAAGGCCGACTCGTTCAGCACCACGAGCCCCGACCCGTCGAGCGAGACGATGCCCTGGTCGAGCCAGTCATCCAGCACGGCGCGCGCGCGCAGGTCGGTGGTCACGGACTCGACCAGCGTCTCGAAGCTCGCATCGCCGCTGCGGGGCAGGGGCCTGGGCCGTCCCTCCGCCGCGTAGGCCGGGGTGCCGAGCCAGCGGGCGACGATCTGGCTGCCCAGGGTCACCGCGGCGGGCGGGGCCTCGCTGACCGCCGGCTGCTCGCGCAGGCGCCGGATCTCCTTGCGGTGCACGCCGGTGAGCAGGCTGACGCGGCTGTCCGTGCGCGCGCCCTGGCCCGACAGCATCTCGCGCGTCGCCACCTCCACGTAGAGCGCGCGGAGCAGGTCGGCGAGCACCGGGAAGGTGACCCCCGTGCGGATCAGCACGCGCACCAGCGGGCGCAGCAGACGCGCGAGGGGCCGGAGCATGGCGTCCGGCTGCGGGGTGGAACTCTGGGACAAGAGGCCGTGGCGGTTCGACGTGATGAAGCGATATACCACCCGAAGCACGTGGGAAAAATACCCACGAACGCGCCCCGGATTGACGTCGCCCCGGATTGACGTGGGAAATTTTCCCACATAATGTCCGTCCGTCAACGCCTCCTCGCAGGATCGCTGAATGACCGAACTCCATCCCATCGCTCCCAGGGGCATGCCGCCCCGGCACATGGGGGTCAGGGCCGGCGCGGCGGTCACCGCCGCCGGGACGGACCGGGCCGAGGACCCGTCCGATCGGCGCGAACCGCTGGACGAGACGGCGTTCCGCCAGCTCCGGCACCAGACCAAGAACGCCCTGCAGCGCGTGCTGGGCCTCGTGCTGCACAACCCGGCGCTCCACGCGACGCTGGACGGCCAGCGCCTGGCGCGGGAGCTGGAACGGCGCATCTGCCTTTCCGCCGCCGTCTCGGACGCGCTGTTCGGCCTGACGCGACGGCCGGCCACCATGGCGGAGCGGCTGCGGCAGCTCGGCGAGAGCGTGATCGCGCTGCTCGGCGACATGGAGCAGATGCTGCACCTCGACGTGGCGACGCAGGGCCACTGCCCGCCGCCGCTGCGCGGCACCGTGGTGCGCATCGCGCACGAGCTGCTCGGCAACACGGTCAAGCACGGCATGCATATGCGCCTGCTGGGACACATCGAGGTCCGGCTGGCCAGCGAGGCGTCCCGGACCGTGCTGACGGTGCGCGACGACGGCTGGGGCTTCGTGGGCACGGTGCAGGATGGGGAAGGCCTGTCGCTGGCGCGCCAGCTCGCCGCCGCGCATGGCGGCAACGTGCGGCTGCGGCGCGCGGAGCCGTTCACCGAGGCCGAGGTGATCCTGCCGCATCCGCGGGGCTCGGAGCCGGTCGAGTAGCGCGCGGATGGGTCCGGCGGGTCCTTTCCGCGCCCGAGGGGAGAGGGTGGACGTCGGCACCCCGGCACGATGCATCGCCCGCGCCGGCTTCCCTTCCTGCCAGGCGCGGAGGCTCTCTCGTCATCCCCTGCCGGCCGGCCTGCCCATGCACTCCCTGCCTTGCGGGCGGCCTGATCCCCCGGGCCGCCCGCTGCGGACGCCGCGCTTCCCCCCGCTGGCGGCGTCCGGCCCGGCATCGCTCCGCAGCCCGGAACGATGCCGGGCACTCCTCCCGCGAGTGCCCGTCGGCCGCGTGCCGCCGGTCCCGCGCCGCGTCCTGCCCGCGCGATCCGCGGCGGGGTGCCGGGCCGGGGGACTCGCGCCTGCGGGCATATCGGTCCTGGAGGCGTTCCGGCCTGACCGTGCCAGGCCGGAACGGCTCTAGAGCGGATCGCCGACGGGCGGGCATGTAAGGCGGCGTGAATCCGCGCCGAGAACAACGAGCTACGGCGAACCGCAGTCCGGTTAGGACTGCGGTTCGCCGTAGCCTCTTGATTCGGCGAATTTTCCGAGCCGCCGAGCGCGTGCGCCCAGCTCGGGGATGCTCTATGCTTCCGTCCGGATGAGAGAACAGAAAGAGCCGGCCGCCGAGGCGCCCTCGCCGGAACCGACCATGCCGCCGCCGCGCGACCCGCGCCTGATCGCGGCGATCGTCGCCAGCGCGCTGTTCATGCAGAACCTCGACTCCACGGTGATCGCGACGGCGCTGCCCGCCATGGCGGCGGATTTCGGCGTGCCGGTGCCGCGCATGAGCGTCGCCATCACCGCCTACCTCGTGGCGCTGACCGTGTTCATCCCGGTCAGCGGCTGGGTGGCGGACCGGTTCGGCGCCAGGCGGGTCTTCCTGGCGGCGATCCTGGTCTTCACCGCCGCCTCCGCCCTGTGTGGCCGCGCCGAGGGGCTCGGCGCGCTGGTGGCGGCGCGGGTGCTCCAGGGCATGGGCGGGGCGATGATGGTGCCGGTGGGGCGGCTGCTGCTGCTGCGGCAGGTGCGGCGCGACCAGCTCCTGACCGCCACCACCTGGCTGACCATGCCGGCGCTGCTCGGGCCGATCATGGGGCCGCCGCTGGGCGGTTTCCTGACCGACGCGCTCTCCTGGCGCGCCGTGTTCGACATCAACGTCCCGGTGGGGCTGCTCGGGATGGGGCTGGTCTGGCGCTTCATCCCCGACCTGCCGGCCGGCGACCCCGGGCGGCTCGACCTGACGGGGCTGGCGCTCACCGGGATCGCCCTGGCCTCGCTGATGCTCGGCATCGAGACGATCGGCCGCGGCGTGCTGCCGCATCCGCTGCCCGAGGCGGCGATGGCGCTCGGGCTCGGCCTGGGCTGGCTCGGGGTACGGCACTGCCTTTCGGTGCCGTCGCCGGCGATCGACTTCACCCTGCTGCGCATCCCGAGCTTCAACGTCCCGGCCCTGGCCGGCTCGCTGTTCCGCGTCGGCGCCGGGGCGGTGCCCTTCCTGGTGCCGCTGACGCTCCAGATGGCCTTCGGGCGCAGCGCGGCGCAGAGCGGTCTGATCTCCTTCGCCAGCGCCCTCGGCGCGCTGCTGATGAAGCCGGTGGTGCGGCCGATGCTGGCCCGCTTCGGCTTCCGCCGGGCGCTGGTGGGCAACGGGGTGGTGGCGGCGCTCTCGGTCGCGGTCTGCGCGCTGTTCGACGCCTCCTGGCCGGCGGCGGCGCTGTTCGGCGTGCTGCTGGCGGCGGGGCTGTCCCGGTCGCTGCAATTCACCGCGCTCAACACGCTCTGCTACGCCGACGTGCCGCAGAACAAGCTTTCGGCCGCGACCAGCCTGTACGGGACCCTGCAGCAGCTCTCGCTGGCGGCCGGGGTGGCGGTGGCGGCGGCCTCGCTGGAGGTGCTGACGGCGCTGGCCGGAAGGGCGGAGCCGGTGCGGGCCGACTTCGCCGGCGCCTTCCTGGTGGCGGGGCTGGCCGTGCTGCTCGCCGTGCCGCTCTACGCGCGGCTGCCGGCCGATGCCGGGGAGGGGGCGTGGGAGCAGCGTCGCGCGAAGGCGCGCGGATGACGGAGCGCGAAGGCGCGCGGATGACGGGGGAGCCGAGACGCGCGGATCGAGGTCGTGCAGGCGTCGGCGCGGCCCGGCGGAGACGGGCGCGGCCCGTCGGCGGGGCACCGTGGTCGGGCCCTCGGGACGTGTTGACGCAGGGGTGGGGCGGGCGGAAGCTGGCGGGCACCCCCGCCAAGCCCGCCGGAGATGCGCCATGAACGTCGTCACCTCGCCCGCCCGCCTGCACGGCTGCTCCGAGGAGGAGTGGCAGATCCGCTGCGACCTCGCGGCGCTGTACCGGCTGGTGGCGCACCATCGCTGGACCGACCTGATCTACACCCACATCTCCGCCCGCGTGCCGGGGCCGGAGCACCACTTCCTGATCAACAAGTACGGGGTGATGTTCCACGAGATGCGCGCGAGCGACCTCGTGAAGATCGACTGCGACGGCAACGTGGTCGAGGGCGACGCGGCGAGCAGCCCGGTCAACGCCGCCGGCTTCACCATCCATTCGGCGGTGCACATGGCGCGCGAGGACCTGACCTGCGTCATCCACACCCACACCGCCGCCGGCATCGCCGTCTCGGCGCAGAAGGACGGGCTGCTGCCGATCTCGCAGCACGCGCTGAAATTCTACGGGCACCTCTCCTACCACGGCTACGAGGGCATCGCGCTCGACCTCGACGAGCGCGAGCGGCTGGTGGCCGATCTCGGCACCAACAACGCGATGATCCTGCGCAACCACGGCCTGCTGGCCGCCGGGCGCACCATCCCCGAGGCGTTCAGCAACATCTACTACCTGGAGCGCGCCTGCTCGGCGCAGGTCGCCGCCATGTCCGGCGGGGCCGAGCTGGTCTTCCCGCCCGAGGAGGTGCGCCGCAAGACCGCCGGGCAGTTCCACCGCGAGGACGTGCTCGACCACTACAAGGACATGCTGTGGCCCTCGGCGCTGCGGCTGATCGAGAACGACCGGATCGACTACCGGAGCTGAGCGGCGCGAGGCGCCCCGCTTCCCGGGAGCGGGGCGCGGGGGGCTGCCGGCACGTTGTGCAGGCGGGGCGCCGTTTGGGTGCCGGTTGGGCAAGGGATTGCGGCGCGGCCCCGTTTTCCGGCCGCGGTGCGTCGGGCGGCCGCTTGTCGCGCGGCGGTCGGGCTTCATAGCCTTGCCCGCCGGCCCCGCTGGAGCCGAAGCCGCGCAGGCGGCCCGGGAGCGGCGGCTCGACCCTCCGCAGCCCGAGCGCGAGTACCCGCATGCCCATGCCCCGACCCTTCGGCCGCCGCCGTCTCGGCGGCCTCGCCCTCGGCCTCACGGCCGGCGCCGCGACGGGGGCGCCGCCGGCGCTGGCGGCGGAGAAGGTGGTGCGCGTCGGCATGACGGCGGGCGATATCCCGCGCACCCACGGCCAGCCGGACCAGGCCTTCGAGGGCGTGCGCGTCGCGGCGCTCACC
The DNA here is from genome assembly GCF_023223525.1 of Roseomonas acroporae. Lineage (GTDB taxonomy): Bacteria > Pseudomonadota > Alphaproteobacteria > Acetobacterales > Acetobacteraceae > Roseomonas_E > Roseomonas_E acroporae. The sequence goes on along the minus strand of NZ_JALPRX010000017.1, from coordinate 37,543 downwards.
CTGTACGACGCGCTGACCGTCTGGGACTACGACACCGGCACCACGCTGCGCCCCTGCCTCGCTACCGACTGGCGGGTGGACGAGGCGGACCGCACGAAATGGGTGTTCCGGCTGCGGCCCGGCATCCGCTTCCACGACGGCGCCGCCTTCGACGCCGAGGCCGTGGTCTGGAACGTGCGCAAGGTGCTGGACCGCGACGCGCCGCATTTCGACCCGAGCCAGGTCGGCCAGACCGTGTCGCGCATGCCGACGCTGCGCTCGGCCCGGGCGATCGACGCGCTGACGGTGGAGCTGGCCACGGCCGAGCCGGACGCCTTCCTGCCGCTCAACCTGTCGAACCTGTTCTTCGCCTCGCCGGCGCACTGGCAGGCCAAGCTCGCCGCGGTGCCGGCCACGGTGACGGAGCCGGCGCAGCGCGCGGCCCAGGCCTGGGAGGCCTTCGCCCGCGATCCCTCCGGCACCGGCGCCTGGCGCCTCGCGGTCCTGGTGCCGCGCCAGCGGCTGGAGCTGGTTCGCAACCCGGACTACTGGGACCGCGACCGCGTGCCGAAGCTGGACCGCTTGGTCTTCCTGCCGCTGATCGACCACAGCGCGCGGGCAGCGGCGCTGCTCTCCGGACAGGTGGACTGGATCGAGGCGCCGGCGCCCGACGTGATCGATTCCATGAAGGCGCGGGGCTTCCGCATCGTCACCAGCCGCATGGCGCATGTCTGGCCCTGGCAGCCCTCGCTGCTGGAGGGCTCGCCCTGGCGCGACAAGCGGGTGCGGCAGGCGGCGAATCTCTGCGTTGACCGCGGCGACCTCGTGGTGCTGAACGGCGGCCTGGCCGAGCCCGCCGCCGGCCAGGTGCGCCGCGACCATCCCTGGTTCGGCAATCCGGGCTTCCGCCTGCGCCACGATCCGGCGGAGGCGCGCCGGCTGATGGAGGCGGCGGGCTACTCCGCGCAGCGCCGCGCCGCCGTGACGGTGCTGGTGACGCCGGGTGGCTCGGGCCAGATGCAGTCCCTGCCGATGAACGAGTACCTGCAGCAGGCGATGGGGCAGTGCCACTTCGACGTGAAGCTGGAGGTGCTGGAGTGGGGGACGCTGTTCACCAACTGGCGCGAGGGGCCGCGCGCCCCGGCCGCGCGCGGGGCCAACGCCACCAATGTGAGCATCGCCACCATCGACCCGTTCTTCGCCATCGCGCGCTTCGCGGATTCGCGCATGGCGCCGCCGGTGTCGAACAATTGGGGTTTCGTGAACGATCCCGAGCTCGACCGACTGACGGCGGCCGCGCGCCTCGCCTTCGGGCCGGGCGCGCTGGACCAGGCGGTGGCGCGGATCCATGAGCGGCTGGTGGACGAGGCGATGATGCTCTGGTTCGTCCACGACGTCTCGCCGCGCGCGCTCGGGCCGCGCCTTGCCGGCTACCGGGCGCCGAACGGCTTCTTCGTCGACTGGTCCTCGCTGGACATCGCGGCGTAGCGGCCGCGCCTGCCGGGGCCGCGCCTGCGGCCCCGGCGATGCCGCCCGATCGGGGCGTTCCGGTGCGGGCGGCGCTCAGTCCGCGTACTGCCCCGCCGCCTGGATGATCGGCCGCCACTTCGCGATCTCGGCCATCCAGAAGGCGCGGTGCGCGTCCGGAGTCGCGCGCGCCTGCGGCTCCGGCTCGGTGCCCAGCTCGCGGAAGCGGCGCACCACCTTCTCGTCGCGCAGCGCCACCTGCAACGCCTGCGAGAGGCGCTGGCGCACCTCCATCGGCGTGCCGCGCGGGGCGTAGAGCCCGTGCCAGATCGTCACCTCGAAGCCGGGCAGCCCGGCCTCGGCGGCGGTGGGCACGTTGGGCAGGGAGCCGAGGCGCTGCGGCACGGTGACGGCGAAGACCTTCACCGCGCGGGCGTTGATCTGCTCGGTGGTGTTGGTGGTCTGGTCGCACATCAGGTCGACGCGGCCGGAGAGCAGCTCGGTCATCGCCGGGCCGGTGCCGCGGAAGGGCACGGTGGTCATCGGCGCGTTGATCGCGGCCATGAACAGCAGCCCGCAAAGATGGCTGGCGGCGCCGATCCCGGCATTGGCGTAGTTGATGCCCTCGCGCTCGCGCCGGATCACCTCGATCGCGCCCTGGAGGTTCTCGGCCGGGAAATTCGGCTTGGCGATGATGGTCATCGGCACGGCGGTGACGAGGCCGATGGTCTCGAAGCCGGTCGGGTCGTAGCCCAGGCGCCGGTACAGGGTCGGCGTGGTGGCCATGCCGATATGGTGCAGCAGCAGGGTGTAGCCGTCCGGCCGCGCCTGGGCGACGCGCTGCGAGCCGAGCGTGCCGCCGGCGCCGCCCACGTTCTCCACCACCACGGACTGGCCGAGGTTCTGCGCCATCGCCTCGGAGACGAGGCGCGAGACCGTGTCGGTGGGGCCGCCGGCGGCGAAGGGGACGATCACGGAGACGGTGCGGTTGGGGAAGGGCTGGGCCAGGGCGGCATTCGAGGCGGGGCCGAGCAGTGCCGCGGCGGCGAGCGCCACCACGGGCAGCCCTGGCAGACGTAGCCGCATGAAACGTTCTCCCGGATTGGATCGTGGGCCGGGAAGATGAACAGGCCCTGTCCGAATTGCAATTTTCTCCTGTCCGGCCGGGCGGCGGCCCATGCGGCCCTCCGGTAACGGGGCGTCAAGCCATGGAAGCGCAGGATGTTCCATCAGGCGGGTGCCGAGGGAGCACCCTGTCGGCCGGCAGCGATGCGGGCCGGGGAACGAGGCATCGCAGGATGGTGGAATTCGCCGCTCAGGCCGGAGGCTTCGACTTCCGGACCTTCTCGATGCCCCCGGCCCAGGACTTCAGGACGCGCGTGGCCGCCGAAAGCGTCTTCATCGGCGTCTCCATCAGCGTCGTCCCGTCCGAGCAGTACAGCATCACCCTCATCGGCAGCGGCTTCGGCAGCTTCACGGGTGTCGGCCCGATCGAGGGCCAGGTGTCCCGGATCGCCTTCGCGGCCAGCCCGGATTCGCCCTACGCGCATGCGGGCTTCACGATCCAGGGGATCGCCATCGATATGGCGCCCTACCGGATCGCGATGCAGATGGGCACCTGGCAGGGCCTGCTGCAGACCCTGATGTCGGGCTCCAACCAGATCACCGGCTCCCCGGCCGACGACGTGCTGCCGGCGTTCGGCGCGATGAATTCGATCGACGGCGGCGCCGGGCACAACACCGTCATGCTCCCCTTCGCCGTGTCCCAGGCGCACCTGCTGGGCTGGCACGGCCAGTACGTGGCCTACGACACGGTGGCCCTGCATTTCGACCGGATGGTGAACGTCCAGACGCTGCAATTCACCGACGGGACGCTTGCCATCGGGGCGGCGGTGGCGGCGAGGCCGCTGCAGTACATCGCCAGCCATGCCGACCTCGCCACCGCCCTCGGGGCCGATGCGCAGGCCGGGTTCGACCACCTCGCCAGCACCGGCCTCCTGGAGGGTCGCAGCGTCAGCTTCGACGGGCTCGCCTACGTCGCCTCCCACCGCGACCTCGTGGCGGCGATCGGCGCCGACGGCGAGGCGGGGGCGGCCCACTACATCGTCGCGGGACGCGCGGAGGGACGCGGCGTCGATTTCGACGGCCTCGCCTACATCGCCTCCTCGCCGGACCTGATCGCGGCCTTGCCGCACGACGCCGATGCCGGGGCCGCCCACTACATCCGGAACGGCTTCCAGGAGGGCCGCGCCGTGACCTTCGACGCGGCCGAGTACACCGCCTCCCATGCCGACCTGATCCAGGCCTTCGGCACCGATGCCGACCTGGCGACGCGGCACTACCTCGACACCGGCTTCGCCGAGGGACGCAACCCGGCGCTGTTCAACGCGGCCCAGTACCTCGCCAACTACGCGGATCTGCGGGCGGCGTTCGGCGGCGACCTGCACGCGGCGGCGCTGCACTACGTCCGGAGCGGCTACGCCGAGCACCGCACCGATCATCCGTTCGGCTGATCCGACGGGCACCGGGTGAGGCCGCCCGCCGGGCCGCCCGCCGAGCTGCCCGGAGCCGGCGGAAAGACCGGATCGGGAACGCCCGCCCGCCGGAGGCACCGGCCCGACCGGCCAGGGTCAGGCCGGACGGGCAGCGGCCTCGCGCGGCGACTCGGCCGGTTTCCGGCCGATCCGTTCGAATCGTGGGGCCGCACTCGATGCGGGGGACGGGTCCGGCCGAGGGAAGCGGCCGGGAACCGTATCAGCCATCCATCTTGAGCGCGGCGATGAAGGCGCTCTGCGGGATCTCGACCTTGCCGAACTGCCGCATGCGCTTCTTGCCCTCCTTCTGCTTCTCCAGGAGCTTGCGCTTGCGGGAGATGTCGCCGCCGTAGCACTTGGCGGTGACGTCCTTGGAGAGGGCGCCGATCGTCTCGCGCGCGATGACGCGGCTGCCGATCGCGGCCTGGATGGCGATCTTGAAGAGCTGCTTCGGGATCAGCTCCTTGAGCCGCTCGCAGATCTGCCGGCCGCGCTTCTCGGCCTGGGAGCGGTGGGCCATGAAGCTCAGCGCGTCCACCGGGTCGCCGTTGACCAGGATGGAGATCTTGACGAGGTCGCTCTCCTCGTAGCCGTCCATGTTGTAGTCGAAGGAGGCGTAGCCGCGGCTGACCGACTTCAGCCGGTCGTAGAAGTCGAACACCACCTCGTTCAGCGGCAGCCGGTAGACCGCCATGGCGCGGCTGCCGACATAGGTCAGGTCCGCCTGCCGGCCGCGCCGCTCGGTGCAGAGGGCGAGGATGTTGCCGAGGTAGTCGTCGGGCACGAAGATCGTGGCCTTGATCCACGGCTCCTCGATATGGGCGATGCGCACCACGTCCGGCATGTCGGCGGGGTTGTGCATGTCCTGCACGCTGCCGTCGTTCATGTGCAGCTTGTAGACCACCGAGGGGGCGGTCGCGATCAGGTCGAGGTCGAATTCGCGGGAGAGGCGCTCCTGGATGATCTCCAGGTGCAGCAGGCCGAGGAAGCCGCAGCGGAAGCCGAAGCCCAGCGCCGCCGAGGTCTCCGGCTCGTAGTGGAAGCTCGCATCGTTCAGCCGCAGCTTGGAGAGGCTGTCGCGCAGCTTCTCGAAGTCGTCCGCATCGACCGGATACAGGCCGCACCAGACCACCGGGATCGAGGGCTTGAAGCCGGCCAGCGGCTCGGCGGCGGGGGTGCGGTCGTCGGTGATGGTGTCGCCCACGTTGGTGTCGGCGACGGTCTTGATGGCGGCCGTGATGTAGCCCATCTCGCCCGGCCCGAGCGACTCGACGCTCTGCATCTTCGGGCGGAACACGCCGACCTGGTCGATGGTGTGGACCGTGCCGGTGGACATCATGCGGATGCGCTGGCCGCGCCGCAGATGCCCGTCCTTGATGCGCACCAGGATGATCACGCCGAGATACGGATCGTACCAGCTGTCGACCAGCAGCGCCTTGGTGGGCGCCGCGGCGTCGCCCTCGGGCGCGGGCAGCCGGGCGACGATGGCCTCCAGCACGCCCTCGATGTTGAGGCCGGTCTTGGCGGAGATCTCGACCGCGTCCGAGGTGTCGAGGCCGATCACGTCCTCGATCTGCTGCTTCACCCGCTCGGGCTCGGCCGCCGGCAGGTCGATCTTGTTGAGCACCGGCACGATCTCGTGCCCGGCGTCGATCGCCTGGTAGACGTTGGCCAGCGTCTGCGCCTCGACGCCCTGGGAGGCGTCCACCACCAGCAGCGAGCCCTCGCAGGCGGCGAGGCTGCGCGAGACCTCGTAGGCGAAGTCCACGTGGCCGGGCGTGTCCATCAGGTTCAGGACGTAGGTCTCGCCGTCCTTCGCCTTGTAGTCGAGGCGCACGGTCTGCGCCTTGATGGTGATGCCGCGCTCCTTCTCCAGCTCCATGTTGTCCAGCACCTGCTCCTTGCCGGCCATCTCGCGCTCGGAGAGGGCGCCGGTGGCCTGGATAAGCCGGTCGGCCAGCGTGGACTTGCCGTGGTCGATATGCGCCACGATCGAGAAATTGCGGATGCGGGAAAGGGGCGTGTCGGTCATCGGGATCCGGCGGTAGGCGGGCGAACGGGTCCCGCGGCGTTGCAGCACCAGATAGGCCAGCGGCACCGGAAGTCCAAGCGGCGCGTCGGCGGGGCAGGCCAGCGGCCCCGGTGCATCGCCCCGGATGTCACGGGGAGCATCGTCCCGGGTACCCGGGTGGCGTCGCGGCGGGCGACCGGACCGGAAGGCAGGCCGGCGGCGGGCCGTAAGCCCGCCCGGCCATGCCGCGCGCCTCCGCCGCGCCCGGCGCGTCGTGGCGCGGGGCGGCCCGGCTCGGCCTGCGCCGCGACGGCGGGCGGCAGGGTCGGGGTGGCGGGATCGACGCGGAGGCGCTCGCCGGTGGCCGCGTCCTCGGCCAGCCAATCCGGGCGGGGCGCCATGCGGCAGCGGATGCGTTCGAGGCGCCATCGTGCGGGGCGCCCGGCCTGATACGGTCAGGTCGGAACGGCCCTGGGCGGCCCTTCTGGCGGCCGCCGCTCGTGTCCCGCGGTCTTCTTCCGCCCGGCCCAAACATCACGAAATCGAGAGCGCTTCGCGACCCCTTGCGCTCAGACTGTGTTTCGATATATCGGAAAGCGCGAAACAGATATATCGAAACACACTCTGGAGAGTTTCATGTTCGGACGTCTACGCAATTGCGGCGAAGGCCGCCGCTTCGCCCGCGGCTTCATGGGCGAGGGGCGGGGCGAGGGCCGCGGCCCGATGGGAGAGGGGCGGGGCTTCGGTCGTCATGGCGGCCGGGAGCGGTGGGGCGGCGGCCGTGGCGGCCGCTTCTTCGACCACGGCGACCTGCGCCTCGTGATCCTGCACCTGATCGGGGAGAAGCCACGCCACGGCTACGAGATCATCAAGGCGGTCGAGGAGCGGCTGGCCGGCGCCTACAGCCCGAGCCCGGGCGTGGTCTACCCGACCCTCACCATGCTGGAGGAGCTGGGCCAGGCCACGGTGACGCCGGAGGAGGGCGGCAAGAAGCTCTACAGCATCACCCCGGAAGGCGAGGCGGCGCTGGCGGCGAGCCGGCCCGAGCTGGACGCGATCCTGGCGCGCATGGACGCGGTGGGCGGGCAGGCGGGCAGCGATCCGACGCCGCGCATCATGCGGGCCATGCACAACATGAAGATGGCGCTGCGCCTTCGCCTCGGCCGCGGCCCGGTGGACGCGGCCGAACTGGACCGGATCGTCGCCGCGATCGACGCGGCGGCGGCCGAGATCGAGCGGAATTGAGAGGAAGGACGGAAGCCATGTCGAATTCCACGGCGCGCGTCGCGACGGCGCTGCCCCGGCGCTACATGGGCCAGCTCTGCAAGCACTTCGAGCACAAGCTTGCGGTGCAGCTGGAGGAGGAGGCCGGGCGGATCGAGTTCCCGATGGGCGTCTGCCTGCTGCGCGCCGAGCCGGAGACGCTGGTGATGCGCGCCGAGGCGGCGGATGCGGAGGCCCTCGCGAAGCTGGAGGACGTGGTGGCGCGCCACCTCGTCCGCTTCATGTTCCGCGAGCCGGTGACGGTGGACTGGGTGCGCGAGGCGGGCTGAGGGCCCGTTCGGGAAGCCCGCCGGAAAGCCCCGCCGGGGAGCCCCGCCGGGGAGCCCGGACGGCGCGGCGCCGGCGGCCTTCCCGGCGTCTCCTCACCGGATCCTGGGCGCCGCGTCCCCGGCGGCGCCGTGCAGGTCCACCAGCCGGCGCAGGTTGCGCACGAATTGCTCGCGCTGGCGCGGCGGCAGCCCCTCGACCAGCCGGTCGTGCGCGCGCTGCGCGCTGGCCTGCATCTCGTCCAGTAGCCTGCTGCCCTGCCGGCTCAGGAACAGGGACTTGGCGCGCCGGTCGCGGCCACGCTCCGTGCGCAGCAACCCGGCCGTCTCCAGCCGCTTGACCACGTCGGCGGTGGTGAAGCGGTCGAGACTGAGCCCGGCGGCGGCGCGCCCCTGGTCGATTCCGGGGGCGTGCTCCAGCAGCGTCATCAGGCTGTACTGCACCGGCGTGACCCCGTAGGCCGCGCATTCCTCGGCGAACATGGCGGAATGGATCTGGTGCAGGCGCCGGACCAGGAAGCCGGGCCGGGAGAGCAGGGCGTCGGCCGGGTCCGGCACGCCCAACGCTGCCTCCGGCACGGCCTGCGGCGTGCGCGCCGGCTCGTCGCCCGCCCGTCCGAGCCCCCCGTTGCGTCCTGTCATGCCGTCCGGCTCTCCCATACCCTCGGCCCGGCCGCGCACCGGCCTGACGGCGACGGGCAGGAAGGCTTCTGCCCATTGCGTGTGCACGAACTCCGCTCCGCCGACAACCTGCCTCGGCCGCGGGCATGGTCGGCGGCGCGCGCCGCCCAGGGCCGCCATGGGCGCCGTCACGGGCGCCGCCGGCCGGCCGACGCCCTGCCGGTGCGGCCCGCCGCCACCCCGGGTTGCCGCACCGCGGGGCCGCCTCTATAGGGGCGGGGCTTTCCGGCGGAGAGATCCCCCTTGGCCACCACCGACGCGCCCGCTCCCGAGTCCAACCCGGCCCTCGCGGCGCAGGCCGCGCTGCTGGCCAGGCCGGTCACCGAGGAGCGGCGCATGGCCGACGCCATCCGGGCGCTCGCCATCGACGCCGTGGAGAAGGCCAAGTCCGGCCATCCCGGCATGCCGATGGGCATGGCCGACGCCGCCACGGCGCTCTACACGCGCTTCCTCAAGTACGACGCCGCCGACCCGCGCTGGCCGGACCGCGACCGCTTCGTGCTCTCGGCCGGGCACGGCAGCATGCTGCTCTACGCGCTGCTGCACCTGACCGGCTACGCCGGCATGACGATCGAGGACCTGAAGCACTTCCGCGCGATCGGCTCGCCCGCCGCCGGCCACCCGGAATACGGCCACCACCCGGCGATCGAGACCACCACGGGCCCGCTCGGCCAGGGCCTCGCCACCGCGGTCGGCATGGCGATCGCCGAGCGCCACCTCGCGGCGCGCTTCGGCAAGAGCCTGGTGGACCACCGCACCTGGGTGATCTGCTCCGACGGCGACCTGATGGAGGGGATCAGCCACGAGGCGGCCTCCCTCGCCGGCCACCTGAAGCTGAACAAGCTGACGGTGCTCTACGACGACAACCACATCTCGATCGACGGCAGCACGGCGCTCGCCTACACCGAGGACCGGCTGAAGCGCTTCCAGGCCTATGGCTGGGCGGTGAAGCAGGTGAACGGGCACGACCCGGCGGAGCTTGCCGCCGCCATGTCCTACGCCATCCGCTCGCCGCGCCCGACGCTGATCGCCTGCCGGACCATCATCGGCTTCGCCGCCCCCACCAAGGCCGGCACCGCCGCCGTGCACGGCGCGGCGCTGGGCCCGGACGAGTCGGCCGGCGCCAAGCAGGCGATGGGCTGGAATTACGGCCCCTTCGAGGTGCCGGAGGGCATCAAGGAGAAGTGGGAGGCGGCCGGCCGCAAGGGGCAGGGCGCGCGCCGCTCCTGGCTCAAGCGCCTCGCCAACCACCCGCAGAAGGACGAGTTCGAGCGGGCGATCTCCGGCAAGCTGCCCGAGGCGTGGCACGAGAGGCTGGCCGGCTGGCGCCAGCAGATCGCCGCCGAGCAGCCCAAGATCGCCACCCGCGTCGCCTCGCAGAAGGCGCTGGAGGCGCTGGTGCCCTCCATCCCCGAGCTGATCGGCGGCTCGGCCGACCTCACCGGCTCGGTCAACACGCTGGTCAAGGGGATGCCCTCGATCGGCCCCGGCGAGTTCGGCGGCCGCTACATCCACTACGGTGTGCGCGAGCACGGCATGGCCGCCGCGATGAACGGCATGGCGCTGCACGGGGGCATCATCCCCTATGGCGGCACCTTCCTGATCTTCTCCGACTACTGCAAGCCGGCCATCCGCCTCTCGGCGCTGATGCACCAGCGCGTCGTCTACGTGATGACGCATGACAGCATCGGCCTCGGCGAGGACGGGCCGACCCACCAGCCGATCGAGCAGCTCGCCGGGCTGCGCGCCACCCCGAACCTGCACGTCTACCGCCCCTCGGGCGCCATGGAGACGGCGGAGTGCTGGGAGCTGGCGATCAAGCGCGCCGACGGGCCCTCCCTGCTCTCGCTCACCCGCCAGAACCTGTCCGAGACCCGCACCGATGCCGGCGAGAACCGCTGCGCCCGCGGCGGCTACGTGCTGGAGGAGGCCTCCGGCGAGCGCCGCGCCACCCTGGTCGCCACCGGCAGCGAGGTGACCATCGCCCAGACCGCGCGGAAGATGCTGGAGGAGGCGGGCATCCCGACCGCCCTGGTCTCGCTGCCCTGCTTCGAGCTGTTCGCGGCGCAGGACGCCTCCTACCGCGAGCAGGTGCTGGGCAGCGCGCTGCGCGTCGGCGTCGAGGCGGCGATCCGCTTCGGCTGGGACCAGTGGATCGGCCCTGACGGCATCTTCATCGGCATGACCGGCTTCGGCGCCTCCGGCCCGCTCGACAAGATCTACGCCCATTTCGGCATCACCGCCGAGGCGATCGCGGCGGCGGTGCGCAAACGCCTCGGCTGACTTAAGCCGGATTTCATGCTAAGCACCGGCCTTAGTTAACATCCACAGGACGACCCGCATGACCGTCAAGCTCGCCATCAATGGTTTCGGTCGCATCGGCCGCCTGGTGCTGCGCGCCGCCATCGAGAGCGGGCGCGACGACATCGAGGTGGTGGCGATCAACGACCTCGGCTCGGTCGAGGCCAACGCCCACCTGTTCCGCTACGACAGCGTGCATGGCCGCTTCCCGGGCGAGGTGAAGGTCGAGGGCGACAGCCTCGTCATCGCCTGCCGCGGCCGCCAGTACGCCCCGATCAAGGTGACCGCCGAGCGCGACCCGACCAAGCTGCCCTGGCAGGGCATCGACGTCGCCGCCGAGTGCACCGGCATCTTCACCAAGCGCGACAAGGCCGCGATGCTGCTCCAGGCCGGCGCCCGCAAGGTGCTGATCTCGGCCCCGGGCGAGGAGGCGGACGCCACCATCGTCTACGGCGTCAACCACAAGTCCCTGACCAGGGAGATGCAGGTCGTCTCCAACGCCTCCTGCACCACCAACTGCCTGGCGCCCGTCGCCAAGGTGCTGCACGAGAAGTTCGGCATCCTGCGCGGCTACATGGTCACCATCCACGCCTACACGGGCGACCAGAACACCGTCGACACGCTGCACAAGGACCTGCACCGCGCCCGCGCCGCCGCCGTCTCGGCCATCCCGACCTCGACCGGCGCCGCCAAGGCCGTCGGCCTCGTGCTGCCGGAGCTGAAGGGCAAGCTGGACGGCACCGCCATCCGCATCCCGACCCCGAACGTCTCGCTGATCTCCCTCGACGTGAACCTCAAGGCCGAGGGCGTCACGAAGGAGGCGGTAAACGCGGCGATGAAGGAGGCGTCCGAGGGCGAGCTGAAGGGCATCCTCGGCTACAACACCGCGCCGCTGGTCTCGGTGGACTTCAACCACGACCCGCACTCCTCGACCTTCGACGCCTCCCAGACCCAGGTGGTCGACGGCGCGCTGGTGCGGGTGATGAGCTGGTACGACAACGAGTGGGGCTTCTCCAACCGCATGTCGGACACCGCCGCGCTGCTCGGCAGCCTCTGAGGGGCGGAGCCCTGGGGCGTCTTTCCCCGGGATGCGCCGCGGCCCGGCCGGTCGGCCGGGGCGTGGCGGGCTGGATCGTCGGGGAGGCGTCCGGGGCAGCGGCCCCGGGCGCCTTTTCCGTCTGGGCGCCCTGCTCCGCCCGCGCGCCCTGCGATCCGGCTTGCGGAACCGCGCGCAACCGATTGATTCGCTGAACTTCCGCGGCCGGGACGACGCCGCCCCCGCGACCGCTTCCCGATGCGGCGACTTCCAGATCAGGTGAGAACCGCCATGGCCCGCTTCCGCACCCTCGACGACCTCGACCCCGCCGGCAAGCGGGTGCTGGTCCGCGCCGACCTGAACGTGCCGATGAAGGACGGCCAGATCACCGACCGCACCCGCATCGAGCGCCTCTGCCCGACCATCAGGGAATTGGCCGAGAAGGGCGCGCGGGTGATCGTCTGCTCGCACTTCGACCGGCCGAAGGGCAAGGTCGTGCCGTCGATGTCGCTGAAGCCGCTGGCCGAGGCGCTGGCGACGGCGCTCGGCCGTCCGGTCGCCTTCGCCGATGACTGCGTCGGCCCGCAGGCCGAGGCGGCGGCCGCGGCGCTCAAGGACGGCGAGGTGCTGCTGCTGGAGAACACCCGCTTCCATGCCGGCGAGGAGAAGAACGACCCCGCCCTGGCCGCCGGCCTGGCGAAGCTCGCCGACGTCTACGTCAACGACGCCTTCTCCGCCGCCCACCGTGCCCATGCCAGCACCGAGGGTGTCGCGCACCTGCTGCCGAGCTATGCCGGAAGGCTGATGCAGGCCGAGCTGGAGGCGCTGGACGCGGCGCTCGGCAACCCGAACCGGCCGGTGCTGGCGATCGTCGGCGGCTCCAAGGTCTCCACCAAGCTCGACCTTCTGGGCAACCTGACCGGCAAGGTGGACATCCTGGTGATCGTCGGCGCCATGGCCAACACCTTCCTGGCCGCGCAGGGCTTCGCCATGGGCAAGAGCCTGCAGGAGGCCGAGATGCACGACACGGCGCGCGCCATCCTGGCCGAGGCGAAGACGCGGAACTGCGAGATCGTGCTGCCGACCGACCTCGTGGTCGCCACCGAGTTCAAGGCCAACGCCCCGAGCCGCACCGTGCCGGTGGACGCGGTGCCGGCGGACGCCATGGCGCTGGATGTCGGCCCCGACACGGTCGACGCGATCGAGTCGCGGCTGCGCAACGCCTCGACCCTGGTGTGGAACGGCCCGCTCGGCGCCTTCGAGATCCCGCCCTTCGACACCGCCACCGTGGCTCTGGCGCAGGCCGTGGCCTCGCTCACCCAGTCGGCCGGGCTCAAGTCGATCGCCGGCGGCGGCGACACCGTCTCGGCGCTGCGCCATGCCGGGGTGCTGGAGCGGATGACCTACGTCTCCTCGGCCGGCGGCGCCTTCCTGGAGTGGCTGGAGGGCAAGACCCTGCCGGGCGTCGCGGTGCTTGAGACGAATTCCGATTAACGATTAATTCAGCGATTCCGTATCAATTATTGCTGGATTCCTAACGGCGCTGGGGCGAGGATACGGTCATGCCGACCGTCGCCATCCGCCCCAGCCATTCCGCTCCGCGCACCGCCGATCGCCGCCGACCGCTGCCGGGTACCGGCTTCACCCGCGATTCAGTGCTCGAGCAGATGATCGTGCGCATGATCAGCCTGAACTCCCTCGCCGCCTTCGCGGCGGACGTCACCCAGGCCGCCGGCCTGCCCGGCGGAGCGGGAGCGGCGCGGGACACGTCGCCGACGGGTCGCGCTGCCGCCTCGGTCGCGGCCGGTCCGGAGCAGCGGACTCTGGCCGCCGTTCCGGCGGCACCGACCCGCCCGTTGCCGCGCGGCTCCCTGCTCGACCTGCGGGTCTGATGCCGGGCCGCCGGAATCCGGATTTGGGCGGACCGGTACCGGGCGCGCGACGGTGGTAGGGCTGCGGCGCACCGGGCCGGCGGCGCATACCGGTCCGCACTGACGCGGCTCCGCGTCGGGCCAGCCTTCGCCCATGTCCGGAAGCTGTCCGGCTGCGGGAAACCTCGGGCGCGCCGGCGTCACGGTCCGCCCCGGATGGGAGCCGCCCCAATGGGCGGGCCTGAACTTGGCGTGCATGGCGCTTGATGCGCGGCACGCGGCGTCGCAATTGCTCTGCATGCCGCGCTTCGTTCAACGGATTCCCGAGGGAGACGACCGGCCGCGTCAGGCCTGTGCCGACTGCGGCTTCGTCCTCTACGAGAACCCGAAGATGGTGGTCGGCAGCGTCGTCGCGCTGGAGGGCGGCCAGGTCCTGCTCTGCCGCCGGGCCATCGAGCCGCGCTCCGGCTACTGGACACTGCCCGCCGGCTACCTGGAGATGGGCGAGACCGTCGCCGAGGGTGCCGCGCGCGAGGCCTGGGAAGAGGCGCGGGCGCGGATCGCCATCGAGGACGTGCTCGCCGTCTACTCCATCGCGCGCATCGGTCAGGTCCAGGTCATCTTCCGCGCCCGCCTCGCCGAGCCCGGCTTCGCGCCGGGGCCGGAAAGCAGGGAGGTGCGCGGCTTCGCCTGGGACGACATCCCGTGGCAGGAGATCGCCTTCCCCTCCGTCCGCTGGGCCCTGCGCGCCTGGCGGGATGGGGGCGGCAAGGCACGTCCCGCCCTCCTGAACCCCGATGAGGACCGACGCGGCACCCGCCCCCTTGCGGAAGGAACCACGCTATGAGCCGCCGTTTCCGGCTGGCCGTGGGGCTGGCCTGCCTGCTCGTGGCCATGCCGGCCCGGGGCCAGGATGCGCCGCCCGCCGTCTCGCCCGCCCCTGCCGCTCCGGCCGTGCCGGCTGTCCCGGCAGCCCCGGCCGCCCCGGCGCAGCCCCAGACGACGCCGCAAACTGCGCCTGCGGCCACCCAGGCCGCGCCGGCGGCACGCCGGCCCGTCTATCGGCAGCAGCGGCGGCGCCCCGTGGCGCGGCGCGCCCCGACCCCGCGCGAGACGGCGCCGGACCAGAGCGATACCCTGAACGTGCCATCCGTGCCCATGCCGTCGCCGAACTCCACGCCCGCGCCGGTCCCCAACCGCTACATGGAGGCGCCTCGGGCCACGCCGCAGGAGGGGCCGCGCGTCTCGCCCAGCTTCATCTCCCCACGGGTGAACGAGCGGTTCGGCGGCGCCGTCGAGGGCGAGGTCTACCGGCATGACCGGATGCAGCCGGCGCCGGGTGCGCGGCTGACGGTGCCCTTCGAATACGACCGCTGACGCTCCCGCGCTTCGCCCTCGCGGTCCCGCCGCTGCCGCACGGCGCGAAGCCGCTCCGGGAAGGAGAGGCGTTTTCCGGGCGGCGATCGTCCTGCCCGCGCGGCTGATCGGGCCGGCAACGGAGCATTTCCAGGCCGAGCGCGTTCAGCGGCTCGAAAGCGCGCCGGACCAGGGGTCTGGAACGGCTTCGGGGGCCGCCGACCGGGACCTGCGGATCATGCCGGATCGTCGCGGAGCGCGCGGCCGACCTCCCAGACCGGGTCGGGCGGCGTCCACAGGGCGGGGTCGCGGATCACGTCCGCCAGCGCCCCGGCCAGCGCCGACAGGAGCCGTTCGCCCTTCTCGGCGGTCGCCGCGCGCGGGTCGCCGCGCACTCCCGTTCCCGGCGCCCGTTCGGCGAAGCTGAGCGCGCGGTCCAGGCCGGGCGGATCGGCGATCCCGCGCTCCGGGTACTCGGCCGCGATCTCGCCGGTCCGTACCTGCGCCGGGTCGATCGCCAGCCACAGGCTGGTTTCCGCCTCGCAGGCGTGGCGGATGCCGGTCTGGCGCTCCAGGATCGCCGAGACCGCGGCCGTCGCCAGCCGCGCCAGATGCGCCACCACCACCGGCATGGCGAATTCCAGCGCCAGCTCCCGCACCGAGACGGCGAGCGATTCGGCGTTGCCGCCGTGGCTGTCGACCAGCAGCAGCCGCCGGAACCCTTCCGCGCGCAGCGAGCGGCAGACGCAGCGCAGCACGGCATGGAGGGTGGCGTGGTCCAGGCTGATCGTGCCGCCGAACGGGAGATGCTCGGCGGAAAGGCCCAGCCAGAGAGGCGGCAGCACCACGGCCGGCATCCCGGCCGCCTCCCCGCCCTGCGTCCCGGCCACCAGCCCGGCCGCGCGCAGGGCGACGCTGTGGCCGATCTGGCTGTCGGTCCAGACCGGCAGGTGCGGGCCGTGCTGCTCCAGGCTCGCCACCGGCAGCACCGCCAGCGCGTCCCGCAGGGCCAGCGCCCGCAATTCCGGGGCCGTGAGCCTTTCCCAGCGGCATTCCACCACGATCTCCTCCTTGTCGCCGGCTGGCCGGCAGCCCCTGCGCCATGCGAGGCGGTCGTTAACGCTTCCCGGCCGATACTCCGCCCGTCGCGCCAGGCGGAGGACACGGCATGGATACCGGAATCGAGTGCTTGCGGGGGCCCGATCCGGACCCGGGCCTGGCGACGTCGCTGCCGGGCTGGCTCGGCGAACTCGCCGGCTGCGACAGGCTGGCGCTGCGGCAGGATGGCAGCACCTGGTCCGTGGAGGCGATGATCGATCGGCCGGCGGCGGAGCTGGACTGCCTGGGCCGCAAGGCGGCACGCCGGCTGCGGGAGCGGCTGGCCGGCCGTCATGACGACCGCGCGGAGGCCCGCGCGGTCGTCCGCTGGGGCGCGACCGGCTGCCGGCCCGTCGCCACCGTGACGCTGCGGCTGCGCAACCGCGAAGGTGCCGACGCGATGCTGTTCTACCGGCACGAGCAGGTCGACGACCGGGAGACGCTGGGCTGGCGCGGCCCGGCGCCGGGCCAGCAGGCGGAATGGCACCGGGGGCCACGCGCCGTCGGCGCGTTCCTGGCCGCCGGCCAGGGTGGCGGGTAGGGCGGATCGCCGACGGACGGGGTGCCTGCCGGGAGCCGTCCTATTCCAGCCCGACCAGAGACCGCGCGAAGTCCCGCGCATCGAAGGGGCGCAGGTCGGCGGCCTTCTCGCCGACGCCCACCATGTGCACGGGCAGGCCGAATTCCTCGGCCAGCGCCACCACCACGCCGCCCTTGGCCGAGCCGTCCAGCTTGGTGACGGCGAGGCCGGTGACGTCCACCATCTCCTTGAACACCCGGGCCTGCTGCAGGGCGTTCTGGCCGGTGGTCGAGTCCAGCACCAGCAGCACGGAATGCGGCGCGTCGGGGTCCAGCCGGCGGATCACGCGCACGATCTTGCGCAGCTCCTCCATCAGCGCCGACTTGTTGTGCAGGCGTCCGGCCGTGTCCATCAGCAGCACCTGCGCGCCTTCCGACTTGGCGCGGCTCAGCGCGTCGTAGGCGAGGCCGGCGGCGTCGGCGCCCTCCTTGGCCGGCACCACCACCGGGCAGCCGGTGCGCTCGCCCCAGATCTGGAGCTGCTCCACGGCGGCGGCGCGGAAGGTGTCGCCGGCGGCGAACATCGTGACCAGCCCCTGCTCGCGGTACTGCTGGCCGAGCTTGGCGATGGTGGTGGTCTTGCCGGTGCCGTTGACGCCGACCACCAGCACCACGTGCGGGGCGCACGCGGGGTCGAGCGGCATGGGCCGCGCCACGGGGCGCAGGATGGCGGCGATCTCGTCGGCCAGCGCCTCCTTCACCTCCTGCTCCGTCACCTCGCGGCCGAAGCGGGTGCTGCGGAAGCGCTCGACGATGCGTCGGGAGGCGGCGACGCCGAGATCGGCGGCGATCAGCGTCTCCTCCAGCTCCTCCAGCGCCTCCTCGTCCAGCCGGCGCTTCTGGAACAGGCCGGTGAGGCTCTCGGTCAGGCGCTGGGTCGAGCGGGACAGGCCCGCCTTCAGCCGGCCGAAGAAGCCGCCCCGCGCGGCGGGCTCCGGCGCCGGCGCGGGCGTGCCGAGCGTGAAGGTCGGCGCGACTGGCGGCGGGGGCGGCACGAAGGCGGCGGGCACCGGCGCCCCGGCCGCGGGGGCCGGGGCAGGCGGCGCCATGGGCGGCGGGGCCGACGGTGCCACCGGGGGGGATGCCGGGGGAAGCACGGCGGGGGGCAGGCCCGGACCGGCGTCGAGAGCGGTCGGCGGGGCGGCGAGGGGCGCCTCAGCGGGCGGGGCTCCAGGCGGCGTCCCAGGGGATGTCCCATAGGAAGTCCCAGAGGATGTCGCACCGGATGCCCCGGGGGCTTCTCCGGCGGGCCCTTCGGGTGACGTCGTCGGGGCCGGCGTCGGTTCGGCGCCGGGGAGCGGCGCCTCCTCGCGGCCCAGGATGCGGCCGAACAGGCCGCCGCGCGCGGCGGGCGGCGGCGGGTGCAGCACCCGCTCCAGCGTCGCCTCCGCCTCGCGCAGCGCCGCGGCGTCGTCGGCGGGCGGCACCAGATCGGCGCCGGGCGGCGGCTCGGGCGGGATCGGGCCGGTGATGCCGCCGGCCGGGTCGGCCTCCGGGCGCAGGGTGGGGCTCGGCGCGGTGAAGGGCGGCGGCACTGGCAGGGTGGGCGGCGCGGCCGGGACGGGCGGCCGCAGCAGCGTGGGGGGACCCTGCGGCGGCTCCGGCACCGGCGGCTGCCCGGGCGGGGTGGTGATCGGCGGCGGCTGCAGCGGCGGCGTCGGCACGGCACCCGCCGGGAGCTGCCGCTCGGGCGGCGGCTCGGGCGCCGGCTTCGGTTGGTCGCCGCGCAGGCGGCTCAGCCATTCCCTCAGCGCCATGTCACGCGGCCTCCGCCAGCAAGCCCTCGTTCTCCACGCCGAGCACGCGCAGCCGGCGCAGCTCGCCGGGGCGCGCCGCGCCGCGCACGAGGCGAAGCGGCACGAACTGCTCGGTATGGCCGCGATCCTCGCGCTCCAGCAGCACGGTCTCCTCGCGGCCGACGCGCCCCTCGTAGAGCCGGCGCGCCGCTTCCTGCCCGGCCGCGCGCAGCCGCGACGCGCGCTCGCGCCGCACGGCGACGGGCAGGGCGGGCATGCGGGCGGCCGGGGTGCCGGGGCGCTCGGAGTAGGGGAAGACGTGCAGGAAGCTCAGCCCCGCCTCCTCGACCAGCGACAGGGTCTCGGCGAAATGCGCTTCCGTCTCGGTCGGGAAGCCGGCGATGAAGTCGGCGCCGAAGGCGATCTCCGGGCGCAGCGCGCGGGCGCGGCGGACGCAGGCGAGCGCGTCGGCGCGCAGGTGGCGGCGCTTCATGCGCTTGAGGATCAGGTCGGCGCCATGCTGGAGCGAGAGGTGCAGGTGCGGCATCAGGCGCGGCTCCTCGGCGACCAGGCGCCAGAGGTCCTCGTCCATCTCCACCACGTCGAGCGAGGAGAGTCGCAGGCGCGGCAGCTCCGGTACCAGCGCCAGCAGGCGGCGGCAGAGCTGGCCGAGGCCCGGTCGCCCCGGCAGGTCCGGCCCGTAGCTGGTGATGTCGACGCCGGTCAGCACCACCTCGTTGTACCCGGCGGCGACCAGGGCGCGGGTCTGCTCCACCACGGCGCCGATGGGGACGGAGCGCGAGGGGCCGCGGCCGTAGGGGATGACGCAGAAGGTGCAGCGGTGGTCGCAGCCCTGCTGCACCTGCACGAAGGCGCGGGCGCGGCCGGCGAACTCGGTGACGAGGTGCGCCGCCGTCTCGCGCGCCGCCATGATGTCGGAGACGGGGGCCGGGGCGGCGCCGGGGGTCCAGGATTCCGGCTTCAGCTTCTCGGCGTTGCCGATCACGCGGGCGACGCCGGGCAGGGCGGCCCAGCGCTCCGGCGCGATCTGCGCGGCGCAGCCGGTGACGAGGATGCGCGCCTGCGGGTTGTCGCGGTGGGCGCGGCGGATGGCCTGGCGCGCCTGGCGCTCCGCCTCGGCGGTGACGGCGCAGGTGTTCACCACCACCGTGCCGGCGGGCTGGCCGGCGCGGGTGGCGAGGTCGCGCATCGCCTCCGACTCGTAGGTGTTGAGGCGGCAGCCGAAGGTCAGCACCTCGACCGGAGCCGGGGGAGCGGCGGGGGCGGACTCGCTCATGCCGGGTAGCCGTCGAGGTCGAGCGCGCCGGTGAAGGCCGTGGCGACGGGGCCGGTCATCAGCACGTGGCCATCGGTCTCGCGCCACTCGATCACCAGCTCGCCGCCGGGCAGCGCCACCGTGGCGCGCCGCGCGGCGAGGCCGCGGCGATGCGCGTTCACCAGCGCCGCGCAGGCACCGGAGCCGCAGGCGAGCGTCAGCCCGGCGCCGCGCTCCCAGACGGCAAGGCGCAGATGGTCGGGGGCGATCGCCTGGACGAAGCCGATGTTGGCGCGCTCGGGGAAGATCGGGTCGTGCTCCAGCGACGGGCCGATCGCCGCGAGCGGCAGCGCGTCGAGCGCCGGCACGAAGAAGGTGGCGTGCGGGTTGCCCATCGAGCAGGCGGCGGGGTCGGCGACCGGACCGCGGGAGAGGGGCAGGTGCAGCGTGTCGGCGGGGAAGGCCAGCGGCACCGACTGCCAGTCGAGCCGGGGCGGGCCCATGTCCACGGTGATGCGGCCGTCGGCGCCGCGCGTCGCCGGCAGCAGGCCGGAGACGGTGCGGATCGTGGCGCGGTCGGCGCCCGCCTCCCCGAACAGCAGGTGGGCGACGCAGCGCGTGGCGTTGCCGCAGGCGCCGGCCTCGGAGCCGTCCGGGTTCAGGATGCGCATGAAGGCCCCCGGCTCGCCGGGCGTCCCGTCGGCGGCCGGCTCCAGCACGATCAGCTGGTCGCAGCCGACGCCGTGCCGGCGGTCGGCGATGGCGGCGGCGCGGGCCGGGGTGATGCCGAGCGGCGAGCGACGACCGTCCATGATGACGAAGTCGTTGCCCAGGCCGTGCATCTTCACGAAAGGCGTCATGCCGGCGGATATGCCCTGGCGGGAGGCAGGCTCCAAGGGGGGGCGGCGCCGGGCTGTCGTGCCGGGAGAGGATGGGTGCGCCGCCTCGCCCGCCCGCGGAGGGAAGGGGCCGGGGGCGGCGCATGCGGCCGGATCGGGCACGGGCCGGGTGGCCGGAGGTCGCGCTCCGCCGCCCGGCGGCGGGAAGGCAGGCCCGGCCCGACACGCCCGTGCGCCGGGCCGGCCTCACGCGGATGGCGGGATCGTCCGGCCCGCCGCCGGGCGCGGCAGGGTCCCGACGGGCCGCGCCCACGGTTCCCGGCGCGGGGTCCGGGGCGGCGCTCCGGACGGGGCGGCGAACGCCGCCGCGGGGATCAGGCGGCGATGGCGTTCCCGGCCGGGGCGCCGCCGATGGCCGGGAAGGGGGCGACCGGCGCGGGGAAGGGCGGCATGGCGGATGCCGGGCGGGCGGCCGGGGCGCGGCCGTCGGACAGGGCGCGCGCCAGGAGCCGGGCGCGCAGCGCGTCGAGCCTCGGCCCGTCCCAGAGCGGCGGCGCGAAGGCGGTGCCGTCGTTCCAGGCGTTCCAGTCGCGCGGGCCGCGCCGGTCGAGCCATTCGCAGGGCTCGCCGGCATTGTCGAAGCGGGCGCGGTTGCCGCAGTCGAGATAGCTCTCGGTCTCGGCGCCCTCCGCCAGCACGACGGCATGGCGGTCGAGCTCGATGTTCACGTAGTCCACCGTCGCGTGGCCGGCCTCGGCCAGGATAGTGACGCCGTTCACCAGCAGCTTCGCCGGCACGAGATGGCCGTCGAGATGCAGGCAGTGGTCGGCGGAGACCAGCAGGTCGCGGTGCGGCATCCCCTCGCCGAGGGCCCCGGCGCGGATTCGCACCGGCTGCATGCAGAGCGCCTGGAGACCGTCGCGATGCTGCCGGCCGATCCAGCGGATGGGCATGGTGGCGGCCGGGCCGCCGGGGGTGACCACCTCGTCGCCGATCCGCAGCGATTCGACCGCCACCTCGCCGCGCGTGGTGAGGATGCGCGTGCCGTGCAGGAAGCAGAGGGTGGACACGATCTGCGAGGCTTCCTGGAGCAGCGTCTGCGCCTGCCGCTGCAACTCGGCCACGGCGGCCTCGTCGACCGGCTCGATGCTGAGCAGCTGCTGGATCTGGAGGGAGATCTCCTGGACCTGCTGGAGGATCTGGTTGAGCTGATCGACGGATCCGGACACGGGACCTCCTGCTGCCGCCTGCGCTCACGCACACGGTATGATGAAATCTTATAGGATTCCGGGAGCGGCGGCTGGCAACGCCGAACCCGATCACGATGACGTCACCTGCCGCGCGCGGGGCCGGCACCGGCCCGCCGGCGCGTCACGCGGGCTCCCCGGCCGCGAGGTCGCGGATCACGGTCTGCCCCACGCCCGGCACGAGGAATGCCGCCTCCGGCAGGCCGGCCGCCTGCCTCGCCGCCGCGAGTCGCCGGGCCGGTTCGTCGATCGGCTCGCGCGTCAGGCGGAAGGTGCCGAAATGCATGGCGAGCGCCGTCCGTGCCCGCACGGCCTGGAAGGCGGCGACCGACTCCTCGGGGTCCACGTGCACCGCGTCCATGAACCAGCGCGGCTCGTAGGCGCCGATCGGCAGCAGGGCCAGGCCGAACGGGCCGAGCGCCTCGCCGATCTCGGCGAGATGGGCGCCGTGGGCGGTGTCCCCGGTGAAGAGCAGGCGGCCGCCCCCGGCGGTGCTCAGCGCGAAGCCGCCCCAGAGCATGCGGTTGCGGTCGCCCAGGCCGCGCGCCGAGGCGTGGCGCATCGGCAGGTAGGTGGCGACGTGCCCGCCCGGCAGCGGCGCCGAGCGCCACCAGTCCAGTTCCACCGCCCCCGGGACGCCCTTGCGCGCGAGGTAGGCGCCGTTGCCGAGGCCCGTGACCAGCAGCGGCCGGTCGCGGGCGTGCAGCCGGCGCAGGCTCGGCAGGTCCATGTGGTCGTAGTGGTTGTGGCTGAGCAGCACCGCGTCGATCCGCGGCAGGGCCTCCAGGGCGAGGCCGGGGGCGCGGTGCCGGCGGGGGCCGTGGCGGCGGAAGGGGCTCGCCCGCTCGCTGAACATCGGGTCGGTCAGGCAGGTGAAGCCGTCCGGCAGCCGGATCAGGAAGGTGACGTGGCCGATGAAGGTGACGGCGGCATGGCCGGGCGGCACCGTGGCGGGCGGCGGCGGGAAGGGCGGATCCTCCACCCGTTCCGGCCAGGGCGTGCCGCCGCCCTCGCGCATCAGGCGCCAGACCTCGGCCAGCGAGCGCCCGGCGGGCGTCCCGTCGGGGTTGAGGAAACGCCCGTCCCGGCGTTGCGCGCCGGGACGGTGGCCGAGGCGCGCCGCCAGCGCGTCGAGGAGCGGCGTGGCCGGGCCGGGGGCGTCCGGCGCTGCCGGGGCGGGCATCGGGCTCAGCCCGGCAGCGCCACCCCGTGGCGGCCGGCGAGGTCGGTGACGAACTGCCAGGCGACGCGGCCGGAGCGGCTGCCGCGGGTCACCTGCCACTCGTTCGCCTCGCGCCGCAGCGTCTCGGGGTCGACCGCGATGCCGAGCGCCGCGACGTAGCCCGCCACCATGGCGTGGTAGGTCGGGCCGTCGCAGTTGTGGAAGCCGATCCAGAGGCCGAAGCGGTCGCTGAGCGAGACCTTCTCCTCCACCGCCTCGCCCGGGCTGATCGCGGTGCTGCGCTCGTTCTCGATCATGTCGCGCGCCATCAGGTGGCGGCGGTTGGAGGTGGCGTAGAACAGCACGTTGGCGGGCCGGCCCTCGATGCCGCCGTCCAGCACCGACTTCAGCGCCTTGTAGTCGGCGTCGTCCTTCTCGAAGGAGAGGTCGTCGCAGAACACCAGGGCGCGGCGCGGCTGCTCGCGCAGGATGTTGAGCAGGTCGGGCAGGGTGCGGATGTCCTCGCGGTGGATCTCGATCAGGGCGAGGCTGCCCGGGACCGCCTGGTTGGCGGCGGCGTGCGCCGCCTTGACCAGCGAGGACTTGCCCATGCCGCGCGCGCCCCAGAGCATCACGTTGTTGGCCGGCAGGCCGCGCGCGAAGCGCAGCGTGTTCTCGACCAGGATGTCCTTCTGCCGGTCGATGCCCTGCAGCAGCCCGATCCCCACCGCCGCGACGCGCCGCACGGGCTGCAGGCGCGGGCGCGGCGAGGGATGCCAGACGAAGGCGTCGGCGCCCTTCAGCGAGGGCGAGGCGGCCGCCGGCGGGCTGAGGCGGTCCAGCGCCTCCGCGATGCGGGTGAGGGCCGGCAGCAAGGCGTGATCCATCGGACGGCGGTTCCGGGCAGCGGTGGTTGGCAGCGACGCGTGGTATTGACGCTGGGGGGCGGGAAGCTAGGGTGCGCCGCCCTTCTCCCGCAAGTCGCAGCCCGCGGCGGCCGCCGGCGCCCGTCCCGGGCGCCCGGGGACCCGTCCCGGGCCGCCGGCGGGAAGCCGGGACGGTCAGCCGGGGCGTTTCCGGGCCGCCACCTCGGTGCCGGGCCGCGCCGGGCCGTCCCGGTCCCACCACGCGCGCGGCGCCGCGCGGGCGGACCTTCCGTCCGGCCGGCGCTGGCGGCGTGGCCACAACGCCGCCCGGCCCAAGGCCGGGCCCAGTCCACGGAGCCGGACCCCGATGTTCTCCCTCATCTCTCCCGCCTGGGCGCAGGACGGCGCCGCCACCGCCACCGGGATGCTGGCGCAGTTCCTGCCGCTGGTCCTGATCTTCGGCGTGTTCTACTTCCTGCTGATCCGCCCCCAGCAGCAGCGCGCCAAGCAGCACCGCGCGCTGCTCGCCCAGATCAAGCGCGGCGACCGCGTGATCACGGCGGGCGGCATCATCGGCACGGTGGCGCGCGTGAAGGAAGGCGCCGACGAGGTCGAGGTGGACATCGCGCCGAACGTGCGCGTCTCGGTCCTGCGCGGCACCATCAGCGACGTGCTGAAGCCGATGCCGGCGAACGATTCCACGAAGCCGACGATCGACGTCTCGAAGAGCTGATCCGCGGCGTCAGGAACGCGACGGCCCGGCGCGGATGGTCTCCGCGCCGGGCCGTTTCCGTTCCGGCGGGCCGCGCCCCAGGCGCCGCACCCCAGGCGTCGCACCCCGGACACCGCACCCCGGGCGCCGCGTCGCCGCGCCGGGGGCGGTCCCGGGGCCGGTCGGGTTCAGGCCGACTGGCCGGACTTCATGCCGCCGTTCTGCAGGAAGCCCTCGACGACCTCCCAGTTGATCAGCTTGTCCATGAAGTTCTGGAGGTAGTCGGGGCGGCGGTTGCGGAAGTCGACGTAGTAGGAGTGCTCCCACACGTCCACGCCGAGCAGCGGCGTGCCCTCGCCGGTCGCGAGCGGGTTGGAGCCGTTCGGGGTCTTGGTGATCTTGAGCTTGCCGGCCGGGTCGAGGATCAGCCAGGCCCAGCCGGAGCCGAACTGGCCGATGCCGGCCGCCTTGAACTGCTCCTTGAACTGCGCGAGCGAGCCGAAGTCCTGCTCGATCTTGGGGCCGATCTTGCCCGGCAGGCTGTCGCCGCCGCCGCCGGGCTTCATCACCTGCCAGAACAGGATGTGGTTCCAGTGCTGTCCGGCGTTGTTGAAGACCGGCGCGGCGTCGTCCTTGCCGTAGGACCCCTTGACGATCTCCTCGAGCGACTTGCCGGCGAGGCCCTTGCTCTCGACGAAGCCGTTCAGCGCGGTGACGTAGGCCTGGTGGTGCTTGCCGTGGTGCAGTTCCAGCGTCTCCTGGCACATGCCGGAGGCGGCGAGGGCGGAGGTGTCGTAGGGAAGCGGCGGCAGGCTGAAAGCCATGGTGGCTTCTCTCCCGGGGGCTGGAGGATCGGAGTCGGGCAGCGGCCACCGGACCCTTCCGGAAGCCGCGATTGACCTAGGCGGCGTGCCGGGACAGGTCAAGCAAGCGTGCCGGTTGCAACGCCGGCTTCACCCGACCCGCATCGGCGATGGCGCGCGGCGATCGGCCCGAGGGCGCCGGCATGGGCGCTTGCGCGGCCGGCATCCGCGACAGTAACGCGCGGCATGGCCGAACGTCCCGAATCTTCCGCGTCGCCGGGTGCCGTCCCGACCGGCCGCAATCCCCCCTCCCTGTCTCCCCCCTCCCTGTCGCCGCTCGGCGAGGCGGCGCGCCGGGCCGATCCGGACCGCTTCCTCTGCGCCCTGTTCGCGCCGCCCGCGAAGCGCGAGCCGCTGTTCGGCCTGATCGCCTTCAACCACGAGCTGGCGCGGGCGCGGGAGGTGGCGAGCAACCCGATGCTGGCGCTGATCCGCCTGCAGTGGTGGCGGGACGCGGTGGCGGAGGCGGCGGCGGGCGGCGGCCGGCGGCACGAGGTGGCGGGACCGGTCGGCGGCTGGATCCGCGACGGAACCCTGGATGCCGCCGATCTCGACGCGATGATCGACGCGCGCGAGGCCGAGGCGGACGAGGCGATCCCGTCGCGCGAGGCTTTCGCCGCCTATCTGCGTGGCACCTCCGGCGGGCTGGCCGTGGCGTCCGGGCGGCTGCTCGGCGCGTCCGGGGGCGCCCTGGCGGGCCTGCAGGCGCTGGGCGCCGCTTACGGCCTGGCGGGCGTGCTGCGCAGCGTCGCGGCGCTGGCCGGGCAGGGGCGCTGCCTGCTGCCCGCCGACGCGCTGGCGGAGCACGGCACCACGACGGAGGCGGTGCTGCGGGATCCGCATGCCGCCCCCGTGGCGGCGACCATCCGCGACCTCGCCGCGCTGGGCGGAGGCTGGCTCGACCAGGGGCGCGCGGCGGGCATTCCTCGATTCGCTATCGCCGCGGCGCTGCCCGGGGTATTGGCAAGGCGGGACCTCGCGCGACTGCGGCGGGTAGCCGCAGGTCGTGTTGCTACCGGCATCGCGCGGCGAGGGATTGCGGATCGCTTGGCTGTCACAGCCCATGGGTTGCGCGGCAAGGTATGAACACACCTCGAGGCTGGGTTCGGGCCGTGGCCGGCAAGCTTACCGAGCGCACAATTTCGTGATTCGGCGATCATCCGTCTAGAATGACAGTCCGTTTACGGAAGAAGATCAAAATCTGAGCGCGGTCATCCAAAAAGAATGAACCCGCATGAACAAAGCGGGCTTCAGAGGAGCTTGGAGATGCTGGAAGCCGTTCAACACCTGTCCCGGAGTATCGCGGCGCCTCTCCCGGGCACGGGGGAACGGTCGTTCCTGCGCAGCTTCCCCACCCGGCCGATGCGCCTGCGCCCCCCGATGGGCGGAATGGCGACGCGGGCCTTCGGGCTGGCGGGCGTCCTGTCCTGCCTCGCCGTCATGGCGCTCGCGGGGCAGGCCCTGATTCCGGCCCTGGCCACCGATTTCGCGATCCGGGAGACCGCGGTGCAGATCGGCGAGGGGCGGGTCGTCGAGGGGCAGTGCAAGCCGCGACTGGGCCTGGTCGATTGCCGGACGTCAATCCGCTATCAGGTGGATCGCGGCGGAAGGGAATTCAGCCGCGACTTGCACTACCTCTTCACGGACGTGAATTTCGGCGGCCACGCCGCCACCGTCCTCGCCGACCCCACCCGGCCCGAGCTCGGCACCACCGACCTGGCCCTCGACACCCTCTGGAACCGTGCCCTGACCCTCGCCGTGATCGCGGTGGCGCTGCTGGCGGGCCTGGTCGGCAGCGCGCGGCTGCTGCTGGGCGGCGGGCTCTGGCAGACCGCGCGCCGCGAGCTGGACGGCAAGGTGCTGGTGCCCGTGCCGGTGCGCCTGTCGGGCACCCAGAAGGGCGCCTGGATCATCCACCACAAGGATGCCGGCGGCCGGGTGCGGAGCGGCATCTGGCCGGCGAGCAAGGCCCAGCCCCTGTGGCTCGGCGGCAAGACCATCCTGGCCGTGATGCCGGCCGGCGGCGGCCGCGCCGTGCCGATGGATTCCGCCCTGTCCTGGCTCGACCTGACGGAGGAGGAGCGGCGCCAGGTGCTGGCCGAGGCGCTGCGCCCGGAGCCCCTGCTGCCCGACGGGCTGCGCCCCAGCGAGGCGCTGCGCCCGGCGGCCTGAGACGAGTGACGGAATTGCCCGGCCTCTCCCGCAAAGGGGGCTTCGCCCCTTCGCGGGCTCTGGGGCAGAGCCCCGGATGGGGCAGCGAACGCCATCGTGAGCATGAGAACGACCCGGGCCTTCCGGAAGGCACCGGGCGCGCTCTCCGGACGGTCAGGCCCGGCGCCGCTGCCTGACCGGGGCTTCCAGGGGGGCTTCCAGGGGCGCCTCCGGTGGCGCTTCCGGGACCGCCGCGATGCGGCCACCGGCATCGGCCGCCGGGGCCAGCAGCGGCGCCAGGAAGCGGCCGGTATGGCTCTCCGGCGCCGCCGCCACCTGCTCCGGCGTGCCTTCCGCGACGATCCGCCCGCCGCCCTCGCCGCCCTCGGGGCCGAGGTCGAGGATCCAGTCGGCGGTCTTGATGACCTCCAGGTTGTGCTCGATCACCACCACCGTGTTGCCCTGCTTGACCAGCGCGTGCAGCACCTCCAGCAGCTTGCGCACATCCTCGAAGTGCAGCCCGGTGGTCGGCTCGTCGAGGATGTAGAGGGTGCGGCCGGTGGCGCGGCGGGAGAGCTCCTTGGCCAGCTTGATGCGCTGCGCCTCGCCGCCCGAGAGCGTCGTCGCCTGCTGGCCGAGATGGATGTAGCCGAGCCCCACCTCGCTCAGCATCCGGAGCTTGTCGCGGATGGCGGGGACGGCGGAGAAGAACTCCGCCCCCTCGTCCACCGTCATCTCCAGCACGTCGGCGATGGACTTGCCGCGGAACTTCACCTCCAGCGTCTCGCGGTTGTAGCGCTTGCCCTTGCACGCGTCGCAGGTGACGTAGACGTCGGGCAGGAAGTGCATCTCGATCTTGATGACGCCGTCGCCCTGGCACGCCTCGCAGCGGCCGCCCTTGACGTTGAAGGAGAAGCGGCCCGGCTTGTAGCCGCGCGCCCGTGAGTCGGGCAGCTCGGCGAACCAGTCGCGGATCGGCGCGAACAGGCCGGTATAGGTGGCGGGGTTGGAGCGCGGCGTGCGGCCGATCGGCGACTGGTCGATGTCGATGATCTTGTCGAGGTGCTCCAGCCCCTCGATGCGGTCGTGCGGGGCGGGGATGGTGCCGGCGCCCATCAGCTTGCGCGCCGTCGCCTTGTAGAGCGTCTCGATCACCAGCGTGGACTTGCCGCCGCCGGAGACGCCGGTGACGCAGGTGAAGGTGCCGAGCGGGATCGCGGCCGAGACGTCCTTGAGGTTGTTGCCGCGCGCGCCGACGACGCGGAGCTGGCGCTCCGGATCGGGGGCGCGCCGCTCGGCCGGCACCTCGATGCGGCGGCGGCCGGAGAGGTAGGCGCCGGTGAGGCTGTCCGGGTGGCGCGCCACCTCCTCCGGCGTGCCCTGGGCGATGACGCGGCCGCCGCCGGCGCCGGCCGCCGGGCCGATGTCCACGAGGTGGTCGGCGGCGCGGATCGCGTCCTCGTCGTGCTCGACCACCAGCACCGTGTTGCCGAGGTCGCGCAGCCGGCGCAGCGTGGTCAGCAGGCGCTCGTTGTCGCGCTGGTGCAGGCCGATCGAGGGCTCGTCCAGCACGTAGAGCACGCCGGTCAGGCCCGAGCCGATCTGCGAGGCGAGGCGGATGCGCTGGCTCTCGCCGCCCGAGAGGGTAGCGGAGGACCGGCCGAGCGAGAGGTAGTCGAGCCCGACATCGACCAGGAATTGCAGCCGGTCGGTAATCTCCTTGAGGATGCGCCGGGCGATCTCCTGGCGCTGCGGCGTCAGCGTCGGCATCACGCCCTGGAACCAGCCGAGCGCCTTGCGGATGGAGAGGTCCGAGGCCGCGCCGATATGGCTGCCCGCCACCTTCACCGCCAGCGCCTCCGGCTTGAGCCGGGCGCCGTGGCAGGCCTCGCAGGGCTTGTCGGCGCGGTAGCGGTTGAGGTCCTCGCGCACCCAGGGATTGTCGGCCTCGCGGTAGCGCCGGTCGAGG
Organism: Roseomonas acroporae; assembly: GCF_023223525.1. GTDB lineage: Bacteria > Pseudomonadota > Alphaproteobacteria > Acetobacterales > Acetobacteraceae > Roseomonas_E > Roseomonas_E acroporae. The sequence goes on along the minus strand of NZ_JALPRX010000017.1, from coordinate 8,259 downwards.
TTGGGCAGCACGCCCTCGAAGGACTTCTTCACGTCGTAGGCGCGCAGTCCGTCCTTGTAGCGCAGGGTGACGACCTCCGTGCCGGTGCCGTGCAGGATCGCCTTCTGCACGTTGCGCGGCAGCTCGCCCCAGGGGGTGGTCATGCGCACCTTGTAGTGGCGCGCCAGGCTCTCCAGCGTCTGGTCGTAGTAGGGCGAGGAGGCGCCGCCGGCCCAGGCGGCGACGGCGCCCTCGGCAAGCGGACGGCCCTCGTCCGGCACCACCAGCCTTGCGTCGAAGAAGCTCTGGATGCCCAACCCGTCGCAGACCGGGCAGGCGCCCTGCGGCGAGTTGAAGGAGAAGAGGCGGGGCTCGATCTCCTCGATGGTGAAGCCGGATTCCGGGCAGGCGAAGCGCGAGGAGAAGACGGTGCGGGCCGCGTCATCCGCGCCTTCGGCATAGGCGATGCCGTCGGAGAGGGAGAGGGCGGTCTCGAAGCTGTCGGCGAGCCGGGACTGGATGCCGTCGCGCACCACCACGCGGTCCACCACCGCCTCGATGTCGTGCTTGAACTTCTTGTCGAGCTTCGGGGCCTCCTCGACGCGGTAGAGCTTGCCGTCGATCTTCACCCGCTCGAAGCCGCGCCGCTGGATCTCGGCCAGCTCCTTGCGGAACTCGCCCTTCTTGCCGCGCGCGATCGGGGCGAGCAGCAGCAGCCGCGTGCCCTCGGGCATGGCCAGCACGCGGTCCACCATCTGGCTCACCGTCTGCGCCTCGATCGGCAGGCCGGTGGCCGGGGAGTAGGGCACGCCGACCCGCGCCCAGAGCAGGCGCATGTAGTCGTGGATCTCGGTGACGGTGCCGACCGTGGAGCGCGGGTTGTGCGAGGTGGTCTTCTGCTCGATGGAGATGGCCGGCGACAGCCCCTCGATGCTGTCCACGTCCGGCTTCTGCATGAGCTGGAGGAATTGCCGGGCGTAGGCCGAGAGGCTCTCGACGTAGCGGCGCTGTCCCTCGGCGTAGATGGTGTCGAAGGCGAGGGAGGACTTGCCCGAGCCCGAGAGGCCGGTGATGACGGTCAGCGTGTCGCGCGGGAGGTCGAGGTCGAGCGACTTCAGGTTGTGCTGGCGGGCCCCGCGCACGCGGATCAGCCCGGCGCCGGTGGCGGCGGGGCGGTCGGGGGAGGGGCCTTTGGACGGGCCGAGCTGCGCCATGCCGGGGGGCACTCCGGGGGTTTCGTTCACGTTGCGTTCTTGCGCGGGAAGGGTTCTGCCATCATATTGGGACGAACGGAAGCGGATACCGCCCTGTTGCCCGCCGGGCTGTTCACGGGGGCGGCATGGCGGCTATGGTCCGGGCGCGGGGCGCCTCCTCAACCGGCGCCGCAACCGATTCCCGGGGGCCCGTACCGGCCTTCCGCCTCCACGGGCCCGTCCCGTCGGCCGTCAGGGGCCGGCGCGGCGGCGCCCGGCAACGACGATTCCAGACGAGGGTGCGCGGGCATGGCCGGCAGCGTCAACAAGGTGATCCTGGTGGGCAATCTGGGCCGCGACCCGGAGGCCCGGAACATGCAGAACGGGTCCAAGGTCGTCACCTTCTCCGTCGCGACCAGCGAGAGCTGGAACGACCGCGCCTCCGGCGAGCGCAAGGAGAAGACGCAGTGGCACCGCATCGCGATCTTCAACGAGAAGCTCGGTGAGATCGCCGAGAAGTACCTGCGCAAGGGATCGAGCGTCTACATCGAGGGCCAGATCGAGTCCCGCAAGTACACCGACAAGGACGGCAACGAGCGCGAGACCACCGAGATCGTGATCGGCCGCTTCAAGGGCGAGCTGACGCTGCTCGGCGGCCGCGGCGAGGGCGGCGGGGGTGGCGGCGGCTACGGTGACGGCGGCTACGGCGGTGGCGGCGGTGCTGGCGGTGGCGGCTATGGCGGGGGTGGCGGAGGCGGCAGCCGCTCCGGCGGCGGTGCCTCGCGCGGCGGCGCCGGGGGCGGCTCGCGCGGCGGCGGCGGCGGTGGCTGGGACAGGCCGAAGGGCGGCGGCGACCTGGACGACGAGATCCCGTTCTGAACGGCCGGCCCGTTCCCCCCGCGCGGGGGAACGGGCCGCGCGCTTCAGCCGGTCGTGCTCACGGCAGCACGCGGAAGCTGATGCGGCGGTTGCGGAAGCGGCCATCGGCGGTCTCGTTGCTCGCCGCCGGCTCCTCGCTGCCATAGCCCCTGGCCGTGAGCATCGCCTCCGGCACGCCGTCGCGCACCAGCGCGGCGACCACCGCTTCCGCCCGGCGCTCCGACAATTGCCGGTTCAGCGCCGCGTCGCCGGTGCTGTCGGTGTGGCCGCCCACCTCGATGCGCGTGCCCGCCGGAAGCTGTCGCAGCCGCTCGGCGGCGGCGGCGAGCAGGGCGCGGGCGCCTTCGGGAACCTCGGCACTGGCCGTGTCGAAGTTGATGATCGCCCGATCAAGGACCGCCGAGATGGCGGCCGCCGTGGTGTCCTGCGGCAGCGTGCCGAGCGCCGCGACGGCCTGCCGGCCGGAGGCCTCGACCATCTCGCCCTCGTCCGGCATGGGCCCGACCCGTAGCGCGCCGCCGACCAGCGCGCGCAGCGCGGCGATCACCCGGTCCCGCTCGGCCGGCGGCGCGTCGCCGCCCACGGCCACGGTGTCCCCTTCGAGCAGCAGACTCACGCCCACCTGCCTCGCTTCGGCCAGCAGGCGCTGGAGGCGCGGCAGCCAGGCGGGGGGCGCCGCCGCCGGGTCCACGGTGATGTCGCCGCGCGGCGCGCCGCCGCCGAACGCCTCGCGCAGGGCGGCGAGCACGGCGTCGCGGGTGCCGGCGTCCGGCACCGTGCCGGAGACCGCGATGCCGTCGGCGCCCTGCTCCACGGCGAGGCGGGACGGCGGCGCCGGGATGCCGGGCGCGCTCGTCGTCGCCGCTGGCGGCGCGGCCGTTGTCGCCGCTGGCGGCGCGGCCGTTGTCGCCGCTGGCGGCGCGGTCGTTGTCGGGGCGGGAGAGGGGGCGGCCGGCGGCGGGGCCGCCGCCTGCTCCGTGGCCGTGGGCGGGGCGGCGGACAGCCGGCTCTCCGTCGCGAACGGCGACGCCGGCGTGGCGGGCGAGGCTGGCGGCGGGGCCGAGGCGGTCCGCGTCGGCTCCTCGCCGCGGCCGGCGAACCAGTACCAGAGCCCGCCCAGCACCAGCAGCGCGGCCACCAGCGGCAGGGCCCAGCGGCCGGCGCCGCCCGCCGCGGCCGTGGTGGTTGCGGCCGTGGTGGCGGACGCCGCCGTGCCGGCCGTACCACCCAGGAAGGCGGCGGCGGCCGGGGGCAGGAACGCCGGCACCACGCGGTCCGGCGTCAGCAGCCCGACCAGCTTCGGCAGCGCGTAGGCGAGCGCCTCGGCGGTCCGCTCCGCCGTCAGCCCGGCCTCCCGCGCGATGCCGTCGATTCCATCCCCGAAGGCGGCCCGCGCCTGTGGCGCGGTGATGGCCGGGGCGTCCGGACGGCCGAGCCAGCCCGGCACCAGCGCGTCGAGGCCGGCGGCCCGGACCTCGTCCAGGAAGCCTGCCAGCCCACCCTGGTGGCCCTCGATGGTGCGCAGCACGGCCCGCAGCAGCGGCGCCGCCCGGCCGCCGAGGCCGACATGCGTTTCCAGTTCGTCGATCAGCGTGTCGAACAGCGCCATGCGGCCTGCCTCCCGTCGGCGTCGTAACCGTGCCTGGTGATACGCCTTGCCAACGGAGCGTGGCGCAAGGGGTTCCGCCGATGGCCGGCCAGGAGCATGTCGGGGAGCGTGTCGGGGAGCACGTCGGCGCCCGCCGTCGGACGGTAGGCGGACGACCGATTTCGACACGAAGTTCGCTGTCCGTTCCGGTGTTCTCGTTTACTTGCGGGGCGTCCACGCCTACATGCAGTGCTCCGCGACCGACCCGACCGGACCCGTGCGCGACCGGCCCCGGGCGGGGCATCCTCCGACGAACCGAGAGCTGGATCCTGCATCGTGAGTGACACCACCGAGGGCCCCGGCGGCGAACGCCCCGACGGGACGCGACCCGACGAGACGCGGCCGGTCGCCCTCGAGGAGGAGATGCGCCGCTCCTACCTCGACTACGCGATGAGCGTGATCGTCTCGCGCGCCCTGCCGGATGCGCGGGACGGGCTGAAGCCGGTGCACCGGCGCATCCTGTTCTCGATGCACGAGAGCGGCTTCAGCCACGACAAGCCGCACCGCAAGTCCGCCCGCATCACCGGCGACGTGATGGGCAAGTACCACCCGCACGGCGACGCCGCGATCTACGACGCGCTGGTGCGCATGGCGCAGCCCTTCTCGCTGCGCGTGCCGCTGATCGACGGGCAGGGCAATTTCGGCTCCGTCGACGGCGATCCGCCGGCGGCGATGCGCTACACCGAATCCCGTCTCGCCCGTGCCGCCACGGCGCTGCTGGAGGGGATCGACGAGGACACGGTCGACTTCCAGCCGAATTACGACGAGAGCGCCGAGGAGCCGCGCGTCCTGCCGGCCGCCTTCCCCAACCTGCTGGTGAACGGCGCCAACGGCATCGCCGTCGGCATGGCGACCAACATCCCGACGCACAACCCGGGCGAGGTGATCGACGCGACCCTGGCGCTGATCGAGGACCGCGACACCACGCTGGAGCAGCTGCTGGAGATCATCCCCGGGCCGGACTTCCCGACCGGCGGGCTGATCCTCGGCCGCGCCGGCATCCGCCAGGCCTTCGAGACCGGGCGCGGCTCCGTGCCGCTGCGCGCCAAGGCGGATCTGGAGGAGATGCGCGGCAACCGCACCGCCATCGTGGTCACCGAGATCCCCTACCAGGTGAACAAGTCGAGCCTGCTGGAGCGCATCGCCGAGCTGGTGCGCGCCAAGCAGATCGAGGGCATCTCCGACCTGCGCGACGAGAGCGACCGCGACGGCATGCGGATCGTGATCGAGCTGAAGCGGGACGCGACGCCGGAGGTGGTGCTGAACCACCTCTACCGCTACACCCAGCTCCAGACCTCCTTCGCCGTCAACATGCTGGCCCTGCACGAGGGCCGGCCGCGGCAGATGGGGCTGAAGGACGCGCTGCTCGCCTTCATCGGCTTCCGCGAGGAGGTGATCCTCCGCCGCTCGCGCTTCCGGCTGAACAAGGCGCGCGAGCGCGGCCACCTGCTGATCGGCCTCGCCATCGCCGTCGCCAATATCGACGAGGTGATCCGGCTGATCCGCCAGAGCCCGGACGCGGTCGCAGCGCGCCTCGCGCTGATGGCGCGCGACTGGCCGGCGGGCGACGTGGGCGCGCTGCTGGCGCTGATCCAGGACGAGGGCAACGTCGTCTCGCCTGAGGGCACGGTGCGGCTGACCGAGGCGCAGGCGCGCGGCATCCTGGAGCTGCGCCTCCAGCGCCTGACCGGCCTCGAGCGCGACAAGATCGACGCCGAGCTGAACGAGGTGGGCGAGCGCATCCGCGACCTGCTCGACATCCTCGGCTCGCATGTCCGCCGCATGGAGCTGATGGCCGAGGAGCTGCGCGCGGTGCGCGGCCAGATCGCCAGCCCGCGCCAGACCGTGATCGTGGACGGCGTCGCCGACCAGGACGACGAGAGCCTGATCGAGCCCGGGCTGATGGTCGTCACCCTCACCCGCGACGGCTACGTCAAGCGCACGCCGCTCGAGACTTTCCGCGCCCAGCACCGCGGCGGCCGCGGCCGCTCGGCGGCGCAGACGCGGCAGGACGACGTGGTGGTGCGCAGCTTCAACGCGCACACCCACCAGTGGGTGCTGTTCTTCACCTCGCGCGGCATCGCCTTCCGCGAGAAGGTGTGGAAGCTGCCCGAGGCCGGGCCGCAGGGCAGGGGGCGCTCGCTGCGCCAGCTCCTCCAATTGCAGGAGAGCGAGGCGGTGACGGCGGTGCTGCCGCTGCCGCAGGACGAATCCCTCTGGGAGAACCTGCACCTCGTCTTCGCGACGGCGCTGGGCAACGTGCGCCGCAACCGGCTTTCCGACTTCCGCAACGTGCGCGCCTCCGGGCTGATCGCGATGAAGCTCGACGAGGGGGACAGGCTGATCGGCGTGCAGACCTGCCGCGAGGGCGACGACGTGCTGCTCGGCACGCGGCTCGGCCGCGCCATCCGCTTCGTGGCCGATGCCGACACGCTGCGCGTCTTCGCCGGCCGCGATTCGACCGGCGTGCGCGGCATCCGGCTGCTGAACGACGACGCGGTGATCGCGCTCTCCGTGCTGCGCCACGTGGACGCCTCCACCGAGGAGCGCGCCGCCTATCTGCGCAGCGCCGGCCAGCGCCGGCGCAACGGCGCGGAGACGAACGGCGCGGAGACGAACAGCGCGACCGAGGCGGAGGCGAACGGCGCGGAGGAGGCCGAGGTGGCCCCCACCGAGGACGATGCCGAGGTCGCCGCCGAGGTGGCGCTGCCGCCGGAGCGCCTGGCCGAGATGGAGGCGGCCGAGGAGATCCTGCTCACCGTCACCGATGCCGGCTTCGGCAAGCGTTCCTCCGCCTACGAGTACCGCGTCACCGGCCGTGGCGGGCAGGGCATCACCGGCATCACGCTGAGCCGGCGCACCGGCCGGGAGGTGGTCGCGACCTTCCCGGTGCGCCCCGGCGACGACGTGATGCTGGTCACCGACGGGGGTGGTTTGATACGTCTGCCGGCCGATCAGGTGCGAATCACCGGGCGGCAGTCCATGGGTGTCACGCTGCTGCGCCTCAAGGCGGGCGAACGGGTGACGAGCTGCTTCCCCGTGGTCGACGAGCAGGGCGAGGGGGAAGCGTCCAATGGCTGAGAGGGTCGGTCTCTATCCCGGCACCTTCGATCCCGTCACCAACGGGCATCTCGACGTGATCGGCCGCGCCGCGCGGCTGCTCGACCGGCTGGTGGTCGGCGTCGCCATCAACATCGGCAAGGGGCCGCTCTTCCCGCTGGAGGAGCGCGCCGAGCTGGTGCGGGCCGAGACCGAGGCGATCGCGCGCCGCTGCGGCACGGTGATCGAGGTCGCGCCCTTCGAGGGGCTGCTGGTCGACTTCGCCCGCGAGCGCGGCGCGCAGATGATCGTGCGCGGCCTGCGCGCCGTCTCCGACTACGACTACGAGGTGCAGATGGCCGGCATGAACCGCCGCCTGGACCCGGAGATCGAGACCATCTTCCTGATGGCCAGCGAGACGAACCAGTTCATCTCCTCGCGCTTCGTCAAGGAGATCGCGCGGCTCGGCGGCGACGTCTCGACCTTCGTGCCGGCCCTGACGCTGGAGCGGACCCTGGCGCGGGTGCGCGGCGGCGGCTGAGGCCGGCCGTCCGCCATCCCGTCGCATCGACCGGGGGGCGATTCCACCCCGTCCGGAAATGCTCTAGAGCGTCTGCCCGAGGTTCCACGGGCATCTTCACCCGGCCGGCCGGTTCCAGGCCGGCCGGGGCCTGCTCTGGAGCCGGCCTCGCCTGACCGCCTCGGGCGAAAGCCGCGGGCGCGCACGCCCTGCCGTGCCGCCGACACCCGTCCCCCCGGGCCGCCCCTCGCGACCCCTGCGGGGGGATCGCAGCGAAGGACCACACGGCCTTGGATCGACGCAGCTTCCTCGCAACCCTAGCCGCCACGGGAATCGCCATGAGCGACGAGACGCCAGCCTCCGCCCAGACCACGACGGATCCGGAGAACACCCTCCTGATGGATCTGAAGGATGGCCGCGTGACCATCCAGCTCCTGCCCGACGTGGCGCCCAAGCACGTGGAGCGGGTCAAGACCCTGGCGCGCCAGGGCTTCTACGACAACACGCCGTTCCACCGGGTGATCGAGGGCTTCATGGCCCAGGGCGGCGACCCGACCGGCACCGGCACCGGCGGCAGCCCGCTGCCCGACCTGCCCGCCGAGTTCACCACCAAGTACCGCTTCATCCGCGGCGTGGTGGGGGCGGCGCGCACCCAGAACCCGAACAGCGCGAACAGCCAGTTCTTCATCATGTTCGCCCCGGCGCCGAGCCTGGACGGCCAGTACACCATCTGGGGCCGGGTCGTCTCCGGCATGGACGTGGTGGACAAGATCAAGCGCGGCCAGGGCGGCAACGGCCAGGTCCGCGATCCGGACCGCATCAAGCGTCTGCGCGTCGCCGCCGACGTGCGCGACTGATCCGGCCCGGGGCCGCCGGCGGGGCCGATGCCCGGCCGGCGGCCCCGCTCGGGGATGCCCACGGCGCTCCCGCCCGTGGCGAACGGGCCCTGAACGATCGAAACGATTTCGGAGCGATGCCGCCGGGCAGGAGCGGTTGGGATG
>NZ_JALPRX010000169.1 GCF_023223525.1 Roseomonas acroporae | reverse complement strand
TGACGAGGCTGGACAGGTCGCCGGCGGGCTGGCCCGCCAGCGTCGCACGCACCACGCGGCGCAGCACCTTCATCGAGCGCCTCCGCGGCAATTCGCGCACGAAGAGCACGTGCTTCGGCCGGAAGGCGCGGCTCTTGGAAGGCGGTGATGAAGTCGAGTCCCCGCGGTGCCTCCAGCCCGATGCCGTGCCCGTCGTGAACATGGTGCCGATTCGCTGGGCGGGGCATGGAGCACGGCGGCAACCCCCGGCCGTTCCGCGTGGCTGGGCCGCCCGGCGGCCACGGTCAGGCCGGGGCGGCGAACTGTTCGACCACGGCGTTGATGATGCCGATGCGCACGGATGCGCGTTGCCACAGCAGCCCGACGTGACGGAGCGGCGCGCCGGGCACCGGCAGCCTCGCGAGGGACAGGCCGCTCGGCCAGGGCGGCGCCCAGTCCGGAACGAGCGAGACGCCGAGCCCCTTGTTCACCAGCACCGCGATGGCGTCCAGCGTCTCCAGCTCGAAGATCTCGCGCGGCCGGATGCGCCGCGCGCGCAGGTAGTCGCCGGCGAGCTTCCCGCCCCAGCTCCGCTCGTCGTAGCGGATGAACGGCTCGGCCGCGAGCACCGCGAACGGGTCCGCGCCGCGCAGACGGTCCGGCACCAGCACGATCAGCGGCTCCGCCCGGATGCCCAGCCAGCCGCAGGTCTTGGGCACGCCGAAGCCCGGCTGCACGATCATCGCCGCGTCAAGCTCGGCATCGAGCACCTTGGCGTAAAGCTCGTTGGAACGTCCCGGGTGCAGCCGGATCTCGATCCCCGGATGGCCCGCGCGCAGCGCGACCATGAGGTCCGGCAGCAGCCCGATCGCGGCGGTGGTGACCGCGCCGAGCCGCAGCTCGCCCGCGAGGACGTCGTCGTCCAGGCCGGCCGTCAGGTCGCGGCAGGCGCGCAGCAGCGGCCGCGCGCGTTCCGCGACCCGGCTGCCCGCCCGCGTCGCGGTGACGCCCCGCCCGGCCCGGACGAGGAGCGGCACGCCGATCTCGGCCTCCAGGGCGCGCAGGCGCTGCGTGACGCCGGCGGGCGTCAGGTTCGACCGCCGCGCCCCCTCCGAGATCGAGCCGCTCTCGACCACGGTCAGGAAGGTCTCCAGGAAGCGCGTTTCCATCTTTAGCAGAACCTATTGGATCATCGCGCAATCTGTCAGGTTTTCCTTCCTTTCCCAAGGGCTATGCTGCCGGGCGTGGCGGCCGCGGCGCCCCGCCGCCGGTCAGGGCGCCGGAGGCGTCCGCGCCCGCGCCGCCAGAAGAACCGGAGGAAACCCTGTTGCCGCCGATCATGCGCAGCAAGCTGTTCGTCCCGGCCTCCCGGCCGGAGCTGTTCGCCAAGGCCTGCGCCTCGGCGGCGGACGCGGTCTCCTTCGACCTGGAGGACGCGGTCGCGCCCGGCCGCAAGGACGCCGCGCGGGCGGCGCTGGCCGATTTCCTGCGCCATGCTCCCCCGGGCGGCACGCAGGGCGGCAAGGTCGTCGTCGTCCGCGTCAACGGTCTCGGGACGCCGCATTTCCTGCCCGACCTCGCGGCCGTGGCGCTGCCGGGCACCCATCTGATCAACCTGCCCATGCTGCGCGACCCGGCGGAGGTCGTCGCGGCGGCCGAGGCGCTGGAACGCGCCGAGCGCGGCAACGGCGTCGCCGAGCCGATCGGCCTCCTCTGCAACATCGAGACGCCGCGCTCGCTGCGCCTCGCCCACGCCATCGCCGCGGCGCATCCGCGCGTGCGCGGCCTGCAGATCGGCTACGCCGACCTGCTGGAGCCCTGCGGCATCGACCGCGACGACGCGGCGGCGCTCGCCACCCTGCGGCTGACGCTGCGCCTGGCCGCGGCGGAGGCGGGCGTGCCGGCCTATGACGGCGCCTTTGCGGCGGTGGACCGGCCCGACGCCTTCCGCGCCGAGGCCGAGTCGGCGCGCCGCCTGGGCTTCGCCGGCAAGAGCTGCATCCACCCGAGCCAGATCGCCGCCGCCAACGCCGTGTTCCAGCCGACCCCGGCGGAGATCGCCCGGGCGCGCCGCATCGTCGAGGCCGGGCGGGAGCGGCTGGCGGCCGGCACCGGCGCCTTCCTGCTGGACGGCAGCATGGTGGACGCCCCCTTCATCGCGGGCGCCGAGGCGCTGCTGGCGCTGGCGCGCCGGCTCGGCCTGCCCGACGCGGCCTGACGGCGGAGACGGGAACATGCCCATCGTCACGCGCCGCCGCCTGGGACGCGTCCTGGCGGGCGGCCTCGGGGCAGGCGGCCTCGGGGCGGCCAGCTTCGGCGCGGCCACCCTGGCGCTGCCCGGCCGCGCGCGGGCCGAGGCGCCCTGGCCGTCCCGGCCGGTGCGCCTGATCGTGCCCTTCCCGCCCGGCGGCAGCAACGACGCCGTGGCGCGGCCGCTGGCCGAGCATTTCCAGTCGCGCTTCGGCCAGCCCTTCGTGGTGGAGAACCGGCCCGGCGCCATCGGCATGCTGGGCGCGGCCGAGGTGGCCCGCGCCCCGGCCGACGGCCTGACCCTGCTGCTCACCTCCTCGACCTTCGCCACCAGCGCCGCGACGCAGCGCACGCCCTTCGACCCGATCGGCGACTTCGAGGCGGTGGCGGTGCTCGCCGACGCGCCGCTCGTCGTCCTCGGGGCGCCCGGCTTCCCGCCGGACACGCTGGCGGCGCTGGTCGCTTACGTGCGCGCCCATCCGGGGCAGGTGGACTACGGCTCCGCCGGCCCGGGCAGCATCAACCACCTCGCGACGGAGCTGCTGTCGCAGCGCGCCGGCGGCCTCGCGATGCAGCACGTCCCCTATCGCGGCATGGCGCAGGCGACCACCGACCTCGCCACGGGCACGATCCAGCTCCTCGTCACGACGCTGCCCTCCGCCCGCGGCGTGATCGATTCCGGCCGCGTCAAGGTGCTCGGCTGGACCGGCGAGCCGCGCCCGGCGGGTGCGCCGGCGGCCCCGACGCCGCGCGAAAGCGGCTTCGCGGACTACGCGGCGGGCATCTGGTGGGGCCTGCTCGCCCGCCGCGGCACGCCGCCCGCGATCCGCGACCGGCTGAACGGCGCCGCCAACGAGGCCCTCTCGGGCGGCCGCCTCGCCGGCTACCTGGCGGGGGAGGGCGCGCATCTCCGCTTCGACGCCCCGGCCGAGGCCGACGCCTATCTCAGGCAGGACATCGCCCGGTGGCGCGCCGTCGCCGCCGCCGCCAACATCCGTCCGGAATAGCCCATGGACCGCACCAGCCCCCCGCTGCACCGCCACCAGTTCGACCCCGCCGCCCGCGGCGCGCTCGACGGCCTGCGCGTCCTCGACCTGTCGCGTCTCGTGGCCGGCAACACGCTGACCAAGGTGCTGTCGGACCACGGCGCCGAGGTGATCAAGGTCGAGCCGCCCGAGGGCGACACGCTGCGCGCCTGGAAGGTGAAGGGGGTCGAGACCTCCTGGAAGATCTTCTGCCGCAACAAGAAGAGCCTCTGCCTCGACCTGCGCCACCCGGAGGCGCAGGCGCTGCTGCGCCGGCTGGCCACGACCGCCGCCATCCTGGTCGAGAGCTTCCGCCCCGGCGTGCTGGAGGCGATGGGCCTCGCGCCCGAGACGCTGCTCGCCCTCAACCCGAAGCTCGTGATCGTGCGCATCAGCGGCTGGGGGCAGGACGGGCCGTACCGGCACAAGCCGGGCTTCGGCACGCTGGTCGAGGGCTATTCCGGCTTCGCCGCGGTGAACGGCTTCGCCGACCGCGAGCCGGTGCTGCCGCCCATGTTCATGGGCGACGGCTATGCCGGCCTGTACGGCGCCGCCACCGCCATGATCGCGCTGCTGGCCGCCCGTGCCCCGCAGGGAAGGGGGCAGGTGATCGACCTGTCGCTGATCGACCCGATGCTGATGGTGATGGACCCGCAGGTGGCGAATTACCGCCTCACCGGCGCGGTGAAGCCGCGCACCGGCAGCCGCTCCACCAACACCTCGCCGCGCAACGCCTACCGCACGAAGGACGGGCGCTGGGTCTGCCTCTCCTCCTCCACCCAGGGCATGACGGTGAAGCTGCTCGCCTCGATCGGTCGGCCGGAGCTGATCGATGATCCGCGCTTCCGCACCAATGCCGACCGGCTGCGCCACTGGGAGGAGCTGGACGGCATCGTCGCCGGCTTCGTGGGCGAGCGCAGCCTGGCGGAGAACCTGCGGCACTTCGACGCGGCCGGCGTGACCATCGGCCCGATCCTCGACGCCGCCGACCTCGACGGGGATGGCTACGTGGCGGCGCGGGAGGCGATGATCGAGGTGCCCGACGCGGAGATGGGCTGGCTGCCGATGCACGGCATGGTCGCGCGCCTCTCCGGCACGCCCGGCGTGCTGGTCCGGCCGGCGCCGCGCCTCGGCGAGCACAGCCGCGAGATCCTGCTGCCGCTGCTGGGCGAGCCGGAATATGCCGGGCTCAGCGAGGCGGGCGTGATCCGGGAGGCCGCGGGCGGCGGGACGACGCCGCCCGGGGCGACGCAGCCGGCCCCGGCCGGGGCGGCCGGGGCATGAGCGGCGTGGAGAGCGGCATGCCGGCAGCGCCGGTGCCGAATTCGCCCGCACCGGCAGCGCCGGTGCCGAATTCGCCTGCACCGGCCGTGCCGGCGCCGAATTCATCGGGCGTGAATCCGCCCCGCCTCGCCGTGCCCGAAGGGGCCTGCGACAGCCACATCCACATCGTCGATCCGGCCTTCCTGCCGCCGGGGGTGGACGCGTCGCCCTGGCGCGACATGACGCCGGCCGACTACCAGCGGCTCCAGGCGCGGCTCGGCACGCGGCGCGCCGTCGTCGTGCAGCCCAAGGCCTACGGCACCGACAATGCCGGCACGCTCGCCGCGATAGCCGCCCTCGGCGCGCCCCACGGCGCGGACGCGCGCGGCATCGCCGTGGTGCGCCCGGACGTGACGGAAGCCGAGCTTCGCCGGCTCGACGCCGGCGGCATACGCGGCCTGCGCTTCAGCGTCTGGAAGGCGTCGGACACCGTGACCACGGTGGACATGATCGAGCCGCTCGCGGACCGCATCCGGGCCCTGGGCTGGCACGCGCAGATCAACATGTCGGCCGAGCAGCTCGTCACCCATGCCGCGCTGCTGGAGCGGCTGCGCTGCCCGATCGTGTTCGACCATCTGGGCCGCATCCCGCCGCCGGCCGGCACCGGCCACCCGGCCTTCGCGGTGCTGTCGCGGCTGCTGCGGCGCGGGGATGTCTGGGTGAAGCTCTCCGGCGCCTATCTCGATTCCGTCGCGGGCGGGCCGGGCTATCCCGACATGGCCGGGCTGGCGCGCGCCCTCGCGGCGCTGGCGCCCGAGCGCGCCGTGTGGGGCAGCGACTGGCCGCACGTCACCGAGCGGCACAAGCCCGACGATGCCGGCCTGCTCGACCTGCTGCTCGACTGGCTGCCGGACGACGCGGCCCGCCGGCGCGTGCTGCGGGACAACCCCGCCACGCTGTACGGCTTCGCCTGAACCGCCGCTGGTCGGGCGGGGGATGCCCGTCTGGCATCGCCGCCTCCGGCCGCCGCGCGGCCCGGCGCCGCGCGTCCAGGAACGAACAGGAAGAGGAAGCATCATGGAGACCAGCCCGCCAGGACCCTTCGGCCGTCGTGCCCTGCTGCTGGCGGGCGCGGGCCTCGGCGCCGGGCTGTCCCGGGCCGCCCGCGCGCAGGGCGGCTACCCGGACCGGCCGGTGCGCGTCGTCGTCAGCTACGGCGCGGGCGGCGCGGTGGACACGCTGGCGCGCATCGTGATGCCGCTGCTCGGCCAGCGCCTGGGCCAGCCGATCGTGGTGGAGAACCGCCCGGGCGCCGGCGGCACCATCGGGGCCGGCGCGGTGGCGCGGTCCCAGCCCGACGGCTACACCCTGCTCGACGACGGCAGCGGCTTCGTCATCAACGCCATCCTGATGCCGCAGCTGCCCTACGACATCCGGCAGGACTTCCGGCCCGTGGCGCGCGTCGCGACGATCCCGAACGTCATCCTGCTCGGGCCGTCGGTGCGGGCGCGCACGCTGCCGGAGCTGCTCGAATTCGCGCGGGCGAATCCCGGCGAGCTGGACTGCTCCAGCACCGGCGTCGGCTCGGCGCAGCATCTCGGGCTGGAATTGCTCAACCGGATGGCGGGCGTGCGCATCAACCACGTGCCCTACCGCGACGCGCCTGCCTCGCAGAACGACCTGCGGGCGGGCCGGATCGCGATGACCATGGCGACGGCGACGAGCGCCATCCCGCTCAACGGCCAGGACGGCATGCGGGTGATCGCGCATGGCGGCGAGCAGCCGATCGTCGCGCTGCCCGACGTCCCCGCGATCTCGGCGACGGTGCCGGGCTTCCTGAGTCAGGAATGGCAGGGCGTGTTCGCGCCCGCCGCGACGCCAGCCGCGATCGTCGAGCGCCTCAACGCGGAATTGCGGGCGGTGCTGGCCGAGGAGGCGGTGGTCAGGCGCTTCACCGCGCTCGGCGCCAGGGGCGGAACCGAGACCCCGGCGGAATTCAAGGCGTTCATCGCCGCCGAGATCGAGCGGATCGGCGCGCTGGTCCGCGAGGCGAGGATCGCGCTGTAGCGCCCCGGTCGGGCATGCCGCGCGGCCGCCGGATCGGGAGAGGCAACCAACGCCCGGCCTTCCCGCAGCCCCGGCGGATGGCCGGGAAGGCGTCCATGCGCGATCCGGGAGCGCCTGCGCCCGGGCATCCTCCACCCGCTCGCCCGGCCGACGCGGCGCGCCGGCGGCGCGAGCATCGGGCCGTGACCGTCATGCCGCCATCGAGGGCGGCGCCGAGGCCCGGCCCCTCACCGCGCGGGAAAGCGCGATCGAGGGACGGTCGGCGAGAATCCAGGCGATGGTGGCGAGCAGGAGCGCCACGGGGATCGCGGCGATGCCGCTGGCCGTGATCCCCATGCGGTGCCCGGCCAGCAGGGCGCCGGCGACGAGGACCGGGTAGTGGAGCGTGTAGAGCGGATAGCTGATGGCTCCCAGCCAATGCACCGGCGGAGAGGTCAGGAGCCGGCGGCCGGCGCCCTGCTCCACGGCGATGATCACGCCGAGCGCGCCGAGCGTGGACACCGGGCGCCAGGTATCGGCGTCGCTCCCGACCCAGTGGCGTACCAGCAGGAGCACCAGGCTGGCGCCCAGCAGGGCCACCGGGACCGGGATGCGCGGCACCTCCGCCCGGCCCGCGGCGTAGGCCGCGCCGAGGCAGAACGCCCCGATATAGAGCGCGTAGGGGGAGCCGGTGACGACGAACGCCAGGATGATGCAGCCGGCGAAGCCGGCGATGCCGAAGGCGACCGGCGCCCGTTGCGCGCAGAGCGCGATGAGCGGCATGGCGAAGCCCGCGTGCATCTCCACGAACATGGTCCAGAGCGACGGGTTCAGGAGGTCCGCCGCGGGGATGGGCGCCGTCATCGTGATGAACCCGACCATGTCGCCGAAGGTGAGCGGCTGGCTGAGCCGCTCGATCGCG
Organism: Roseomonas acroporae; assembly: GCF_023223525.1. Lineage (GTDB taxonomy): Bacteria > Pseudomonadota > Alphaproteobacteria > Acetobacterales > Acetobacteraceae > Roseomonas_E > Roseomonas_E acroporae. The sequence goes on along the minus strand of NZ_JALPRX010000169.1, from coordinate 5,700 downwards.
CGCGACATGCCGGGCGGCGGGACGCCGATGTGCTGACGCAGGACGAGCCCGGCGAGGACGCCGAGCCAGGCGACGGGCAGGAGCCGGATCGCGCGGCTCAGGACGAAGGGCACGTACCCGGTCCGGCGCCGCAGCAGCGAACGCGCGACGACGTATCCCGACAGGACGAAGAACAGGTCGACCGCCGGCGCGCCCAGGTACCACATCCCGTACCGGAAGATGTCGGGCGCCGGCCTCCCGTCGATGAACGGCACCCAGGTGAGCGCCGCGACATGGCTGAGAACCACCGACAGGGCGGCCAGGCCGCGCAGGCCATCCAGCGCGTGATCGCGGGTCATCCTCGGGCTCCTTGCAGGATCGGCCGATACGCGGTCGCGGTCGCAGGGCCCGGGCATGTGTCTCGGTCCCAGAGGACGAAATGGGCAGGACGGCGTTCGGTTGCCCGGGCGGCGGACCGCAGCCTACGCGGCCATGGCCGCGTGTTGAAGGTGCCGGCTGCCGCCTTGCGGCCGTCGCCCGCGAGGCGAGGTCGCGACCGCGGGGGCGTGGACGCGGCCATCCGCCGCCCGGTCGTCCTGCCGGTGCCGCCCGGGGTTTCCGGGACCCGGCATGCCGGCCTCCCGGCGCCCGCCCCGCCCCGCCCCGTGCGGGAAGACTGGCAGGCCGGGGCGCGGGCCCGGACGGACGGCTGAATTTTCCCGATCCTAAGCAACCTTCGGGCGATGATGTCGGTCCGAACCCGACCCGCAGGAGCCGCGATGCCGGACACCCTTGCTGCCGCCTCCCGCCGCCATTCCCCCGCGCGGCGACGCAGCCGAATGCCGCGCCCGTGCCGGTAGGTGCCGCGGTGATCCCGACGCGGGTTTCGATCCGAAATAGAAACGAATTGATGCCCTACCTGGCGCTCGCGGCGCTGCTCGCCCTCTGCCTCGTGCGCGGCCTGTGGTTCGTGCATGGCATGACCGTGCCGCCCGACGACGACATCACCCGCGACCTCGGCTTCATCCAGGGCATGCGGGACGGCAACCTGTTCGGCGACCCGGCCTACGGGGGCGAGTTCCGCTGGTACCCGCCGCTGCTGCACGCGCTGGCCGCCCTTTCGGCAGGGCTGGCAGGCGTTTCCGACGCCGCGTTCATGCCCTTGTGGATCGCCGTCGGGCCCTGGCTCGGGCTGCTGACCCCGCTCAGCTTCTTCCTGATGAACCAGCGGCTGCTCGGCCCCTGGAGCGCCGCCGCCGCGACCGCCGTGCTGGTCCTGTACAACGGCGCCGCGCTGCCGGGCGATGCCGCCGTGAGCTACACGGCGCTGACACTCACGCCGATGCTCGCCTGGCCGATGTTCTTCTTCGGCGTCCGGCTGATCCAGGGCCGTGCCGGCTCGGCCCGGTTGCGGGACGCGCTGCTGCTCGGCAGCTGGATCGGCCTCGCCTTCCTGGCCCATACCGTGCCGGCGGTGCTGCTGGCCTGCATCGTCACCACGGTCGCCTTCGCCACGCGCGGCATCGCGTTCCGGACCCTGCTCTGGCTTTCCGTCGCCGCCCTGGCGGCGCTGGCCTGGAGCCTGCTGTTCCTCGGCCCGCTGCTCGTCTCCTACCGGCTGCACATCGTCAACACGGTGCCCGGCGAGTGGCTCCACACGCTGATGGCCGTGCCGATCCGCAAATGGCTGATCGCCGCCAACCTGCCCGGCATCGCCGCCATCGCCGTGGTCTGGTGGCTGCGCCGCTACGGGCCCCTGTCGCGCGTCGCGGTCGCCATCCTGGGAAGCTGGATCCTGGTCTGCGCCGCCTTCCTGCTGCGCCACTACGCGTGCGGCTACGCGGGCCGGACCGGCGGTGCCTGCGGCGTGTTCGTCCTCGTCTCCACCATTTCGAGGCATACCTGATGGCGGCCTTCGCGTGCCTGGCCGGTCATGCCATCGTGCTGGTCGGCCGCTGGTCGCGGGATGCCGCGCCGGCATGGCGACGACCGCTCATGGCGGCGGGCATGCTGGCCGCCGCCGCCGGCATGGCCGGCTTCCTGATGCAACCCTGGGACCTGCAGAAGCGCCGGCTTGCGCTGACCACGCCGGAGGCGCTGTTCGACCTCGAGGCCTACCGGTGGATCCTTGCCAACACCGCGCCGGTCGACCTGTTCGTCACCGGCCTGGCCGATCCGGCGGATCCGGGCTCCGCCACCGTCGATCCCGGCACCGCGGTGGTGATGGCGGCCGGACGGCGCCTGGTCGCGGCGCCGGCGGTCTTCTCCAACCCCTACGTGGACTGGGAGGCACGGCAAGCCCGGCGCCTCGCCTACCTCGAAAGCCTCGACGGCACGGGCGACCCCGCCCGCCTCTGCGAACTGGCCGCCGAGGCCGGTGGCGGCGCGGCGGCGTACCTGCTGCTGCCCGCCGGGCATGCCGCCGGCACGGACCGCGTCACGCCGGTCCTGCGCACGGCGGGCACCATCCTCTACCGGGTCGCGCCATGCCCGGCGGCATCCCGCGCCTCGCCGGCGGAGACGCCTGCCGGGTGAGATGACCGGCAGGGCCGCGATCCGCCCGAGCGCCGTCCGGCGCGGGACGGTACCGCCCCCGCTGCCGCCCGCGATGGCGGCCCGGCAGGGGCGCGGCTCCTCAGGCCGCGAGGCCCAGCTCCCGCGCCTTGATCTGCAGGGCGAGCACCTTCGAGAAGATGCGGCACTGCGCCAGCCCGCCGGCGTGGAACCAGAGCCCGGGCTGGCCGGTCGGGCGCCACATGCCGTGCAGCTCGCCCTCCCGGTCGAAGCCCCAGACGCGGCCGATGCGCTCGCCCACCGCCTCGCCCAGGAGGCGTCGCGCCGCCGCCGCCTGCCCCTCGTAGCCGGTGGCGAGGACGATCAGGTCGGCCGGCTGCACGCTGCCATCCTTCATGATCGCGCCCTCGGGCCCGAAGCGCTCGATGTCGGCGTACTGGATCAGCCCGACGCGGCCATCGGCGATCATCTCCGAGCAGCCGGCGTCGAAGTAGTAGCCGCCGCCGCGGTTCAGGTAGAGGAACTGCCAGCCGGTGCCGTCATCCCCGGCAGAGAGGCGGAAGCCGCGCCGCTCCAGCCCCTCCAGCAGCGCCCGGTCCGCCTCGCGGTTGCGCGCCGCCATCAGCTGGTGCGAGCGGCGGTACACCGGATAGGGCAGGGAGACGGCGAGCAGGTCCTTGTCCTCGAAGGGGATCTCCTCGTCGTACAGGGCGTAGGGGGCCTGCGCCTCCTTCAGGCTGACCACGAGGGTCGGGCTGCGCTGGATCAGCGTCACCGAGGCCGCGCCGGAGACGACGAGGTCCTGCGCCACGTCGTGCCCCGAGGTGCCGGTGCCCAGTATCAGGACGCGCCTGCCCGCCCAGTCGAGGCCGCTGCCGTATCGGCCGGAATGCCGCACCTCGCCATGGAAGTCGCCGAGGCCCGGCAGGTCCGGCACGACCGGCGTGGTGCTGACGCCGTTGGCGAAGACGATGTGGCGCGGGCGCATGCGCCGCTCGCTGCCGTCGGCGCGCCGCAGCCGCACCTCCCAGCAGCGCGCGGCCTCGTCCCGGTCGCCGCCGGCCAGCTCGGTGCCGGTCCAGACGTTCAGCTCCATCGCCTCGGCGTAGAGCTCGAGCCAGTTGGCCAGCATGTCCTTCGGGATGAACACCGGCCAGGACCGGGGGAAGGGCATGTAGGGCAGGTGGTTGACGCGGGTCTCGTTGTGCAGGGTCAGCGCGTGGTAGCGGCGGCGCCAGCTGTCGCCGATGCGCGGCTCGCGGTCCACGACCAGCGTGTCCACGCCGAGCATCGTCAGCCGCGCCGCGACGGAAAGCCCGGCCTGGGCCGCGCCCACCACCAGCACGGCCGGGTCGCGGTCGGCGTAGGCGCGCGCCCTCTCGCGCCGGTCGAGCCAGTTCTCGCCGCCGAAATTGCGCTTCCAGTCGACGTTCTGCCAGCGGCCGCCATTGGCCGGGTCCTCGTGCCCGCGGATCTCGGCGAGCGCGGTCAGCAGCGTCCAGGCGCGCGGCCGCCCTGCCTCGTGGACCAGCCGGACGACGCCGTCGCAGGGGCCGATATCGGTCTCGAAGGCGAAGATCGCCTCGGTCGCGGCGGTGCCGGCGCGGGTGACGCGGCGCGGCGGGGTGCGCCCGGGGGCGAGGCGGAAGCCGCGCGGCGACAGGCGCGCGAGATCCGGCAGCAGGCGCGACGCGATGGCCCCGGCGCCGCTGGTGGTGCGCAGCTCCCAGGCGAAGGCGAGGATGTCGCGCCAGTGGGCCTCCCGGTTCTCGTCGCGGGCGAAGAGGTCCGCGATCCGCACGGCGTCGCCGGATGCCAGGGCCGCCTCGGCATCGCCGAGCCAGGTCTCGGCTGCCGCCGCCGCGGAAAATTCCGCCGGAATGCCGTCCATGGCCTGCGTCCCCCCTTCCCGGATCATGTTCTCGTGTTGCCGGGCCCGCGGGGGCCCGGTTCGGCTCGGCCACGGGCCGTCCACGTCGGGTCCGGCACGCCGCACCCGGAATTCGGGGTCGGGCGCGCCGGTCCCAGGCAGGCCGGGCCCGACTTCCAGGCGGGCCGGGACGACGCGCCGCCCGCCGGGGCGCGGCGCGGGAAGGCTACTTCGTCGCCTTGGCGCGCTCGACCGCCTCGCGGATCAGCCGCTTCGCCTCGTCCGCGTCGCCCCAGCCGGACACCTTCACCCACTTGCCGGGCTCCAGGTCCTTGTAGTGCTCGAAGAAGTGCAGGATCTGGTCGAGGGTGATCTGCGGCAGGTCGGTGTAGTTGGCCACCTTCTCGTAGCGCCGGGTCAGCTTCGTCGAGGGCACGGCGATGATTTTCTCGTCGATCCCGCCGTCATCCTCCATCCGCAGCACGCCGACCGGCCGGACGCTTATCACCGCGCCCGGAACGATCGGCCGGGTGTTGGCGATCAGCACGTCGATCGGATCGCCGTCGTCGCTCAGGGTGTGGGGGACGAAGCCGTAATTCCCCGGATAGCGCATCGGCGTGTAGAGGAAGCGGTCGACGACCAGCGTGCCGGCCTCCTTGTCCATCTCGTACTTGATCGGCTCGCCGCCGATCGGCACCTCGACGATCACGTTGAGGTCCTCGGGCGGGTTCTTGCCGACGGGGATGGCGTCGAGGTTCATGCTGTCACTCTCCCGAAGGGACCGGTCGGTCCCGCTGTCTCGAACAGGCCTCATCCCGTACCGGGCGGGCTGCCCGGCCCTGCGGGGCCGCCGCGGCGCTGCCGGCGCGGCCCTCGGCCAGAACCGGCATGGGCTTCGCCCCCCATCCGGGACCGTCGCCCAGGCAGGATTCGAATCGGGGGCAGGATAAGCCTTCCGGCTGCATCGCGGCAGGGGCCGATGCGCCGGCCGCGGCGGGTTCCCCGCCGGGAGGGCGCCGGTGCCGGGACGGGATGCCCGGCGCTGCCCGGGCGGAGGGCGCGCCGCCGGGCGGCCGCCCGGCCGGCCGGAAGCCGGGCGTGACGTGGAGGCGGCACGCCCGCCGCCGGTGCGTCCTGTCGGTGGCGTCCGGGCGGGGCGGCTTGTGCGGACCCGCATGCTTCGTCGGTTCGGCGCGCGGCCGCCCCACCAACCCCGCGCCCGATACCGGCCCGCACCGGTCAGGGCTGGTGCGGATCGGCTCAGTACTGCTTGTAGGGTAGGAACTTGCCGGACATGGTGATGTTGACGCGGTCGCCTGCGTTGTTGGCCTCGCGCT
>NZ_JALPRX010000168.1 GCF_023223525.1 Roseomonas acroporae | reverse complement strand
GCCCGCACCGGTCAGGGCTGGTGCGGATCGGCTCAGTACTGCTTGTAGGGTAGGAACTTGCCGGACATGGTGATGTTGACGCGGTCGCCTGCGTTGTTGGCCTCGCGCTTGAGGTCCATGCGGAAGTCGATGGCGCTCATGATGCCGTCGCCGAACTCCTCGTGGATCAGGGCCTTGAAGGTGGTGCCGTAGACCGAGATCAGCTCGTAGAAGCGGTAGATCAGCGGGTCGGTCGGCACGGCGGTGGGCAGCGAGCCGCGATAGGGCGGCTGCTGCATCAGCTTGATCTCGTAGTCGGTGAGTTCGAGATAGGCGCCGATCGCCTCGGCGGCGGCCCTGGGCAGCGGCATCTGGCCGAGCAGGCCGGCGGTCACGTACTCCTTGGACAGGTCGCCGGCCATGGCGGCGAGACCGGACCAGCTCAGGTCGCGCTCGATCTTGAGGCGGACGATCTTCTCGGTCAGTTCGGCGCGGTCGCTCATCGTGGTGTCTCCTGGTCGGGATGCGGTGTTCGGGCGGGTCTCAGGCGCAGGCGGCCAGCGGCCCGGCGCCGGCGGACGTGCCAGCGGACGTGCCGGCAGCGATGCCGGCCGCCCTGGCGGTGGCGGGCGCGTCGCCGATGCGCCGGACCGGCGGGTGGCGCGGGTCGGCGGGGCGGCCGGCGGGGCGCTCCACCAGGAAGTCGAGCAGGTGGTTGCGCAGCGCGTAGTAG